>JAZKHH010000045.1:2709-4064 GCA_040385465.1 Pseudomonadota bacterium | reverse complement strand
TGGCCACGGCGGCCCTGGCCTCGTTTTTCGCGGGCACGGTGGCCACGTTCCTGGTCGCCGCTTTCGCGCCGGTGCTGGCTGAAGTCGCCTTCAAGTTCGGCCCCGCCGAGTACTTCTCGCTGATGATCCTCGGCTTGATCGCCGCCGTCGTGCTGGCGCACGGCTCCATCATCAAGGCCTTGGGCATGGTGGTGTTCGGCCTGCTGCTCAGCATGATCGGCACCGACGTGAATTCCGGCGTGCCGCGTTTCACCTTTGGCTCCATGGAGCTGGCCGACGGCATCGAGTTCGCTGTGGTGGCCATGGGCATGTTCGGCTTTGCCGAGATCATCTTCAACCTGCGCAGCGGCTCCCGAGACCTGTTGACCGCCAAGGTCACCGGCTACATGCCCACCAAGGAAGACTGGAAACGCGGCAGCCCCGCGGCCGTGCGCGGCACGCTGCTCGGGTCGGTGCTGGGCATTCTCCCGGGCGGCGGAGCGGTGCTGTCTTCTTTCGCGTCGTATGCCGTCGAGAAAAAATTGTCCAAGCGCCCGCAAGAGTTCGGCAAGGGGGCCATCGAGGGCGTGGCAGGGCCGGAGGCGGCCAACAACGCTGGCGCGCAGACCTCCTTCATCCCGATGCTGACCTTGGGCATTCCGACCACGCCGGTCATGGCCCTCATGATCGCCGCGATGATGATCCACAACATCCAGCCCGGGCCGCAGGTCATGACCAGCAACCCCTCGCTGTTTTGGGGCCTGATCGTGTCCATGTGGGTCGGCAACCTGATGCTCGTGATCTTGAACCTGCCGTTGGTCGGCATGTGGATCAAGCTGCTGCAAGTGCCCTACCGGTTCTTGTACCCCGCCATCCTGTTGTTCTGCTGCATCGGTGCCTACAGCCTGAACAACAACGTCTGGGACGTCCTGATGACGATTCCTTTCGCGATTGCCGGCTACTACTTCAAGAAATGGCACTGCGAGCCCGCCCCATTGCTGATGGGCTTCATTCTCGGCACCCTGATGGAAGAGTATTTGCGCCGTGCGCTGACCATCTCACGCGGCGACTGGAGCGTGTTCGTCACCCGCCCCCTGTCGGCCTCGCTGCTGGTCGTCGCCGTCATCTTGCTGGTCGTCGTGGCCTTGCCGTTCATTCGCAAGAAGCGCGACGAAGCCTTCCAGGAAGAAGACTGACAGACACCCTTGTCCGGGCTTCGTGCCAAGGCATGACGCTCGGACACCCTGCCAGCAGGTTGTTGTGAAAGAAGCCCAGGACTGCCCCAGCAGCCCTGGGCTTCTTTGCATGAGGAACCGCGCGGCCAATCCCCACTTCAGCGCCACGGGCGGCGTGGCAGGCAGCCCTCGACACACTGC
>JAZKHH010000045.1:0-2609 GCA_040385465.1 Pseudomonadota bacterium | reverse complement strand
CCAATCCCCACTTCAGCGCCACGGGCGGCGTGGCAGGCAGCCCTCGACACACTGCCCTGCACTGCACCAGCCCAGCACCAGACCTGCCGGATTGAACCCCGCAGCCACCTGCCGCGTCTCTTGGGTCAAGCCGCTGCGGCCTGCCAACCCATGGTGCGAAGGGACCGAAGGCTGGGTGGGAACGTGGTGGTCACGTGCCCTCAACTCAGCCGAGCACAACCGAGTGCGGCCTCAACGGTGGCATCCCGCACAGGCGGCCGATGACCAAGGCGCCCAGAAACCCACGGCCTACGCCGCTCGCCACCGCCCCCCAGTCGGGCGTGCAACCACGAAAAAAGCCGCGCAGTGCGCGGCTCTCTCTTTGCCTAGCAAACACCCCGAAGGGTGTCGTCACTCAGTCGGCGAAAGCGCCTGCCTTTTGAATCACCGGACCCCACAAGTCGATTTGCGACTTCAGGTAAGTGGTGTGGTAAGCCGGGGTGGCTTTTTCCGGGGTCACGGGAGAAGTGCCCAGACCTTCAAAGCGCTTGATCAGCTCAGGATCTTTCAAAGCGCCGTTGAGCGCAGCGTTGAGCTTGTCCAGTGCCGGCTTGGGCGTGCCTTTGGGCGCGTACAGTCCGTGCCACACCGTCACCTCGAAATTGGGCAGGCCCGATTCCGCCACGGTGGGCAGGTTGGACAGACCGTCGAGCTTCAGACGGGTCTTGGTGGTGACGGCGAAGGCCTTCACGCTGCCGGCCTTGATGCGCTCGGTGGTGTTGGTGGTCTGGTCGCACATGAAGTCGACCTGGCCGCTCATCAAGTCCGTCATGGCCGGGCCGGTGCCCTTGTACGGCACGGTGGTCAGGTTGGCGTTCATCGCGGTTTGCAGCAGCATGCCGCACAGGTGCGACGCGGCGCCCAGGCCCGCATTGGCCATGTTCCACTTCGCCGGATCCTGTTTCACCACCTCCAGAAACTCCTTGATGTTGTTCGCAGGGAAATCCTTGCGCGCAACAATCGTCATCGGCACTTCGCTGATCAAACCGACCATCTCAAAATCGTTCATCGGATTGAAGGCCAGCTTGCGGTACAGGGCCGGTGCCGTGCTCATGCCAATGTGGTGGATCAGCACGGTGTGGCCGTCGGCCTTGGCCCGAGCGGCCGTGCCCGCGCCGCGTGTGCCGCCAGCGCCGTCGAGGTTCTCGACGATCACGGGACTGTTCAATTGCTTGCGCATCGCCTCGGCGACGGCACGGGCCACCACGTCGGTGGGGCCACCGGCGGTGAACGGAACCACGACACGGATTTCTTTTTCAGGAAAAGCCATGGCGGCGGTGGCAGCCATCGCCAAACCGACGACGCTGAGTTGTTTGATCAAAGAGATTGTTTTCATTTACGTTGCTCCTGCAAATTGACGCACTCGAATTTTAGGATGGGACATCGACGGGATACTACGTATTCAGACATCAGCGTATACGCTTAGACCACCCGCCCGACAGCAGAGCAAACCCTGCGTGGCGCGATGCCCACTCCCATGTTGCAAGCCATCAAAAGCGCCATGGGTTGGCGGCCATCCAGAGGGCCCAGCGGCCGTCGCACCCACAGGCTCGAACAACGCCCCGACCTGCCGCAAGCCGATCGGCTGAGGCCTGCATCAAGGCCCTCGAGCTTGTTCTCAAATCCCAGGACTTGCTCACCAGGGTGAGTGCCCCATGAGGGCAAAACCCCAGACTTGCAGCACCCTGGGGCCCTCATACCCCTGCAATCCGCGCAATTAGCAAACAGATCTCACACATGTCAACGCATCGAGTGCGCTCTCTGCCGTTACCCTAGCGCTTGGCCACCGTGGTCCAGTTCAGCCTGCACGCAAACCTTGCGCGCTTGGCCCGGGCTGGCTGTTTCCAAAGGCTTCACCGTCATGAGCGAATACCTGCCTTGGGTTGTCCTGGGGATCTTGCTGGCGTGCATCGGCGCATGGGGCGTGCACCGCGCCTTCCGGCGCCGGCGCTCCGAACACGCCGTGCCGCCGCGTGAGACCGATGTCGTCCTGGACCTGGATCTGACACTGGCAGACAGGGGGGTGGACGGGCAGCCCAAGGCCACGCAGGCCAATGCCGAAGCCGAGCGCCACGCCGAAGCCGCCGCACAACAACAACAGCAACTTGACGCCCAACGCCAGGCTGCACAGGCCGCTCGCACAGAAGCGGCGGCTGCGGCACAAAAGCAGCAGGCCGACCTGGCCGCTGCGCGCCGAGTGGAAACCGAACGCCTGCAGGCCACCGAACAGGCCCGCCAGCAGGCCGAGGCAGCCAAGCAAGCTCGGCAGGCTGCGGCGGCCCAGCAGGCCCGGCAACAAGCCGCAGTGGCCGCGGCCCAGCAAGAAGCCGAACAACTCAAAGCAGCAGCCCGCCTGGAGGCCGAGCGCCTGCAAGCCCGGCAGGCCGAACAAGCCCGCCAAGTCGCCGCCGAGGCGGCGGCTGCGGCCGCCGCCACCGCCGAACAAGTCCGTCGGCAAGCGGCCGCCCAGCGGGAAGCCGAACGCGCCGATGCCCTGCGTCTGTTGGGGCTGCAAGTCGAACAAGCGCAGCGGGTCAAAGCGGAGGCCGCTGCGGCGGCGGCCGACAAAG
>JAZKHH010000044.1:0-2544 GCA_040385465.1 Pseudomonadota bacterium | reverse complement strand
ACTGCCTCGGGCGACAAGATCATCGTCACCAAGGAAAACAACTTCGAGCTGTACAACCAGGTGGACGCGCTGTTCCAGACCCGCAGCGACGAGGCCATCGCCGCGGTGCGCGCCAAGTACGGCCTGCCGACAGCCGCCGAGACGGACATCTTGTCGCTGCCGAGCACGACGCGTTCCGACCCTGAGGACCCCAACTCGGAGTTCCTGACCATCGGCGAGCTGACGGTGCAAAACCTGATGACCAAGTACCGGGACATGCTCGCCAGCGGCCAGATGGCGCCCGACGATCCGCGTGCCCAGCTGTTGCGCGCGCTCGAGGCCCGCGGCGCCTTGTCCAATGGCTACAGCCTGTTGCCTTACTACGAGAGCGGTGGTGGCACTTTCGGAACGAACCGCACTTATCCGGGCGGGGAACACAGCCCCGATTACAGTGAGATGTCGCCGGAGGACGTGGCCGAGCTGATCGACCCTGTCGCCCTGGACGCACAGGTTGCCGAGCTGCTGCAGGACCTCACCATTCAGGAGGATTACAACGCCGGCCTCAAGGCCAGCATCGCAGCTGCTTTGCCCGACAAGCAAGAGCGCGTCGACAGCCTCTCCGCCCTGATCCTCAGCCCTGAGTACGCCGCCGCCCTGCAGGCGCTGAAGGACCAAGGGTTGAGCTACGAGGCCGAGAAGATGTACCAGGAAGACATCGGGGTGCTGACGATCTTGGATCCAACCAAAGCCGCCGAAGTGGCGCAGACGCTGCTCCTGAATTCATTGGGCGGAGAACTGCAGATCCTGCTGGACGATCCGACCCTGGTGGACAACGTCTATTTCGATCAGGCGGTCACCGACGCCATCACCATGTTCATCCAGGCGCTGCGCAGTGGTTCAAGCCTGAGCCGGCACGGTACGACAACCGCCAACGCGCTGATCGACTACTTCAACAAGTTTTTGGCCAGCAAACAAAACGTCAAGGAACTGGCATCCACCATCAAATCATGGTTGGTCGAAGCTCGCACATCCGGCAGGAACATCAGTTCGATGACCGACGCGGATTTCACGAAGTTCATGGAAAAAGCCCTCGTGCCGGTGGAGCACCGTGGCGACTTGGCCAAGTTTTTTGACACCTGTCAGAAGTACGGCGTCTGGGGCACGATCGGTGGCGGTGCGGCCATGGCTTCGTTCGCCTACAAAGTGACCCACAGTGCCTGGACCGCAGACAGCTCGGCGTTGGATCGCTGGGGCGCGGCACGCGACCTCATCTCGTTCCTGTCGGTCAGCAACCACATGGGATTGAGCCTGGCGAAACTCTTCGACACCATGAAGAAGGTCTTGGGCTTGAGCAGCGTCGGAGGGACGTGGACAGAGGCCATGGACTTCAAGGTCAACTCGCTGTTCAGTTCGGCTCCACCCGGGTACGTCGCCGTGCCGGACCAGCCGCCCACGCCGTCGCCGACTGCACAACTCGCCAGCAATGGTTTTGAAAGCATGATGGCAGCACGGGACGCCGAGAGTGGTTTGGACGACGTCGTGGTTGGAGACCGGGCCGTCGTACAGCAGTCGGCTGAGAACCTTGCAACAACCTACAAGTTCAATGGCGCGACCCGCGCGGCGGTGACGGTGATCAAGGTGCTGGGCACCATCACCGACCTGGCCGGCATCGCCGACATCGTGATCGGCGCGATGGGCTTGCACCAAGCTCGCAAGGATGGCAACACCGCTGGCATCGTGAGCAACAGCCTCAGCATCGCTGGAGGGGCCTTCGTCACCGGGGCCGGCGTCATCGGCACCGCCAACCTTTTCATGGTGGTGGCGCCCGCCGTCATGGCCTTGAGCGCGCCGATGTTCCTGGTCGGCTCCGTGCTGGCGCTGGGGGCCTTCATGGTCACCGCCATCATGGACTCGGCCGCTCGGCACAAAAAGTTGCAGAACCTGTCTGACGACCAGACCCAGTGGTTCCAAGATTTGCAAAACGACGGCGTGACCCAGGAAGGATGGGGCGAACGTCTGGAGTACCTGCGCTATGCCTTCTCGATCTACGGCAACGACAACACCGATCCGAACAAGAGCTACTTCGAGTTCCAGCAGGCCGAGTGGGAGTACTTCCTGAACACCCCGCGTGACAAGGGCTCCTCCCTCAACCGGCTTAACTGGGAATTGCATGTCTACACCGAGAAAACCACTGAAGATCCACGCGGCGAGGAGCCTGAACCAGGCGACAACGCCAGCATGTCTTGAGATCGGAGGCCGGTGGCTCAGTGCTTTTTAAGCGCCGTGCCACCGGCCAGGCGCTGACGTTGGAAGTGGGTGCGAAGAGCCGCCCATTGATTCTGAAAATGCCTTTGATGGCAAACCACGCAGAGGGGGCCCTCTCAATCCATCCCACTCCAGGGACATGGCCGTATGTGTTCCGCACATCACACAAGCCCTTTTGAATCGGTTTTGTCATGCCCATGCCACACGGGTTTCCTAAGATTTTTGACTTGCAACCTGCGAGCAAAATCTCATGGAAACTTCCGCCAACTCCCGCGCCCACGGCACCAGCCGCTGCAGCCC
>JAZKHH010000043.1:0-3474 GCA_040385465.1 Pseudomonadota bacterium | reverse complement strand
CCACGCGGTTGGCCAGGCCCATCTGAAGCGATTCGGCCGCCTCCACCTTGCGGCCCGTGAGGATCAGATCCATCGCGTGGCCCATGCCGATCAGGCGCGGCAGGCGTACCGTGCCGCCATCGATCAGCGGCACACCAAAGCGGCGGCAGTACACGCCGAAATAGGCGTCTTCCTCCATCACGCGCATGTCGCACCAGAGCGCGAGTTCCATGCCACCGGCCACGGCCGCGCCGCTCACCGCGGCGATCACCGGCTTGGTGAGCTGCAGGCGCGACGGGCCCATGGGGCCGAGGGCGCGCGGGTCCTGGGCGTCGAAGTCGAGGTCCAGGCCGCCGGTCTCGCCCGACGCCGCCAGCCGCGCGCCGTACTGCAGGTCCCAGCCGGCGCAGAAGTGGCCATGCGCGCCGTGGAACACCGCCACGCGCGCCTGGGCGTCGTCCTCGAAGGCCAGAAAGGCCGCGTGCAGGGCGTGTGCTGTGGGGCTGTCCACTGCGTTGCGAACATCGGGGCGGTCCAGCGTGACGACCCAGACCTCGCCCAGCTTGTCGGTGGTGACGGCGCTCATGGCCACACCCCCACGCGCGGCGTGTTCAAGGCTTCTTCCAGCTCCACCTGCGTCACCTCGATCTCCATGCGCAACAGCGCACCGGCCATCGCCTTGCCCAGGTTGTCCAGGCGCAGGTTGCGCGCGCCGCCGCCCTGCAGCGCACCGCGCAGCACGAACTTGAGCGCGAGGATGTTGGGCAGCGGCCAGGCGTCCACCTCACCCGGCAACCAGGGCGCGAAATGGGCCTGCACACGTTCGGCGGTCACTTCGCGCGCCAGCAGCCGGTAGCCGGCCTCGTTCCACGCAAACAGACCGAAGTCCACCCAGTCAGCCTTGTCGCCGCTGCGCGCATGGGCAATGGCCACAAGAGGGATGCGGAGCTGGCTCATGCGATCTCCCCGTGAAGTTCAACCGTCACACCCGCCTCCACCACCGCGCGAGGAATCAGCGTGGGCCAGATGCCCAGCAGTTCGCTGGTGTTGTGCAGCCCCGTGAAGCCACAGGTGTAGGCCGGGCCGCTCAGGCCGATCCAGGGGAACAGGCGACCGAAGCCGTCGGCGGCGGCCTTGTCTTGCGTGCGCAGCACCAGGCGCGTCCATATCTCGTTGGCCTGGTTGAGCGCGTCCTCCTTCGGCAGCGGCGCGAGCGCGCCGTGTGCGGAATTGAGCCCGGGGTATTCCACATAGAGCTCGTCATGCGCAATGCGCTTGTCCTTGAGCAGTGTGCGGATGGTGGCTTGCGCGGCCTGCGCCTTGTCCCACGCGTCGGGCCAGGAAAAGCCCCAGGTCACCTCAGCCTTGTAGCCGTCGCGAAAGCCAGCCACCACCTTGAGCGTGTCGGTGGGCGCGGTGCCGCGCGCACCCGTCAGGCGCACGCGATCAAAGCCTTCGTCGTGCAGGGTGATGTGGCCCATGTCGAGCACCACGTCGGGCGAAAAATAAGCGTGCGGGTTGTGGACCTCGTACAGCAACTGCTGGCGCACGGTGTCGAAGTTGATGCGCCCGCCGGTCTCGAGTGCCTTGGTGATGAGCGCGGTGCCGTCTTCATGCACCTCGGCAATGGGGTAACCGATGTGCGCGAGATCGGGAATGGCCTGCCACGCGCCCTGGCTGCCGAAGTTGCCGCCGCTGCCCTGCCCCGAACACTCCAGCAGGTGGCCCACGGTGAGGCCCTGCGCCAGACGGTTCAGATCTTGCTTGCTGGTCGCACCAGTCAAGGTCCAGCCCAGGCCGTGCACCAGCGGGCCGAGGAAGAGCGCGGCGTCGGCCACGCGCCCGGTGATCACGATGTCGGCGCCCGCGTCCAGCGCATCCACGATGGGCTTCGCGCCCACATAGGCGTTGGCAAACACCAGCCGCTCGCGCACGCCGGCCACCGGCTCGCGCGTGAAAAGGTGGTCGAAGCCGGATGCCGCGGTGTCTTGCAGCCGCGGCAACACATCGTCACCGGTGACCACGGCCACGCGCGCCTGCCAGCCCTTGGCCTTGAACGCAGCAAGCACCGCCTGCGCCGCGCCGCGCGGGTTCAGCCCACCGGCGTTGCACACGAAGCGCACACCGCGCTCGCGCATCAGCGGCCAGAGCTTCATGAGCATGGGCACCACGTCGCGCGCGTAGCCCAGCGCCGGATCACGTTGGCGGTCTTTCTGCAGGATGGCCAGCGTGAGTTCGGCCAGGTGGTCGCTGGCGATGAACTGCACGCCGCCGCGTTCGATGCTCGCGGCCACGGGTTCCCAGTTGTCGCCGTAAAACCCGAGGCCGGCGCCGATGCGTATGGACTTCATGGCCTCGATCTTCATGGCGCCTGAGCGACATGGGATGGGGGTCAACCCCTAGCGTCAGTCCCGGGCAAGACAGCTATAAATTGCCCACACCGTATGGGGGGCCTGCCACAAAGATTGCAGCAACACACTCCCCCATCAGCGGCGCCAGAACACAACAGGAGACATGCGTGCAACTGCTGCAACTGCTCATCAGCGGTGCGGCCCAGGGCTGTATCTACGGACTCATTGCCCTGGGTTTCGTGCTGATCTACAAGGCCACCGAAACCGTGAGCTTTGCCCAGGGTGACCTGATGATGGTGGGTGCCTTCGCCGCGCTGGCCGCCATGACCGTGCTGGGCCTTCCCTTCTGGCTCGCGGTGCCGGCCGCCATCATCGCCATGGGCCTCTTCGGCGTGGTGCTCGAACGCGCGGTGGTGCGCCCCATCCTGGGGCAGCCGGCCTTCTCCATCGTCATGCTCACCATCGGTGTGGGCTACGTGTTGCGCGGCCTGATCACCATGATCCCCAACATCGGCACCGACACCCACACGCTGCCCGTGCCCTACGCCGGCGAGGTGCTGCGCATGGGCACGCTGGTGGTCTCGGCCGAGCAGATCGTGGTGATCGGCGTCACCGGCGTGCTGTGCCTGGGCCTGTTCGCCATGTTCCGCTACAGCAAGCTGGGCATCGCCATGCAGGCCTCGTCGCAGAACCAGCTCGCCGCCTACTACATGGGCATTCCGGTCAAGCGGCTCAATGGTCTGGTGTGGGGCCTGGCGGCGAGCGTGGCGGCCATCGCCGGTCTGCTGCTCGCACCCATCACCTTCGTGCACGCCAACATGGGCTTCATCGGCCTGAAGGCCTTTCCTGCTGCGGTGGTCGGTGGCTTCACCAGCCTGCCTGGCGCCATCGTGGGCGGTCTGATCATCGGCATCGTCGAGTCGTTCTCGGGCTTCTACCTGCCCGAGGGATTCAAGGACGTGGCCCCTTACATCGTGGTGCTGATCATGCTGGTGCTCAAGCCCAACGGCTTGTTCGGCGAGAAGTTGCGGAAAAAGGTCTGACATGCGTTTTCTCTTCAAGACCGACTACAACCAGGACATCCGCCTGGCCAAGCACGGCGGGCAGACCTTCTGGTACAGCCTGCTGGGCCTCTTTCTCGTCG
>JAZKHH010000042.1:0-5298 GCA_040385465.1 Pseudomonadota bacterium | reverse complement strand
TGGCGGCTGTGAGCGGATAGGTGCCCTGGGCCGTGGCGGTGCGCTCCATCCACTGGGCAGCCTGCAAAAGCGCCGCGCGTGCATTGGCGCGGTGGCTTCGCATCACAAACTCGTAGTAACTGGGCAAAGCCACCGCCGCGAGCAACGCCACCACGGCCACCGCGATCATCAGTTCGATCAACGTGAAACCGTGGTTTAGGCGGCGGAAACAGGACATCAGCGCACCTCCCGCCAGTCGGCGCGGGCGCCTCGGCTGTTGCCAAGCCGCAGTTTTCCGTGCGGGATACAGCCACTGCCTGCACATGTCTCCACGGAGCCAGGACCGTTGACGACGTTCGTCCCGAGCTCGCCGCCACCCTCATAGCCCTGGTTGCTAACGTTGAAAAAATCAACGTCCTGAAGGCCATCGATACCCACGAGCTCGTCCGACGCCACCAGCACACTCGTGGCATTTTTCATATTCATGCTGGCATCGCTGCTGAAGAACACAGGCGAAGAAGAGGGGCGGCCAGTGATCATATTCAGCACGGTGACCCTGGCCTGCCCGGCGGCGGCCTGAGGGTTGCAACTTTCGCCACCTGCCGTGGGGGATGGAGCCATGCTGGGGATGATCACCCGCTGGCCTTGCAGGGGGCTTGGTGGATTGAGCACGCGTTCACCACTGAGCGGCAAGTCCATGAACCAACCGCGTTTTGCCGTGTTGTCGGTGCGCGAATACGCAATGGTGTTGTCGGTGGAGTTGGAGTAGATCGTGTCGACCACGTCGCCGTCTGTCTCTGTTTGGGTCACCGCGGTGGTGATGCTCTGTTGAACCAGCGCGGCACGACCGGTCGTGATGGGCAGGACGTCGGCCAGCTGGAGCCGTTTGGCCTCCGTGTCGAGAGCATCGATGATGGGCGTGAACGTGCTCTTGTCCCAAACGGAGTAGATCGTCTGCAAGGCGGCGTTGGCGGGGTCGCTCGACTGAATGTTCTGACCGGTCCCGAACATGACCTGAATCCCCCCCATGGGGTGGACCATGATCAAAGGTGCCGTGGTGATCGGTTGCACGGTCGACGCGGCGTCTCGGGCCACGAAGAGCGGTTTGCAGGCGGTGGAATCCTTGCAGGGCTGCGCGGCACCGTCCCAGGCGCTCACGCCCCAGTCGGTGTCGTTCTTGCTGGAGAGATCGAATTTCCACAGTTGTCCCCGCAGATCCCCCGCGTAGGCGATGTCGATCGTGCCGTTGGCGTTGAGGTCGACCAGTCGGGGCGGCGCCAAGCCATTCGACGCGCTCGCGGTGGAGTCGGCCACGATGCGCAGAAGGCTGCGATCGCCATCCAAGTACTGGATCAGCAACACCGGCCGCTCATTGAAGCTGTTCACGCCATTGCCCAGCACCACGGCCCAGCGCTTGTTGTTGAGCTTGACAATTTGTTCGCTGCGCCCGCCGGACAAGGTGTCGGTCACTGGCGCGCCGTAAATGTGGCCGACGTCCTGATGGCCGACGAATGCGCCAGTGGAGTTGCCCGGAAATGTGTTGTCCAACCAGACAGATGTGTTGCTCACGTTTGTGGGGTCGGTGACATCCACCACGAAAAAGCCCCGCCCGCCACCTCCCAGACCGCTGACGAGAACGGTTCGCCAAACGGGAGTGGGCGTCGTGCTCGCGTTGTTGACCCAACTGGTATCGACATCACCGGTGAAGGGGTGGCCGTCGACGAAGTGGCGGTGGGTGTATTGGGGCAAGGTGTAGTCGCGCAGGCCGGCATATGCGGCGCGCGGCACATAGGCAAAGCGTTCCGCACCTGCGGCACCGTCAAAGGCGTGCAGCATGCCCCCGTTGGTGCCGATGTAAACCGCTTCTGGCCGGTTGATGTGCGTCGAGCGGAAGCTGGCGTGACCGGCATGTTCGAACTTCAGCCGCTTTGGGGCAGCCACCGTCCAGAGATTGGAGTTGACGACCGTGCCCATGCGGGACGCCCGCTGACGAAAGCTGCCGGCCGGCGCCTCGCGTGAGCGGTCTCCGCGGAGGTAGTCCACCCTTTGCCCGCCCACGGTGACTGTGTCGGAGCCGCGCAATGCTGTTTGTTGCTCTGAACTCAGCGATGTCCAGCTGAAGTTGATGCCTGCTGCGCCCGAATGCGAGAGGATGCGCCGGTTGGCCCAGTTCAACCCGGCGGCATCGAGTTTGGAAGATGCCGTCCAGGCGGGCAGCGTATCCACCGTTCGGGTGGCCGCACTGATCTTGTATGCCTCCACGTCACCGCTGAAACGCTCCATGTTGTAGCTGGCCAGATAGATGCGACCATCGGTGCGGAGTTGTGTGGAGTTGGCGGCGATGCTCACGCGAGCCTGCCCGTTTTCCGAAGAGAGGCCTTCCAGGATGCCTTTGAATGCGGTGACCAGAGACTGGGCATCGGGCGCCGGAATGAAACGGCCGCGGCTGTTGAGTGCCGTGTGCCACAGGTCGGCCTTGCGCGCGTCGGCGCGAATTTCATAGTTGGCGTCACCGTCGCACGGAAGGTTGCCGGCCCCGCTGACCGACGCGTTGCAGAAAGGCGTGACCCAGGGCTTGTCGCCCCGGATGAGCGGCGCAAGGCCTGAGAAGGTGTCGCCCATCCAGGTGGGATAGGACGAGTTCGTCGACCATTGCGCCGCGCTTTTGAATCCGATGGTGTAGGTCACCATGTGTTGCCATGTGGCGGGGTTGTTGCGGGGGTTCCAGTAGCTCTCCAATATAGCCGGTGCACTGGTTGTGCCGAAGTTTTGCTGGGGAAATTGCTCGGCCGGTACCGGTTGGAGATTGTTCGGAATGCCGGGCTGCAGGTCGCGCGACCAGTAGTAAAAGGCGAGATCCGACAGTGTGCTCAACGGTGTACTCGACGTGGAATTGCCCCACGTGTCGCGGTAGAGTTTGGTTTGCGTGTTGGAGGCGGCGACGGAATAGAGGGTGCCATCGGGCAAAACGGTATCGGTTCCGTCTGCGTTGCCGCCGCGAACGATGCGGGCGCCGGACGGACCAGACGTGTCGCGTTCACCCGATGCCCAGGAGTGGCCGTACTCTCCGTCGGTCATGAGGATGTGGTACGACCTGCGGCAAGACAACACGGGCTGCTCGTCAGTGCCAGGATTGGCTGCCCAGGGGCTGTTGATGCCCAGACCCGTGGCGCTGAGGTACTGGCCTGCGTTGTCCATCATGAAATGAGAGGGCGTGCCTCGCACGATGGCGATCGAATCTACCCAGTTGAAGAAGTTGGTGCGGTGTTGCCCGGCAAGTCTTTGCATGCCGTTGAATCCCCGGCAGATACCCGTGATGCTGGTGCTGCTTCCGGGAATGGTGTTGCAGCCGTGCATGGATTGCCATGCCAGGCGGATCTGGTTGTCGGGAAGATTGCTCGCGGCGAAGGTGGTTTTGAGCGCGGTGCGCAGTTCGGCAACTCCGGTGGAGCCCATGCTGGTGGAGTTGTCCACCGAGACGATGATGTTGGGCGCCGGATCCCGGGGCAGGGTGGGTGGCGCCTGCGAGAGCAACAGAGGTGCCGCCACGACGGTCTGACTGAATCCGGCGATGGTTAGAGCGGCAGCGCGCCGGGTGAACGTAAAGGATGGCATGGCGGTTTCTCTCTTTCAGTCGAAATCTCTTTCGAGGTACGGAACGAACACAGAGCGCAACCGCACCTGGGTGCCGGGTTTTCGGCCCTGCACATGAGCCGTGATGCGGTAGACAAACGGGTGATCACCCACGGGCAACGGGGTGGAGGCCGCGATTCCTTCGTTGGTGAAAATTTCTGGATAGCGAAAAACTTCAACCCAGTACCACGCCTGCCCCGCCGTGAGCAGCGGATTGCCGGCTGCTCCCGGATTCGCACCTGTGAACTGCCCATAGCTCGCACCCGCCGCCTGCATGTTGACCAACTTGGTTGTCCATGCGCCTGCTGCTTCCAGCGCCGCGGTAGTCGCTGGCAGGCAGATGCCTTGGCTGCAAATTTTTTCAAACCCATTGGCCACACGTGCCCCGATGATGTCGAGGTCGTCGTCGCCTTTGCCGAACGGGAAATACGCTGCGTTCGCTGCGCGGCATCCGGTGAAGCTTGCGTTCCCCGCGCAGGGTTGGCCATTGGACTGACGGCCGCTGATGTCCATTTCGGCGTCGCGAATCAGGGCTTCGGCAGCAGCGAAGGCACGTTCGTGGTCACTTTCACTTCCCACCAGTTTTTCGTTGAGCCAGCCCACGCGGTTGCTGGCCAGCAGCACGAAGGTGGTTAGCAAAAGCATCACCATGACAACCACCAGCGCAATGCCGCGCTGGGATGAAGCATGCTGGCGGCGGGGGTTCATAGTGCGATGTTCCTGAGGCTGAATACCCGGACGAACACACGGCGGATGCGGCCATCGTCGGCGATGACTTCGCCATTGCGGCAACCTGCGATGTTCTGGCCGGTGTGGCCGCCGACCTGACCGACCATGCGCAGGCACACCATGATCGCTTCCACCGAATTCCAGTCGGTCGCGGTCCAGGCTGCGTTTGCGTCCTGGTATTGCAGATTGCCGTTGATGCGCCTGCCGTAGCGCACTTGAAAGTCTTCAACGCCTGCGATCAACGGTCCGGGGGTGGCGTTGCCGGAGCCCAGACAGCGCAGGTTTTGGTCGACAAGTTCGAATCGGTTTTCGATGTCCACATTGGCCAGCACGTTTTGTCCCAGGCAGTCCACCGCGTTCAGTGAAACTTCGCTGTCGTGGCCGATTTCGAGGATATCGGGGTCGTCGTCACCCCCATCAGTTCCATGCAGGGCCTGTGGCGCCAGCGAGCTCCCGTAACCTTCAAACTTGTCCGTGAATGTGACCAGGCCAGCACCGTTGTCGATCAATCTCACGGCTCCCGCTTGCCGAATGTGGTGGCCGATGGTGCGAAATGCCATGGCCGCGTCCTGTTGAAGCCGTGTGCTGTCACCCACCGTGGCCGAGGCCGATCGCGTGGAGCCAAAGTTGCTGACAGCGGCCACCGACACGATGGCGCCGATCGCCAGTCCCACCAGCAATTCGATCAAACTTACGCCGGATTCACGCACAGGGCGTTGGGCGACACGTGATTGCGATTTCATGGCCGTATGTAGACAAGGTGGCATGTGAAATTCACCGGGCAAGTGAAGCCAGCCATTCCGGTGCCCACAGCACCGGCGGCGTCGGTCACGGCATCGGCGCGTGTGAACAGGGCCACTTCTGCCGGGTTCGCCAAGGCTTTGTTCTTGCCCTCCAATTCCGTCCAGCGCACCAAGACGCCGAACTGGTTGGTGTCGGTGTTGGAGCGGAACACCT
>JAZKHH010000041.1:69945-103224 GCA_040385465.1 Pseudomonadota bacterium | reverse complement strand
GTCGTCAAGTCCCTGGGGTGGGGGTTGAACCTTCCCCTGGAAACTGTGATGGTCGGTACCTCGGCCGAGCCGCACACCGTCGATCTCACGCTGCCCCACTCCGGCAGCCGGGTTCGCGTGGGCGTGACCACCTTGCTGCTGGAGCCCGGTTGGGCCGGCGCACTGGCTTGGACGATGTCCCCGACCGCCACCTCCCATTCCCTCAGCGAACCTTCGTCATGACCCTTGAACCCCGCCCCACCGCTTCGGACCGGGAATTGATTGTGCTGCCCTCCATCACGGCGCAGCGCGGACCGAACGGGGGCTTGATCCTGACGCAGAAGTACATCAACGGCGTGGCCGAATACGCCAAGTGGTGGCCCGGGCCGGTGACCTCCCTGGTGACCGTCACCAGCCACACCGGCTCCGACATGGACCATGTCGAGGTGATGCCCGGCCAGCTGTCTTTCGAGCTGGAACAGCGCCCCACGTCTGAGGAGGCCTTTGCCCAGCGCATCGCCTCCGCGGCGGTGGTGCTGGCGTTCCTGTCGGCCCCGGAAGTGCCCACGGCCACCCTGTGCCAGCGCCTGGGGGTGCCTTTGGTCTACATCAGCGAGTACTCCCTGAAGACCGAAAAGCAAATCCTTGACGCCGAAGTCTCCAATCCCTTCTTGCGCCTGCGCCGCAAATGGTGGGTGACCCGCATGGACAAGAAGCGCCGCACGGCGCTGGCCATGGCCGCCGGCATCCAGTGCAGCGGGGCGCCCACCTACGACATTTACCGTCACGTGAACCCGAATGCTCTGCTGTTTTTTGACAGCCGCGTGCCGCTGGCCAACGTGATCGACGACCACCTGCTCGGGCTTAAGGCACAGGCCTTGCGCGAACGCAAGCCCCTGCGCCTGGTCTTCGGCGGGCGGTTGATCCGGATGAAGGGGGTGCAGGACCTGCCCCGTTTCGCCCAGGAGCTGCGCCGGCTCGGTGTGCCGTTCGTCCTCGACATCTACGGCGGCGGCGTGCTCGAAGCCGAGCTGACCGAGGAAATCCAGCGGCTGGGCCTGACCGAGCAAGTCAGGCTGAAAGGCGTGCTCGACTTCCAGCGCCAATGGGTGCCGCTGCTGAAAGAGCAGGTGGATCTGTTCATCTGCTGCCACCCCCAGGGCGATCCGTCCAGCACTTACCCCGAAGTCATGGCCTGTGGCGTGCCGATTGCCGGGTACGACAACGAGGCTTTCAGCCGTGTGGTGGAGTACGCTGACGCCGGCTGGCTTTCACCCATCGGGCAACCGACTAAACTCGCGGCTGTTGTTGCCCGTCTCCATGAGCACCGCGAGGACATTGTCATGGCGTCTGTCAAGGCCCGCCAGTTTGCCCGTGACCACTCGTTCGAGGTCACCTTTCAGGCGCGTGTCAGCCACCTGGTGAGGTTGAGCAGACTGCCCGCGGCGCTCAAAGAGCCCGGCGCCTTGAAACGTTCGAGCGGGGACAACTGATTTTTTGTACACAACTTGAGGGAATGTATGCACGTCAACAAAGCGATTTTTCCGGTAGCGGGGCTGGGTACCCGTTTCCTTCCTGCCACCAAGGCACAGCCCAAGGAAATGCTGCCCGTGGTCGACAAGCCGTTGATCCAGTACGCCGTGGAAGAGGCTTACGCCGCCGGCGTGCGGGAAATGATCTTCGTCACCGGCCGCCACAAGCGGCCCATCGAAGACCACTTCGACATGACCTTCGAGTTGGAAGTGGCCCTCGAGAACTCGCAGAAGTACGAATTGCTGGAAGTGGTCCGCAGCGTCAAGCCGGACGACATGGAATGCATCTACGTGCGCCAAGCCCAGGCCTTGGGCTTGGGCCACGCCGTGCTGTGCGCCCAACGCCTGATCGGCAATGAGCCCTTCGCCGTCTTGCTGGCCGATGACTTGATGGTCGGCGAGACGCCCATCCTCAAGCAGATGGTCGACCAATACGCCGAGTGGCGCGCGTCCATCCTGGCCGTCCAGGAAGTGCCGGAAGAGCACACCAAGCGCTACGGCATCATCGCCGGCACGTCCGTCAACGAGCGGGTGATGGACATCAGCCGCATCGTCGAGAAACCGTCACCGCAAGACGCGCCGTCCCGCTTGGGCGTGGCCGGTCGCTACATCCTCACCCCTGGGGTGTTCCACGAGATTGCCAACCAGCCGCGTGGCGTGGGCGGCGAGATCCAGCTCACCGACGGCATCGCCGGCCTGCTGCGCCGTGAAAAAGTGTTTGCCTACCAGTACGAAGGCAAGCGTTACGACTGCGGCAGCAAGGAAGGCTTTTTGCAGGCCAACGTCGAGCTGGCCTTGAGCCACCCGCAACTCGGCCCGGGCTTCCGCGAGTACCTCAAAGGCGTGCAGGCCTGAGAAACCCGTGCGGTGGGTCCGGCAGTCCTATTGGACTGCCTGGAAATCGCCGCACGAGGGCAGGGATGACGACGACGCCGCAGCGCCGGGACACCGGCTTGCGGCGTTTCCATGTCTGAGGGCGGTGTGGGTTGCGGGACAGCGCCCTAGCGTCGGCGCAGCACGTGCACGAACGCATCGCCGTTGGTGGTCTGCGTCAGCAGTTCATTGCCGGTCTGCCGGGCGAATGCCTGAAAGTCGCGGTTGGACCCCGGATCGGTCGACAGCACCCGCAGCACCTGGCCGCTGCTCATTTCCGCCAGGCTTTTCTTGGCTTTCAGGATCGGCAGCGGGCAATTCAGGCCGCGGGCGTCCAACTCTTTGTCGATCTGCATGGATGCGCAACTCCTACGTGGGTCTAGGCCGAGAAAAGAGGGAAGGAGGGAACGGTGGGTGACAAAGGGGAAAGGCAGAGGGCGGCACACACGCCCATGGCCACATGATGCCGCCATCCGCTCACGCCGGGAACACCCCCGTCGACAGGTAACGGTCTCCGCGGTCGCAGACCACGAACACGATCGTCGCGTCTCGAACCGTCTCGGCCACCTGCAAGGCTGTCCAGCAAGCGCCAGCGGCTGAGATGCCGCCGAAGATGCCTTCTTCACGGGCCAGTCGACGCGCCATGTCTTCGGCCGCCGCCTGGCTCACCGAACGCACCTCGTCCACGCAGCTCGGATCGAAAATCTTGGGCAGGTAGGCCTGGGGCCACTTGCGGATGCCGGGGATGCGGGAGCCTTCTTCCGGTTGAGCGCCGACGATCTGCACCAGTGGGTTGCGAGACTTCAGGTAGCGCGAGGTGCCGGTGATCGTGCCAGTGGTGCCCATGGCACTGACGAAATGGGTGACCTGCCCGTCGGTGTCGTTCCAGATTTCCGGGCCGGTGGTCTCGAAGTGCACCCGCGGGTTGTCCTCGTTGGCAAATTGGTCCAGCACCCGGCCTTGCCCCTCGGCCTGCATCTTTTCCGCCAAGTCCCGTGCGTACTCCATGCCGCCCGAGCGGGGCGTCAAAATCAACTCCGCACCGAACGCCTTCATGGTCTGGGCCCGCTCGATCGACAAGTCCTCCGGCATGATCAACACCATCCGGTAGCCGCGGATGGCCGCCGCCATCGCCAGCGCAATGCCGGTGTTGCCCGACGTCGCCTCAATCAAGGTGTCTCCCGGCCGGATGTCGCCACGGGATTCCGCGCAGCGGATCATGTGGATGGCGGGGCGGTCCTTCACCGAACCGGCAGGGTTGTTGCCTTCCAGTTTGGCCAGGATGATGTTGTTGCGTTCGGTGTTGTCAGGGCCAGCCAGGCGCACCAGCCGCACCAGCGGGGTGTGGCCAATGACGTCTTCCAAAGTCAGGTAAGCAGGGTGTGTGTGGGGCATGCGCGCATTGTCGCAGGCGCGCGAGTTGGTGTTGGCGGCTGTGTCATAATCTCGCCTCTTTGCGGTGGCGCTTTCGCTGCCATCGCCAGCCCTTCTTGCCGGAGTGGCGAAATTGGTAGACGCAGGGGACTCAAAATCCCCCGGTAGAGATACTGTGCCGGTTCGAGTCCGGCCTCCGGCACCACTTCCCCCTGTTTTCGCTTGTTTGGCGTGCTCCCTTGACCTCATAGCGCTTGAGGCTGACGGGCCCGCTCCGCACTGCTGTGCCTGCACGCGCCAGGGTCGCTCTTTGTGCCAAGCCAGTCGGTGAAGAGGAGCCCCTACAATCGGGCCTCGCCTTTTCTTCCACCGTCGGTTGCAGTTCTTGACCGGCAGCTTTTAAGCGCCCACGCGCTCTCTCGCATGCCCTCTTTGCCTCCCGTCACCCAGGCGCTTTTGCTCATCAACACGGCGTTTTTCTGCCTGGACTACTTCGTGCGGGGCTGGATCAACGACATGTTTGCGTTGTACCCGGTGGGCCAGGGCTTCATGCCGTGGCAGTTGGTCACCTACGCGTTCCTGCACGGCGGCTTCAACCACCTGTTCTTCAACATGCTGGGGCTGTGGATGTTTGGCGCCGAGCTCGAGCGCCTTTGGGGCCCCAAGCGGTTCATGCAACTCTTCGGCGCCAGTGTGCTCACCGCGGCGTTGACACAACTGATCGTCAATGAATTGCTAGGCTCTGCGGCCGCCACCGTTGGCGCTTCAGGCGGCCTGTTCGGGCTGTTGCTGGCCTTCGGCATGATGTTTCCCAACCGCACGATCGTGCCGTTGATTCCGCCCATTCCGATGAAAGCCAAGGTGTTCGTGGCCCTCTTCGGTGCCTTGGAATTGGTCCTGGGCGTGACTGGCACCACGTCCGGCGTGGCCCACTTCGCCCACCTCGGCGGCATGCTGGGCGCTTTCCTGATGATCCGCTACTGGCGCGGCCAGTCGCCCTTCGGCCGGCGTTGACACGGCCTAGCCAGCGCCTTCCACCCCGCTTGACCCCAGCGTGGGGTGGCGAAGCCGCAACCGCAACTCCCGCTTGAGCCGGTCATTGCGCAGGCGCCGAGATTCGCTCAAAAAGCTCAAGGTCATCGCCGACAACTCGGCCTGGGCCTCGGCGCGTGTGATGCGGCGCGGGGGTGGCAGGCGGTACAAGGCGGCCGCGGCATCGAAGTAGTCTCCCATCTTCAGCACCGTGTCGTCGCACACGTTCACCACCCGTTGCGGGCGTCCCCGCCACAACGCCAACACGCAGGCCCGAGCCAGGTCGTCCGCGTGGATGTGGTTGGTGTAGACGTCGTCTTCCTGGCGCAGCACCGGTGTGCCGCGCAGCAGCCGCTGCTGCGGGCCGCCTTCGCGGTTGGCCGCATAGATGCCGGGAATGCGCAACAGGGTCACCTGGGTGCGTCGGCGTCGGCCACAGGCCCGCAATTGCCGTTCCGCGTCGACGCGGCGCTGCGCACGTTCGGTGTGCGGCGCGACGCGGCGCGTCTCGTCCAGCCACGCACCCTGGCAGTCACCGTACACCCCGGTGGTGCTGCCGTACACCAGCCGACGGGCCTGGCGCGAGCGGGTCAGCGCCTGCAGCAGGTGCCGGGTGCGGGGGTCGGCCAGACCCTCGGGCGCCGGCGGCGCCAGGTGCAGCACGCGGGTGCCGAGTGCCGCCAACCGGCGCAACGAGGCCGGCTGGTCCAGATTGCCCAGCACCGGTCGAATGCCCGCGGCCCGCAGGTCCGCCCGGCGGGAGGGCGACGAGGTTAGGGCGCACACGCGCACCTTGGAACGCAGCAGGGCTGCCACCCGCAGGCCCACATCGCCGCACCCCACGATCAACACGGAGGGGCGCCTGAAGCGGCGGGGCAGGGCGGTGCATCGGGCTTGGGGCATGGGGGACAATGGACCGGCGTCGACGGGGGCCGGCCTGCGCTGAGAGGGCCTGGATGATGCCAGTTCCTGCACCTGACTTCGGCGGTTTTTCCTTTTCTTCCTTTGGATGTTCGCCATGTCCTTCACTGTCACTGTCATGCCCAGCGGGCACAGCTTCCCCGTTGAGCGGGATGAGCCGATCCTGATGGCAGCCATCCGCCAGGGGGTGGGCCTGCCCTATGGCTGCAAGGACGGCGCCTGCGGCTCCTGCAAGAGCCGGTTGAAAGAAGGGCGCGTGATCCACGGCGCCCACCAGGTCAAGGCGTTGACGAACGCCGAAGAAGAAGCCGGCTGGGTCCTGACGTGCCGCGCCGCCCCTCAAACCGACGTCATCATCGAGGCGCGCAGCCTGCTCAACACCGCCGATTTTCCAGTGCGCAAGATGCCCGCGCGCGTGCACAGCATCGACAAGCCGGCGCCCGACGTGGCCATTTTGCGGCTTCAGTTGCCCACCAACGAGCAATGGCGGTACCGGGCGGGCCAGTACGTGGAATTCATCCTGCCCACCGGCCAGCGCCGAAGCTACTCGATGGCCAACGCACCGCACCGCCAGCTGGCGCTTTTAGGCTCCGGCCATCCCGGCATCGAACTGCACCTGCGGCACCTCCCGGGCGGGGTCTTCACCGACCAGGTGTTTTCCCGCTTGAAGGTGCGCGACATCCTGCGCTTGGAGGGGCCCTATGGCAGCTTTCATTGGCAAGCCGACAGCGCCAAGCCGATCGTCTTGTTGGCGTCGGGCACGGGCTTTGCGCCCATCAAGGCCATCATCGAGGAGATGCGGGCCAAACGCTCGCTGCAACCGGTGGCCCTGTACTGGGGCTGCCGCAGCCGGGTTGATTTGTACCTGCACGAGTGGGCGCAGGCGGTGGCGGCCGAATGGCCGTTGCTGCGGTACGAGCCGGTGCTCTCAGAGCCCCGGCCGGCGGACGCGTGGCTCGGGCGAACCGGTTGGGTTCACCACGCCGTGATGCACGACCTGCCCGATCTGTCGCAGCATGAGGTATACGCCTGCGGCGCACCGGTGATGGTGGCGGCGGCGCAGGCCGACTTGGTTCAACGATGCGGTTTGCCCGCAGAGGCCTTCCACGCCGATCCGTTCACATCGGCGGCCGACAACAGCAGCGCGGGTTGAGGGTCACCGGCTCGGTGGCAAGGCGGGCGTCGCACTCCGATCGCCGCCGCCGTCAGGTCACTTGGTGACCACAGCCTGTTCCTTGCGGCGGATGATGCTGGCCTTGCTGGCGTCTTCCGGGCTCAGGAATTGGACTTCGCCTTTGCGCCACACGCCCATCCAGATCATGTTGCGGGAGAAGGCATCGTGGTCAGCGGACGAGAAGGGCCTGTCGTGGGTGGTGATCACGCCGCGGTAGGGGCGCTCCAGGTTCTCCAGCCCCTTCTTCAAGGCGTCGCCCGAGCTGTCGCCGCGGGTCTGGAACACAACCGTCAGCATCAACTGCACCGCGTCGTAAGTTTGCGCCGCGGCCATCAGGGAATCGACGTAACTCTTGCCAGCGTGGCGCTTGAGCCGTGCGATGAACGAGCTGCGTCGTTCGTTGGACAGGTCTTGAATGATGGTTTGCACCATGGCCGTGCCTTCCGCGGCCCCACCGGCGCGTTCTGACACGGTGCGAAACGACAGTGGCCACGAACCGTACAAAGGGGCCGACAACCCGGCGGCAGTGCGGGCCTGGGTCATGACCGTGAACTCCGGACCGACCGTGTAGCCGATGATCACATCGGCACCCGCTGCCTTGGCCTCTTGCATCTGCTGGGTCAGTGATTTCACGCCCAGGTCGAAGCGGGCGACGTACACCGGCGTCAATTTGCGTTCGGCCAGAAACTGCTCCACGTCCTTGAAACCGCCTTCGCCGTAACCTGTCTTGTCTGCGAAGATCGCCACCTTTTTCAAGCCCCGGCGAACCACCACTTCGTCGACCATAAAGCCGGCCTGCAAGGTGTCTTTGGCCGACATGCGGAAGATGTAGCTTGACGCTGGAGGGTACTTGGCCGTGACGGCCGAGCCGGTGGACACCGGCACCACCAGCACGTGCTTGTTGTCCTGGAAAATATCCAGCGTTTTCATGACCACGCCGGTGTTGCATCCGCCAATAGTGAAGTCCACTTTCTCCTTCAAGACCAGGTCTTCGGCGACTTTGCGGCCTTCGTCCGGAACGGCTTTGTCATCGCGGATCACCAGTTCCAGCTTGCGACCAAGATAGCCCCCCGCCTCATTGATTTCGTTGACCGCCAGTTCCGCACCGAGCCGGGCGCTGTTGCCAAAATCTTGGGAACCCCCGGTTAGGGGACAGAAAAAGCCGATCCGAACCGGTTTGGCCCCTGCCGGTGGCGCCGTGTGACCGAGGGTCGGACACACCAATGCAGCCAGGATCCATAAAGGCGAAAAGCGGATGGAAGGCAAATTCATGACCCGGTGCTCCATAAAATACACCTCAAAAGCTTATATGCGCATATGACCGGCAGGGAGGGGGTCAACCCGTGCGCCCCGGCGTTTTTACGCACTGCGCTCAAAAGCCGGTGTGTGATTCTTCACCTCAACCCTCAAATCCTTCGTCCAACCGCAAATAGCGCCACTGTCCCGGTGGCAGATCGCCCAGCCGCACTTGGCCGATGCGCACGCGCTGCAAGCCGACCACCCGCAAGTCCACTGCTTCGCACATGCGCCGGATTTGGCGTTTGCGTCCTTCGCGCAGCACGAAACGCAGTTCATCGCTGCCGATCCAGTCGACGTCGGCGGGTTGGAGCGCCACGCCGTCGAGCGTCAGGCCGTGCCGCAACCGCCCCAAGTCGGTGTTGCGCAGCGCCTGACCTGGGCGCGCCGGAGCCACTTTCACCCGGTACTCTTTTTCCACCACACTGTCTTCGCCGATCAATTGCTTGGCCACCCGCCCGTCCTGCGTCATCACCAGCAGGCCGACCGACTCGATGTCCAGCCGCCCGGCGGGTGCCAGGCCCCGGGTGTGTTCGCGCACAAAACGGATGCCAGAGCTGTCTTGCTGCCATTGGTTTTCCGGTTTGATCAGCACCCAGGCCGGCTCGTGGCCGTCTTCTGCCTGACCGCTGACAAAGCCGGCCGGCTTGTTCAGCAGCACGGTGACCTTGCGCGCCTGATGGAACTTGGCCGGTGTGTCGACCGTGATCCGTTGCCCTTCGCGCACGCGTGAGCCCAACTGGTTGACGACCTTGCCGTCGACCCGCACCCAGCCCTTCGCGATCCAGTCGTCGGCTTCGCGGCGTGAGGCGATGCCCAGCTCGCTCATGCGCTTGGACAAGCGCACCTCCTCGGGCGGTGGGGGGGCGGGACGTCGTCCTCGGGGCTGAACCACCACTGGCTGCTGCTGTGGGGTTGGCGACGGCGATGCAGACCCCACTGCCGCGCGCTCAGGCCGAGGCCGGGGAGGGGGTGCTGGCGGGGCCGTCGACGCGTCGAAAGGCGCACGGGCTGAAAAAGCGGTGTTGCCAGGTGTTGCCGCTGGCAACGGGGGGCGCGTTGGCGCCATTGGGCGGCGAGGCCCGCCGGGCATCGGCGCCGACGAGGGCGCGCGTGGCGCGTCTTCCCGATGCCGGTCCTGCGGGGGCCGCGAAGCCTGCTGTGCGCGCAAGGCGTCCTTGTCGGCCAGGGTTGGACGGGGACGTGCGGTGCTGTTCATGCCGCGAACCGGGGCGCGGGGCGTGCGCGGGCTGCTGCTCGCGGTTTTCTTGATCTTCAGTGTGGCCATGAAACTCTCGGGGAAGGCAGGCGCTCGCAAGCGCCCGGGAAAAATCGATCGATGCGAACCAAGGATGGCGGAAACGCAGGAAGCCAGCCAGCACGAACTGCGCGTCACCGTCCGCGCCAAAACATTTGATCGAGTTCGCGCAGCGTGATCTGGCGCCACGTGGGGCGGCCGTGGTTGCACTGGTCGGCGCGCTCGGTGCGCTCCATGTCGCGCAACAGGGCATTCATCTCGTCCAGCGTCAGCTGCCGGTTTGCACGCACCGCGCCATGGCAGGCCATGGACGACAAAATCTCGTGTTGGGCCCGCTGCACCACGGTGCTGCCTTCGAACTGCATCAACTCGGCCAACACCCCGCGCGCCAAGGCCACCACGTCGCCGCCCGCCAAGGCCGCCGGCTGCGAGCGAACGGCCACGCGGGTAGGCGACAGGGCGGCAATGTCCAGGCCCAAGGCCTGCAGCTGAGCGCCTTGTGCTTCCACGCAGGCCATCTCTTCGGCCGTGGCACTGAAAGTGGCCGGAATCAACAAGGGTTGCGTGTCGATGCGGGCGTTCGCCAGGTCGGTCTTCAAACGCTCATAGACGATGCGCTCGTGGGCGGCATGCATGTCGACCACCACCAGCCCCAGCGTGTTCTCAGCCAAGATGTAGATGCCGCCGATCTGCGCCAGGGCGCGTCCGAGCGGCCAGTCATCGGCAGAGTCTGCTTCGCGCGGAGCGACAGCTGGCTCAGTGGCTGCAACCGATGAGCGTGGGGGCCACGCCGGGGTGTCTTCCCGTGCGTACAAGACCGCCGCCTGCTGCAGGCCCAGGCGCCCCTGGTTCGGTGGCGTGCCGGTCCATGACGAGGGCATTGGCGTGCGCTCACGGGCCATCGGCACGCCGCCCAGGCCGGCAGTGGCCGCCGCGAACAAGCCGCCCGGTGCGTCAAAAGCCGCCCCCACCAAAGGATTCGCCCCGCCCGCCGGCGCTTGCTGCTGCCCGGCGCGCGGAATGGCCAGGGCGTTTTCCACGCCGCGGCGCACGGCTTGGTGCACCTCGCGCGAGTCGCGAAAGCGCACCTCGATCTTGGTCGGATGAACGTTGACATCAACCTTGTCCGGCTGGATGTCGATGAACAGCACATACGCCGGCTGCCGCCCGCCATGCAGCACGTCTTCATAGGCCGAGCGCACGCCGTGGGCGATCAATTTGTCGCGCACGAAGCGCCCGTTGACGTACACGTACTGGTGGTCGCTGCGACTGCGTGCGGCTTCCGGCAGCCCTGCCCAGCCGCGGATGCGCAGCACGCTGAGCTCATGCGCCACCGGTCGGCTCTGGGCGTGAAACTCTGCATCGAGCACGTCTTTCAGGCGCTGCTCGGTGGTGCCGGCCCGCCAATGCTGAATCAGCTTGCCTTCGTGCCAGACTGCGAAATCCACATCGTTGCGGGCCAGGGCGTGGCGCCGCACCGCTTCCACGCAATGCGCCAACTCGGTGGCTTCGCTTTTGAGGAATTTGCGCCGCGCGGGCGTGTTGAAGAACAGCTCGCGCACCTCGACGCTGGTGCCGATCCCACGTGCCGCTGGCAAGATCTCGCCCGTGCGGGCATCCAGCCGGTGAGCGTGCTCCGCATCGGTGGTGCGGCTGGCCAGCGACACTTCTGAGACCGACGCAATGGCCGCCAAGGCCTCACCCCGAAAGCCCATGGTGGCCACCTGCTCCAGGTCCGACAGCGAGCCGATCTTGCTGGTGGCGTGACGGCGCAGCGCCAGGCTGAGATCCTGGCGCGCGATGCCGTGGCCGTTGTCCTCGACGACGATGCTGCGCACACCGCCGGCCATCAATTTGACAGTGAGGTTCGTGGCGCCCGCGTCCAAAGCGTTGTCCACCAGTTCACGCACCACCGACGCCGGGCGCTCGATCACCTCGCCAGCCGCAATCTGGCTGATCAATTCGTCGGGCAGTTCCCGGATGGGGCGCTGCACCACAGGGGGATCGGCGGTCTCGGCGTGCATCGGACGATTCTAGAGGGTGCGGCGACCCAGGGAGGGTATCGCCGTCGTTGGCCTTGGCATGGGTCGCCTGGCGTGCTGGAAAACTCCCGGATAATGTCGGCCCATGGACTTTGCACAATTCTTCATCGACGCCGGCCATTTCCTGCTCAACCTGATCCTGCATGTGGATGTGGTGTTGAAGGATTTCGTGACCGCCCACGGCAACTGGATCTACGCCTTGCTGTTCGGCATCATCTTTGTCGAGACGGGCCTCGTCGTGATGCCGTTTCTCCCGGGAGATTCGCTGCTCTTCATCGCAGGCACTTTCTGCGGCCTGGGGTTGATCAGCCTGCCGCTGACCATGCTGTTGCTGACCGTCGCGGCCATCCTGGGCGACCAGCTCAACTACAGCATCGGCCGCAAGATCGGCCCCAAGGTCTTCCAGTGGGAGCACTCGCGTTTTTTCAACAAGAAAGCGTTCCTGGCGGCGCACGAGTTCTATGAAAAACACGGCGGCGTCACCATCATCCTGGCGCGCTTCATGCCCTTCGTGCGCACCTTTGCGCCCTTCGTGGCCGGTGTGTCCGAGATGAGCCGCAGCAAGTTCACCCTGTTCAACGTGTCGGGCGGCGTGTTGTGGGTGGTGGGCCTGCTGCTGGCGGGCTACCTGTTCGGCAACATTCCCATCGTTCAGCAGCACCTCGAGAAGATCATTTGGGCGTTGATCATCGTGCCGACCTTGATCGTGGTCTACGGTGGCTGGCGGGCGCGGCGCAGTGCCGCCACCGCGGCTGCGGCTGCGGCTTCACGGGTTTGACCCCCATGCAGCCGCGCAGGCGGCGCTGGCCTCACAAGCGGCGTTTGCGCGCGAGCGGCGGGTTTTTCGCGAAGTAGCGCTGGATGCCGGTGGCCAGCGCCGTCACCAGACGAGCCTGGTACTTGGGGTCCGCCAACTTCGCTTCCTCCTCGGGGTTCGAAATGAAAGCGGTTTCCACCAGGATCGACGGGATGTCGGGCGCCTTCAGCACCGCAAAGCCTGCCTGCTCGACCTTGGCCTTGTGCAGCGTGCCCACCTTGCCGATCTGGCCCAGCACCTCGTCGCCCAGGCGCAGGCTGTCCTTGATCTGGGCAGTGGTGCTCATGTCCAGCAAGGTGTGCAGCACCGTGGCGTCTTGGGCTTTGATGTTCACGCCGCCCACCAGGTCGGCGGCGTTTTCGCGGCTGGCCATCCAGCGCGCGGTGCTGCTGCTGGCCGCGCCCTGGCTGAGGGCGAACACCGAGGCGCCCCTGGCTTGGGGCTTGAAGAAGGCGTCGGCATGGATCGAGACGAACAAGTCGGCCTGCACCTGGCGGGCCTTGTGCACGCGGTCTTTCAACGGCACGAAGTAGTCGCGGTCGCGGGTCAACATGGCCCGCATGTTGGGCATCTCGTTGAGCCGCGCCTTGAGTTGCAGCGCAATGGCCAGCACCACGTCTTTCTCACGCAGGCCGCTGGGCCCGGTGGCGCCCGGGTCTTCGCCACCGTGTCCGGGGTCCAGTGCCACCACCACCAGGCTGTCCAACCGTTCAGCGGCCGAGGACGGCGGCGGGGCCGACTTGGCCACGGTCTCGCCGGGTGCCGGTCGGGCTTTTTCCGTCTTGCCGATGAATTCACCGAGCTCGTCCTGCATGGCCTGGGCCGCTTGGCTGGACGACGAGCCGTTCTTGTCCTGGATCAGGGCCAGCAAAGGATCGGGTTCGGTCAAGGGGTGCAGGTCGAACACCAGGCGATGCCGGTAGGCCGCCACTGGGCGGATGGCGAACAGCTGCGGCGCGACTGCCTGCTTGAGGTCCACCACCAGGCGCACGACGTTGGGCTGGAACTGACCCACCCGGATGCCGGCGATGAACGGATCGTCCGCACGCACTTTGCCCACCACTTCCTTGAGCGCCGGGCTCAGCGCCAGCCCGTCGATGTCGACCACCAGGCGCGGCGGGTTGTCGGCCAGGAAGTGCTGTGCCGACAACACCGTGTCACTTTCCAGGGTCACGCGCGAGTAGTCGGCCGCCGGCCAGATGCGCACGGCCATGATCTCGGCGGCCAGGCTGCGCGGGTGCCCGCCCAAGCTCAGCACCAGGGTTCCCATCGAGCTCAGCGCCCGACGGCGGGTCCACCCGCGGGTGCGGCTCATGGCGTGCCCGCCGGTGGCAGCAGATCGACGCCGCGGGCGCTGCAGGCCTCCCAACGCACCTGCCGGCGTTGCGCCGCCGCATGGTCCAGGGCTTCCAAGGTCAACCGAAGGTCGGGGCAGGGGAGCCTCTCGCGCGCCTGGTCAGGCCACTCCACCAGTTTGAGTCCCGGCTCGGCAAACACGTCGCGAAATCCAGCGTCGTCCCATTCCTGCGGATCGTTGAAGCGGTAGAAATCGAAATGAGACACGGGCCCTAAGCCCGGCAGGTCGTAGGATTCCATCAGGGCGTAGGTCGGGCTTTTGATGGTCCCTGTGACGCCCAGGGCGCGCAGCAGGTGCCGCACGAAGGTGGTTTTGCCAGCGCCCAGGTCGCCCTCAAGCTCGATGAACGCCTGCGACAGGCATGGCGATGAGGCCAGGCGCCGCGCGCTCAACGCACAGTCTGCCTCGCTGTCCCACGCTTCGACCCGAGTTTCTAGAATCAACAAATGACCGCCACTCCACGTTCAGTTCCCGACCACGACACCGTGCTGAGCTTTCTGCGCCAGCAAGGGCAAGCGTTGGGATTTTCACAGATTGGCGTGGCCGGTGTGGACCTGTCTGCCGCGGAGCCCGGATTGCTCGCCTGGCTGGCTGCCGGCTTCCACGGCGAAATGGACTACATGGCCCGCCATGGCCTGCGCCGGGCGCGTCCTGCCGAGCTGGTGCCAGGCACTTTGAGCGTCGTCACTGCCCGCATGGACTACCTGCCGCGTGACACCCCGCCGGGCTGGCAGGCCGTCGAATGGGCGCGCTTGCAAGACCCGGCGCAGGCCACAGTGTCGCTTTACGCCCGGGGCCGGGATTATCACAAGGTGCTGCGATCCCGGCTGCAACAGTTGGCCACCCGGCTTGCCGAGCACATCGGGCCGTTCGGGCACCGCGTGTTCACCGATTCGGCTCCCGTGCTGGAGGTGGCGCTGGCCACCGCCAGCGGCCTGGGTTGGCGTGGCAAGCACACCTTGGCGCTGCGCCGCGACGCTGGGTCGATGTACTTCCTTGGCGAGATCTATGTCGATCTGGCGCTGCCCCCGACGCCGCCCGACACTGAGCACTGCGGCCGTTGCACCGCCTGCATCGATGTCTGCCCCACCCAAGCCATCGTCGGCCCCGGACTGCTCGATGCACGGCGTTGCATTTCCTACCTCACCATTGAACACCCCGGCGCGATTCCCGAGCCGCTGCGTGCGTTGATGGGCAACCGCATTTACGGCTGCGACGACTGCCAACTGGTGTGTCCCTGGAACAAGTACGCCCAACGCAGTGCCTTGCTGGATTTCGATGCCCGCGAGCCGGTCTCTGACGCTTCGCTGCTCGACTTGTGGCAGTGGAGCGAGGCGGAGTTTCTTCGCCTGACCGAGGGCAGTGCCATCCGGCGCATTGGGTACCAGCGCTGGCAGCGCAACCTGGCCGTGGCGCTGGGCAACCTGCTGAGGGCGGAGCCGCCCGACTCCACGCTCGCCGGGGCCGTGCGCCAGGCGTTGCAGGCGCGTTTGCAAGGCCCATCGGATGCGCTGGTGGCCGAGCACATCCAGTGGGCCTTGCAACTTGAAGACGGTTGAATCGGCATTGCCCCGTCCAGGACCTTGAGTCCGCCTGCTGCCTGCAGGGACTGTTCCCGTTCATTCGCGCCATCGACACCCCTGCGGGCCAGCGAAAATGCTTTCCGGTGCCAACCGCTCGGGTCTCAGAAGCCGTCCGGCTAAACTGCAGGGCTGCTTGCCAAACCCCTCGCGCAGCCTGAAACGAGCCACCTCCATGAATTCTTCTGTGACGTCTGAGCACCCCGTGCGTTGGCATTCTCTTGAGACCGGCCGTGCGCCGTCGCAGGCCACCACCACCTCGGCGCCGCGTTGGCCGCTGGAGGCGGTTCAGGCGCTGTTTGAGCAGCCCTTCAACGACCTGATGTTTCAGGCTCAGCAGGTGCACCGGCAGCACTTCTCCGCCAACGAGGTGCAGTTGTCGACCCTGCTGTCAATCAAGACCGGGGGCTGCCCCGAGGACTGCGGCTACTGCCCCCAGTCGGTCCATTACGACACGGGCGTCGAAGCTGGCAAGTTGCTCGACGTGGCCGCGGTGCGAGAGGCGGCCGTGGCCGCCAAGGCCCAGGGCGCGTCGCGCTTTTGCATGGGCGCGGCCTGGCGGGCCCCCAAAGACCGCGACATCGACAACGTGGCCGAGCTCATCGGCGTGGTCAAAGGGCTGGGCCTGGAGGCCTGCTGCACCCTGGGCATGCTGAGCGACACCCAGGCCCGCACCCTGAAAGACGCTGGCCTCGACTACTACAACCACAACCTCGACACCGCGCCTGAAGCCTACGGCCGCATCATCAGCACCCGCGACTACCAGGACCGCCTGGACACCCTGGCCCATGTGCGTGAGGCCGGCATGCACGTGTGCAGCGGCGGCATCGTCGGCCTGGGAGAGAGCCGCGCCGAGCGGGCCGGCTTGGTGGCCCAGTTGGCCAACCTCGAGCCGCACCCCGAGTCGGTGCCGATCAACAACCTGGTGCAGGTGGAAGGCACCCCCTTGCACGGTGTGGAAGCGCTGGACCCGCTGGAGTTCGTGCGCACCATCGCGGTGGCCCGCATCACCATGCCCACCGCCCGGGTGCGCCTGTCGGCCGGCCGTCAAGACATGAGCGAGGCCGTCCAGGCGCTGTGTTTCCTGGCCGGCGCTAATTCGATTTTCTACGGCGACAAGTTGTTGACCACCGGCAACCCGGACTGGGAGCGCGATCAGCGCCTGTTTGCCAAGCTCGGCCTGCAGGCCCGCTGACCCTGCGCCGCCCAGCCGTGCCATGAGCGATTTGGCGGCCCGCAGCCTGCGCAGCGTGTGGCACCCCTGCACGCCCATGAAGCGGGCGCAGCACACGCCACCGTTGGCCATTGCCCGAGGCTGCGGCCCCTGGCTGTACGACACCGAAGGCCGTCGTTACTTTGACGCCATCAGCTCCTGGTGGGTCAACCTGTTCGGCCACGCCGACCCGACGCTCAACGCGGCGCTCAAAGACCAACTAGACACCCTGCCGCACGTCATGCTGGCCGGCTGCACCCAGGAAAGCGCGGTGCAGGTGGCAGAAAAGCTGGCCGCCCGCACCGACCACGTGCTGGGTCATGCTTTTTACGGCAGCGACGGCGCCTCGGCGGTCGAGATTGCGTTGAAGATGAGCTTTCACGCCTGGCGCAACCAGGGCCAGCCTGGCAAGCGCGAGTTCGTCTGCGTGAAAAACGGCTACCACGGTGAAACCCTCGGCGCCTTGGCCGTCACCGACGTGAGCCTGTTCCGCGACGCCTACGACCCCTTGTTGATGCGCGCCCACACGGTGGCCTCGCCTGACCTGAGACAGGCCGGCCCTGGAGACAGCGCAGCAGACGTCACGCAGCGTGCCTTGCAGTCGATGGAGGCGCTGCTGGCAGAGCGTGCCGGCCAGATTGCGGCGGTCCTCGTCGAGCCGTTGATCCAATGTGCCGCAGGCATGTCCATGCACGAGGCTGCGTACCTGCGGGGTGTGCATGCCTTGTGCGAGCGCTGGAATGTGCACCTCATCGCCGACGAGATCGCCGTCGGCTGCGGGCGCACCGGCACCTTTTTCGCCTTCGAGCAAGCCCGCGAGCCGGGTGGCCCGCCCTTGTGGCCGCATTTCATCACCTTGTCCAAGGGCATCACCGGCGGCTACCTGCCGCTGTCCGTCGTTCTCAGCCGGGACGACATCTTCCAAGCTTTTTGGCACGACGACGCCGCCAAAAGCTTTCTGCATTCCCATTCTTACAGCGGCAACGCCTTGGCCTGCCGCGCGGCGCAGACCGTGCTGGAGCGCTTTGAGCGCGAAGACGTGCTGGCACGCAACGCCCAATTGAGCGCGCCGGTCCATGCTGCATGGCGGGCGTTGGGCGAGCACCCCCAGGTGCAGCACGTGCGCAGCTGCGGCATGGTGTGGGCGTTCGACGTCGACACCGACCTGCCAGACTTCGCCGAGCGCTTCCACCAAGCCGGTCGGCAACGCGAGCTGTTGATCCGCCCCATTGGCCGCACGGTCTATTTGATGCCGCCCTACCTCTTGCCCACCGAAGATTACGCTTGGCTGGCGGCTCAAACGCAGGCCACCCTGCAGGACGTTTTGCATGTGGCTTGACGACCTGCGGCAGCGCCTGCAAGACCGTGACGCCGCCCACACCCGCCGACGCGCGCGCGTGCGCCTGGGCCCGTGCGCTCCGCAAACGGAGTTGGCCGGAGAACGCGACGACACGGCCCTCGTGGGGGGCGGCAGCCACCAGACACTGCTGGCGTTTTGCAGCAACGACTACCTGGGTCTGGCCAACCACCCAGCGCTGATTCAAGCGTGGGCTGAAGGGGCTGAGCGACACGGCGTGGGCAGCGGAGCGTCGCACCTCATCAGCGGTCACACGGCAGCGCATGCCGCGTTGGAGGCCGAACTGGCCCGCTGGCAAGCGCCGTTCATCCCCGATGCACAAGCGCTGTATTTTTCCACCGGGTACATGGCCAACCTGGCCTTGCTCAGCGCGCTGGGCTCGGCCGAGGCCACCCTGTTTTGCGACAAGCTCAACCACGCTTCGCTGATCGACGGCGCGCTGCTCGCCCAAGCCAAAGTGCAGCGCTACCCCCATGCCGACCTGGACCGGTTGGCCTACCAACTGCAGCAGTGCAGCACGCCGCTCAAGTTGATCGTCACCGACGCCGTGTTCAGCATGGACGGCAGCATCGCCCCGGTTGCCGCACTGCTGCGACTGGCACAGGCCCACGACGCCTGGCTGGTGCTCGACGACGCCCATGGCTTCGGCCTGCTGGGCCCCCAGGGGCAGGGCGTGCTGGCCCAGGCCGAGGTCCGCAGCCAGCGGCTCATCTACATGGCCACCCTGGGCAAGGCCGCAGGGGTGAGCGGTGCGTTCGTGGCCGCCGATCCTGTGATCATCGACTGGCTCGTCAACACGGCTCGCACCTACATCTACACCACGGCCTCGCCGCCCGCGGTGGCCCACACCTTGATGCGCAGCCTGGCCCTGATTCAAAGCGAAGAAGGCGACCACCGCCGTCGCCTGGTGCACGACCGCGTGGCCCAATTGCGCGCTGCGCCTGCCCCAGGTCAGGCCCTGGGCTGGCATTGGGCCGCGTCGACCATGCCCATCCAACCGATGATGGTGGGTGACAACGCCAGGGCGCTGTCGCTCAGTGCCAGCCTGGAGCAGCAAGGTCTGTGGGTCCCCGCCATCCGCCCGCCCACGGTCCCTGTCGGCACGGCACGCTTGCGGGTCACGCTCAGTGCCAGTCACAGCCCTGCCGACGTCGAACGCCTGATCGCCGCGTTGGCACAGGGTGCCTGCCAGGCGGAGACGGTCCGATGAGCGTCGGTGTGTTCGTCACCGGCACGGACACTGGTGTCGGCAAGACCTGCGTCGCCACCGCCTTGCTCACCGCCTTGTCGGCGCAAGGCTGGCGCACCGCGGGCTTCAAGCCGGTGGCCGCCGGTCTGGGCGATGGGCCCGATGCCGTCAACGACGACGTCGCCGCCTTGCAGTCGGCCGCCAGCCTGCCGCTGTCCTCCCATCAGGTGGGCCCCTGGCAGTTGCGTACCGCCTGCGCGCCCCATGTCGCTGCCGAACTGGAAGCCCGGCAGCTGCCGCGCACGGGGTGGCGCGAGCAGGCCCACGCCCTGGCCCGCCAGGCCGACATCGTGGTCGTGGAAGGCGCCGGTGGTTTCTGTGTGCCCTTGAGCCCGGCGCATGCACCGCGCTGGGGCTTGGACGACGTGGCCACGGACATCGGTTGGCCAGTGCTGCTGGTGGTCGGCTTGCGGCTTGGGTGCCTCAACCACGCCTTGCTCACCGCCCAGGCGATCGAGGCCAGAGGTCTTTGGCTGGCTGGCTGGGTCGGCAACCGCATCGATCCCGCCATGGCCCACGCCGATGCCAACATGGACAGCCTGCGCGCCTGGCTGCCGGCGCCTTGCTGGGGCGACGTGCCGTGGATGGCCACGCCCAGCGCTCACAGCGCCGTCGCTGCCTTGGACCTGCCGGTCGTGGCTCGCGCACTCGGTCTGAAGCAGGCGCCATGTTGACCCTCGACGCGTTTACCCCGCAGGCCGAGGTTTACGAGACCTATGCAGCCTGGCAGGATGCTGGCCCTGTGCACCGCAGCGACGCGTTCGCAGGCGGTGCATGGCTGCTCCCCCGGTACGACGACGTCGCCCAAGCTTTGAAAGACCCTCGCCTGTCCGCCCGTCGCACCGGTGGGTGGGTCAACCAGGCCGCGGCAGACGGTGGCGCGGGTGCGCTGGCGCCGTTCCAACGGCTGTTCGCCCGCGCGCTGTTGTTCCTCGACGTCCCCGAGCACAGTCGCCTGCGCCAGATCCTCGCGCCTGGCTTTCGGCCCGCTGCCTGGCAGGCCCTGACCGCGCAGGTCACCGCCGACGTCGAGGCTGCGCTCGACCAGCTGCCGCCTGGCGCCCCCTTTGACTTCATGGAGCACATCGCCAAGCCCATTCCGGCGCGGGTGGTGGCCAGGCTGATGGGTCTCGAGAACGTCTCCGGGGATTTCGTCACCTGGTCGGACGACATCGCCGCCTTCCTGGGCCACCCTGCACCGAATTTGGCCCTGGGGCAGCGGGCGCAGCGCAGCGCCTTGGCGCTGGCCGCCATGTTTCACCGCGTGCTCACCGAGCGACGCCGATCACCCTGCGCCGCTCCCGCCGACTGGACCGCGCTGCTGCTCGAGGCCGAGCGCCAAGGCCAAGTCCACTCGCTGGAGGAGCTGCTGGCGCAATGCGTGATGCTGCTGTTTGCCGGCCATGAGACCACCCGGCACCTGTTGGGCAATGGTCTGCACGCCTTGCTGTGCCAGCCTGGCGCCTGGGCGCAGTTGCAGCAAGCGCCCGAGCAGCTGCCCAGTGCCGTGCGCGAAATGCTGCGCTACGACAGCCCGGTGCAGTTCTCCGGCCGCCGGGTGGCCGAAACCTTCACCTTGCACGGCCAGGTGCTGACCCGCGGTGACCTGGTCATCCCCTTGATCGGCGCCGCCAATCGGGACCCCCGGGTCTACAGCGAGCCCCACCGTTTGCGCCTTGACCGCAAGGAAGCCGCGCACCTCTCGTTTGGCACCGGGCCCCATGTTTGCATTGGCGCGGCGCTGACCTACCTCGAAGCCCAAGCCGTCTTTGCGACTTTGTTGCGCCGCTGGCCCACGCCGCCCCACATGGCCACCGCGCCGCAGCGCGGCACCAACCCGCTTTATCGCGGCTTCGAGCACCTCATGCTGACGCTCACTTGAGCACGCTGAACAGGTTGTTGAAATCGTCCGTCCACAGCCGCAGCCGCGGCATCGGTTGAATCGCAGACGCCACGCTCCGGATGTCGGGATGCTGCAGCCGCGCCTCACTGCGACTGACCAACACCCAGTCGGTGCGCCGCAGGTCCGAGCCCTCCGCCTCGTCGTGCACGAAAGCCACATGCAGGCCTCGCGAGTGCGCAATCTTCTCCACCACCGGTGGCAGGGCCAGGAAGCGGTTGGTCACGTGGAAGGCCACGACCCCCTCCGGTTGAAGGTGGCGCAGGTAGACGTCCATCGCCTCGGCCGTGATCAGGTGGATCGGCACCGAGTCGCCCGAAAACGCGTCCACCGCCAACACGTCGAAGGCTTGAGGCGTTTCCCGCTCCATCGCCAGGCGGGCATCCCCCAGCACCCGGTCAATCCGGGCCGCGCTGTCTTTCAGGAAGCTGAACTCGCTGTCCGCCAGCGCAAACACCTGCGGATTGATTTCATACACGCGGTACGTGTCGCCCGTGCGCCCATACGTGGCCAGGGTGCCGGCCCCCAGCCCGATCAAACCCACCCGCCGAGGGCCGGCCACCGCCGAACTCAGGGCACGGCCCACGCCCGAGGTGGCACCATAGTAGGTGGTGGGTTCACGGCGGCGCGCGGGGGCGAGGTACTGCTCGCCGTGCTTGACCGAGCCATGGTAGAGCTGCCGCACGCCGCTGTCCGGCGCATCGGCGTCCACGCTGTCCAGCGAGATCAAGGTGCCATAGAAGTTGCGCATCATCTGCCGTGCGTCGCGCACGTCCTCACGCACCTGCACCGACAGGTAGAAGCAGCACACCCCGGCCAAGGCCGCGCTGCCCGCCATCAGTTTCCAGTTCGGCCGGAACACCGCCACGCCCAACAACGCCGCGAGTGCCAGGCCAATGCCCAGCTCGTAGTAAGCCGGCAGCACCTGCGGGGCGACCAAGCCCACCGTCACCCCGCCCAGGGCACCGCCGAGCGACAACATCAGATAGAACCGCGTCAGGTGGCGCGGCCCCGGCCGTCGACGGGCCATCTCTCCATGCAGGAACATGCACAGCACGAACAGACCCACCACGTACAACGGCAGGGCGGTTTTCACGTTCGAACCGATGCCATCCTGCAGGCCAAAAGCGCACAAGGCCAACACCACCGCCGTGGCCGGCAGGAACACGGCACGCCGATACCAGCGGTCACTCTCAAAAGTCAGCACGAACGAGAACAGGTACACCGACAACGGCAGCACCCACAAAAACGGAATGGCCGCCACGTTCTGCGTGATGTGGTTGGTGATGGCCAGCAGCAACCAAGACCCCAGCGCCGGTAGGCTCAGCCACAGCAGGCAATCGCTCCAGCGTGGCGGCGCCGATGCAGCGGCTGGGGCTGCTGTTGCTGATGCCTCAGCGGTGGTCTGTGGCTGCAGGTGCTGCCGGGCCGCATACCAACTGGCAGTTGCACACAGCACCACGAAAACAGCGTAGCCCCACGACCAGCCCAGCGCCTGCTGCAACAGCGCGGTGCGCGGCTCGATCAACACCGGATACGCCAGCAACGACACCAGCGACGCCAGGTTGGACAGCGAAAAATACCGGTAGACCTGTGCCCCCCAGGGGGTGCGTGCCAACCACGACTGCACGAGTGGCCCGGTGGTCGACAACAAAAAATAAGGCAGGCCGATCGTCGTCAGCAACAGGCCCAAGATCCACAACGTCGGGTCTTCGCTACCGTCCGGCTTCCACCGCCCATGCGTCACGATCGGCAGGAAAAACAGGCTCATCACCAGCAGCCCAATGTGCACACGGGCCTGGGTGCGTGCAGCAAAGCGGGTGATCCAATCGGAGTAGGCGTAGCCCGCCAGCAGCACCACCTGAAAGAACACCATGCAGATCGACCACACGGCCGCCGAGCCGCCGAACCACGGCAGGATCTGTTTGGCGATCAGGGGTTGAACCAGGAACAACAAGAACGCACTGCTGAAAATCGTACCGGCGAACAAGCTCTTGAGAACAGTGGGGTTCATCGCATCGGGAAAAAAGAGTGAGCTGCGCAGGATATCCGCATCACCGCACCCAAGCCAGCCACAACGGCAGGCTCAACATGCCCAGCACCGTCGAGGCCGTCACCAGGCCCGCGACGAAAGCCGCCCGACCCCCCATGCGCGCAGCCAGCACATAAGCGCTGCTGGCGGTGGGCAAGGCGGCAAATGACATCAACACGGTCCGCTCCAACGGCGCCAACGCCAGCGCCCACCCAACGCCCCAGGCCACCAGCGGCAGCACCAGGTGGCGCACGGCGAGCAGCCCCCCTGCCAAACCGGGCGAGGCGCTCAAACCTTGCAGCGTCAAACCCGCACCGACCGCCATCAACCCCAAAGGCAAGGCAGCCTGACCCACGCGTTGCAAGGTGGTGTCAAGGACGTCCGGCAAGCTCAGGCCCAACACGTTGCCCACCAATCCACACACCGTGGCCCCGATCAGCGGGTTGCGCAACAGCTCCCGCCCATACGACTGTCCACCGTGCTTCGCCAAGAAAAAAACGGCAGCCACATTGCACACCGGCACGCACACGCCCACCACCAAGGCCATCAAGGCGACGCCCGGGTCGCTCGCAAGTTGATTGGCCACGGCCAAAGCAATGAAGGAGTTGAAGCGAAAGGCAACTTGGGCGCCGGAGGCATGGAAGGAGGCCTCCACCCGCGGAAGCCATCGGAGCAACCAAGCCACCGCGATCCCGGTGCCCGCCACTGCCAAACACCCCAGCAGCAGGTCAGCGCTTTCCGCCAGGGCGATGGGAGCGCGCACGATCGAGATGAACAGCAACACCGGAAAGAGCAGGTAGTAAACCAGGCGCTCGATCCCGTCCCACAGGGTGCGGTTCAATGCCGTGAAACGGCAAAGCACGAAGCCAGCGCAGATCAGCAGTGCATCGGGGAGCAGCAACAAAAACTCGGACATGGTCCACGAGTGTGCCGCAACCTTCTAAGGGATAACGCGAGGCCTCAAAAAACAAGGTGCCCACCGGGGCACCTTCGTAGCGGAAGCAAAAGAAAAGAAGCTGTCAGCGGCGCTGATCGAACTTGATGGCCCGCGCCAAGCTGCGCCGATCGCTGCCGATGGCGGCAATGTAGAAGGGCTCCAGCTTGTGCCCCTTGTCCTGCGTCAACTCCAGCTTCACCGGCGAGTCGTCTTTGGGCATGCGCTGAGCGGTGTTCATTTTTTTCATGACCGAAACTTTCATGTCGTCACTCGAGGGAAGTCAGAAGTGGTGTTTCGATAACGCCCCGGTTCGGCGAATGGATGACGACATGGCCCACTATTTTTCCAGCAAGTCGTGACAGGGCGTAAGCGGGCCGTGTGCTTTCTCACGGTCAAAGCGGCCTGGCCAGGCGTTCACGCTACAGGGCCCACCCTGCCGACCCCGTCTGGGTGTCCGAGCGAGGGCAGGGTGTCGGTCAAATTAAGGGCACGATCAACAAGGCCACAATGTTGATGATCTTGATCAGCGGGTTGACCGCCGGTCCTGCGGTGTCTTTGTAGGGGTCGCCCACAGTGTCCCCCGTCACGGCCGCCTTGTGGGCTTCCGAACCTTTGCCACCGTGGTGCCCATCTTCAATGTATTTTTTGGCATTGTCCCAGGCACCCCCGCCGGTGCACATCGACAAGGCCACAAACAGCCCGGTCACGATGGTGCCCATCAGCAGGCCGCCCAAAGCGGCCGGCCCCAGAAGCAGTCCCACCAGCACCGGGGTGACGACCGGCAGCAAGCTGGGCACCACCATTTCCTTGATCGCGGCCGTGGTGAGCATGTCCACGGCGGTGCCGTATTCCGGTTTGCCGCTGCCATCCATGATGCCCGGGATGTCGCGGAACTGGCGCCGAACCTCCTCCACCACCGCCCCGGCCGCCCGTCCGACCGCTTCCATGGCCATGGCCCCGAACAGGTAAGGGATCAGCCCGCCGATGAACAGGCCGATGATCACCCGGTGGTCCGACAGGTCGAAACTGACTTGCAGGCCCCGTGCATCCAGGGCGTGGGTGTAGTCGGCGAACAACACCAACGCCGCCAGTCCGGCCGAGCCGATGGCATAGCCCTTGGTCACCGCCTTGGTGGTGTTGCCCACCGCATCCAAGGGATCGGTCACGTCCCGCACGCTTTTGGGCATCTCCGCCATTTCAGCGATGCCACCCGCGTTGTCGGTGATGGGGCCATACGCATCCAGCGCCACCACGATGCCCGCCATGCTCAGCATGGAGGTCGCGGCAATCGCAATGCCGTACAAACCGGCCAATTGAAAGGCCGCGCCGATGGCCACGCAGACGAACAACACCGGCCAGGCGGTCGAGCGCATCGACACCCCGAGACCGGCAATGATGTTGGTGCCATGACCCGTGGTGGAGGCCTCGGCGATGTGCTTGACAGGGGGGTAATTGGTGCCGGTGTAGTACTCCGTGATCCACACCATGGCCGCCGTCAACACCAGCCCAACAACGCACGCGCCAAACAAGCGCAGCTGGGTCTGTGGTCCGAGCGCGTCGTCCGGCATGGCGTAGCGCGTGATGAAATAAAAGCCCACCAGGGAGATCACCCCCGCAATGACCAAGCCCTTGTAGAGGGCCGGCATCACGTTTTTCATTCCGGCGGAGGCCTTGACCGCGCTGCAGCCCACGATCGACGCCAGGATGGAGAACCCGCCCAAGAGCAGCGGATACACCGCCGCGGCCATCGGCGCCGCACTCACCAGCGCCACCCCCAGGGTCATGGTGGCAATCAACGTGACCGCATAGGTCTCGAACAAGTCGGCCGCCATGCCGGCACAGTCACCGACGTTGTCGCCCACGTTGTCGGCAATCACGGCAGGGTTGCGGGGGTCGTCTTCCGGAATGCCCGCTTCCACCTTGCCCACCAGGTCGGCGCCCACGTCGGCGCCCTTGGTGAAGATGCCGCCGCCCAGGCGCGCAAAGATCGAAATCAGGGACGCGCCGAACGCAAAGCCCAGCAGGGGTTTGAGGGCGGCAACCAGCCCTGCGCCGTCCGCAGCCACATCGCGCGTCAACGCAACGAACGACAGCCCCACGCCCAACAGTCCCAAGCCCACGACCAGCATGCCGGTGATCGCGCCACCTTTGAACGCCACGTTCAACGCGGGCGCAATGCCGAGCGTGGCCGCCTGGGCTGTGCGCACATTGGCCTGCACCGACACATTCATGCCAATGAAGCCGCAGGCCCCCGACAACACCGCGCCCAGCACGAAGCCGGCCGCCGTCAAGGGCGTGATGAAGACAGCGATCAGCACCGTCAGCACCACCCCCACCAGCGCGATCGTTTTGTACTGCCGTGCCAGATAGGCCGCGGCCCCTTGCTGGATGGCTTGGGCAATTGACTGCATGCGGGCGTTGCCGGCGCTCTGCCGCAAAATCCATGCTCGCTGCAAGAAGCCGTAGACCACGGCGGCCAGACCGCAGGCGGTGATGAAGTAAAGGCCTTGTTGGGTGCTGATCAAGAGAGTCTCCTTCCATGTGATGGTTGTTGAGCTCTGGCTCCCCACGACGCACAAACGAGCTGTGGCGACAGGACCGCGCGTCCAGAGAGACGGCTGCGAAGGATGCTACGAGAAGGATCCCGGCAAGGCAATCTCGGCAACCCCTGCCTGAGTCGTCACACCCTCCAAGGCCGCGGCACCTGCGTGAAGCGAGGCGGATAAGATGCGGGGTTGACCGTCATCACTCCGTTTCCCACGGACTTTCACCACCATGAGCCTGCACAACGTCACCCCTGGCAAGAATGCCCCCGACCAGTTCAACGTCATCATCGAAATTCCGATGAATGCCGACCCGATCAAATACGAGGTAGACAAGGAGACGGGTGCCATGTTCGTTGACCGCTTCATGAGCACAGCCATGCACTACCCCTGCAACTACGGCTACGTGCCCCAGACGCTGGCAGACGATGGCGACCCGGTGGACGTGCTGGTCATCACGCCGTTCCCCTTGGCGCCTGGGGTGGTCGTCACCTGCCGCCCGATCGGCATCCTGAACATGGACGACGAAGCCGGTGGCGACGCTAAACTGCTGGCCGTGCCCATCGACAAGGTGTTGCCGATCTACACCCATTGGCAAAAACCCGAAGACCTGAATGAACTGCGTCTGAAGACCATTCAGCACTTCTTCGAGCACTACAAGGATCTGGAGCCGGGCAAGTGGGTCAAGGTCAAAGGTTGGGAAGGTCCCGACGCCGCCCGCGCCGAAATCACCAACGGCATTGCTGCCTACGTCAAGTCCTCAGGCGCTTGAGGCCGCGGAGCGGGTGGGGCTTTGAACGGTTGGTGCGCTTGCAAGTCACGCACGTGCTCGGCCACCCACTCGCCTTCTTGCGTCAGGTGGTCTGAAATGGCACCCGCAAACTGCGGGTGAGCCAGCCAATGCGCTGACCAGCTCACGACAGGCATCAGCCCCCGTGCCAATTTGTGCTCCCCTTGAGCACCACCTTCAAAGCGCTGCAGCCCGTTGGCAATGCACCAAGCCAGGGGCTGGTAGTAACAAGCCTCGAAGTGCAGGCACGACACCGCTGCCGTGCTGCCCCAATAGCGACCGAAAGCCACCTGCCGTGCGTCGTCTACACAGATCAGCGAGGTGGCAACCCGATCGGTGCCTTGGTGGGCGGTGAACAGCACCCAGTTGTCTGGCAGGTCCTGAGCCATCTGGGCAAAAAAAGCCCGGCTGAGGTAAGGCGTTGAGCGGTGTTCCCGATAGGTGGTCGTGTAGCAGAGGTAGAAATAATCCCACGCTTCAGTGTCGATGTCGCGGCCCTGCGCCACGGTGAACGTGACACCCGCATCTTGCACGCGACGCCGTTCTTGCTGGATCTTCTTGCGTTTGTCGCGGTGCATGCCCGCCAAGAAATCGGGGAAGTCGCGGTAAGGCTCAGGTGTGCGGTTGGCCCAGTGAAACTGCACGGTTTGGCGCATCAACCAGCCCGCGGCTTGTGCCGCGTCCCGATCCTCCGCGTCCAGGTAGAGAAAATGGGCTGAGGACAAACGCTGCTGGCGTGCAAACGATTCAATCCCCTTCAACAACGCCACCCGAGCCGCCTGGTCACCCCCCAGAAGGTGAGGGCCGGTCACTGGCGTGAACGGCACCGTGGCCGTGAGCTTGGGGTAGTACCGCAGCCCGTGCCGCTCGTAGGCGTCGGCCCAGCTCCAGTCGAATACATATTCGCCGTAGGAATGGGTTTTCAGGTACACCAGACAGGCGCCCTTCAGGGTCTCCCCGTGGTACAGCGCAAACACAAGTGGTTGCCAACCTGTGGCCGGCGCGGCGCACCCGGTGTCGTGCAGGGCTTGCAAATAGTTGCTGTGCACGAAAGGCGTGCGTGCTGCGCGGGTGCCGACCAGATTGTCCCAGTGATCTCGACCGATTTCATCCAAGCTGCCGTGGACCCGAATGACATAATCAGCCCCGGGATCCTCCCGTCTTTCAGCATCTTTGGAGTGCGTCATGAAGCTCATCACCGCGATTGTGAAACCATTCAAACTGGAAGAAGTTCGTGAGGCTTTGGCTGAGGTCGGTGTCACCGGCTTGACGGTCACCGAAGTCAAAGGCTTCGGGCGCCAGAAAGGGCACACTGAACTCTACCGAGGGGCCGAGTACGTGGTCGACTTTCTTCCCAAGGTGAAAGTGGAAGTGGCCGTGAAAGACGCAGACGTCGAGCGCTGCCTTGATGCCATCGTCAAAGCTGCCAAAACCGGGAAGATCGGCGACGGCAAGATTTTCGTCACTGCCATCGAGCAAGTGATTCGAATTCGCACGGGAGAAACCGACGACGCCGCTGTCTGAGCCGACCACCATCGGTCTCAAGGGCCAAAGCGGGCCCACCCCGCGGCCAGCCAAATGCCGGCGGCAATGATCACCATCAACAGCACGCAGGCGCTGCCCATGTCCTTGGCGCGTTTGGACAGTTCGTGGCGCTCAAGCGAAACCCGGTCCACCACCGCCTCCAGGGCCGAGTTCACGAGCTCTGCCGCCATCACCGCCATCACCGAGCCGGCCAGCAAGGCGGTCTCCACCCAGCCTTGGCCCAGCCAGAATGCGGCTGGCAGCATCACCGCCGCCAGCACCACCTCCAGCCGAAAAGCTTTTTCATGGCGGAACGCCGCTTGCAAACCGGCCAGCGAATAGCCCAGCGCGTGAACCAGCCTTTGCAACCCGACGCGCTCCTTGTGCGGATGCGCAGGCGGCTGAGGCGCAGAACTCAACGCGAACCTTGCGCCAAGGCGGTGAGCGGCGGGCGGTGTGTCACCAGCTGCGTGCCACTCCAGGCGTCGTGCCAAAACTGCTTGCGGGGGTGCCTCAGCGCCAGCGCCGCGTACACCACGATGCCGACCAGCACGGCGCCCAACATGCCCCAACGTGTCCAATGCAGCAGATACGACACGACGCCGGCCGGCACCACCCAAACCCACGACAACAGGTAGCGCAGCAGCGCACGGGCTTGCGGCACTGGCAGTCCCTGGGTGGTCACCAGGCGGATGTGCCAGGTTTGCATGGGCAGTGTCTGCCCGTTCTTCGACCAACACCAGGTGAAATACAGGCCGTACAGCGCAAACGTGAACACCCGCAGGGCTGTGGGACTTTGCAAGGGGTGATGCTGGCCGCTGATCGCAAAGAACGCCGCCCCGAGCGCTCCGGGGATCAAGCCGATTCCAAACAGAATCAACCCTTCATAAACGAAGCAAGCCATGCGCCGCCACAGCGCTGGGGCCACCTGAGGCCCCCCTCCCACGTCTGCGCTCATGGCTGAGCGGGAATGTCGGTGCTGGGAGACAGCGGCTGAGAAAAGGTCCGTGGCTCGGCAGCCGCCGGCGCAACGGGCGCCGGTGCTGGCGCCGCGCCAATCTTTGGCATGCCCGCCGGTTGATGCAGCGGCGGTTGAGGGCGCGAGGAAATCAGCCGGGTGGTGGCTCCCGGCTGCGCCTGCACCACCGATGGCGCGATGCGCTGGGGCAGAGGCGCTGCCGCCGAAGTCGGTGTGGTGTTGATCTTCGCCGCGGGTTGGCCGTCGTTCACCGAAAAAGCGGTCCCTGCGCCGCGGGCCCCGCTCACGGACCGCGTGGCGGCAGGCGGCACGGCACGGGCCGTGAGCTGGCGCTTTTCATCGTCCGACAACTCGTTGTAACGCTTCCATTGTTCCGAGCGGACCTCGGGTGCCACGTTGCGCGCTTCCTGGAAATACAGACGTGCCTGGCCCCTTTGCACAGGCGTCAGCCGGGCCCAGTCGGCCATGCGGCCTTGGATGCGTTCGCGTTCCGTGGGCTGCATGGCCGCCATCCGGCGCGCCACGCGAATCCATTTGTCCTTGGTCGTCGCGGACAACGAGGTCCACTGGTCTTGCAACGGTGCCAGGGCCGTCCGATGAGAAGCATTTAACGCAGTCCAGCTCACGCCGTCTTCATGGGCGCTGCTCGAAGAGAGGCTGGGAACGGCGTTGGGCGCAACCTGAGCCAAAGCCAGGCAAGGCGAAGCCAGACCGCAGGCTGCAAGCACTGCCAGCAAACAAGGAGAAAGAGTGCGTTTGCCCATTCGTCCCGGCATCACGGCGGCGGAAGTTTCAAAAATTCGAGAAATCCGGCGTCGCTGTAAGCATCCGGCGGCAAGTCATCCGCCAGCAAGACAGCGTCCACATCGGCTGCCGCCGACACTTGGGATTGACCATGCTCCTGCCGGATCAAATACAAACCGACCGCCAAGATGATCAGGGGCAACCAGACCATCAAGCGCGAAAAGCGGTGTTTGGAGGGCTCGCCCGTCAAAACGGCAGAGTTGCCAGACCGCTGCCAACCCGAGGCGACCACACCTTCCGGTCGCCGCACCCTCAAGGCATTCTCCCGAGCCGTGCGCAAGCGTTCCGAAATGTCGTGTGGCACTGCAGCAGACGACTCCGACAATGCTGCGGCCAACTTCAGCGCCAGGCGGGCTTCCAAAGTTTCAACGGGTAGCGATGTCGGTGTGTGGATCATGGCGGTGCTCACAATTTCAAACCCAAGTGTCCAAGCCCCTTGGCCAAAGCCCGAATGGCCCGAGAACAGTGCGTTTTGACGCTGCCCTCCGAGCATCCCATGGCTTGCGCAGTCTCGGCAACGTCGAACTCCTCCCAGTAACGCAACAAAAAGGCTTCCCGTTGACGCTCTGGCAACTCTTTCACCTTTTCTTCGATTAGAAGCAAGATTTGTGCGCGAGATGTGGCATCTGCCGCACTTTCTGTGGCGTGTGACTCGGTCAGCACCTCCAGAGTTTCCAACAAGTCGAATTCACCGCCCTCATCCGGGGTGTCGAATTCGCTGAAATTCACGATCACCGCCTGTCGGACCTTGCGCCGGCGAAACCAGTCCATCGTGGTGTTTGACAGGATCCGGTGGAACAACAACGGCAACTCCGCCACCGGGTGGTCCCCGTAGCTTTGCGACAGCTTGATCATGGCGTCCTGGACGATGTCCAGCGCCGCGTCGTCGTCCCGTACTGCGAAAACTGCGCGCTTGAAAGCACGTTTCTCTACGCTCTTCAGGAAATCAGAGAGTTCTTTGTCGGAAGCCAAGTAGGGAACGCTTTCACGCGCATGCGTTGGAAAGTGGACGCGAATTATGTCATTCGTTCCACGGTGTCTAGCGAGATGCGATCCAGTGAAGGATGTCATAATTACAGGTTGCACAACAGATGGTCGCACACAGGGGTTGATCGCAGGCCCTGACGTGACTGGCCGCGCAGGCACCGCACCCGCTTCAAAAGAGCGCGGAGAGGTGCACCAATGGTTTTTCGTTAGAGAAATTCACAAAGGTTCCAAAAATGAACATGTCTGCTGCGGATGTCAAGGCCGATGCGGCCCCCTGGCTCCCTACTTCCACACCCTCCCCGTCCAACGAGCCCAACGGCTCGGAGATCCTCATTCGTTGCTTGCAACAAGAGGGTGTCCAGTATCTGTGGGGCTACCCTGGTGGGGCCGTCCTCTACATCTACGACGCTCTTTACAAACAAGACTCCATTCAGCACGTGCTGGTGCGGCATGAACAAGCGGCGGTCCACGCGGCTGACGGTTACGCTCGGGCCACAGGCGAAGTGGGCGTGGCACTCGTCACCTCAGGTCCCGGGGTGACCAATGCGATCACCGGCATCGCAACGGCCTACATGGACTCGATCCCCATGGTCATCCTGACCGGGCAGGTCCCGACGCCGGCCATCGGCTTGGACGCCTTCCAGGAATGCGACACGGTCGGCATCACCCGCCCGATCGTCAAACACAACTTCTTGGTCAAGGACGTTCGGGACTTGGCGATCACCTTGAAGAAAGCGTTTCACATCGCTCGAACGGGTCGCCCAGGGCCCGTGGTGGTCGACATCCCCAAAGACGTGTCATTGGCCCAAACCGCTTTTCGCTATCCGGAAACCGTGGAAATGCGGTCCTACAGCCCTGTGCGCAAAGGCCATGGCGGGCAGATCCGCAAGGCGGTGCAACTGTTGCTCTCCGCTCAACGGCCCTACATCTACACCGGGGGTGGCGTGATCTTGGGCAATGCCTCGGCCGAATTGCGCGAACTGGTGAATTTGCTGGGCTATCCCTGCACCAACACCCTCATGGGCCTGGGCGCGTTTCCCGCCAGCGATCCCAAGTTCCTCGGCATGCTGGGCATGCACGGCACCTATGAAGCGAACATGACGATGCAGCATTGCGACGTCTTGCTCGCCGTGGGTGCCCGTTTCGACGACCGTGTGATTGGCAATCCAAAGCACTTTGCGTCGGTGCAACGCAAAATCATCCACATCGACATCGACCCGTCGTCCATCTCCAAGCGGGTCAAGGTGGACATTCCCATCGTCGGCGATGTGAAGGACGTGTTGCAGGAGCTGATTGTCCAGATCAAGGAAGCCAAGCTGACGCAGCGGGAGTCTCTGTCAACCTGGTGGAAGCAGATCACCGAGTGGCGCCAGAAGGATTGCCTGTCTTACAAAGGCAGCACCGAGGTCATCAAACCCCAGTTCGTGGTCGAAAAGCTGTGGGAACTCACCCGTGACTCCGACGCCTACATCACCTCCGACGTCGGTCAGCACCAGATGTGGGCTGCGCAGTACTACCGCTTCGACGAGCCGCGCCGCTGGATCAACTCTGGCGGCCTGGGCACGATGGGCGTGGGGCTTCCCTATGCCATGGGGATCAAGCTCGCCAAGCCCGATGCCGATGTGTTTTGCATCACCGGCGAAGGCTCAATCCAGATGTGCATTCAAGAACTGTCGACCTGTTTCCAATACAAGACGCCGGTGAAAATCTTGTCTTTGAACAACCGCTA
>JAZKHH010000041.1:63922-69845 GCA_040385465.1 Pseudomonadota bacterium | reverse complement strand
CAAGCCATCAACATGAAACACATCATTGCATTGCTCCTTGAAAACGAGCCAGGCGCCCTGTCCCGGGTGGTGGGCCTGTTTTCTGCGCGGGGCTACAACATTGAAAGTCTGACCGTCGCAGCCACGGAAGACGCGTCACTGTCCCGCATGACCATCGTCACCCGCGGGTCTGACGACGTGATCGAGCAGATCACCAAGCACCTCAACCGCCTGATTGAAGTCGTCAAGGTGGTGGACTTGACGGAAGCCGCATTCACCGAGCGCGAACTCATGTTGATGAAGGTTCGCGCGGTGGGCAAAGAACGCGAAGAAATGAAGCGCATGGCCGACATTTTTCGTGGTCGGATCATCGACGTGACGGAGAAAAGCTACACCATCGAACTGACGGGTGATGCCTCCAAGCTCGACGCTTTTATCGAAGCGATTGATCGCACCGCCATCCTGGAAACCGTTCGCACGGGCACCAGTGGCATTGGACGGGGTGAGCGCATCCTGCGCGTGTAGGTGGAACGACCCACCCCCACCCATCCCCCTCATTCATTACTGTTGACATTGGAGAACCCATGAAAGTTTATTACGACAAAGACGCCGACCTGAGCCTGATCAAGGGCAAGAACGTGACCATCCTGGGCTATGGCTCCCAAGGACATGCGCACGCACAAAACCTCAACGACAGCGGCGTTCGCGTGACGGTTGGCTTGCGCAAGGGCGGCGCGTCGTGGAGCAAGGCTGAAAAAGCCGGTCTAAAGGTGGCGGAGATCGCCGACGCCGTGAAGATCGCCGATGTCGTGATGATCCTGTTGCCAGACGAGCAAATCGCCAGTGTCTACAAGAACGACGTCGAGCCCTTCATCAAGCAAGGTGCCTCACTGGCATTCGCCCACGGGTTCAACGTCCACTACGGCCAGGTGGTCCCCCGTGCCGACTTGGACGTGTGGATGGTGGCGCCCAAGGCTCCAGGCCACACGGTGCGTGCCACCTATTCGCAAGGCGGCGGTGTGCCCCACCTGATCGCCGTGTACAGCGACAAGACCGGCAAAGCCCGTGACTTGGCGTTGAGCTATGCCGCGGCCAACGGCGGCGGCAAAGCGGGTGTGATCGAGACCAGCTTCCGTGAAGAAACTGAAACCGACCTGTTTGGCGAGCAAGCCGTGCTGTGCGGCGGTGCCGTGGAGCTGATCAAGGCGGGTTTCGAGACCCTGACCGAAGCCGGCTATGCACCTGAAATGGCTTATTTCGAATGCCTGCACGAGCTCAAGTTGATCGTCGACTTGATCTACGAAGGCGGCATCGCCAACATGAATTACTCCATCTCCAACAACGCGGAGTACGGTGAATATGTGACGGGCCCGCGCGTGGTGACCGAAGACACCAAGAACGCAATGCGCCAGTGCCTGAAAGACATCCAGACGGGCGAATACGCCAAGAGCTTCATCTTGGAGAACCGCGCGGGTGCGCCGACCTTGCTGTCGCGTCGCCGCCTGACCGCAGAGCATCCCATCGAGGTGGTCGGCGAACAGCTTCGCGCCATGATGCCCTGGATCAAGAAAAACCGTCTGGTCGATCAGTCCAAGAACTGAGTTCAATCGACCGGATTGCGGGCCGCGGGTGAAGATCCGCGGCCTTTGTGTTTTTCACGCTGGAGTATCCTCATGGCCATGAATTATCCGCACCCCCTGCTGGCCAAAGAAGGCTGGCCATTCATCGGCACTGGCTTGGTCTTGGCCGTCGTTGCCTCCGTGTTTGCACCTGCCTGGCTGGCCGTATTGGCTTGGCTGTTGTTGATTTTTGTGGTGCAGTTTTTCCGCGATCCGCCGCGTGAGATTCCTTCGCAGCCCGACGCGGTGCTTTCGCCTGCCGACGGCCGCATCGTGAAGATCGAGAAGGTGCGTGACCCGTATGCCGACCGGGAAGCGCTGTTGATCAGCGTGTTCATGAACGTCTTCAACGTGCACAGCAATCGTTCGGGCGTTGATGGGCGCATCAAGAAAGTGACTTACTTTCCGGGCCTGTTCGTGAATGCCGACCTGGACAAAGCATCGACGGAAAACGAGCGCAACGCCGTGGTCATCGACGTCGGTGGGCAGCTGGTCACGCAAGTCCAGGTGGCTGGGCTGATTGCCCGCCGCATCCTGTGCTACGTCAAGGCCGGCGATTCGCTGACCAAAGGTCAGCGCTATGGCTTCATCCGCTTCGGATCGCGCGTGGACATTTACCTGCCACTGCACGCGGTACCCAAAGTGGCCCCTGGCGACAAGGTGTCCGCCACCACCACCATCTTGGCCACCCTGAGCAGCCATGAACCCGCCTGAGCCCTTGGACACCGATGAGGCGGACGGACCCGACGAGGTCGTGAGGCCTCGGCGCAAGGGCATCTACATCCTGCCCAACCTGTTCACCTTGGCCGCCTTGTTTGGCGGGTTTTACGCCGTGGTCATGGCCATGAACGGGCGGTTTGAGCAGGCCGCCATCGGGGTGTTCTGCGCCATGGTGTTGGACAGCCTCGATGGGCGCGTGGCGCGCATGACCAACACCCAGAGTGCCTTTGGCGAGCAAATGGACAGCCTGTCCGACATGGTGTCCTTCGGCGCAGCACCCGCCTTGATCATGTACACCTGGATGTTGACCAGCCTGCGCAACCTTGGGTGGATCGCCGCGTTCGTTTACTGTGCGTGCGCTGCCTTGCGCCTGGCGCGGTTCAACACCAACTTGAAAGTGGTCGACAAACGCTACTTCCAGGGTCTGCCCAGCCCCGCCGCTGCAGCACTGGTCATGGGCTTCATCTGGATGATGCACGACTACCAGGTGACGGAAGTCACGCACCCTTGGCTGCCATGGGTGTCATTCGCCCTGACCCTGTACGCCGGCCTGACCATGGTCACGAACGTGCCGTTCTACAGTTTCAAGGACATCAGCTTCAAGCGCTCCGTGCCGTTTGTGGTGATCGTGGCGATTGCGCTGGGCATTGCCTTGATCAATGTCGACCCGCCTCGCGTGCTGTTCGGCGTCTTCTGCGCCTATGGATTTTCCGGCTATGCGGTGTACGCCTGGCGACGCTTCAAAGGCCGGCATGTGAGCCTGATTGCCACTTCCACCGATGAGCCAGAGGAAGAGGGATTGCACCGTTGACAAGGCCTTGCAGCCGGTGGCCTTGACAACCACCATCGCATCTGACTCAACCTCGCGGCCCGCTCGCCTTTTCGGCGTCGGGCCGCGTTGCTGCCGATGTTTCTGACAGAAGGGGATTTCACATGACCGACAAGCTCATCATTTTCGACACCACCTTGCGCGATGGCGAACAGTCGCCCGGCGCCTCGATGACCAAGGACGAGAAACTGCGCATCGCCCGGCAACTCGAACGGCTTCGCGTGGACGTGATTGAGGCGGGTTTTGCGGCGTCATCGAACGGCGACTTTGACGCGGTGCGGGCCATTGCCTTGGCCATCAAAGACAGCACGGTGTGTTCCCTGGCGCGTGCCAACGAGCGCGACATCGCACGAGCGGCAGAAGCTTTGCAGGGAGGGGCATCGACCCGCATCCACCTGTTCTTGGCCACCAGTGCTTTGCACATGGAAAAAAAGCTGCGCATGACGCCCGACCAGGTGTTCGAGCAGGCCAGGGCTTCGGTGAAGTTCGCCCGCAACCTCACGGGTGATGTTGAATTCTCACCGGAAGACGGCTACCGATCCGATCCCGACTTCTTGTGCCGGGTGCTGGAGGCGGTGATCGACGCCGGTGCCACCACCTTGAACATTCCCGACACGGTGGGTTATGCCATCCCTGAGCTGTACGGCAACTTCATCTTGGACCTGCGTCAGCGTGTGCCGAATTCGGACAAGGCGATTTGGTCAGTGCATTGCCACAACGACCTGGGCATGGCGGTTGCAAACTCGTTGGCGGGTGTGAAGATCGGTGGAGCCCGGCAAATCGAGTGCACGATCAACGGCTTGGGTGAGCGGGCAGGCAATTGCGCTTTGGAAGAGGTCGTCATGGCCCTGAGGACGCGCAAGGACCATTTCGGTCTGGAGCTCAACATTGACACCACTCAGATCATGTCGAGCTCTCGGTTGGTCTCGCAAACCACCGGTTTCGTGGTGCAGCCCAACAAGGCCGTGGTGGGCGCCAATGCGTTTGCTCATGCTTCGGGCATTCACCAAGACGGCGTCCTCAAGGCCAGGGACACCTATGAAATCATGCGCGCTCAAGACGTGGGCTGGGCGGCGAACAAGATTGTGTTGGGCAAGCTGTCGGGCAGAAACGCTTTCAAGCAACGTCTGCATGACCTGGGGATCGTGCTGGCCTCAGAGGCCGAGGTCAACGCGGCGTTTGCCAAGTTCAAGGAGCTGGCCGACCGCAAGAGCGACATCTTTGATGAGGACATCTTGGCGCTGGTGATGGACGATTCGGTGACCACCGAGCAAGAGTTCTATCGATTGGTCTCTCTGGCTCAGCATTCCGAGACCGGTGAGCGGCCTCATGCTCGGGTGACCTTCGCAGCAGGTGTGCAAGAACACACGGTCGAGAGCCCTGGCAATGGCCCGGTCGACGCGAGTTTGAAGGCCATTGAATCCAAAGTGCAAACTGGTGCGGAATTGTTGCTTTATTCGGTCAATGCGATCACCTCGGGAAGCACAGAATCTCAGGGCGAAGTGACGGTTCGCTTGCAACTGGGTGGCAGGGTGGTCAACGGCGTGGGGTCAGATCCCGACATCGTGGTGGCGTCTGCCAAAGCCTACTTGTCAGCGTTGAACAAACTTCACAGCAAAACAGAACGAGTGGCCGCACAAGGGTGAGCAACGCTTGTGCCTCCGTGCAGTCAGTCGTTACATGAGAAATGGCGCCTAAGTTTTTGATCTTGTGTGCTTTTTTTCTTTCGCCTACACTGATTAGCGGCTTCCGGAGGTTGGCTTGAGCACCTTGTCTAAGATGGTTTCCCTGGCATTGATCGTTGGTTTGGGCTGGCTGACTTCGGTCCCGCCAGCCAACGCTGCCGCCGTGTCGAAGCGCAAGCCCGCCGTTGTCACCAAGGCGCGTGCTGAAGCGAAAAAGCCCACGGCCCGTGCCAAAGCCTCAAGCCGGGTTCGCGTGAGCAAGGTGATTTACACCCGTCGCTCGCTGATCCGCGCCGTGCCCGCACGGCCCCCCCGCCTGTCCTTTGGCCAGGTTTACGGTTTGCATGCGACCAACGACGAACTTGCTTTGAAGTCCAGTGTGGCGCTGGTGATTGACCAGGAAACCCGGGAAGTGCTGTTCAGCAAGAATTCCCAGGCTGTGTTGCCCATTGCTTCGTTGACCAAGTTGATGACGGCTTTGGTGGTCACGGAAGCCCGCTTGCCTTTGGATGATTTGCTGACCATCACCCAAGCCGATGTCGACACGGAAAAGGGCAGCCATTCAAGGCTGCGTGTGGGCACGCAACTCAGTCGGGAAGAGATGTTGCACCTCGCCCTGATGTCGTCGGAAAATCGGGCTTCTCACGCGTTGGGTCGTTCCTATCCGGGTGGCTTGACGGCCTTTGTGGCCGCCATGAACCGCAAAGCGCAAGAACTGGGCATGCGCGACACCCGGTATGTGGAGCCGACGGGGTTGTCGAGCAACAACCAGTCCAGTGCACAAGACTTGGCCATTTTGGTCAACGCTGCCCACCAACACCAAATCATTCGCGATCTGTCCACTTCACCGGCTTACGAAGTTGACGTAGGTGCACGCCAGCTTCAATACCGCAACACCAACGGTCTGGTTTCCAAATCAGATTGGGACATTGGCTTGCAGAAGACAGGCTACATCTCCGAGGCCGGGCGGTGCTTGGTGATGCAGGCCCAGCTGGCAGGACGCAAGCTGATCATGGTGTTCCTGGATTCCGACGGAAAGCACTCCCGTCTGGGCGATGCCGAGCGGGTTCGCAAGTGGGTGGAAAGCAGTC
>JAZKHH010000041.1:60992-63822 GCA_040385465.1 Pseudomonadota bacterium | reverse complement strand
AGCATCAAGGGCACCGGCGGCATCACCAACGCGGTCATCAGTGGCTTCCACTGCTGCCATCCCAGGAGCGCCAAAAATTCACTCATTCATGCCGTCCTCCGAACGGCCCCGCCGGATCAGGCGGGGTCTCAATCGAATGCAGCCAACCCGGTTTGGGCCCGACCCAGGATCAGCCCGTGAATGTCATGGGTGCCTTCATACGTGTTGACCGCCTCCAGGTTCACCATGTGCCGCATCACGTGGTACTCGTCGTGAATGCCATTGCCGCCGTGCAGGTCCCGCGCCACCCGGGCCACGTCCAGCGCTTTGCCGCAGTGATTGCGCTTGATCAGGCTGATCAACTCGGGCGCGGCCTGGCCTCGGTCCATCAGGCGCCCGGCTTGCAGGCAGGCTTGCAAGCCCAGGCTGATGTCCGTTTGCATGTTGGCCAGTTTGATTTGAACCAGCTGGTTGTGGGCCAGCGGGCGTCCGAACTGCAGCCGATCCAGGGTGTACCGGCGTGCGGCATGCCAGCAAAATTCGGCAGCACCCAAAACGCCCCAGGCGATTCCATAGCGGGCTTTGTTGAGGCATGAAAACGGCCCCTTGAGGCCCTGCACGTGAGGCAACAGATGGTCTGCGGGCACCTCGACGTTGTCCATCACGATCTCGCCGGTCACCGAGGCTCGAAGACTGAGCTTGCCTTCGATGCGAGGCGTGGACAAACCCACCATGCCGCGCTCGAGAATGAACCCCCGCAGGGTCGAGGCCGGCAGGGTGTCGTCGCCGGGTGTGACCAACTTCGCCCACACCACCATGACGTCGGCAATGGGGGAATTGGTGATCCACATCTTGGTGCCCTGCAAGCGGTACCCCCCGTCGATGGCATGGGCGGTGCTCAGCATCCCGCCGGGGTCGCTGCCGTGATTGGGCTCAGTCAAACCGAAACAGCCCACCCAGTCACCCGAGGCCAGTCGGGGCAGGTACTTCTGACGTTGTGCCTCAGAGCCAAAGGCATGGATGGGGTGCATCACCAACGAGCTTTGCACGCTCATGGCACTGCGGTAGCCACTGTCGACCCGCTCCACTTCGCGGGCCATCAAACCGTAGCTCACATGCCCGACGCCCGGACATCCATAACCGTCAATCGTGGCGCCCAGCATGCCCAGGCTGCCCATTTCGGTCAGGATGTCGCGGTCAAAGACCTCATGGCGTGCCGCCTGCAGCACACGGGGTTGCAGCTTGTCCTGGCAATAATGTCGGGCGGCGTCTTCGACGGCCCGTTCTTCGTCGTCCAGTTGTTGATGAAAAAGAAACGGGTCGTCCCACTGGAATGCCGAGGTCATGGTGCGGTGAGAAGTGAGCTTCGACCGGTCCATGATACGTTTCAATCGTCTTCATTGAAAAGGAACTTCCATGCCTGCAGCACTCGAGTACATCACGTTGGGAGGTGGCTGCTTTTGGTGCCTTGAAGCCGTTTATGAACAGGTTGACGGCGTTGTGTCGGTCGAATCCGGCTACTGCAACGGGCAGGTGCTGGCGCCCACCTATGAGCAGGTGTGCTCGGGGCGCACCGGGCATGCAGAAGTCGTGCGGCTCGGCTTTGACCCTCAGCGCATCACGCTCAAGGAAGTGCTGGAGATCTTTTTCGTCATCCACGACCCCACAACCTTGAACCGGCAAGGCAATGACGTCGGCACCCAGTACCGCTCGGGCATTTACCTCGAAAAGCCGGATCAGCGCGCGCAAGTGCAACCGGTGCTGACCGAATTGCAGGCCGGGTTGAGCGCGCCGGTGGTCACCGAGGTTCAGGCCTTGCAGAACTACTCGGCAGCCGAGCCTTACCACCAGCATTACTTTGCAACGCATCCGGAGCAGGGCTACTGTGCCTACGTGGTGGCGCCCAAGGTCGAGAAATTCAAGAAGACCTTTGCTCAGCGTGTGCGGGCCATGGGCTGAGCCGCTCGCAACTCAAGGTGCCAGCCGCTCGCGGCGCCAAGCACCCTGGTCGTGGTCGCGCTGGTAGAGCAGGCGGTCATGCAGCCGGGAAGGCCGGCCTTGCCAAAACTCCCACTGCAACGGTGTCAGGCGAAAACCGCCCCAGTGCGGGGGCCTGGGAGGCCGTTCGCCGAAACGCTCTCGGGCCGTTTCCAGCGCGCGCTCCAGCGTCTCGCGCGACGCCACCACCTGACTTTGAGGCGACGCCCAAGCGCCCCAGCGTGAAGCCAGAGGCCGGGAGTCGAAATAGGCATCCGAATCCTCGGCGCTGACAGCTTGAACCGAGCCTTCAATGCGAACCACCCGTTCCAACTCCACCCAATGGAACTGGAGTGCAGCAAACGGATTGGCTTGCAACTCTTGGCTTTTGCGGCTTTGGTAGTTGGTGTACCAGACCAGACCCCGCTCGTCCGCGTCTTTGACCAGGACAATTCGAGCCGATGGACGGCCATTCGCATCGGCTGTCGCCAAGGTCATGGCATTGGGCTCTGGGATCTGGGCGGCCAGGGCCTGCTCAAACCAATGTTTGAACTGGTCGAAAGGGTTGAGTGCAGCACTGTCTTCGTCCAGCGCAGCACGTTCGTAGCTCTTGCGCAGATCAGCGAGTTTGTCCATGGAATCAGTATAAGAGCCGGCCTTCGGGGCGTGACGCCCATGGGAGGGGTGGCGTTCGCCTCCCGAGAGGCTGGGCAACGCCTTGCCCGTTCACCGTCATTCGACACGCATTGGGGGAAGGCCTTAAGTGAAGGCCCGCTTGTTGGGGCAGACCAGGTGCCAGATGATGAGGGCGACTTGCGTGGAACGGGGTGGTGATGGCAAGCGGTCCAACGATCATCGTGGTGGCAGCAGAAGG
>JAZKHH010000041.1:57614-60892 GCA_040385465.1 Pseudomonadota bacterium | reverse complement strand
CCCGGTTGGCTGGTGTTGCCCGGCAGCATGCTGCGCGTTCACCCTGCCACCCTGCGGCGCCTGGCCGATGACTTGGCGGCGCACTCGTTGGTCTTTCCCGAATACAAAGGCTTGCGCGGCTACCCCGTCGGTTTTGGGCCAGAGTTCTTTTCAGAGCTGATGGCCCTGCAGCTTCACGAGCGCAGCACCCAGCGCCTGTTGGCCCGATACCCAGGGCACGCGGTTGAAGTGGACGACCCGGAAGTATTGTGTCACGACTGGGAAGCCACGGCCGCTGGCTCACTGCCGGCGCGTCACCTCATCGATGGTTTCCACACGTATCAGCGCCAGTGACAGGTTGTCGCCACCTCCACGGGCACGCTGACGGGCCTTGCTGATCAGCATCTCACTGGCCTCCCGGGGCGGCAGTGCCTGAACGATGGCCCCCAACTCGCGGGGCGTGAAGTAATGCCACAGCCCATCGCTGCACACCATCAGCGTGTCGCCGCTTTCCAGACGTTGCAAACGCTGGGTGGAAATGGGAGGGTCTTGCACCGTGCCGAGGCAGCCCGTGAGCAGGTTCGATTGCGGATGGGTGTTGGCTTCTTCTTCAGTGATCTGGCCCTCGTTCACCAGGCGCTGAACGAACGAGTGATCGGTGGTCCGAAAAAGCATTTCCGAACCGCGGAAATGGTAAATGCGAGAATCGCCGGCATGGATCGAAAACGCGTCCAGTGACGGCATGACAATGAACGCGGCGACGGTGCTGTGGGGCTCCTCTTCAGAAGTGATGGCCGTCAGCTTGATCATCAGGTGCGCTTCAAGCGTCAGCGAGCGCAGGGCTTCCACGGCGTCGTCTTTGGTCGGGCCAAAACGCTCGAACAGCTGACGCGCTGTCAGCAATACTTGGTCGGCGGCCTTGCGGCCCCCGCTTTTGCCACCCATTCCGTCGGCCAGCACCGCCATCACACAGCCCGCCACGTGGGGATGCGGCAGGATCTGCACCTGGTCTTGCTGATACGCCCGGTCGCCTCGGTGGATGCCCGTGGCGGCGGTCAAACGGTATTTTTGCAAGCTGGTGCTCATGTTGAAAACTATAAACTCATTGAACCCTGCGCGAACGTGACCAGCTGCACATGCAATGACTGACAACCTGCACTCTTTGGCACGACGCCTGATTGAATTGCACATGGCGCATGCCGATCTGGACGATTTGATCGACCGGGCCGATCAACAGCCCCCCCTTGACGACCTGGAGCTGCGTCGACTGAAAAAGCGCCGTTTGGCGCTTCGTGACTCGATGGCCCAGCTCGAAGCGGCGCTAGAGCCGCCCGAACCCGCATGAGCGCACTGCAACGAGACGTGGCCGCGGTGTTCTCCACCACCGGTCCCTTGGCGCAAACGGATCCCACCTACCAGGTCCGTCCCGCGCAAGTGGCCATGGCTTGCGCCGTGGCGGCGGCCATCGAGGCCCGAGAAGTGCTGGTCACGGAGGCCGGAACCGGCGTGGGCAAGACCTTTGCCTACCTGGTCCCCGTCCTGGCGTCGGGGGCGCGGGCGCTGATCAGCACCGCCACCAAGAGTCTGCAAGACCAGCTGTTTTTGCGCGATTTGCCTCGGTTGAGCGCCGCCCTGGGCATGCCCGTGTCGGCAGCCATGCTCAAGGGCCGCAGCAGCTACCTGTGCACCCACCGTCTGCAATCGGCCCGCCACACCGACGCGGTCGATCCGTGGAGCCTGCGCACCTTGTCCAAGGTTGAACGGTGGGCCCAGGTGACCCGAACCGGCGATCTGGCGGAGTTGGAGGGCTTGGACGAGCGCAGCAGCGTGTTGCCTTTGGTCACCTCAACGCGCGAGAACTGCTTGGGCACCGACTGCGAGCACTTCAAGGGTTGCCACGTGTTCCGCGCCCGACGGGAAGCCATGGCCGCCGACATCGTGGTCATCAACCACCACTTGTTTTTCGCTGACCTCAATCTGCGTGACAGCGGCGTTGCCGAGCTGCTGCCCAGCGTCGAAGTGGCAATTTTTGACGAAGCCCATCAACTCACGGAGGCGGGCATCCAGTTCTTGGGAGACAACCTGGGCAGCGCACAACTGGTGGATTTCAACCGGGACGTGTTGCGTTTGGGGCTGGGACAGGCCAAAGGACTGCGCGCCTGGACCGATCTGGTGGCTGCTTGCGAGCGAGCCATCCAACACTGGCGCCTGGGCTGCGCGGGGGGCGTGGGGTCGGTTCGGCAATCGGTGAAGCTGCGCTGGCACGAGCGTGCCGACGACGAAGCCTTTCGCCAAGGCCTGCAGCAGTTGATGGCGGCATTGCAGGCGTTGGTTGATGCGTTGACCCACGTGGCAGCCGTCTCGGGCGACATGCTCAAGCTGCTGGAACGCGGTGAAGCGCTGATGGAACGCGCCCAGGCTTTCTCTCAACCCGCGTCGTTTGATGTGGTTCGCTGGATCGAACTGACGCCACTGCACGCACGCTTGGTGGAGTCACCCCTGGACATCCGGGAGGCGTTGCGGGCCCAGATCGACACCGCAGGCAAAGGCTGGGTGTTCACCTCGGCCACGCTGGGTGACGACGAAGCGTTGTCGTGGTTCACCCAAGCCACCGGGCTGGAAGACGCGGTCACCTTGCGGGCCGACAGTCCCTTTGACTATGCGGCTCAAGCCCGCCTGTTCATTCCAAGCGCGTTCCCGCAGCCCAATGAACCGGGCCATGCCGAGGCAGTGGCAGCTTTGGCTGCCCGGTGCGCCCGGACCTTGGGTGGAAGAACCTTCGTCCTGACGACCACCCTGCGGGCGCTGCGCACCATTGGCCCAGCGTTGCAAGCCGAGCTCGAGCGGTCCGGAGAGTCGTTCCAAGTTTTGCAGCAAGGCGACATGCCCAAGCGCCAACTGATCGATCAATTTTTGGCGTCGTCCCGTGGGGTGCTGGTGGGTTCACAAAGTTTTTGGGAGGGCATCGACGTGCCGGGTGACGCGCTGCAATGTGTCGTGATCGACAAGCTGCCTTTTCCACCGCCCACCGATCCCCTGGTTGAAGCCCGGGTGCGTCGTTTGCAAGACCAGGGGCGAAATGCGTTTGCCGACTTTTTCGTGGCCGAGGCGGCAATTTCCCTCAAGCAAGGGGCAGGGCGTTTGATTCGCAGCGAAACCGACCGTGGGTTGTTGGTGGTGTGCGACCCCCGCATGGCCAAGATGGGTTACGGAAAGCGTTTGAAGGCAGCCCTGCCTCCAATGACCTTGCTGACCACCGAAGCCCAGGCCATCGCATGGCTCAAAGAGCTGACCGACTC
>JAZKHH010000041.1:0-57514 GCA_040385465.1 Pseudomonadota bacterium | reverse complement strand
CGGCTGGCCGCAGCCACGTAGGCACCGCGTTTGTAGTAGTAGCGGGCCACGTGCACTTCATAGGCGGCCAGCGCATTGACGATGTAGTTCATCCGCAATTGCGCGTCGGGGGCATAGCGCGACTGCGGAAACTGGTCGACCAACTGCTTGAACGACTGAAATGAGTCACGCGACGCTTGTTGGTCGCGCTCTGCCAAGTCCTGCCCGGTGAGATTGCCGAAAATGCCCAGGTTGTCATTGAAATTGACGATGCCCTGAAGGTAGAGGGCGTAGTCGAGCGCTGGACTGGTCGGGTGCAGTTTGATGAAGCGTTCCAAAATGGCAAGCGCCTGGGCTTTTTCACCCGACTTGTTCATCAGGTAGGCTCGCTCCAGCTGAGCCTGCTGCGACACCAGGGTGCCCACGGCGCGACCTTCCAACCGCTCGTACAGCTTGCTGGCGCGCTCGTAATTGCCGCTTGCCGCCTCTTCCTTGGCCTCCGCTGTCAGCTTCTCGGTGCTCCAGCCAGCCGTCTCGTCGGTGGGGGTGCTGCTGCACCCGCACAAGAACGCCAGCGCGAGCGCCGACACGGTCCAGCGGGTCTTGGATGTGATACACCGAATCAAAGCCATGAGGTGGTTGCTGCCAGGTTGTTGCCGCAGGCAAGCGACAGTGGAGAAGAAAAGTGCCCATGAATTATAGAGAGCCGCCTGTCGACGCCGTGGACGAGTCGGCGGACGAGGCCGATGATGCATCACCCGAGGTGCGACACACCGATGTGGACATGTCCTGCCATGGCCAACGGTTGGACAAATTTGTGTCCCAGTGGGTGCCGGAGTTTTCGCGCAGCCATCTGCAGAGCTTGATTGAGGCGGGCCACGTCACAGTGGACGGTCTGCTGCAAAAGACGCCATCTCGTCGTGTCCTGGCCCATCAAAAGGTGTCCATCGAGTTGGTGCCAACGGCCCAAAGTCAGTCGTTTCGACCTCAAGCGTTGCCGCTCGAGATCGTCTACGAGGACGACGACCTGCTCATCGTGAACAAGGGGGTGGGTTTGGTGGTGCACCCCGCGGCCGGCCATTGGTCCGGCACCTTGCTCAACGGCTTGCTGGCTCACCATGACGGGGCGCAGTCACTGCCACGTGCTGGCATCGTTCATCGGTTGGACAAGGACACGTCGGGCTTGATGGTGGTGGGCAAGACGTTGGTCAGCGTGACGGCGCTGACGCGCGCCATCGCGGCCCGCGAAGTGCACCGCCAGTACCTGGCGATTGCCCACGGCGCCATGCCGACGGCCCGCATGGAGATTGATGCCCCCATCGGCCGAGACCCCCAATCCCGGGTGCGCATGGCCGTTTTGGCCAGTGGCAAGCCGGCTCGCACGGACGTGGAACGCCTCACCGTGGCCCATGGGTTCACCACGGTGCGCTGCACACTGCACACCGGGCGAACCCATCAGATCAGGGTCCATCTGGCCTCCCGTGGCCTGCCGCTGGTAGCCGACGTGGTGTACGGCGGCAAACCCGCGTTGGCGTTGATGCGGCAGGCACTGCACGCCACCGTGTTGTCATTTGCTCATCCACGCACGGGAGAGCGGATGGCATGGAGGGCGCCGCCGCCGCGTGATTTTCAGCACGCTTGGCAGCAAGTCGATCCTCAGGGGCAGCCTTGGCTTTGAACTGTCTGGTGTCGGGGGTACAATCTGCCGGTAGTTTGGATTCCGACAGAGAATCCTTGCCTAGCTGGCAATGCGTCACCCGGGGTGAATTCAACACTGTGGCGGTCGTTTCTGGTGTGCGCTTTCAAGCCGCCGGAATCGGTTGATGGATCCACAAGACCACCCTGCTGAATGATCGCAGGCGAAGCTCACGCTCACCCAACCTCTCATCAGATTTCGCCTTTGGGCTTGCCAACTGTGGCCGGTGGACCCGGTCGAGGGAACTGATACTTCATGAACACTCAGGATGCGAAGCGCGTCCTCGAAACCGCGCTCATTTGTGCACGCGAGCCCATGGCCTTGAAAGACATGCGCACGCTGTTTGACGACCAACTCACGGCCGACAGCCTGCGCAATTTGCTGGATGAGCTGGTCCACGATTGGGCAGGCCGAGGGGTCGAGCTGGTGACCTTGTCCAGCGGTTGGCGGTTGCAAAGCCGGCCCGAGATGCGCGAATACCTGGACCGCCTGCACCCTGAAAAGCCGCCCAAGTATTCCCGGGCGGTGCTGGAAACCTTGGCCATCATTGCCTACCGTCAGCCAGTGACCCGCGGAGATGTCGAAGACATCCGCGGTGTGGCCGTCAACAGCCAGATCATCAGGCAGCTGGAAGACCGAGGCTGGATCGAGGCGATTGGCCATCGCGAGGCGCCAGGCAGGCCCGCATTGCTGGCAACCACCAAGCATTTTTTAGACGATTTGGGGCTGAACAGCCTGTCCCAGTTGCCGGCATTGGACGGCACTGGCGCATTGGCAGCCTTGACACCCGCTTTGCAGGCGGAGTGGGTGGATGGCCTGTCGGCAGCCGATGTGGCGCCGGCGGGTTCTGGTCAGCCGCCTGCAATGGCCTTGGCAACGCCCCCTGTCGATGATGAAGCCACAGTGGCTTTGGAACACGCACATCCGGTGTCAACGGATGATTTGGAACCCTTGGTTGCCGTGACGTCGGCAACCCCTCTTGGCCCGTTGGAGCCTGAAGCATGAACCCACAAGAGCCCGTGATCCCGACGGAAGACACCCTGTCCACCACTGCGACCGAGGAATCGGCCGCTGAAGCGCCGGCAGCCAAACCTCGTCGGACGCGCGCCCGCAAAAGCGTCGAGGCGTTGCCTGAAAGCGCGTCCAGGGAAGCGGGCGAGGAGCCTGCACCCCTGGTTGCGCAAGAAGGTGTCATGAGCGCAGAAGGGGCGGTGAGTGCACCCGCCAAACCCCGGCGGCGCAAACCCGCGCCTGCGGTGGAAGCAGCTCTGGCAGACCTGGTGCCAGACCCAGGGCAAACCGTTGACGCAGACGCTGCCAGTGTCAGCGCCCCCGGGCACGTGCCAGTGGTGGCGATCGAGCAGCCCGTGGCGACGACGGCTGCGCCGGCTGCACAGGCGTCCCGCGACGACGACGAATACGGGGAGGAAGACGACGACGAAGATGATGATGAGCCGGCTGCCGAAGCGGTGGAGCGTCCGGAGCCGATGGACGTGGGCGAAGTGTTCGCCCAGGTGCTGTCCGGCGAATTTGACGTTGAAGAAGTCGAAGTTGCTGCGCCGCCTGCGGGCCCACCCAAGCGGGTGTTGCTGCCTGATCCCGAGGCTCCCAAGCTCCACAAGGTGCTGGCGCAAGCCGGTGTGGGCTCTCGACGCGACATGGAGCAAATGATCGTAGACGGCCTGATCACGGTCAACGGGCAGGCCGCCCACACCGGCCAGCGCATTTCCTTCGGAGATCAAATCAAGGTCGACGGCAAGCCCATCCGGGTCAGCATCGTGCCGCCGGCGCCGCGGATCATCGCCTACCACAAGCCCGCTGGAGAGGTCGTGACCCACGACGACCCGCAACACCGGCCCACCGTCTTTCGGCGTCTGCCGCGCCTTCCTCGCGGCAAGTGGCAGTCCGTGGGGCGGCTCGACCTGAACACCGAAGGGCTCTTGCTCTTCACCAACTCGGGCGAGTTGGCCAACCAGTTGATGCACCCACGTTTTGGCGTGGAGCGGGAATACGCTGTTCGCGTGCTGGGCACCCTGGAGTCCGAGGCCAAGGCCAAGCTGTTGGCGGGTGTCGAGATCGAAGGCCAGTTGGCGGGTTTCAAGTCCGTGGAGGACGGGGGCGGCGAAGGCGTGAACCGCTGGTACCGCGTGGTCATCACCGAAGGGCGCAACCGCGAGGTCCGCAAGTTGTTCGAGGCGGTGGGTTTGACCGTCAGCCGCTTGATCCGCATCCGTTACGGAACGGTGGTGTTGCCCCGTGGTCTCAAGCGCGGTGTGTGGGTCGACTTGGCTTCGGAAGACGTCCAGATCATTCGCCAACTCGCAGGCGGGGGCGTCCAGAGCCCTCGAAGAGGGCGTGACGGACGCGACGCCCGCGACGGACGCGACACGCGCAACAACCGGCGCAACAAACCTCAACGCGGCGTGGACGGCCCCAAGCGCAGTCACCCCGCACCAGACCAACAACAGCCACGCTTCAACGACCGGCCCTCACAGCCGCGCCAAGTGCCGGCGGCTGCGGCTGCAGCGGTCGTGGCCGGGCCGCGCAATGAGGATTTCGAAGACGATTTCGATCCTCGTCAAATTCCCAACCCGTTGGAGCAAACTTTCGACAAGCGGTTTGTGCAGAATCCGCGTTCTCCCGCAGGGGGCCGCGGCTTCCGCCATGGCGGCGGTGGTTTTGGCATGGGCGGAAGTGCGCCTGCCCCAGCGCCAGCGAAGAAAGGTGGGGGCCCACGCGAGCCCGATCCGTTGCAGACGTCGGTGGGCTACATCGGTGCAGACGCGTTTCACCGCAAAGGTCGTGGTGGCGGTGGCGGTGGTGGGAGTGGGAGTGGCGGAGGCGGTAGCGGTGGTGGTGGTCGCTCGGGCGGCAGCCGAGGCGGCGGTGGCGGCTACGGTGGGGGCGGTGGGGGCGGCGGCGGCTATGGTGGCAAACGCGGTCGGTGACCGCAGACCCTGGCGCAACGTTACAATAGAAGACTTATCTAAATTGTTGATTCTGGAGAGAAAAAATGGCGATTGAACGCACCTTGTCGATCATCAAACCTGATGCCGTGGCCAAAAACGTGATTGGTCAGATCTATGCTCGCTTTGAAGGCGCTGGCTTGAAGATCGTGGCCTCGAAAATGGCGCACCTGTCCCGCGGCGACGCTGAGGCCTTCTACGCCGTGCACAAGGCCCGTCCGTTTTTCAACGACCTGGTCAATTTCATGGTCTCCGGCCCTGTCGTGATCCAGGCGCTGGAAGGTGAAAACGCCATCGCTGTGCACCGCCAACTGATGGGTGCCACCGATCCCAAGAAGGCCGAAAAAGGCACCATCCGTGCCGATTTCGCGGACAGCATTGATGCCAATGCCGTCCACGGTTCCGACGCTGCCGAAACGGCCGCCATCGAGATCGCGTTCTTTTTCCCTGGCATGAACGTCTATTCGCGTTGAGGTCCGGCGCCTCGTTGCGCACGGCTCGTCATGAACATCGAGAACCTGCTTGACTTTGATCTCGAGGGCTTGGCGGCATATTGCGAGCAGCGGGGCGAAAAACGTTTCCGTGCGGTCCAGCTGTTTCGCTGGATTCACCAGAAAGGCGCGCAAGACTTCGACCAGATGACCGATTTGGCCAAGTCGTTGCGCGACAAATTGCGCGGCACGGCCGCCATGCAGCCCTTGCGGCTCATCAGCGAACAAGCCTCCACCGACGGCACCATCAAATGGCTGTTTGACGTGGGCGGACAAGACGCCATTGAGACCGTGTTCATCCCTGAAGACGATCGAGGCACTCTGTGCGTGTCCTCACAGGCTGGCTGCGCCGTGGGGTGTCGGTTCTGCTCGACGGGCCACCAGGGCTTCAGCCGCAATCTGCGCACCGGCGAGATCGTGGGGCAGCTGTGGTTCGCCGAGCACCACCTGCGGCAGCGGTTGAAGCTTCCTGTGGGGCAGCGCGCCATCACCAATGTGGTGATGATGGGCATGGGTGAGCCGTTGCAGAACTATGCGGCGCTCCTGCCTGCTTTGCGGGTGATGCTGAGCGATCACGCCTATGGCCTGTCTCGCCGCCGCGTGACGGTCTCGACCTCTGGCATGGTGCCCATCATGGATCGGCTGCGTGACGACTGTCCGGTGGCCTTGGCAGTCTCGTTGCACGCACCCAGTGATGCGCTGCGTGACGACCTGGTGCCGCTGAACAAAAAGTACCCCCTGGTGGAGTTGCTGGCGGCATGCAACCGCTATCTCGACAAGGCGCCGCGCGATTTCGTGACGTTCGAATACTGCATGCTGGAAGGCGTCAACGATTCTTCCGCGCATGCTGAGCAGTTGGTCAGTTTGGTGCGGCACCGGGTGGCTTGCAAATTCAATTTGATTCCTTTCAACCCGTTTCCGAAATCGGGCCTGCGTTGTTCGGGACGCGACGCCGTGCAAGCATTTGCCACGGTGTTGCAGGAAGCAGGTATCGTCACCACGGTTCGCAAGACCCGTGGCGACGACATCGATGCGGCCTGTGGTCAGTTGGCAGGCGAAGTGCAAGACCGCACCAGCGTCAAGCAGAGGATGGCCGTCCGGGCGCCGGTGGTCGTCTATCCCATGGGGTCGCGCAGTCCGTTGCCTTCGATGAAAGAAAGCGATTCATGATGCATACCTTTTGGCTGGGGCTGGTCGTCGCACTCACGGTGCTGGTGACCTCGTGCGCCCAGCCGATGAATGCCCCGGACGGCGGGCCGGCGGCCAGCCCAGGGCGCGACCGCATCACGGAATCTGATGAAACACCGGACACGCGGCGTGCGCGGGTCCGCCTTGAGCTCGCATCGGCTTACTTCGGCCGCGGGCAGCTCACGACTGCACTCGACGAGGTCAAGCTGGCCATTGCGTCCGACCCCAACCTGGTGGGTGCCTTCAATTTGCGTGGCTTGATCTACGCCGGCTTGGGCGACGATGGTTTGGCTGAGGAGAGCTTTCGCCGAGCGCTGCAGATCGATGCGCGGGATGCCGACTCTTTGCAAAACTATGGCTGGTATCTGTGTCAGCGCCGTCGGTTCGAAGAGAGTGATGCCTTGTTCAACCGGGCGTTGGCGGTCCCGTTGTACCGCAACGCACAACGCACATTGGTCACCAAAGGTTCGTGTCAGGCGCGGGAAGGCCGCCTGGAGCAAGCCGAGGCCACGCTGAACCGCGCTTACGAAATTGACCCTACCAACCCTTTGGCCGCCGTCAACTTGGCCGAGGTGCTGTATCGGCGTGCTGAGTTCGAGCGCGCGCGCTTTTTCATTCGGCGCATCAACGCCAATCCGGACATGGCCAATTCCCAGACTCTGTGGTTGGGCGCTCGTGTAGAGAACCGGCTTGGCAACACAGCGGGCACGCAGGCGTTGGGCAAGCAGTTGCGAGATCGGTTTCCCAAGTCGCCAGAGGCCATGGCGTTTGAACGAGGCAGGTTCGATGAGTGACGCAGATCAGGTGAGCGGCTTGCTCACCACCAATTCCACCTCCGCTGGCAGCTTGTTGCGCCAGGCTCGTGTGGCCAAGGGCATGCACATCGCGACCTTGGCCGCATCGATCAAAGTGCCGCAGCGCAAGCTCGAACTGCTGGAAGCGGACCAATGGGACCAGCTGCCCGACATGGCCTTCGCGCGCGCACTGGCTCAAACGGTGTGCCGGTGTTTGAAGATGGATCCCACCACCGTCATGGGGTTGCTGCCGTCTGCTCAAGCGCATCGCATTGAGCAATTGGGCGAAGGCCTGAACGCGCCATTTCGCGAGCGGGCAGGGCAGCAGGAGCCTTCATCATGGGCCTGGACACGCCATCCCGCCGTGTGGGGCGGTGCCCTGGTGCTGGGCGCCACGTTGGCGGTGTACGCGATGCCTGCCCAGTGGGCCTCTTGGCCGTCGGATTGGCTGGGTGGCCTCGGCCGTGCGGATGAGCCAGCTCGCTCCCAGCCTTCGAACAGCGAAGGCACGACAGGCAACCTGGTCACGGAAACGATGCCTGCCACCATTTTGGGCGCGCCCATTCCAGACGTGATCGAGCCTTTGCCCGCGGCGTCATCGGTGTTGGAGTCGATGCCTGCATCCGCTTCGGCATCGTCATTGAGCAACCTCGACAGTGCCAACACCCCTTTGGCATTGCGTGTCACTTCGCCGTCTTGGATTGAGGTGCAAGATGGCAAAGGCAAAACCTTGCTCGCCCGCATGGTGCAACCCCAAGAATCGGTGCTGTTGGGCGGTGCGCTGCCCTTGAGGTTGAAAATTGGTAACGCCAGCGTGACCGAAGTTCGGTTTCGCGGGCAGCCCATCGACCTGGCGCCCACGACCCGGGACAATGTGGCCCGGGTCGATTTGAATTGACCCCGTCAGGGTGGGCGGCGTCACGGTCGTCGGCGTCGCGTTGAATCCTCTTTGAGGCAGGTGAAGTCCCATGTCAGCTCTCCCATCGTTGCGCCACACCTTCATTGAACCGGCCGTGCCCGCGCCCCGGCGATCGCGCCAAGCCCGTGTCCGGTGGGGCGATCACGTCGTGACCATCGGCGGAGATGCGCCGGTGCGTGTGCAATCGATGACGAACGTGGACACGGTCAACGTCATCGAGACCGCCATTCAGGTGAAAGAGCTGGCCCAGGCCGGCTCGGAACTTGTGCGCATCACCGTCAACACCCCGGAGGCCGCCGCGGCGGTGCCCCACATTCGGGACCAGCTCGACCGCATGGGCATCGCCGTGCCCCTGGTGGGTGACTTTCACTACAACGGCCACCGTCTGCTGACGGAGCACCCTGCGTGTGCCGAAGCGTTGTCCAAATACCGCATCAACCCCGGCAATGTGGGCAAGGGCGACAAAGGGGAGCGCCAGTTCGCCCAAATGATCGAGATTGCGGCCAAGCTCGACAAGGTGGTGCGGATTGGGGTCAATTGGGGCAGCTTAGACCAGGAACTGTTGGCGCAGTTGATGGACGAAAACGCCACTTTGCCTGAGCCCTTCGAGCCGCAGCAGATCATGTACCGCGCCCTCGTGGCGTCGGCCATCGAGTCAGCGCAGCGCGCCACTGAAATTGGTTTGTCGGCAGACCAGATCATTCTGTCTTGCAAGATGTCGGGAGTGCAGGACTTGGTGAGTGTCTACCGGGCGCTTGCCCGCCAATGCGACCATGCCCTCCACCTCGGACTGACCGAAGCGGGCATGGGCACCAAAGGCACGGTGGCTTCGGCCACGGCCTTGGCCCTGCTGCTGCAAGAGGGCATCGGCGACACCATCCGGGTGTCGTTGACGCCGCAGCCCGGTGAGGCGCGCACGCAGGAAGTTGTGGTGGCGTTGGAAATCCTGCAGTCTTTGGGCTTGCGGGCGTTCAATCCCAGTGTCACCGCCTGTCCCGGCTGTGGCCGCACCAGCAGCACCACGTTCCAGGAGCTGGCCAAGCAAATTGATGACTTTTTGCGCGCCCAGATGCCGGTCTGGCGGGCCAAGTACCCGGGCGTGGAGCGCATGAAGGTCGCCGTCATGGGTTGCATTGTCAACGGCCCGGGTGAAAGCAAGCACGCTGACATCGGCATCAGCCTTCCCGGCACCGGCGAGGCGCCTGCCGCCCCGGTGTTCATCGACGGGGAAAAAGCGCTGACTTTGCGGGGCGAGGGCATCGCCACCGATTTCCAGGCCCTGGTGGAAAACTACATTGAAAAGCGCTTTGGCGCCACCGACCAACCCGGCGCAATCGCCGACTGATTTGTTTTGAAGAGCACCATGGCAGAGGAAAAAACCGCCTTGCAGGCGGTCAAGGGCATGAACGACATCTTGCCGCCCGAGTCGGCGGCATGGGAGTGGTTTGAAGGGGGGGTCAGGGGGCTGATGGAGCGCCACGGGTATGCCAACGTGCGCACGCCCATCGTCGAGCCGACCGCCTTGTTTGCAAGGGCGTTGGGCGAGGTCACCGACATCGTGGAAAAGGAGATGTACTCCTTCGAAGACGCCATGAACCAGGACCGGCTCACCCTGCGCCCGGAAAACACCGCAGGCGTGGTGCGCGCCATGAACGAACACTCGTTTTTGCGTGACGGCGGCAAGCGGCTGTTCTACATGGGCGCCATGTTCCGCCATGAAAGGCCGCAGAAAGGGCGATACCGCCAGTTTCACCAGGTGGGTGCCGAAGCGCTGGGCTTTGCTGGCCCCGATGTGGATGCCGAGTTGATCCTGATGTGCCGCGCCCTGTGGCGCCAGTTGGGCCTGGAAGAAGGCAAAGATCTCTGGCTCGAGCTCAACAGCCTCGGACAGCCCGATGAGCGCTTGGCCCATCGCCAGGCCCTGGTGGCGCACCTGGAAGCCCATTCATCGGCATTGGACGCCGATGCCTTGCGCCGTCTGCACACCAACCCGCTGCGCATCCTGGACACGAAAAACCCGGCCATGCAAAGCGTGGTGGAGTCCGCACCCCAGCTGATGGATTTTCTGGGTGAAGCTTCGTTGGCGCACTTCAACGGTGTGCGGGCGGTGCTGGATGCCGCCGGGCTGCCCTACCGCATCAACCCGCGGTTGGTGCGGGGCATGGACTATTACAACCTGACGGTGTTCGAGTGGGTCACCGATCGCCTGGGCTCGCAGGGCACGGTGTGTGGTGGCGGTCGCTATGACAGCCTGATCGAGCAACTGGGCGGGCGGTCTGCCCCGGCCGTGGGCTGGGGCATGGGCATTGAGCGCCTGCTGCTGCTGCTCAAAGCCATCGACAAGTTGCCCGAGCCGCGCCCACCGATGGTTTATGCCGTGGTCCCCAGCGTGGCCGCTTTGCCCGCAGCCATGACCACCCTGGACGCATTGCGTGCGGCCGGCGTCTCGGTGGTGATGAACGCCATGGGCGCAGCCGGCCCCGTTCGCATCCGCACCCAGTTCGAACGTGCCAACCACAGCGGTGCCCGCCACGCGCTGATTTTTGGCGACGACGAGATCGCTCGAGGCGAGGTTGGCCTGAAGGACCTGCGCGATGCCGGTGCTCCCCAACGATCACTGCCGCTGAATGGGGTGAACGAATGGGCGGTTGGGTTGATCAACGCATAATCCTTCGCTTCCCGTTTCGACTCCAACAAAGAGTGACCATGGCCCAGCTTGACCTCGAAGAACAAGAACAACTCGACCAGCTCAAGGCGTTTTGGAAGCGCTACGGCAATCTCCTGCTCGTGCTGCTGATCGCTGTGCTGGCGGCTTACGTCGGCTGGACCCGCTGGAACGCCCATCAGCAGGACCAGGCTTTGCAAGCCAGTGCGATGTACGACGAACTCGACAAAGCCGTGACGGCACGGGACGTCCCCAAAGCGGCCCAGGTGGTCAACGACCTGAAGAGTCGTTACCCCAAAACGCTCGTGGCCCAGCAAGGCGCACTGTTGCTGGCGAAGTTGCAATTCGAGTCCAAGCAACTGGACGAAGCTCAGGCGTCACTGACCTGGGTCACTGAGCAGGCAACCACCCCGGAATACCAAGCCCTGGCGCGGCTGCGCTTGGCCGGCGTGCTGATGGAGGCAAAGAAGTTGGACGAAGCCTTGCGTGTACTGGACAAGTCGCCCGCGCCAGAATTCGAGGCCCTGGTGGCCGATCGCCGGGGCGACGTGCTGCTGGCTTTGAACAAGCCCACCGAAGCCATCCAGGCTTACAACCAAGCTTGGAAAGCCATGGACGCCCAGGTCGATTACCGCCGCGTCATTGAAGGCAAGTTGGGCGCCCTTGGCGTGTCGGTTGACGAACAGCCGTCGCCAGCACCGGCGTCTGCGTCTGCAGCGGCCTCAGGAGCTCAACCATGAGCGTTTTGTTCCGCCCTCTGCGCTGGGGCGCTGTGGCCTGTGTGACCCTGGCGCTGGCAGGGTGCGGCAGTGGACCCAAAAAACCCGATCCGAAACCGCTGGAGCCGATCGCCTCACCCATTGCTGGCCGGGTGGTGTGGCAACAGTCTCTGGACAAGGTGACGTTCCCGCTTCATGTGGCGTCGCAAGACGATGTGTTTGCCTTGGCCACCAGCAACGGCACGGTGCTCGCCGTTCAAGCGGACACCGGCACATCGCTGTGGCGGGCAGAAGTGGGTGAAGCGCTGGGCGCTGGCGTGGGTTTTGACGGTCGGTCCGCCGCGGTGGTCACTTTGAAAGGCGACGTGGTCGTGGTCCAACCCACCGGGGTGGTCTGGCGGCGGCCGGTGGGTGTGCAAGTCGCCACAGCGCCATTGGTTGCCGGCGAGCGCGTCTTTGTGCTGGGCAGCGATCGCAGCGTGCACGCCTACGATGTGCAGGACGGGCGCAAGCTGTGGGCGCTGCAACGCCAGGGCGACCCTTTGACCTTGCTGCAGCCCGGCGTCTTGCGACCTTTCGGCAACACCTTGGTGGTGGGCCAAGGCCCGCGCATGGTGGGGCTGGATTCCCTCAAGGGTTCGGTGACGTGGGAAACCTCCGTGGCCTCTCCACGGGGAACCAACGAAATTGAGCGGCTGGCGGACTTGGTGGGCCCGGCCGCTCGCGTGGGCGAATTTGTCTGCGCACGGTCGTTTCAAAGCGCCATCGGGTGCGTCAACGCCGCCCGAGGTGCCCTGGCTTGGAGCAAGAACTTTGGCGGCACCTTGGGTCTGGCCGCTGACGCCGATCAAGTCTACGCGGCCGATGCCGCCGACCGAATTCAAACCTGGAAGACCACCACCGGGTTGCCCTTGTGGACCAGCGACGCCCTGGCCAACCATGGCCTGACGGCCCCCGCCATTGCAGGGCCCTTGTTGATTTTTGGGGACGCACGTGGGATGGTGCATGTGTTGTCACGGGACGATGGTCGGGCCTTGCTGCGCCTGGCCACCGATGGCAGTCCGATCGTGGCAACGCCGACGGTGTCCGGCACCACCGTCTTGGTGGTCACACGCAAGGGTGGCTTGTTTGCGCTGCGCCCCGAGTGAAGGTGCCTGAGCGCCCATGAAACCCGTCATTGCCATCGTCGGACGCCCCAATGTGGGCAAGTCCACCCTGTTCAACCGAATGACACGCACCCGTGATGCCATCGTGGCGGATTTTGCGGGCTTGACCCGTGACCGCCACTATGGCGACGGGCGTTTGGGCCCGCGCGAATTCATCGTCGTCGACACCGGCGGGTTCGAGCCCGACAGCAGCACCGGCATCGTCAAGGAAATGGCCAAGCAGACCCGGCAAGCAGTCGCCGAAGCCGATGCGGTCATTTTCGTCGTTGACGTGCGCGGCGGCGTGAGCGCCCAAGACCATGACATCGCCAAATTCTTGCGAGTGTCCGGCAAGAAGGTTTTGTTGGCAGCCAACAAGGCCGAGGGCATGACCGAGGCGCCCCAACTGGGCGAGTTTTTCGAACTTGGCATGGGTGAGCCGCATCCGATTTCGTCGGCCCACGGACAAGGCATCCGCAGCCTGACCGAAGCTGCGCTGGAAGAATTTCCTGAAGATGAGGACGAAGAGGCGGCGGTTGACGAAGACCGCCCGATTCGCCTGGCCGTCGCCGGGCGGCCGAACGTCGGCAAAAGCACGCTCATCAATGCCTGGTTGGGCGAGGAGCGCCTGGTGGCGTTCGACTTGCCTGGAACAACGCGCGATGCGATCACGGTGCCCTTCGAGCGCGGCGGGCAGAAATTCGAGTTGATCGACACCGCGGGCCTGCGTCGCAAGGGCAAAGTGTTCGAAGCGATCGAAAAATTCTCCGTCATCAAAACCCTGCAGGCCATTGCCGACGCGCACGTGGTGCTGCTGCTGTTGGATGCCACCCAAGGTGTGACCGACCAGGATGCCCACATCGCCGGGTACATCTTGGAAAGCGGCCGTGCCGTCGTGGTCGCGGTGAACAAGTGGGACGCAGTGGACGCCTACCAAAAGGAGCTGTTGCAACGCTCCATCGAGCAGCGCCTCGCTTTCCTGAAGTTTGCACCCGTGTTGAACATTTCCGCCGTGCGGCGACAAGGGTTGAGTGCGGTGTGGAAGTCGATCACAGAAGCCCACCAGTCGGCCATTCGCAAAATGCCCACACCGGTGCTGACCCGCTTGTTGCAGGAGGCTGTTGAGCACCAGACGCCCAAGCGGGCAGGCATGTTCCGCCCGAAATTGCGCTACGCCCACCAAGGTGGCATGAACCCGCCCATCATCGTGGTGCACGGCAATTCGCTCGAGCACGTGACCGACGCCTACAAACGATTTTTGGAAGGGCGTTTTCGAGCGCACTTCAAACTCACAGGGACGCCATTGCGCATTGAAATGCGCTCCAGCCGAAATCCCTTTGACGACAAAGATTCTTGAGCGGGCGGCCCGGCCGTTGCAGGGGCCTGTGTTAACGTGCCCCCACCTTTGAACTTTCAACACGGAAAATATCGTGAGCAACAAAAGCCAACTTCTTCAAGACCCCTTTTTGAACCTGCTGCGCAAAGAGCACGTGCCCGTGTCGATCTACCTGGTCAACGGCATCAAGCTTCAGGGCCACATCGAGTCCTTTGATCAGTATGTTGTCTTGTTGAAGAACACGGTCACCCAGATGGTTTACAAGCATGCCATCTCAACCGTGGTGCCGGGGCGAGCGGTGAACTTCCACACCGCCGAGCCTGCCGAGCAGGCCTGATCGGCTGCCGATGTTTAAGATTCGGGCAACGACACCTTGAGCGTTGAGAGTTCCGCCGCCGGCAACCCGCTTCGTGTGATCCTGGTCGGGGTGGACATGGCTGGGCGTGGCCATTTTGACCCCACCCTGGATGAGTTGGCGTTGCTGTGCCAATCGGCCGGTGACTTGCCGGTGGCCAAGGTCACCGCCAAACGCCAGGCCCCCGATGCCGCCCTGTTTGTGGGTTCGGGCAAGGCCGATGAAATCAAGGTGCTGGTGCAAAGTCACCAAGCCGATGGCGTGGTGTTCGACCAAGCGTTGTCCGCGGCTCAGCAACGAAACCTCGAGCGCCACTTGGGGGTGCCTGTGGCGGATCGGACCTTGCTGATTTTGGAGATCTTTGCTGCACGGGCGCAAAGTCATGAAGGCAAGCTGCAGGTCGAACTGGCCCATTTGCAGTACCTGTCCACCCGGCTGGTGCGGCGCTGGAGCCACTTGGAACGCCAGCGCGGCGGCATTGGTGCCCGCGGTGGCCCCGGTGAGACGCAAATCGAGCTGGACCGGCGGATGATCAACGACCGGATCAAGGCGCTCAAAGTGCGGCTTGAAAAGCTCAAAAAGCAACGCCGTACCCAACGCCGGCAGCGTGAGCGCAACGAGACGTTCCGAGTGTCTTTGGTCGGCTACACCAATGCCGGCAAGTCCACGTTGTTCAACACCCTGGTGAAGGCGCGGGCCCTGGCGGCCGATCAACTGTTCGCGACCCTGGACACCACCACACGCCAGTTTTATCTGCAGGATGCGCAACGCTCGGTGTCCCTGTCGGACACCGTCGGCTTCATTCGCGATTTGCCTCACAAGTTGGTGGAAGCCTTCGAGGCCACGCTTCAAGAGGCCACCCAAGCCGACTTGTTGCTTCACGTGGTTGACGCATCGAGTCCGAATTTGGATGAGCAGATGAATGAAGTCCAGCGTGTCTTGGCCGACATCGGCGCCCAGGACATTCCCCAGGTGCTGGTCTTCAACAAGAGCGATCGGCTGGAGGACAACCAGCAGCCGCGCATTGCCTCTGACGTCTTGGACATTCAGGGTGTGCGCACCCCTCGGGTGTTTGTCAGCGCACTGCAAAATACCGGTTTGGACGTCTTGCGGCAAATCATCGTCGCAGCGATCACGAACGATGCCGCCGCCGCGCCCCAGGAACCACTCGCCGACGAGACCGATCTCTCTTCTTCACTTCCCACTACCTTCCTCAATTCAGCATGACCATGAATGGAATCCCTTCAGTGCCTTCCGAAGCGTCCGCCGCGGGTCCGTGGGCGTCGTTGAAGCAGGTGGCACGTGCTGCAGTCGCGAGCTGGGTGAGCGCGGCCCGGCGCGTGCTGGGCGTGCGAACGCCGCTGCCCACCGTGCACCTGAGTGGCGGACGGCGGGGCGACGGCCCTCCGGATCTGGACGAGCTCTGGGGCGATTTCAACCGCAAGCTGGGGGGTCTGTTCGGCAAGAACCCGCCGCCTGGCGCCGGTGGCGGCCAAGGGCCTGACTTCCAACCCGACATGCGCAGTGCAGGCATCGGTTTGGGCTTGGTCATCGGAGTGGTGGTGTTGATCTGGGGTTTCACCGGCTTGTTCATCGTGCAAGAAGGTGAACAAGGCGTGGTGATGTCGTTTGGCAAGTACACCAAGACGGTGGATGCCGGTTTGCAGGTTCGTGCCCCTTACCCGTTCCAAACTCACGAAATTGTGCCGGTCACTCAGCTGCGGTCGGTGGAGGTCGGGCTCAATTCCGTGGCTCAGAACACGGGTCTGCGCGGTTCCTCCATGCTAACGCGCGATGAAAATATCGTCGACATCCGCTTTACTGTCCAATACCGCATCAAAGACGTCAAAGCCTATTTGTTCGAAAATCTCAGGCCCGACGATGCCGTTGGCTTGGCCGCCGAGTCGGCGGTCCGGGAAATTGTGGGCCGCAGCGTGATGGACTCGGTGTTGTACGAGCAGCGCGATGCCATTCAAGCCGACCTGATCAAATCGGTCCAGGCCCAGCTGGACCGGCTCAACACCGGCATTTTGGTGGTCAATGTGAACGTGCAGAGTGTGCAAGCCCCCGAGCAAGTGCAGGCGGCTTTCGACGACGCCTTCAAGGCGGGCGCAGACAGCGAACGGCTGAAGAACGAAGGCCAAGCCTATGCCAACGACGTGATTCCCCGTGCGCAGGGCACGGCAGCCCGCTTGAGGGAAGAGGCCGAAGGCTACAAGGCCAGCGTGGTAGCGCGTGCCGAAGGTGACGCGCAGCGTTTTGCCAGCGTGCTCACCGAGTACCAAAAGGCGCCTGGCGTGACCCGCGACCGGCTCTACATCGACGCCATGCAGCAAATCTATTCCGGCGTCAGCAAGGTGTTGGTTGACAGCCGAGCAAATTCCAATTTGCTGTATTTGCCGCTGGACAAATTGATGCAACAGGCTGCGCCGGCAGCCGGCACCCCTGCTGCGGCGATGCCTTCGGAAACCACGCCACCGCCGCCGCCGAGCGCGGACCTTCGCTCGCGCGAAAGCCAGCGCTCCCGTGACCGTGACGGCCGTTGATTTGACAGGACTTGCCAGATGAACCGAATTGGATTTTTCATTGCCAGCGCATTGATCTTGCTGCTGCTTCTTTTTTCCACCTTGTTCATCGTGGACCAGCGAAAATTCGCTGTCATCTACGCGTTGGGGGAAATTAAGGAGGTCACCTCCGAGCCTGGCCTGCGCTTCAAGTTGCCACCTCCCTTTCAAAATGTGGTGTTCCTTGACAGGCGCATCCAGACCCTCGACAGCCCCGACACCCGTCCCATCTTCACCGCTGAGAAGAAAAGCTTGGTGATCGATTGGCTGGTCAAGTGGCGCATCACCGATCCGCGCCAGTTCATCCGCAACAATGGTGCCGAAGTGCGCAACCTGGAAACGCGGCTGAGCCCAGTGGTTCAAGCCGCCTTCAACGAGGCCGTGACACGCCGCAAGGTGCAGGCGATGTTGGCCACCGAGCGTGAAGACGTCATGGAAGACGTGCACAACCGCCTGCGGGCGGACGCCAAGGCTTTCGGCATCGAGATCGTCGACGTGCGCATCAAGCGGGTGGATTTCGCACCATCGGTGACGGATTCGGTTTATCGCCGCATGGAATCCGAGCGCAAGCGCGTGGCCAACGAATTGCGGTCGACCGGCAGTGCCGAGGGTGAAAAGATCCGGGCCGATGCCGAGCGTCAGCGCGACATCATCATGGCCGAGGCTTACCGCGACGCGCAAAAGATCAAGGGCGAAGGCGATGCCCGCGCCTCGGCGCTGTATGCATCGGCCTTCACCCGGGACCCTCAGTTTGCCCAGTTCTACCGCAGCCTTGAAGCTTACAAAAACACCTTCAAGAGCCGTTCGGACGTGATGGTGTTGGACCCCAGCAGCGAGTTCTTCAAGGCCTTCCGAGGCACAGCGCCCCCAGCATCGGCCGGCGGAAAAAACTGAGCCTGCCGGCGCGCGCACGAAGGGTGTGATGTCGGAGATCTTGTGGGTGGCACTGGCGCTCGTGCTGGTGTTAGAAGGGCTGCTGCCGTTTTTCAGCCCAGCGCTCTGGCGGCGCGTTTTCGAGCGGATGCTGGCTCTCAGTGATTCCCAGCTCCGTGTGGCCGGGCTGAGCGGCATGTTGCTGGGCTTGCTGTTGTTGTGGCTCTGGGCGCCCTGAAGGCGCAGCATCCACTCCAGGGCGTTTCCAGAACGAACAGCCCGGACGGCCTCGCCAGCCCGATACAATTCTCTTTTTTTCCAAAGGTCTCCTGAATGTCGTCCGCACGCTCGTCTGCGTGGCTTTTGCCCGAGCACATCGCCGATGTGCTGCCCGCACAGGCGCGGCACATTGAAGAACTTCGACGGGGTTTGCTGGACATGGCGCGCTGCTACGGCTTCGAACTGGTCATGCCGCCGTTGCTCGAGTACCTGGACTCGCTGTTGTCAGGCACTGGCCAGACACTCAACTTGAAAACTTTCAAGCTGGTTGACCAGCTCAGCGGCCGGACCATGGGCGTGCGGGCGGACACCACGCCCCAGGTGGCCCGCATCGACGCCCACTTGCTCAATCGACAGGGCGTGGCGCGGCTGTGCTACTGCGGCCCGGTGCTGCACACCCGGCCAGCGGGCCCGCAGGCCACTCGGGAACCTCTGCAGTGGGGCGCCGAAATTTACGGTCATGCCGGCATGGAAGCCGACTTGGAAATCCTGGATCTGGCGCTGGAGAGTTTGCGGCACAGCGGCGTGAGCGGCTTGCAGCTGGACCTGGCCGACTCGCGCATCGTTCGCGCGTTGTTGGCCGGCTTGCCGGTGGACGCCGTCCACTTGCAAGAAGTGGTGGCTGCTTTGGCTGCCAAGGATGCCACCAGCCTGGCGGCCTTGTCGGCAGGCTTTCCTGCAGAGGTCCGCGCCGGCTTGCAGCGCTTGCTGTCGCTGTATGGCGGGCCGGAAGTGTTGGCTGCGGCCCGGGCGGAGCTGCCGCAGCGGCCACTGATCCTGTCGGCACTCAGCGATTTGCAGTCCTTGGCCGCGCATGTTCAAGAAGCCCATCCGGAAGTGCAGGTGGGCTACGACCTGGCAGATCTGGGTGGGTACGCCTATTACAGCGGTGCTCAGTTTTCGGTGTTTGCGCCGGGCGGCATTGATTCGCTGCTGCGCGGCGGCCGCTATGACGAGGTCGGTGCGGTGTTCGGGCGCAACCGACCCGCCGTGGGATTCAGTCTGGACGTCAAGGCACTGGGAGAGGTCGTTGCGTTGCGCCGTGTGGCGGCGGCCATTCGCGCCCCTTGGGACGACGATGTCAGCCTGCGTGCCGAAATTCGCCGGCTGCGGGAGCAAGGCGAGACCGTGGTTTGCGTGTTGCCGGGGCATGAACACGAAGTTCAGGAGTTCGATTGCGACCGTCAACTGGTGCGTCGAGCAAATGCCTGGCAGGTGGTCCCGGCTTGACCGGCAGTGGCTGCCAACCTAATTCAATTTGAGAAAGCCAGACATGAATGCAGTCAACTCCGCGGCCACCGGCCGCAACGTGATCGTGGTGGGTACCCAGTGGGGTGATGAGGGCAAGGGCAAGGTCGTCGACTGGCTCACCGACCACGCCCAGGCCGTGGTGCGATTCCAGGGCGGTCACAACGCTGGCCACACGCTCGTGATCAAAGGCATCAAGACGGCCTTGCAGTTGATTCCATCGGGCATCATGCGCGATGGCGTGGCCTGCTACATCGGCAACGGCGTGGTCATCGACCCCGCTCACCTGATGAAAGAGATCGAGCGCCTAGAAGCCATCGGTGTCGAGGTGCGTTCGCGCCTGTTCATCAGCGAATCGTGCCCGCTGATCCTGCCTTTTCACGTGGAGGTCGACAAAGCGCGTGAGTTGCTGCGCGAGTCCAGTGGGGCCGGCAAGATTGGCACCACCGGCAAGGGCATCGGGCCTGCTTACGAAGACAAGGTCGCTCGGCGTGCATTGAGGATGCAGGACTTGAAGCACCCGGAGCGCTTCGCCCGCAAATTGCGCGAGCTGGTGGACCTGCACAACTTCGCATTGCAAGGTTATTTGAATGCAGAGCCGGTGGCCTTCCAGCCGATTCTCGACCAGGCCATGGCATTGGCAGAACAGATCAAGCCGATGATGGCCGACGTCGGGTACCTGCTGTACAACGCCAACCGCAAAGGCGCCAACCTGTTGTTCGAAGGGGCGCAAGGCACGCTGCTCGACATCGACCATGGCACCTACCCGTATGTGACGTCCAGCAATTGCGTGGCGGGCAACGCTGCGGCGGGCACGGGCCTGGGGCCGGACGCCTTGCACTATGTGTTGGGGATCACCAAGGCCTACACCACCCGCGTGGGCAGCGGGCCGTTTCCAACCGAGTTGCCCATGGACGAGGCGGGCACGGTGGGTTTTCACCTGTCCACCGTCGGCCAGGAGCGTGGCACCGTGACGGGGCGCCCGCGCCGTTGCGGTTGGCTGGACGCGGCCGCCTTGAAGCGCTCCATCATCATCAATGGGATCTCCGGGCTGTGCATCACCAAGCTCGATGTCCTTGACGGGCTGGACGAAATCAAGGTGTGCGTGGGCTACGAATGGGAGGGACGTCGTCTCGACATCCTGCCGCTCGACGAAGATGAAATCGCCGCCTGCAAGCCGATCTATGACACATTCCCCGGGTGGAGTGGCTCCACGGCCGGCATCACCGAGTGGGATGCGCTGCCCTTGAATGCCAGGCGTTATCTGGAGCGGGTGCAGGAGTTCATCGGCTCGTCCATCGACATGGTGTCCACCGGTCCAGACCGTGACCACACCATCCTGCTTCGCCATCCTTACCAAGCCTGAGAGTCGGGGCTCAACGCTATTCAACGAGGTCAGCGATGTTGACGGAAGACGGTAAAAACCTGTACGTGTCTTGGGACGAGTACCACCTGCTCATCGAGCGATTGGCACTCAAGGTGCACGCATCGGGTTGGGAGTTCGACCAGATCTTGTGCCTGGCCCGTGGCGGCATGCGGCCCGGCGACGTGATGTCACGGGTGTTCGACAAACCTTTGGGCATCATGTCCACCAGTTCTTACCGCGCCGAGGCTGGAACGATCCAGGGTCGACTCGATTTGGCGCAGTACATCACCTTGCCCCAAGGGCAGTTGGGCGGACGCGTGCTGTTGGTGGATGATTTGGCAGACTCTGGCGTGACCTTGCGGGCGGTGGTTGACCGTTTGCGGGGAACGCCTTCGATCACGGAATTGCGTTCGGCAGTGATCTGGACCAAGGGCAGTTCGACCTACGTGCCCGACTACTACGTCGAGCTGTTGGCCACCAGCCCCTGGATTCATCAACCTTTCGAGGAATACGACAACATGCGCCCCCCTCAACTGGCCCGAAAGTTTTCCATTTGAAAAACGGGACCCTTGTCAGCGGCTCTCCATCCGGTCGGATGGACGTTCAAGCGCTGCCTGCCAAGCCGTGGAGCCACCATGAAAAAAGCCAACGCATTGACGTTGGCTTTTTGACTGGCTTTTCTTTTCTTCTAATCTTTTTAACTCACTGAATGGTGCCCAGGAGAGGACTCGAACCTCCACGGAGTTACCCGCTAGTACCTGAAACTAGTGCGTCTACCAATTCCGCCACCTGGGCATTCAGGAAACCATGAATTCTATCATCAATAAAAACACTTTGAACACCCCCGCTGGCGCTGGCACTGAACTCCTGAGCGAAGTGGTTGGCACCGTGCAGGGCCACCGCGACGGACACGGCTTCATCGTCCGCGAAGATCAGCAACCCGATCTGTACCTCTCTCCCCAAGAGATGCGGGCGGTCTTGCACCACGACCGGGTGCGGGCCCGCATTGTGCGGCTTGACCGCAAGGGGCGACCCGAGGGACGTGTGCTCGAAATCATTGAGCGCAAGAAAGCGCCCATCATCGGCCGGCTGCTGCACGAAAGCGGCATCTGGTTGGTGGCACCGGAAGACAAGCGCTACGGTCAAGACATCCTGATTCCCAAAAATGCGATCGCCAATGCCACGGCGGGTCAGGTGGTGGCCATCGAGTTGACCGAGCCGCCGTCGATGCATTCCCAGCCTGTCGGCCGCGTCACCGAAGTCCTCGGTGACATCGACGATCCCGGCATGGAAATCGAGATCGCCGTTCGCAAGTACGAAGTGCCTCACCAGTTCTCGCCGCAAACCCTGGCGCAGGCCGCTTCGCTGCCTGACAAGGTGCGCCCGGTGGACTGCAAGAACCGTGTGGACCTGACCGATGTGCCGTTGGTGACCATCGACGGCGAAGACGCTCGCGATTTCGACGACGCGGTGTATTGCGAGCCTGCCGACGTGGGCAAGGGGACGGGTTGGCGTTTGATCGTGGCCATTGCCGACGTCAGTCATTACGTCAAGCCCGGAGAGGCGTTGGACGAAGACGCCTACGAGCGGGCCACGTCGGTCTACTTTCCGCGCCGCGTGATCCCCATGCTGCCCGAAAAGATTTCCAACGGCCTGTGTTCGCTCAATCCGTATGAGAAGCGCTTGTCGATGGTGTGTGACATGTTGATCACCGACACAGGCGACATCCACGCTTACCAGTTTTTCCCGGCCGTGATTTGCTCCCACGCCCGCTTCACCTACAACGAAGTGGCTGCGATTTTGGTCAACACCCGCGGGCCAGAGGCTGCCAAGCGACAACCCCTGGTGCCGCACCTCCTCGACTTGCTGGACGTCTACCGTGCGTTGCTCAAATCGCGAGCCAAACGCGGCGCCGTGGATTTTGAGACCACCGAGACGCAAATCATTTGCGACGAAAACGGGCGCATCGAGAAGATCGTGCCGCGCACGCGCACAGAAGCCCACAAGTTGATCGAAGAGGCCATGCTGGCGGCCAACGTCTGTTCGGCCGATTTCATCGAGCACAACAAGCACGCGTCCTTGTTCCGGGTGCACGAAGGACCCACTCCTGAGAAGCGTGTCTTGCTGCAAAATTACCTGAAGGCCCTGGGGCTGGGTCTGAGCATCAGCGACAACCCGACCCCGGGCGAGTTCCAGACCATCGCCGCAGCGACCAAGGAGCGGCCCGACGCAATGCAGATCCACACGATGCTGCTGCGCTCGATGCAGCAGGCGATCTACACCAGCGCCAACAGCGGGCACTTCGGTCTGGCGTACCCTGCGTACACCCATTTCACCAGCCCCATCCGCCGCTACCCGGACCTGCTGGTCCACCGCGTGATCAAGGCGCTGCTGGCCCAGAAGCATTACCGCCTGCTGGACGTGGCCCGCACCACGCCGTCGCAACCGGCTCGAGCGAGAGGCAAGGGCGCGGTGCAGGCGCGGGGTGCCATGTCCACGGCGGTCAACGAGGCCGAAGCCTGGGAGGTCACCGGCATCCATTGCAGCGCCAACGAACGCCGCGCCGACGAAGCCTCCCGTGACGTCGAAGCCTGGCTGAAGTGCCGCTACATGCGCGAGCACCTGGGCGAGGAATACGGTGGCACGGTGAGTGCCGTGACCAGCTTCGGCCTGTTCGTTCAATTGGACGGTTTGCACGTGGAAGGTCTGGTGCACATCACTGAATTGGGAGGTGAGTACTTCCGGTTCGACGAAGCCCGTCAGGAGCTGCGAGGCGATCGCTCCGGGGTGCGTTACACGGTGGGTGCACGGGTGCGTGTGCAGGTCAGTCGCGTGGACCTGGACGGGCGCAAGATCGACTTCCGCTTGGTGCGCGAGGACGGGGAAGGTGTGTCGGGCCACGGTCGTGGCGGCGCGCGCAAAGGCAAACAGCGGGGCGACGACAAGCACGAAGACAAGCAGGCCGAGCGCCCGGTGGCCGTCGACACGGCGGCCCAGGCGTTGGCAGACCTCCGTGAAGCCGATCGTGCGGTGAAGGCGCGCAAGAAGGCGGCCGACCAGTCACGCGGCGGCAAAACGCCGCGCCTGTTGCAGGCTGCAGGCGCAGGCACCGCGGCGGCCGAGCAGGGCGCCGAGCCCAGCATTGACGGTGGCAGGGAAAAGGCCAAGAAACGCACGACCACGGTGCGTCGTGCGGCGGCGAAGAAAAAGCGCAGCTGAGCACTCGGCTCAGGTGGCGCGCAAGCGCTTGTGCATGCGCTCGATCAGATCTTCTGCGCGCAGGGCCCCAGACTGCATCGGCTCAGCCGCCGCGCCGTGCCAGGCCACGGCCTGGGCAGCCACCGCCTGCACAGTGAGGTGGTTCGCCTCGCCCACGCTGCCAAGGGATTGAGCCCACCAGCCCGCCATCCAACCGGTTAGCACGTCACCGGTGCCGGCCGTGGCCAGGGCCGCATTTCCGGGAAGGTTGATCCAGGGGATGGCGTCCGGCGAGGCAATGACAGTGCCGGCGCCCTTGAGGACAACGACGCACTGCCAAGCCTGTGCGATCCGTTGGGCAGCACCTCTGCGGTCGTTCTGGATGTCAATGGTCTCGACGCCCAACAGGCGTGCAGCTTCCAAAGGATGGGGCGTCAGCACGGTGGACAACCCTTTTTGGGCACGGCGGCTCAACTGGCGCTGCAGCACAGGACTGGTCGCGACCGCATTCAGTGCGTCGGCGTCCAGGATGAGGCGGGCAGCGCTTTCAAGCAGTCGTGGAAGCACGTTGACCACGGCGTCACCACCTCCGCAGCCACACGCCACCGTGTGCTGAGCCCAGGCGGCAGGGCGGCTGTCTCCATCCCAAGGCCGGAACATGAGCGCGGGATGCGTCGGATCCAGCGCCACAGGGGTGAGTGGTTCACCCGCGGACGCCGCGGCTGCCAGCAGGTGCACGAAGACCCGACCGGCTCCGGCGGCTTGGCTGGCTGCGGCCGCCAGCAAAGCGGCACCGGTCATGCCGGCGGCGCCCCCCACGATGGTGACGTCGCCAAAGCTGCCTTTGTGCTGGCTGTGCCTCCGAACGAGCCGAGGGCTGTCGCTGCTCAGCCATGCATCCGGCGGCAGGGGCAAGGTGCCCGCTGCCAAGTCGTCCCACCAAATGTCGCCCACACAGTCTCGTCCTTGACCGGTGAACAGACCCGGCTTGAGCGTCAGCAAGGACGCCGTGGCCGTCGCAGGCACCGTCCACGGTCGCGCCACGCCGGTGTCGGCATCCAGGCCGGACGGCACATCCACCGACAGCACCGGGCCGCGGTGCCGTCGCAAGGCGGCCAAGCTGTTCTCCAGGGCGGGCGACAGTTCGCGGGCACCGCTTTCCAGCCCCAGGCCCAGCAAGGCATCGATCCACAAGACGCTGTCGGCCAAGGCGTCTTGGCGGCTGGGCGGGTCCGATTGAATGCAAACGCCAGCAGCCTGAGCGCGAGCCAGCGCCTGCTGCGCGTCCGCTGGCAACCGTTCTGCGGACGCGGCCAATGTCACCCCCACCGAGTGGCCCGCCAAATGCAGCTGGCGAGCGGCTTCCAAGCCATCACCGCCGTTGTTGCCAGGGCCGGCCCAAATCCAGTAAACCCGGCTGTGAGGCGCCAGTGCCACGGCCAAGCGGGCCACCGCGGCGCCCGCCCGTGCCATCAGGGTGTACGGGCCGAGGGAGGTTGCCAAGTCGTGCTCCAGCACACGGGTGGCCTGTGTCCCCTTGAGCGGGTGCAAAGGCTGAGAACTCGCAATTCGTTGCATCTCAAACCGCTTTGGGAAGGGGAGGGCCATTGTGCGGCTGGTGGGGCGGCCTGAGGTTCCACTCCCAACACCCATCGAAGGGTTTTGAGGCCCGGACTGACGACTTGTGCGAGGACTCCAGCGCATGGCTCCGCGGGCAGGCCCCAGAGGACGGTGGGAGGGGGTTTGCCCTGGGTTCAAGGTATACTCCGCGGGTTTTTCGGGTCGTCGGCATGTCGCTGGCTGACCGTGAAAAACAAATCGCAAGCTGGGTCATTCAAAGGTGTCGGTTGCTGCCCTCCCGCTCGGGACGCATGCCATCGATTTCAGACCCTGCTTTAGAACCAACCTTCGGAGCTCAATACCATGACCGTGACCATGCGCGAAATGCTGGAAGCCGGTGTCCACTTTGGCCACCAAACCCGCTTCTGGAACCCCAAAATGGCCCCCTACATCTATGGCCATCGCAACAAGATTCACATTCTCAACCTTGAGAAAACCCTGCCCCTGTTCAATGACGCCATGAAGTTCGTGCGTCAGCTGGCAGCCAAGCGTGGCACCATTCTGATGGTCGGCACCAAACGCCAAGCGCGCGAAGTCACTTCCCTCGAAGCTCAGCGCGCTGGCATGCCGTTCGTCGACCAACGCTGGCTCGGCGGCATGCTCACCAACTTCAAGACGGTCAAGGGCTCGCTCAAGCGCCTGAAGGACATGCAGGCTCAAATCGAAGCCGGCACTGAAATCCGCATCAAGAAAGAAGCCTTGATGTTCCAGCGCGAGCTGGCCAAACTTGAGAAAGACATCGGTGGCATTCAGCACATGAATGCCCTGCCCGACGCCTTGTTCGTGATTGACGTCGGTTACCACAAGATTGCCGTGGCCGAGGCCCAGAAGCTGGGCATTCCGGTGATCGGGGTGGTGGACTCGAACCACTCGCCGCTGGGCATCGACTACGTCATTCCTGGCAACGACGACTCTTCCAAGGCCGTGGCGCTGTACGCCCGCGCCGTGGCCGACGCGGTGCTGGAAGGCAAAGCCAACGCCACCAACGAGGTCGTGCAAGCGATTGCCGCTGAAGGCGACGAGTTTGTCGAGGTCAGCGAAGCTGTCTGACGTGGCTCTTTCCCGTTGCCTCGGCAGCGGGTCCAAAAAGGGGCTGATACAGCCCCTTTTTTTCCAAGCACAAATGATTTCACACGTCCGGGCCGGTCCCGGACTCAACGAGACGGAGAAGAACATGCCTGCCATTACCGCCAGCCTGGTTGCTGAACTGCGCGCCAAGACGGACGCGCCCATGATGGAATGCAAAAAAGCCTTGACCGAAGCCGAAGGCGACATGGACAAGGCCGAGGAATTGCTGCGCGTCAAGCTGGGCAGCAAAGCGGCCAAAGCTGGTTCGCGCGTGACCGCTGAGGGCGTCGTTGCCGCCCATGTGCAAGGCACCACCGGTGCGCTGGTTGAGGTCAACTGCGAAACCGACTTCGTGTCCAAGAACGAGTCGTTTCTGGCGTTCACCCAAGCCTGTGCGGAACTGGTCGCGAAGCACAACCCAGCCGATGTCGCTGCCTTGTCCAGCGTGGCTTACGCGCAGGACGGCTTTGGCCCCACGTTGGAAGACGTGCGCAAGGGCTTGATCGGCAAGATCGGTGAAAACCTGTCCATCCGCCGTTTCAAGCGTTACGCCGAGGGCGGCCAGTTGGCCAGCTACCTCCACAACGGCCGCATCGGCGTGCTGGTGGCGTATCAGGGCGACGAGACCGCTGCCAAGGATGTGGCCATGCACGTGGCCGCCATGAAGCCGGTGTCACTGTCGTCCAACGACGTGCCGGCTGAGCTGATCGAAAAGGAGCGCTCGGTGGCTCAACTCAAGGCGGCCGAGTCGGGCAAGCCGGCAGACATTGCCACGAAGATGGTGGAAGGCTCGGTGCAAAAATACCTGAAAGAGGTCAGCTTGTTCAACCAGACCTTCGTCAAGAACGACAAGCAAACCGTGGAGCAGATGCTCAAGGGCGTCAGCACCACGGTCAAGGCTTTCACCTTGTTCGTGGTGGGCGAGGGGATTGAGAAAAAGGTCGATGATTTTGCCGCGGAAGTGGCAGCCCAAGTGGCCGCAGCCAAAGGCGCGTGATCGAAGAAGCCGGCAGGGCAAAGCGGACTGCGATGGTCACGCTCTGCCCCTGCCCGCTGGTCCGAATTTTTGTGTTCCGCATCCATTTCAAGGAGCTTTTATGCCCGCTTACAAGCGAATCCTGCTGAAACTCTCGGGCGAGGCCCTGATGGGCGACGATGCCTATGGCATCAACCGCGCCACCATCTTGCGCATGGTCAAAGAGATCCAGGAAATCACGCAGCTGGGCTGTGAAGTGGCTGTGGTCATCGGCGGCGGCAACATCTTTCGCGGCGTGGCCGGTGGTGCCGTGGGCATGGACCGTGCCACGGCAGACTACATGGGCATGCTGGCCACCGTGATGAACTCATTGGCGCTGGCCGACACCATGCGCCAGGAAGGCATGACCGCCCGCGTCATGTCGGCCATCGGCATCGAGCAGGTGGTGGAACCTTATGTGCGGCCGAAGGCCCTTCAGTATTTGGAAGAGGGCAAGGTGGTCGTCTTCGCGGCCGGCACGGGCAACCCCTTCTTCACCACCGACACCGCGGCCGCTTTGCGCGGCGCCGAAATTGGGGCGCAGATTGTCTTGAAGGCCACCAAGGTGGACGGCGTGTACAGCGCTGACCCCAAGAAGGACCCTGAGGCCACGCGTTACTCCGAAATCACCTTCGACGAAGCCATCGGCCGCAACCTCCAGGTCATGGATGCGACCGCTTTCGCCCTTTGCCGCGACCAGAAGCTCCCGATCAAGGTCTTCAGCATCTTCAAGCCCGGTGCGCTCAAGCGTGTGGTGCTGGGCGAAGACGAGGGCACGCTGGTCCACGTCTGAAACACGCTGCAGGAGACATGACACCATGAGCATTGCCGACATCAAGAAAAACGTGGAGCAGAAGATGGGCCGCTCCATCGAGGCGTTGAAAAACGATCTGCAGAAAATCCGCACCGGGCGCGCCCACCCAGGCATCCTGGACCAGGTCTCCGTTGACTATTACGGCTCGATGGTGCCCGTCAGCCAGGTGGCCAACGTCAGCCTGCTCGACGCGCGCACCATCAGCGTCCAGCCGTGGGAGAAGGGTTTGGGCCCCAAGATCGAGAAAGCCATTCGCGAGAGCGACTTGGGTTTGAATCCTTCATCCCAGGGCGACTTGCTGCGCGTGCCGATGCCTGCGTTGACGGAAGAGCGGCGCAAGGAGTTGACCAAAGTGGCGCGCAACGAGGGTGAAGACGCCAAGGTGGCGATCCGCAATCTGCGCCGTGATGCCAACGAGCAGGCCAAAAAGCTGCTCAAGGACAAGGAAATTTCGGAGGACGACGAACGTCGTTCACTGGACGAAGTGCAAAAGCTCACCGATCGCTACATCGCTGAAATCGACCGTTTGATCTCGGGCAAGGAAGCCGAGATCATGGCGGTGTGAGCCACCGCCCGACCGTCCCAGCGCCTGTGGTCTCGTCGCTCACCTTTTGGCTGTCATCCCTGTGACTGCACCTGCTTCGGTTCCCCGCCACGTGGCCATCGTGATGGATGGCAATGGGCGTTGGGCCAGCAAGCGTTTCATGCCGCGCTTTTGGGGGCACAAGAAGGGCGTTGACACCCTGGTCAGCACCCTGCTTGCCTGCGCGGACCGTGGGGTCGAGCAGTTGACCGTGTTCGCCTTTTCATCTGAAAACTGGCGTCGACCGCCGGAAGAGGTGTCGGGCTTGATGGGCCTGGTGCCGTTGGCAGTGTCCACTTACCTGAAAAAGCTGGCCAACCTGGGGGTGCGCATCCGGGTGATCGGCGACCGGCAGACCGTGTCGGACAAACTGCGAGAGGCCTGGGACCATGCCGAGACGCTGACCCAGGACAACACCCGCATCACCATCAACATCGCTTTCAATTACGGCGGTCGGTGGGACATCGTGCAGGCCTGCAAGCAGGCGCTGCGCGAGGGCTTGGCGGCTGAGCAGCTGGACGAGGCCACCTTGGGACGCTTCATGAGCCTGCAAGACGCGCCCGATCTCGACTTGTTCATTCGCACTGGTGGCGAGTTCCGCATCAGCAACTTCCTTTTGTGGCAAGCGGCCTATGCGGAGCTGTACTTCACCCCTTGCTTGTGGCCGGACTTTGACGAAGCCCAGCTTGACGCTGCGTTGGCGGCGTATGCACAACGCGAGCGGCGCTTTGGCGATGTCAAACCGCCGACGTCGGCATCGATGCCTTCGTCTTCCTCATCCGATTCGAAGGTGTGACCGATGCTCAAACAGCGTGTGATCACCGCTTTGGTTTTGCTCGCTGTGTTCCTGCCCGCCCTGTTTGCGCCTGTCGCTTGGCCGTTCGGTGTGGTGAGCCTGGTGTTGATCGGCGTGGCGGGCTGGGAATGGGGCCGCCTGAACGGCGCCGGGCCCACTGCGGCGCTGGCGTGGGGTGGCGCCTTGGTGGGGGTGTGCGCCGTCGGCTTGTGGTTCAACGCGCCTGCCCAGGTGCCGGCGGCCGTGTGGTGGGTGACCGGTGCGTTCTGGGTCTTGGGCGGCGCCGTGGCTTTGAAAGCGGGCGTCACCGGTTGGCCCCACTTGTGGCGGCCTGCTCGCCTGGTGCTGGGCTGGGTGTTGCTCGGCTTGAGCTGGTTGGCGATGACCACCGCCCGCGAGCAAGGGGTCGTCTTCCTGCTGTCTTTGCTGGTCTTGGTGTGGATGGCGGATGTGGCGGCGTACTTTGGCGGTCGAGCCCTGGGCCGACGCAAGCTGGCGCTGTCGATCAGCCCAGGCAAAAGCTGGGAGGGCGTTTATGCGGGTTTGGTGGCGGTGGTGGTCTTGGCCGTGGTGTGGGCCTGGCTGGAACAGACCGCGGGCAGCCCTGCCAGCTTCATGTCCTTGATCCAGCGCCATTTCGGCTGGAGTGTGTTGGTGCTGACGGCCTTGTACATCGCGGCGTTGAGCGTTTTGGGCGACCTGCTGGAGTCGCTGGTCAAACGAAGCGCTGGGGTCAAGGACAGCAGCCGGCTGTTGCCCGGCCACGGCGGGGTGCTGGACCGCATTGACGCGCTGTTGCCGGTGTTTCCAGCGGCCTTGGCTCTGGCATCACTCTGAATTTCTTTGAGAACAATGCCCATGACGACGTTGCGTCAAAAGGTCTGCATCTTAGGGTCCACCGGTTCGATCGGCACCAGCACCCTGGACGTCATCGGGCGCCACCCTGAGCGCTTCGAAGTGTTCGCACTGACGGCCCACAGCAAGGTCGCCGACCTGTTGGCGCAGTGCCTGCAGTGGAAGCCGCGGTATGCCGCCATGGCGAACCCGGTGCACGCCAGGTCCCTGCGCACCCAGCTGCGGGCGCAGGGTGCCCACACCGAGGTTTTGGACGGCGAAGAGGCTTTGGTGGCCTTGGCCGGTCACCCGGAGGTTGACAGCGTGATGGCCGCGATCGTGGGTGCCGCGGGCTTGCCGCCCTGCCTCAGTGCGGCACGGCAAGGCAAACGCCTGCTGTTGGCGAACAAGGAGGCGCTGGTCGTGGGCGGCGCGCTGTTCATGGCGGCCGTGGCCGAAGGGGGCGCCACCTTGCTGCCCATCGACAGCGAGCATTCCGCCGTCTTCCAGTGCCTGCCCGCCGACCGGTCGACCTGGTCGCAGCGCATTCAAGAGGTGATTTTGACCGCCTCAGGGGGACCGTTTCGCACCTGGGCGCCCGAAGCCTTGCGCACCGTGACGCCTGATCAAGCCTGCGCCCACCCGAATTGGGTGATGGGCCGCAAGATCTCGGTCGACTCCGCCACCATGATGAACAAAGCCCTCGAAGTGATCGAGGCACGCTGGCTGTTCGATCTCGAGCCGTCGCAGATTCGGGTGGTCATTCACCCGCAAAGCATCGTCCACTCGATGGTGGTGTGCCGCGACCACTCGGTCCTGGCGCAGATGGGCACGCCGGACATGCGGGTGCCGATCGCCTACGGGCTGGCGCATCCTCAACGCGTCGTGTCCGGTGCTGACGCCTTGGACCTGACCCGCCTGTCTGCGCTCGAGTTCGAGCCACCCGACATGGCCCGCTACCCTGGTTTGCCGCTGGCTTGGCAGGCGTTGGCTGCACCGGCAGGCACCACCGCGGTGCTCAATGCCGCCAATGAAGAAGCGGTGGCCGCGTTCCTCGAGGGAACCATCCGCTTCGACCAGATTCACAGTGTCAACCGCCACGTTCTCGAGGCCACCGCCGTGAATGCCGCTGACAGTCAAAGCATCGACGCCTTGCTCGAACTCGATCAACGTGCCCGGCGCAGTGCCCAGGGCTGCCTTCGCGGATGTGCGCAGTGAGTCATTTGCTGTCGTCCTCGATGGCGTTCTTGCTGGCCTTGGCGGTGCTGATCGTGATTCACGAGTACGGGCACTACCGGGTGGCGGTGGCTTGTGGTGTGAAGGTGCTGCGGTTTTCGGTGGGCTTTGGCAAAGTTCTGTGGCGATGGCAGCCTCGGCCTGGTGGCACTGAGTTCGTGGTGTGCGCGCTGCCACTCGGTGGCTATGTGAGCATGCTGGACGAGCGTGAGGCGCCTGTGGCGCCGCAGGAGCGCCACCGTGCGTTCAACAACCAGGCGCTGTGGCGGCGCACCGCCATCGTCGCAGCAGGGCCGCTGGCCAATTTGCTGCTGGCCGTGCTGCTGTTCGCCGCCGTCCATTGGATCGGTTCGGAAGAGCCCAAAGCCGTGTTGGCCTGGCCCACGGCCGGCAGCGTTGCCGAACAGGCGGGTGTGCGCTCAAGTCAGTGGGTGCGCGAGGTGTCACATGACGGGGTGACCTGGTCGCCCGTCAGGTCGATGTCCGACCTGCAATGGCAACTTGCGCAGGCCACTCTGCGTCCGGCGCCCTTGCATTTGCGGGTGACGGAGTTGTCTGGCACTGCTGAACGCACGCTGGTGCTGGACATCCCCTCTTTGGCCAACCGGCAAGTGGACGCCGGCTTGATGCAGCGTTTGGGGGTGGGCCTGTGGTTTGAGCCGGTGATTGGCCCCGTTCAGCCAGGCCCGGCTGCCACGGCCGGTGTTCAAGCGGGCGATCGTGTGCTGCGTGTGGACGACGTGCCGGTGCTGGATGCCGCCCACCTCACCCACCTGATCCGGGCCCATGGTGTGGAGGGCGTGGCCACGCCCATGGTGTGGCATGTGCAACGTGGCCTGCAGACGTTGCGCTTCGAGTTTTCACCGGCGATCGATCCCACCACCCAAACCGCTCGGGCCATGGTGCAGCTGGGTGCGAATGCCGAGCGGGTGTTGGTGCGCTACGGCTTGGTGGAGGGCCTGCAGGCCGCGGTGCAGGACACCTGGGAACGCGCTGGCATGAACCTGCAGATGCTGGGACGCATGCTGGTGGGAACGGAGTCGGTGAAGAACCTGTCGGGCGCGTTGACCATGGCCGATTTTGCGGGCCAGGCGGTGCGTTTGGGCATCACCCCTTTCCTGCTGTACCTGGCCAGCATCAGCGTGGGCTTGGGCGTGTTGAACCTGCTGCCTGTGCCGATCTTGGACGGTGGACACCTGATGTATTATCTTTTTGAAGCCCTGACTGGCCGGCCTGTTTCCGGGCCCTGGCTGGAGCGGTTGCAACGTGGCGGAATGGTGTTGTTGTTGATGACCATGTCACTCGCCTTGTTCAACGATGTGACGCGCCTTTTTTAGACCCCGGCCTTCACCGATCCCTTGACCCTCTCATTGGCACTTGGCCCGATTCGCGCATGCCTTCCCATTCCATTGTGTCTCGCTCTTTTCTGGCCTCGTTGCTCATCGCAGGCGTTTGCCAGGCCCCCATGGCCTGGGCGGTGGAGCCCTTCCAGCTCAAAGACATCCGCATCGAAGGTCTGCAACGCACCGATGCCGGCACCGTGTTCGCCTCGCTGCCTTTTCGCATCGGCGACACCTACAACGATGAAAAAGCCGCCGCCGCCTTGCGCGCGCTCTTTGCCACGGGCCTGTTCCGCGACGTGCGCATCGAGATCGACCGGGGCGTCGTGGTCGTGGTCGTCGACGAACGGCCGGTGATCTCGAACATCGACTTCTCCGGCTTGAAGGAGTTCGACAAAGACGTGCTCATCAAATCGCTGAAAGAATTCGGCATCAGTGATGGCCAGCCCTTCGACAAGGCCCTGGCCGATCGGGCGGAGCAAGAGCTCAAGCGCCAATACCTCAGTCGCAGCCTGTACGCCGTGGAAGTCGTCACCACCGTGACGCCGCAGGAGCGCAACCGGGTGAACCTGACATTCACCATCAACGAGGGCGGCGTGGCCCGCATCAAGGACATTCGCTTCACCGGCAACAAGGTGTTCTCCGAGCGCACACTCAAGGGGTTGATTGACCTCAATGACGGTGGCTGGATGAACTGGTACACCAAAGCCGACCGCTACGCACGCGCCAAGCTGAATGCCGACCTGGAAACCCTGCGCGCTTACTACCTGGACCGCGGTTACCTCGAATTCAACATCGAGTCCACCCAGGTGGCCATCTCGCCGGACAAGCAGGACATTGTCATCACGGTGCACGTGAAGGAAGGCCAGCCGTACACGGTGACTTCGGTGAAACTGGAGGGCGACTACCTCGGCAAGGACGACGAATTCAAGGCGCTGGTCACCATCCAGCCGGGGGAGCCGTACCGTGCCGAGTCCGTCGCTGAAACGACCCGTGCGTTCACCGACCGTTTCGGCTCGTTTGGTTACGCCTTTGCCAAAGTGGATGCGCGGCCGGAGATCGACCGCGCCAACGGCCGCGTGGCGTTGACCTTGGTCTCGGAAGTGCAGCGTCGCGTGTACGTGCGCCGCATCAGCGTGGCCGGCAACGCCGTGACCCGCGACGAGGTGGTGCGCCGCGAATTCCGCCAGTTCGAATCATCTTGGTACGACGGCAACAAGATCAAGCTGTCGCGCGACCGGGTAGACCGGCTGGGCTTCTTCAGTGAAGTCGGCATCGAGACCTCAGAAGTGCCGGGCTCGGCCGACCAGGTGGACCTGATCGTGCGCGTCAAGGAAAAGCCCACTGGCAACCTGCTGCTGGGCGCGGGTTTTTCGTCGGCTGACAAGGTGTCCATCAGTGCGGGCGTGAAGAAGGAAAACGTCTTTGGCTCCGGCAACTACCTGGGCCTGGACTTGAACACCAGCAAGTCGCAACGCACCATGGTGTTGAGCACGGTGGATCCTTACTTCACCCAAGACGGCGTGTCGCGGGCGGTGGACTTGTACTACCGCACCAGCCAGCCAATCAACCGCCAGAACGAAGACTACAAGTTGATCACCCCGGGTGCCACGATCCGTTTCGGCGTGCCGTTCAGCGAACTCGACACGGTGTTCTTCTGTGTGGGTTATGAGCAGACCGAGATCCGCGGCGACTTGGGCTTGCCGGCGGCCTACCGGATCTACCGCGACCAATTCGGTGCCACCAGCAATTCCTTTCCGCTGAGCCTGGGCTGGGCGCGGGACGGCCGTGACAGTGCCGTCGTGCCCACCACGGGTCGCTACCAGCGTGTCAACGTGGACTGGAGTGCGGCGGGTGACACCCGTTTCGTGCGCACCAACTACCAGTTCCAGCAGTACTTCGCCCTGACCCGTCAAACCACCTTGGCCATCAACGCTGAGCTGGGCGTCGGCAGGGGCGTGGGCGGACGGCCTTATCCGCTGTTCAAGAATTTCTATGGCGGGGGTCTGGGCACGGTGCGGGCCTTCGACCAGGGTTCCCTGGGTGTGAGAGACTCGGCGACAGGCGCCTACCTGGGCGGCAACCGCCGCTTCAACCTGAACGGCGAGTTGTACCTGCCGCTGGCGGGCACCGGCAACGATCGCACCTTGCGTTGGTTCACCTACGTCGACGTGGGCAACGTGTGGGGTGAGGATGAGAAAGTCACTGTGGACAGCCTGCGGGCATCCACCGGGGTGGGGTTGAGTTGGATCTCCCCGGTCGGCCCGCTCAAGCTGAGCGTTGGCACGCCGATCCGCCGGGAGTCAACGGATAAAATTCAACGGTTGCAATTTCAGATTGGGACAGCGTTTTGATGAAACATCATGTGAAAAAAGTTTGGGGTGCCGCCTTGCTGGTGGCAGCCTCCGTGGGCGCTGTCCAGGCGCAAGAACTGAAGATCGGCTACGTCAACAGCGACAAGGTGCTGCGTGAAGCGGCGCCTGCCAAGGCCGCCCAGACCAAACTGGAAGCCGAGTTCTCCAAGCGCGAAAAAGAGCTGAACGACCTGGCCGCCCGGTTGAAGACGGCCGGCGACAAGCTTGAAAAAGAGGCGCCGACCTTGGCCGAAGCCGAACGTGGCCGCCGCCAGCGCGACTTGATGGACCAGGACCGCGAGTTCCAGCGCAAGCGCCGTGAATTCCAGGAAGACCTGAACCAGCGCAAGAATGAGGAGCTGGCTCAGGTCGTCGAGCGGGCCAACAAGGTCATCAAACAGATTTTTGAGACCGAGAAATACGACTTGATCATTCAAGAGGCGGTGTTTGCCGGCCCCCGGATTGAGATCACCGACAAGGTCATCAAGTCCCTGAATGCCGGCAAGTAACGTCGCCTGGCGGCCTTGCTGAGGCGATGATGGGACCCTTCACCCTGGGCGACATCGCTGCCGATCTCGGGGGCGAATTGGTGGGCGACCCGACCACGACCATCGCCCGCCTGGCACCGTTGGAAGGCGCTGGCCCCGACTGCCTCTCTTTTCTCTCCAACCCCCGTTATGCCGCGAAGCTCGCCACGTCGGCGGCGGGTTGCGTCGTGGTGGGGCCTGCCCAGCGGGAGGCTGCCTTGGTGCGGGGTGCGGCCATTGTGGCCGCCGATCCTTACCTGTACTTCGCTCGGCTGACCCAGTGGTGGGCGCGCAAAACCCGGCCTGCCAGGACGGTGGGCGTGCACCCCAGCGCGGTGATCGACCCCTCGGCGCAAGTGGCCGATGACGCGACAGTGGGCGCTTTGGCCGTCATTGAAGCCCTTGCCATCGTCGGCGCTGGTGCCACGGTGGGCGCCCAGTGCTTCGTGGGCAGGGGTGCCACCATCGGCCCCGGCACGACGCTGGCGCCACGGGTGGTGCTGGGCGCGGGCTGCCAGGTGGGACACGATTGCCTGCTGCACAGCGGCGTCGTGATCGGTGCCGACGGTTTCGGCTTCGCGCCGCTGCGCGATGAGTCTGGGCCGGCCGGCTGGGAAAAAATCGAACAGCTCGGCGTGGTGCGCATCGGCAACCAGGTGGAGATCGGTGCCAACACGTGCATCGACCGGGGCGCCCTGGGCGACACGGTGATCGCAGACGGCGTCAAGCTCGACAACCTGATTCAAATCGGACACAACGTTCAGGTCGGGGCGCATACCGCGATGGCGGGGTGTGTGGGCGTGGCAGGCAGCGCGGTGATCGGCGCCCATTGCACCGTGGGTGGCGGTGCGGTGGTGCTGGGCCATTTGCAGCTGGCCGACCGGGTGCACGTGTCGGCCGCGAGCGTGGTCATGCGCTCGCTGAACCAGCCGGGTCACTACAGCGGCGTGTTCCCGATCGACGACAATGCGACGTGGGAAAAAAACGCGGCCACCTTGAAGCAGCTGCACGCCTTGCGCGACCGAGTTCGCGCCCTTGAAAAGAAAACACCATGACGCTGGACATTCATCAGATCCTGAAAAAGCTGCCCCACCGCTACCCGATTCTGCTGGTGGACCGCGTGCTGTCGCTGGAAAAAGGCAAACACATCCTGGCGATCAAAAATGTGAGCATCAACGAGCCGTTTTTCACTGGGCACTTTCCCCATCGACCGGTGATGCCAGGGGTGCTGATGCTCGAGGCGCTGGCCCAAGCCGCCGCCTTGCTGGCGTTTGAGACCTTGGGTGTGGTGCCTGACGACAAAACGGTTTACTACTTTGCCGGCATCGACGGCGCGCGTTTCAAACGGCCGGTGGAGCCGGGCGACCAGCTTCGCCTGGACGTGACCCTGGACCGGATGAAGTCGGGCATGTTCAAGTTCCGGGCACGCGCCACGGTGGGCGAGGAGCTCGCCGTGGAGGCCGATCTGATGTGCACCATGCGCACCATCGCCTGAGCTCCCGCGCGCCGGCGGTGACAACACGCGCTGCGTGACCGTCCGGACACCCTTTTTGCGTTTCGGAAAGCATCGACCCCTATGGCCCACATCCATCCCACGGCGGTGATCGAGCCCGGCGCCGAACTGGGCAGCGACGTCACTGTCGGCCCCTACAGTCTCATCGGCGCCCAGGTCCGCATTGGCGAGGGCACCTCCATTGGTCCGCATTGCGTGATCGAGGGGCGCACCACCATCGGTCGCGACAACCGCATCTTCCAGTTCAGCTCACTGGGCGGCGTGCCACAGGACAAGAAGTACGCCGGTGAGCCCACCGAGTTGCACATCGGCGACCGCAACACCATCCGCGAGTTCTGCACCTTCAACCTGGGCACGGTGCAAGACGAGGGCATCACCCGGCTGGGCGATGACAACTGGATGATGGCGTACACCCACCTGGCGCACGACTGCCGAGTGGGCAACAAGACCATCTTTGCCAACAATGCGCAAATTGCCGGCCATGTGCAGGTGGGCGACTGGGTGATCCTGGGTGCCTACACGGCAGTTCACCAGTTCGTGAAGATCGGTGCGCACGCCATGACCGGCATGGGCACCATCCTGCTGCAGGACGTGCCGCCGTTTGCCATGGTGTCGGGCAACCCGGCGCAGGCCCGCACCATGAACTTGGAGGGCCTCAAGCGACGGGGCTTCAACACCGAACAGGTGGCCGCCGTGAAGCAGATGCACCGGCTGCTCTACCGGCAAGGGCACACCTTGGAAGAGTCACGCCACGGCATCGATGCGATGCTGGCCAGCCACCCCCAGGCCCGGACCGAAATCACCTTGATGAGCGAGTTCCTGCGGCAAGCCGACCGCGGCATCGTTCGATAGGACCTGCGAGTGGACGCCCCGCGCGTGACCGCGCCCCGGTTGGCCATGGTGGCAGGCGAGGCGTCGGGTGATCTGTTGGCCGGTTTGTTGCTGGGCGGCCTGACGGCCCGGTGGCCGGCGTTGCAGGCGTACGGCATCGGCGGCCCCCAAATGGCGGCCCATGGCTTCGAGGCCTGGTGGCCCCATCACAAGCTGGCGGTTCGCGGCTATGTGGAGGTGCTGCGCCATTACCGTGAAATTGTCGGAATTCGGCGCCAGTTGGCCGAGCGCTTGCTGCGTGAGCCGCCGGACGCGTTCATCGGCGTCGATGCGCCGGATTTCAATTTGCACCTGGAAGCCACCCTCAAGGCGCACGGCACCAAAACCGTTCACTTTGTGAGCCCCTCGATCTGGGCCTGGCGCGGCGAGCGCATTGAAACCATCCGACGCTCGGTCGACCATGTGCTGTGTGTCTTTCCCTTCGAGCCCGACCTCTACGCCCGCGCGGGCATCGCTGCGAGCTACGTCGGACACCCGCTGGCCGACGCCATCCCGATGGAGGTGCCGCGCTCGGCGAGCCGTTTGTCGTTGGGCCTGCGAGAGGACGACACCGTGGTGGCGCTGCTGCCGGGCAGCCGGCGCTCGGAAATTCATTACATCGCTCCGCGCCTGCTGGCGGCCGCCGTTCACATGACCCGTGAGCGCCCCAGGCTGCGATTTTTGCTGCCGGTGTCCGGCGGCATGCGGCCGCAGGTCGAGCCGATGCTCGCCCGCTACGCGCCCGGCGTGCGAATCGAGTTGCTGGCCGGGCGTTCGCATGAGGCGCTGGCTGCGTGCGACGTCACGCTGGTGGCCAGCGGCACCGCCACCCTCGAGGCGGCCTTGTTCAAACGCCCGATGGTGATCGCCTACGCCATGAACTGGCTCAGCTGGCAGATGATGCGCCGCCAGCGTTACCAGCCCTGGGTGGGCTTGCCCAACATCCTGTTGCGGGAATTTGTCGTGCCGGAGTTGCTTCAAGACCAGGCCAGCCCTGACAATCTGGCCCGCGCCACGTTGGCTTGGTTGAACGAGCCCGAGCGAGGGGCCGCTTTGCAAAGCCGATTTGCCGATCTGCACCGCGACCTGCGGCGCAACACCGCTGCCGCTGCCACCGATGCCATCCAACAACTTCTTGAACGCTGAGCAATTGGGCCTGTGCTGGGACGTGCCCGGCCTGATCGCCGGCGTGGACGAAGCCGGCCGCGGCCCCCTGGCCGGCCCGGTGGTGGCCGCGGCGGTGATCCTGGACGACTTGCAACCGATCCGTGGGCTGAACGATTCGAAGAAGCTCACGGCCCGCACGCGGGAGCGCTTGTTCGATGAGATCCGTGCCAAGGCCTTGTGCTGCTGCATCGCCGAGGCCAGCGTCGAGGAAATCGACGAGCTCAACATCCTGCAGGCCACGATGCTGGCCATGCGGCGCGCCATCGAGGGCTTGCGGCTCAAGCCGGTGAAGGTGTTGATCGACGGCAACCGCATCCCGCTGCTGAGGATCAGCGCCGAGGCCATCGTCAAGGGCGACGCCAAGGTGCAGTCGATCTCGGCAGCGTCCATCCTGGCCAAGGTCCACCGCGACCGGTGGTGTCACACCCTGCACCAAACCCACCCGCAATACGGCTTCGATGGCCACAAGGGCTATCCGACGGCATCGCACCTGGCGGCACTGAAAGCGCACGGGGCTTGTGACCAGCACCGGCGCTCGTTCGCACCGGTGCGCGAGGTGCTGGGTGTTTGAGTCTGATGACGCGCGGCACATCACCTCGCGCGACAACCCGCTGCTGGTCAAGCTGCGCAAAGGTCTGAAGGACCCTGCGGCCTACCGCAAGAGCGGCGTCTTGTGGCTCGAGGGAGAGCACCTGTGCAGCGCCTGCGTGGCTCAGGGCATGGCCGTGCCACAGGCGCTGATCACCGAAGCCGCCTGGGCGCAACCCCATTTGCAGGCGCTGGCGCGGCATGCTCAACACATCGGGCTGGTCTCGGAGACGTTGATGCAAGGCATCAGCGGGCTGGAGTCCCCGGCGTCGCTGGGCTTCGTGTTGGCAGCCCCGGCCCCGCAGGCCCTGCGGCCGCACGTGGGCACGGTGGTCCTCGACCGGGTGCAGGACCCCGGCAATGTCGGCACCCTGTTGCGCAGCGCCGCTGCGTTTGGCTTCGCGCAGGTCGCTGCGCTCAAGGGCAGCGTGGCGCTGTGGTCACCGAAAGTGTTGCGGGCGGCAGTGGGAGCGCATTTTTCGCTGCATCTGTGCGAGGCCCTGGACCCCGCCGACCTGGCGAACCTGCAGGTCCCCTGGCTGGCCAGCAGCCCGCACGCCCTACAGGCCCTGCACGAGGTGGCGCTGCCCTGGCCCTGCGCCTGGGTCCTGGGCCATGAAGGGCAGGGCGTGGACGAGGCCCTGATGGCGCAATGCGCCCAACGCCTTCGCATCGCGCAGCCTGGTGGCCAGGAGTCGTTGAACGTGGCCGTGGCCGCCGCGGTGTGCTTCTACGAGTCGGCGCGTCAGCGCCTCGTCAGCGCTTCGTCTTGAGCCCGGGGGATGGCTGCCCGAGGCTTCAGTACATCAGGCGGTCGGGTCGCAAATCGCGCAGGATGGTGGTGGCAATTTCTTCGATCGACTTGTGGGTGGTTGACAACCAGGCGATGCCCTCCCGGCGCATCATCGCCTCTGCCTCTTTGACCTCCATGCGGCAATTCTCCAACGCGGCGTACTTGCTCAAGGGCCGGCGCTCGTTGCGGATGTGACTCAGACGCCCTGGGTCGATCGTCAGACCAAAACACTTGGCTTTGAACGGCGCCAGGGAGGAGGGAATCTCCCCCCGCTCAAAGTCTTCAGGGATCAACGGGTAGTTGGCGGCCTTGATCCCATGCTGCATGGCGAGGTACAGCGAGGTCGGGGTTTTGCCACTGCGACTCACCCCCACCAGGATCACGTCGGCATCGGCCAAGTTCTTGGACGACTGACCGTCGTCGTGACTGAGCGAGAAATTGATGGCTTCGATGCGGTCGGTGTACTCCTGGCTTTTGGAGATGTCCGTGAACCGCCCAACCCGGTGGTTGGACGTGACGCCGAACTCCGCTTCCAAAGGCGCAATGAAGGTGTTGAACATGTCCAGCACCAGTCCCTTGGACTCGCCTTTGATGATTTGTCGCACCTCGGGGTCGACCAGGGTGATGAAAACGATGGGTTTCTTGCCCTCGATCTCAGCGACGTGATTGATTTCGCGCACGACCTGATGGGCCTTGTCGGCACTGTCGATGAAGGGCCGGCGCACGTGTTTGGGCTTGCCGGCGAACTGGTTGAGGATCGAGTTGCCGAAGGTCTCGGCAGTGATCCCGGTGCCGTCGGAGACGAAAAAGACTGTGCGGTTGGGCATGATTCGTGCGTGTCGGTGGAGCAAACAAGTTGGTGATGATAGGCAGTTCCCGCCTAAAATCGTCGCTTGCACTGGACCTTGAACCCGAATGCACGCCGTCGCGCCCCACTTACAAGCAACAAACGCCCTGGCGACGTGCCCTGATTCCTCCCTGGAGCTGTGCTCGGGAGTTGAGTCCCTGCGGAGAGGTTCCGCACCAGTTTTTCAACATCACGGAGTTTTCCCATGTCTTCTGTCAACTTGGCGACCGCCTTGGTCGCACCGTTTGAACAACTGAGAATGACCGACGTCGAGTCGGTGGGGGGCAAAAATGCTTCCCTCGGCGAGATGATCAGCCAGTTGGCCGCGTCGGGTGTGCGGGTGCCGGGCGGTTTTGCCACCACAGCCCATGCCTTCCGGCAGTTTTTGCAGCACGATGGGCTGGCCGATCGCATCGCCACACGGCTGTCCACGCTCAACACCGACGACGTCAACGCCCTGGCCCGGGCGGGTGCAGAAATCCGCCAGTGGATCGAGACCACACCGTTTCCCGCCGACCTGGACGCGGCGATCCGCGCCGAGTTCATCAAGCTCACCGAGGGCAACCCGGGCGCTTCGTTCGCCGTGCGCTCTTCGGCCACCGCGGAAGACCTGCCCGACGCCAGCTTTGCCGGCCAACAGGAAACCTTCCTCAACGTCGTCGGCATCGACGACGTGCTGCACAAGATGAAGGAGGTGTTCGCCAGCCTCTACAACGACCGTGCCATCAGCTACCGCGTGCACAAGGGCTTCGCCCATGGCGACGTGGCCTTGTCGGCCGGCGTGCAGCGCATGGTGCGCTCCGACCTGGGCGCGGCGGGTGTGATGTTCACCATCGACACCGAAAGCGGCTTCAAGGACGTTGTGTTCATCACCTCCAGCTACGGCCTGGGCGAGACGGTGGTGCAAGGCGCGGTGAACCCGGACGAGTTCTACGTGCACAAGCAGTCGCTGAAGGCGGGCAAGCTGGCCATCATCCGCCGCAACCTCGGCTCCAAGCTGATCAAGATGGAGTTCGCCACGCCCGAAGAGAAAGCCGCCAGCGGCAAGCTGGTGCGCACCGTGGACACCGCCACCGAGCAGCGCAACCGCTACTCGCTGACGGACGCCGACGTGGCCGAACTGGCCCAGTACGCGGTGATCATCGAGAACCACTACGGCCGTCCGATGGACATCGAGTGGGGTAAGGACGGCGGCGACGGCAAGCTCTACATCCTGCAGGCCCGTCCCGAAACGGTGAAGAGCCAGCAAGAAGGCAAAGCCGAACAGCGCTACAAGCTCAAAGGCACCGGCACCGTGCTGGCCGAAGGCCGTGCCATTGGCCAGAAGATCGGAACCGGTCCGGTGCGCATCGTGCACAACCTGAGTGAGATGGACCAGGTTCAACCTGGGGACGTGCTGGTCACCGACATGACCGATCCCAACTGGGAGCCGGTGATGAAGCGCGCCGCCGCCATCGTCACCAACCGTGGCGGGCGCACCTGCCACGCCGCCATCATTGCCCGCGAGCTGGGCATCCCGGCGGTGGTGGGCTGTGGTGATGCGACCGAAACCCTCAAGGAAGGGGCGCTGGTCACCGTGGCCTGTTCGGAGGGCGACACCGGCTACATCTATGACGGCTTGCTGGAAACCGAAGTCACCGACGTGGTCCGCGGCGAGCTGCCGTACTGCCCCATCAAGATCATGATGAACGTGGGCAATCCCCAGCTGGCCTTTGACTTTGCCCAGATGCCCAACAGCGGCGTCGGCTTGGCCCGCCTCGAGTTCATCATCAACAACAACATCGGCGTGCACCCGAAGGCGATTCTCGACTACCCGAACATCGATTCGGACTTGAAAAAGGCGGTGGAATCGGTGGCCCGAGGCCATGCCTCACCGCGCGCGTTCTACGTCGACAAGCTGGTCGAAGGGGTGGCCACGATCGCTGCGGCCTTTTGGCCTCAGCCGGTCATCGTGCGTTTGAGTGACTTCAAGAGCAACGAGTACCGCAAGCTGATTGGCGGCTCACGTTATGAGCCGGAAGAAGAAAATCCCATGCTGGGCTTCCGCGGTGCGTCGCGCTACGTGAGCGAAGGCTTCGGTGAGGCGTTTGCCATGGAATGCGAGGCCCTCAAGCGGGTGCGCGTCGACATGGGTCTGACCAACGTCGAGATCATGGTGCCTTTCGTGCGCACCTTGAACCAGGCCAAGCAGGTTACTGAGATGCTGGCCGAGCGGGGCCTCAAGCGGGCGGCGCTGGGCGGGCAAGACGGCTTGCGCGTCATCATGATGTGCGAGATCCCCAGCAACGCCATCCTGGCCGAGCAGTTCCTCGAGTACTTCGACGGCATGTCCATCGGCTCCAACGACCTGACCCAGCTCACCCTGGGCCTGGACCGCGATTCCGGCATGGAAATCCTGGCCAAGGATTTCGACGAGCGCGACCCGGCGGTCAAGGCGTTGATTTCCCGGGCCATCGCCGCCTGTCGGGCAGTGGGCAAGTACGTGGGCATCTGCGGTCAGGGCCCCAGCGATCACCCTGATTTCGCCGACTGGTTGGCGGCTGAAGGCATCGTGTCGATCTCGCTCAACCCCGACACGGTGGTGGAAACCTGGCAGCGCCTGGCCAAGCGTTGAGCCGCGGCCGGACCGACCGCCTGTGCTGAACGGATGAAGAAGGCGGCGGCCCACCGCCGCGGCCTGAATTCCGCTCCTGCAAAGCCCCCGCTGCCACGGCCGCGGGGGCTTTTTTGTTGGGCGCTTGGGTCATTGCGCTTCAACGCGCCGGCTTGGAACAACCGGGCCATTTTTCAGCCTGGGCGCTCGCTTGGCCGAGTGAGCGTCGACGCGGGTGGCGGTCTGGGCAGACCTCCTGCTTCAGGGTTGAAGGTCTTGGGGCGTGTTGACGTTGAAGAACGCAGCATGGTCGTCGAAGGGCACGGTCACCGCATCCAGGCTGTGCAGCCAGCGGTGCAACGCTCGCTCACCGGCAAGGATGGCGGCCTCCAAGCTCGGCGCGCAGCTGCGGTGCAGCAGTGCAAACGCGGGTTCCATGCGCAAGCTCCCGTTCACTGCCATGCCGGCCACTGCCGCATGCCCAGAGCGCGTGCCGGGCGTTCGGGCCTGTGCAGCCCAGCCTTGAGCCAAACGTCTCACCAGATCGAGCGGCAGCCGAGGGGCATCGCATGGCACGCTCACCATCCAGGGGCTGACACACCCCTGCAAACCCGCCAACAGGCCCACCAGCGGCCCGGGGTGGTCCGGCAAGGGGTCTGCCACCCACTTCAACGCCGGGTGCTCAAAACCTTTCAGCACCTCTCCCCGCGCCGTGCTGATCTGCACCGCAGCCACCTGAGGCGTGAGGCGGTACAGGGCATGGGCCAGCAGCGGTTGGCCTTGGTGAACCAGCAGGGCCTTGTCGACCCCCCCCATGCGCCGACCCCTGCCGCCTGCCAGGATCACGCCGGTGACGTTGCCGCGCACGGGCGAGGGGATGATGCGGTCGTCGTCGTTGGCATTCATCGTCATCAGCCGCCGATGTAGTGCATCTCGACGCGGGGTGGGCCGGGCTCGTCGCCACTGCCGTTGCCGGCACTGCTGCGTTGCGCCGAGTAGCGGTCGGCGCGCTCGGTCCACCAGGAGGCCAAGGCAGCTTTCACCTCGGCATCGCCGTGGCCGCCGCGCACCAAAGCGCGCAGGTCGTGTCCCTGGTGGGCGAACAAACACAGGTAGAGCTGCCCCTCCGTCGACAAGCGGGCCCGTGTGCAGTCGCCGCAAAACGCCTGGGTCACGCTGGAGATCAAGCCGATCTCCCCGGCGCCGTCGGCATAGGCCCAGCGTGTGGCTGTTTCACCCGGTGCGCTGGCCGAGACGGGTGCCATCTCGAACTCGGTGCCCAGGCGCCGCAAGACTTCAGACGAGGGCAGCACCTGCTCCAGGTTCCAGCCGTTGGTGCTGCCGACGTCCATGTACTCGATGAAGCGCAGCACCACGCCGCGCCCGCGGAAGTGGCGTGCCATGGGCAGAATCTGGTCGTCGTTGACGCCACGTTGAACCACCATGTTGACTTTGAGGGGGCTCAGGCCCGCCTCTTGGGCGGCAGCAATGCCGTCCAACACGTCGGCCACGCCGAAATCCGCGTCGTTCATCTGTCGGAAGATGGCGTCGTCCAGGGCGTCCAGGCTGACAGTGATGCGCTGCAAGCCAGCTTGCCGCAAGGCGGCGGCTTTGCGGGCCAGCAGCGAACCGTTGGTCGTCAACGTCAGATCGAGCGGTCGGCCGGCCGGGGTCGACAGGCCGCTCAAGGCGCCCACCAGCGTTTCCAGGTGCTTGCGCAGCAGCGGCTCGCCGCCGGTCAAACGGATTTTTTCGGTGCCCAAAGACACGAACACCCGCGCCAAGCGGGTGATTTCCTCGAAGCTGAGCAGTTCAGCCTGCGGCAAAAAGACGTGCTGGCTGTCAAAGACCTCGCGCGGCATGCAGTAGCGACAGCGAAAATTGCAGCGGTCAGTGACCGAGATGCGCAGGTCTTTCAACGGGCGCTGCAGGGTGTCGAGCAGCGGGCCCTGGCGCTCGACCCAATGGGTCGCCAACGGCGGCTTCGACACGGCAGTGAGACGCCGTTGGTCAAGCAAGGGGATGACTTTGCGGGACATGCCGTCAATTGTGCCTGGGCTGGCGAGGCGGGCGGTACGCTGCTGCCGGCAGCGGCACGGCGCGGATCGCCGCGCGCCGCAAAACGCCGTCGTCAGTGGGTGTACAGATCCGAGGGGATCTCACTGGGGCTGGCCATGGCGGACTCCAGCCGGTTCTCCTGCCGCAGGCCCGGCACCCGGCGTGCGCCGGTAAAGCGTTTGCTCCAGTAGCTGAAGCGCATGTCTTCCACCCGCACGAAGGCGCCTGTTCGCGGAGCATGGATGAACTTGCCTTCGCCCACATAGATGCCGACATGCGAAAACGTGCGGCGCAGGGTGTTGAAGAACACCAAGTCACCCGGCTTCAAATCAGCCCGCCGAATGGGCACCAGACCGGGTGCACGGGCCTGCTCGTCGGCCCTGCGCGGCAGCATCACGCCGATGCTGTGCTCAAAGATGAAGCGGGTGAAGCCGCTGCAATCGAAACCCGTGCTTTCGCTGGTGCCACCGAGTTGGTAGGGCACGCCCAAAAAGTTCATGGACCGCACGACCATGTCGGACGCGCTGTCGCGCATCTTTTGGCCCAGGCTCGGCTCAGCAAGCGGTGGCGATGCCACGGCGGAGGTGGCTGTGCCGTCGGGCTTGAGCAGGCCCCGCTCGATCAGCATGCGGCGCACCGGATCGGAAAATTCCGCCGGTTCGGTGTCGGCCCAGGTCATGCCGGCTGCGCCCGCCAGCAGGCCCAGCACGAGGGCCTGGCGAACAAAGCGGAGAAGGTGGCGGTACATCAACATGGCAGGCAGGATAGGCAGCTGGGGGGTGGGCGTCAATTTCAGAGTACGAGGTTTCTATCGGTCTTTTTAATGGCTGGCTGAAGCGCTTGACCGTAACGAGAGGTAAGCCCTTTTTCCGAGCGCACAGACCGTGAATTCCTCACACTGTGCAAAAGACGGGCCCGCGGCGCCGGTGCAACTTGGGACTCCGACTTGTCTTTTGCGGGTGGTGCCGCCCTGTGCTCTACAGCACTTCAGAGGCAAAGTCGGCCAGGCGCGAGCGTTCGCCACGCGCCAACGTCACATGGCCGCTGTGCGGCCAGCCCTTGAACCGGTCCACCGCATAGGTCAGGCCAGAGCTGCCTTCGGTCAGGTAAGGCGTGTCAATCTGCGCCAGGTTGCCCAGGCACACGATCTTCGTGCCGGGACCTGCCCGGGTGATCAAGGTCTTCATCTGCTTGGGCGTCAAGTTCTGCGCCTCGTCGATGATCACGAACTTGTTCAAGAAGGTGCGACCGCGCATGAAGTTCATGCTCTTGATCTTGATCTTGCTGCGCACCAACTCATTGGTGGCCGCACGGCCCCAGTCACCGGCGGCGCCATCGCTCTTGGCCAGCACTTCGAGGTTGTCGTCGAGCGCGCCCATCCAGGGGCTCATCTTTTCCTCTTCGGTGCCAGGCAGGAAGCCGATGTCCTCGCCCACGGGCACGGTCACGCGGGTGACGATGATTTCGGTGTAGCGACGCTCGTCCATCACCTGGCTCAAGCCGGCCGCCAAGGTCATCAGCGTCTTGCCCGTGCCGGCGGTGCCGGTGAGCGTGATGAAGTCACAGTCCGGGTCCATCAGCAGGTTGAGGGCGAAGTTCTGTTCTCGGTTGCGCGCGGTCACGCCCCAGACGGCATTCTTCTGGTGGGTGAACTCGCGCAGGGTGCGCATGACGGCCGTTTTGCCAGTGATCTCGGTGACCTTGGCATGCAGCGGGGCGGCGCCCGGCACTTCCAAGTACACGAACTGGTTCACCAACAGCTCGGGCACCATGGGGCCGCTGATGCGGTAGTAGGTCAGCCCGCCTTGCTGCCAGCTTTCCATGGTCTTGCCGTGCTGGTCCCAGAAATCGGAGGGCAGGGCGAGCACGCCGTTGTAGAGCAGGTCGCCGTCGTCCAGCGTCTTGTCGTTGAAGTAGTCTTCTGCCGGCAAGCCCAGTGCGCGGGCCTTGATGCGCATGTTGATGTCTTTGGACACCAGCACGACTTCGCGCGACGGCTGCTGCTCGCGCAACGCCTTGACCACGGCCAGGATCTGGTTGTCGGCCTTGCCCTGGGGCAAACCGGCCGGCAGGATCACGTCGACCAGGTTGGTTTGGAAGAACAGCTTGCCGCCGGCATCCATGTGGCCGTTGCCGGACAAGGGCAGGCCGTCGACCATGCCGTTGGCGTCGCGCTCGCCCAGGTTGGCGGCCAGGGCGTCCAGGTCGCGGCTGACCTGGCGGGCGTTGCGCGCCACTTCGGTCATCCCCTTTTTGTGCCCGTCCAGCTCTTCGAGCGTGATCATCGGCAGGTAGATGTCGTGCTCGTCGAAACGGAACAGGCTCATCGGGTCGTGCATCAGCACGTTGGTGTCGAGCACGAACAGCTTGGCCGGGCCGCTGCCGCGCACGCGGCGCGGCTTGGTCTGGGCGGCAGCACGCGGTGCGGGCGTCGGGGCCCGGGTGACCACGGGCGCCTTTTTCGGCGCGGGTGCCGGAATGCCTGCAGGGGCGTCTCGTTCTGCCGTGACCGGCGACGTCTTCTTGGTGGCCGTGGTCACCGACTCGGCGCGACCGGCGGCTGCACGCGGTGCGCGCGCCTTGGGGGTTTTGGCAGCCTGAACGTCGTAGTCGGCAACCGCCAGCAGGGTGGCGCGTTGGGTGGGCGGCTTGGGCAAAGGCATGGGATGAGTCAACCAGGCAAGAGGGGAGGCCGGATCAGCAAAAAAGCCGCGCAGCACTGTGCGCGGCTGGAGGCCATGGATCCGGACGAAACACCAAAGCGGTGGGGTCGAGAACGCGGTCGGTCAGGCAGGAAGCGGCACTGTCACAGCCAAGCAAAAGCGCTCAACCGGATTTTTTCAATGCCTTGACGGCCTTCAGGACTTCTTCGACGTGGCCAGGGACTTTGAGCCCGCGCCATTCAGCGCGCAACACGCCTTGGCCGTCGATCAAAAAGGTGCTGCGCTCGATGCCTTTGACCTTCTTGCCGTACATGATTTTGTTTTTCACCACGCCAAACATGTGGCACAGTTTTTCTTCCGTGTCGGCAATCAGTTCGAAGGGCAGTTCCAGGTTTTCCTTGAACTTGTCGTGCGACGCCATGTTGTCGCGCGAGACACCCAGCACCACGGCACCGGCCTTCACGAATTCTTTGTGATGGTCGCGGAACTGCGTGGCTTCGGTGGTGCAGCCAGGGGTATTGTCTTTGGGGTAGAAATACAGAACCACCATTTGCCCGGCAAACGTTTGGGGCGTGAACTTCACGCCCCCAGTTGCGAGCGCTTCAAGTTCCGGGAGGGGTTTGTTGAGGGCTGGCGTCATTGAGCTCGTCGGTAAAAATACGCCCTTTAGGCGAAGCCTGCGATTATAGGGTAAGCAGGCCCCCCTCGGCCAAAGTCTCCCTGCCAGGCCCTCAAGGTGCCGGATCGAACAAAAGCGCGGCCACCACCGAACGCCCTTCTGCCAGCAGCACGTTGTAGGTGCGGCAGGCGGCCGGGGTGTCCATGGATTCGACGCCAATGCCCCGGGCCATCAGGGCGCGCAAGAGCGACGGATGCGGAAAACGCAGCCGTGCGCCGGTGCCGAAAATCACCAATTCGGGCTGGCGGTCGGCCAGGGCGCTGAAATGCGCCTCGGTCAGGGCGTCGAAACGGGATACCCCCCAGTCCTGCACACCGCCCTGCCAGGCGACCACGACGCTGTGCGTGTGGGTTTGGCCGTTGACCACCACCCCTTCGGCGGAATGTCGGGCGATGGCGTTGGAGCCCTCAATGCGGTCGGCTTGGAGTTTCAAGGCTGTCTCTCTGTCAAGGATGGGCTATGTTTAAATTCTAGGCCTGGTGTGGGCCTCATTGCGCTTCACGCCAGACTGTGCCAGCTGGCGCTTTTTCCTTCCGGAGATCCCTTTGAAACCCATCGCGAAATCGGGCAAATTGGCCAATGTGTGCTACGACATCCGTGGGCCTGTCTTGGACAAAGCCCGCCAGATGGAGGAGGAAGGCCACAAGATCATCAAGCTCAACATCGGCAACCTGGCGGTGTTCGGCCTGGAGCCGCCCGACGAGATCGTGCAGGACATGATCCGCAACATGCCTCATTCGGCCGGCTACACCGACAGCAAAGGCTTGTTTGCGCCGCGCAAGGCCGTGGTTCATTACTGCCAGGAGAAGAACATTGCCGGGGTGTCGGTGGACGACGTGTACCTGGGCAATGGCGCCTCCGAGCTCATCGTCATGAGCATGAACGCTCTGCTGAACGATGGCGACGAGGTGTTGATCCCGGCGCCCGACTACCCGCTGTACACCGCAGCGGTGTCGCTCTCGGGGGGCACGCCCGTGCACTACCTGTGTGACGAAGCCTCCGACTGGATGCCCGACATCGACGACATGCGCCGCAAGATCACGCCGCGCACCAAGGCGATCGTGGTGATCAACCCGAACAATCCGACCGGGGCCTTGTACCCGGAGCCGGTGCTCAATCAAATCGTCGAATTGGCCCGGCAGCACCAACTGATTCTGTTTGCCGATGAGATTTACGACAAGACGCTGTACGACGGCGAAACCCACACCAGCATCGCGGCCTTGGCTAACGACGTGCTGTGCGTGACCTTCAACGGCCTGAGCAAGAACTACCGCTCCTGCGGCTACCGCGCCGGGTGGATGGTGGTGTCGGGCCCGAAGGCGCATGCCAAGGACTACATCGAAGGCCTGAACATGCTGGCGTCGATGCGTTTGTGCGCCAACACCCCCGGGCAGCTGGCCATTCAGACGGCGTTGGGCGGCTACCAGAGCATCAAGGACCTGGTGACGCCGGGCGGCCGCCTGTGCCGCCAGCGCGATCTGGCGTATGAGCTGCTCTCGGCGATTCCCGGCGTGAGCGTGGTCAAGCCGAAGGCGGCGCTGTACATGTTCCCGCGACTGGACCCGCACATGTACCCGGTCACCAGCGACCAGCAGTTCGCCTACGACTTGCTGGCCGAAGAAAAGGTGTTGATCGTGCAGGGCACCGGGTTCAACTGGCCGCAGCCCGATCACTTCCGCCTGGTGTTCCTGCCCAATTCCGATGACTTGAAAGAAGCGGTCGGACGCATTGCGCGGTTCCTGGACGGCTATCGCAAACGCCACGCTTGAGCGGGTCAGCGACGCCTTGGCCTGCCATTCATTTTTTTCCCGTAGTTTTTCCGGAGTGTCCGCAAGGGCGTGATTCAAAAGCCATATGAAACCTATCAAAGTGGGCCTGCTGGGCCTGGGCACCGTGGGTGCTGGTGTGTTCAACGTGCTCAAGCGCAATCAAGAAGAGATCCAGCGGCGAGCAGGTCGTGGCATTGAGATTGCCGCGGTGTCGCGCCGACAGCTCGCGCTGGCTCGCGACATGGTGGGGCCGTCGGTCAAGGTGGTGGCCGATCCACGCGACATCATTGCCGACCCCGACATCGACATCGTGGTCGAGCTCATTGGTGGCTATGACCTGGCGAGAACGCTGGTGCTGCAAGCCATTGCGGCCGGAAAGCACGTGGTCACGGCCAACAAGGCGCTGCTGGCGGTGCACGGCACCGAAATTTTTGCGGCGGCCCGTGCCAAGGGCGTGATGGTGGCGTTCGAGGCGGCGGTGGCCGGCGGCATTCCGATCATCAAGTCGTTGCGCGAAGGGCTGACGGCCAACCGCATCGAGTGGATTGCCGGCATCATCAACGGCACCACCAACTTCATCCTCTCGGAGATGCGGGACAAGGGGTTGAGCTTCGAGGTGGTGCTGAAAGAAGCGCAGCGGCTGGGCTATGCCGAGACCGATCCCACCTTTGACATCGAGGGTGTCGACGCGGCGCACAAGCTGACCTTGATGAGCGCGATCGCGTTCGGTGTGCCGGTGCAGTTCGACCGCGCCCACATCGAGGGCATCACCCAGCTGCAGGCGGCCGACATCCGGTACGCCGAGCAGTTGGGCTACCGGATCAAGCTGCTGGGCGTCACCCGCCGCCGGGCCACTGGCATCGAGCTGCGGGTGCACCCGACGCTCGTGCCCAGCAAGCGGCTGATCGCCAACGTGGAAGGGGCGATGAACGCCGTGGTGGTGCAGGCCGATGCGGTCGGTGCCACCCTGTACTACGGCAAGGGCGCGGGGGCGGAGCCCACGGCGTCGGCGGTCATCGCCGACCTGGTCGATGTGACCCGGCTGCACACCGCCGACCCGGACCACCGGGTGCCCCACCTGGCGTTCCAGCCGGATTCGCTCGCGGCCACCCCGATCCTGCCGATCGACGAGGTGGTGACGGCGTTTTACCTGCGCCTGCAGGTGGCCGACCAGGCCGGTGTGCTGGCCCGCATCACTGGCATCCTGGCCGAGCACAGCATCTCGATCGACGCCCTGCTGCAGCGCGAGTCGGCCGAGGGCGAGGCGCACACCGACGTCATCATCCTCACCCACGACACGGTGGAGGGTCAAATGAACCAGGCCATGGCGCAGATGCAGGCCTTGTCGACGGTGCTTGCACCGATCGTGCGCATCCGCAAGGAAGAGTTGAACTGACGCCATGAAATACATCAGCACCCGTGCCGAGCGCGGCGCCGACGCGCCCCGTGGCTTTTCCGACATCCTGCTCGAGGGCCTGGCGCCCGACGGCGGCCTGTACCTGCCCACCCATTACCCGCGTGTCGACGCGGCCACCTTGACCCGTTGGCGCGGCTTGTCGTACGCCGAGCTGGCGCTTGAAATCCTGTCGCTCTACATCGACGACATTCCCCAAAACGACCTGGCGCGCTTGGTGCGTGCCACCTACACGCCGGCGGTGTTTGGCAGCACGGCGATCACACCCCTCAAGCCCTTGGAGGCCGGGCTGTCCTTGCAGGCGTTGTCGAACGGCCCGACGCTGGCGTTCAAGGACATGGCGATGCAGCTGCTCGGCAACCTGTTCGAGTACGAGTTGGCGCGCCGGGGGGAACGGCTCAACATCCTGGGCGCCACCTCCGGCGACACGGGCAGCGCGGCCGAATACGCCATGCGGGGCAAGCAGGGGATTTCGGTTTTCATGCTCAGCCCCCATGGGCGCATGAGCCCGTTCCAGCAGGCCCAAATGTTCAGCCTGCAAGACCCCAACATCCACAACATCGTGGTGCATGGGGTGTTCGACGATTGCCAGGACATCGTCAAGGCGGTGTCCAACGACCTCAGCTTCAAGCGCACCCACCGCATCGGCACCGTCAACTCGATCAACTGGGCGCGCCTGCTGGCGCAGGTGGTGTACTACTTCGCCGGCTACCTGCAGGCCACCCGCGGTGCCGACGAGGAGGTCAGCTTCACGGTGCCGTCCGGCAACTTCGGCAACATCTGCGCCGGCCACGTGGCGCGGATGATGGGCTTGCCCATCCGGCGCCTGGTGCTGGCAACGAACGAGAACAACGTGCTCGACGAGTTTTTCCGCACCGGCACCTACCGGGTGCGGGCCAGCGCCGAGACGTACGAGACCTCGAGTCCGTCGATGGACATCTCGAAGGCGTCGAACTTCGAGCGCTTCGTGTTCGACCTGCTGGAGCGCGACGGCGCCCAAGTGCGCAACCTCTTTGGCCCGGTGTTGAGCCAAGAAGGCGCCTTCAGCCTGGCGGCGCCGGTGCAAGCGCGCTTGGGTGGCTTTGGTTTCCGCTCGGGCACCAGCACCCACCAAGACCGCCTCCACACCATCCGCACCACCTGGGCGCAGCACCAGTGCATGATCGATCCGCACACCGCCGACGGTTTGAAAGTGGCACGCGACCACCTGGAGCCTGGCGTGCCCATGATCGTGCTGGAGACCGCCTTGCCTGCCAAGTTCGAGCAGACCATTGTCGAGGCCACGGGCCAGCAAGCCCCGCGCCCCGCCGCCTTGCAAGGCCTGGAGCAATTGCCCAAGCGCTTCGTGGTGATGCCAGTGGACACCGTGCAGGTCAAGGCTTACGTGGCCGAGCATGCGGGCCATTGAAGCGGGGCAACGGCCACCATGCTGAGTCTGGACGAAGCCCAGGAACGCTTGCTCGCCGCCGTGGCGGCCGCCGGACCTTGGCCGACTGAGACGCTGCCGCTGGCGCAAGCCCGGGGGCGTGTGCTGGCGCAGGACGTGATCGCTGCGGTCGACGTGCCTCCGCTCGACAACGCCGCCATGGACGGCTTCGCGCTGCGCGCGGCCGACGTGCCGACGCCAGGCACCCGGCTGCCCTGGCAGCAGCGCATCGCCGCGGGCCGGGTCGGTGGGCCGTTGGCACCCGGCACGGCCGCCCGGATTTTCACCGGCGCCCCTGTGCCTGAGGGGGCCGATGCCGTGGTCATGCAGGAGCAATGCGACTGGACCGATCAGACGGTCGACATCCAGGTGGTGCCGCAGCCTGGCACGGCCGTGCGGCGGCGTGGTGAAGACGTGCAGCGCGGCAGCGTGGTGTTGCCTCGCGGCACACGCTTGAGCCCACAGGCGCTCGGCCTGGCGGCCTCGGTGGGGGTGCCGGCATTGGACGTGGCACGGCCACCCCGCGTGTTGCTGCTGACCACCGGGGATGAGCTGACGGTGCCGGGTCTGCCTTTGCGCCCCGGCGCCATCTACAACGCCAACGCCGACATGTTGAAGGCGCTGGTGGAATCCATGGGCGCGGTGTGCGTGGACGGCGGAACGGTGCCGGACCGGCTGGATGCCACCCGCGACGCGCTGCGCCAGGCCGCGCAGGACCATGACTTGGTGCTGTGCAGCGGCGGGGTCTCCGTCGGCGAAGAGGATCACCTGAAGGCCGCTGTAGTGACCGAAGGTCGCCTCGACCAATGGCAGATCGCGATCAAGCCCGGCAAGCCGCTGGCCGTCGGCGAGCTGCGTCGCCAGAACGGTGGGGCGGCCTGGTTCATCGGCCTGCCTGGCAACCCGGTTTCCAGCTTTGTCACCTGCCTGATGATGGTGGCGCCCTTCCTGCTGCGCTTGCAGGGCGCGGTGGCTTGTCAGCCCCAGGCGCTTCAACTGCGTGCCGGCTTTGACTGGCCTCGGGCCGACAAGCGCCGGGAGTTCTTGCGGGTGCGCCGTGAAGGGCCCGAGGGTTTGGCGCTGTTTCCCCACCAGGGCTCCGGGGTGCTCACCTCGGTGGTGTGGGCCGACGGCCTGGTGGACAATCCGCCCGGCCAGGTCATCCGTGCGGGCGACTGGGTGCGCTACCTGCCGTTCAACGCCTGGAGCAGCCCGTGAGTGTCTCGGTTCAAGTGCGCTACTTCGCCGCCTTGCGCGAAGCGCTGGGCGAGGGGGAGGCCGTGTCGCTGCCATCGGGTTCGACCGTGGGCGATGTGCGCCGGCACTTGATGGCGTGTGATGCCAGGCATGCCCAGGCCCTGGACTTGGGGCGCGCGGTGCGGTGCGCTCTGAACCACACCCTGTGCCAGGAATCGGCGCCGCTGGTGGAGGGCGCCGAAGTGGCGTTTTTTCCGCCGGTGACCGGCGGCTGAGCACTCGCTGGGCCCTGTCATGACACCGCATTCGGACGCCGTGCGCATCCAGGTCAACGACTTCGACCTCGCCCAGGAGCAACGTGCGCTGCTGGGCACACCGCAAGGCCAGGCCGAGGCGGGTGCGGTGGTGAGCTTCGTGGGCACCGTGCGGGGCGCCTCGTCGGGCCAGCCTCTGACGGGCATGACGCTGGAGCATTACCCGGGCATGACCGAAGCGTCGATTGAGGCCATGGTGGCCGACGCCCACGCGTGCTTTGAGATTTTGGCGGTGCGGGTGGTGCACCGGGTGGGACACCTGCCACCGGGAGCGCAGATTGTCGCCGTGTTGGTGACCGCACGTCACCGCGGTGACGCATTCGCTGCCTGCGAGTTCTTGATGGACTACTTGAAGACCCAAGCGCCGTTTTGGAAGAAGGAGCACCGGGCCGACGGCGATCACTGGGTTGAGCCGCGTTCGCAAGACGAAGATGCCATGGCCCGCTGGGCCTCGGTGTCGCCTCGACCCGCCTCGTCTTGATGGCGTCGTTGTCCTGGCTGCATGCGCTGGCCGTGGCCGTGGGCGCCGCCCTGGGAGCACTGCTGCGTTGGGGCGCCACATGGGCTTGGTCCACACCAGGAAGCACCATGCCCTTGGGCACCTTGGCCGTGAACTGTATCGGGGGCCTGCTGGCAGGGATGGCCATGGTCTGGTTCCAGCGCACGCCCCACGAAGTGCTGCGCTTGCTGTGCGTGACCGGATTTTTGGGCGGGTTGACCACGTTCTCTGCTTTTTCGGCTGAGTCGTTGATCCTGCTGCAGAAAGGCCATTACTGGGGCGCCTTGGGGCACACTTTGGCCCATGTGCTGGGGGCGCTCGCCTGCGCGGCGCTGGGCTTCAAACTTGGCCGCTTGCTTTAAGGTCTGTTGACAAGAAGGAAGCCAGATGCGTTTGAACCATAGAAGCTGTGAGCAAGGCGTAAGACGCAACCGGAGCGCTGACCTCGGCGAGGCTTTGCATTGCCGCGCACGCCTTTTCTGGTTCCAATCCTTTTGGAAGGATGGCTGACGAGGCGCCGCGCCGCGTTGCTCACCTTGTCCAGACGATCAGGCTGGGCGGCGGCTCGCGCCTTGCTCCGTGCCTCGTCAGCCACCTTCGCACTGGCTTCCTTAGTATTTTAAAGAAGTGTACAGACCGGGTACTTGGGTAACAGGTGTGCGGGGACATGGTAAACACATCAGCGGCTTAAGAGCTGGTGGGTTGGTTCAGGTTCAGAGTTGCAATGCGGTGGTGGCAGAAGTAAGCGCCGAACAGGCCATCTTGTGCGGTTGGACGGATCGCAATGGGTAAACGGTAGAGGGCATTGGAGACGCGCAAGCGCGTGCCTTTGAACCAGATGCCGCCATTGGATTGGACCGTCACGACCTGATCGTCCGGCCCATATTCAATGGGTGCCAATGTTGAAGGCATCGCCCGATCGCTGAGCTGGTAGCGGGACACGGGCGTGCGCATGTTCAGGGCTTCATGCGGACGCTCATGGTTGTAGACCTCCCGCCAACGATCAAACGCGCACTGCGCCTGCGGCAAGTCGATGAAGCTGCGCCCGTTGAGCACGTCAGCCTTGAGCGAGCGATGGAATCGCTCCAGCTTGCCATTGGTTTGGGGGTGGTACGGCCGGCTGTGGCTGACCCGGATGCCCAATCGAATCATCCAG
>JAZKHH010000040.1:0-27931 GCA_040385465.1 Pseudomonadota bacterium | reverse complement strand
AAAGAAGCCCAACGTTAAGTAGACCAATCATGCAGACATCTCCAGGCGTGGCCTATTCAGACAAGCCCTACGCCGAGTTCCTCGGCAACCCCTCTCAAAGAGGCACCTTTCAGAGGGAATGATGTCGGGCTTAGACCGCCTAAAAATTTGCGGATGAACCACCGTCGGTCAAAGTCTGCCTCAGGGCCCGCACCCCTGGCGCCGAAAAACCCACCCCTTCTTGTTGAACCTGGAGCGCCCTCGCCCCCCAAGCCGATCCGCCTGCTGGACCGCCTGCGGAACGAGATTCGCTGCCGTCATTACTCGATCCGCACCGAGGCGGTCTACGTCGATTGGGTCCGGCGCTTCATCCTGTTCCACGACAAGCGACATCCTGAGACCATGGGGGCGGCCGAGGTGGGTGCGTTCCTGACCCACCTGGCCACGGTGCGCCAGGTGAGTGCGTCCACCCAGAACCAAGCCAAATCGGCTTTGCTGTTTTTCTACAAACAGGTGCTGAATCAGTCGCTGCCCTGGCTGGACGAGGTGGTGACGGCACGCACTCAGCGCAAATTGCCCGTGGTGTTGACCCCCACGGAAGTTCGCAGCCTGCTGCACGCGATGAGCGCCACCTCGGGGTTGGTGAGCGCCTTGCTCTACGGCACTGGCATGCGGCTGATGGAGGGGCTTCGCTTGCGGGTGAAAGACGTTGAATTCGAACGCCGGGAACTGATCGTGCGGGACGGCAAAGGTGGCAAGGACCGGGTGACTGTCTTGCCAGAGAACATGGTGTTGCCGCTTCGTGAGCACTTGGCACACGTCAAGTCGCTGCATGACCAGGATCTGCGCGATGGCCTGGGCGCCGTCTGGCTGCCCCATGCCTTGGCCGTCAAGTACCCGCGCGCTGCCCGTGCCTGGGGATGGCAGTGGGTGTTTCCGAGCCCCGGCCTGTCCACCGACCCTCGTTCAGGCTTGACGCGACGGCACCACCTGCGGGAACAGTCGATTCAACGAGCGGTCGGTCTGGCGGCCCAACAAGCGCGCATTGGCAAGCCGTGCTCGCCGCATGTGCTGCGGCATTCTTTTGCCACGCACATGCTGCAGGCAGGTTACGACATCCGCACGGTTCAAGAACTGCTGGGCCACAGCGACGTGAAAACGACCATGATCTACACACATGTCCTCAACCGGGGAGGCCGTGGGGTGCGCAGTCCGCTGGATCAAATCTGATGCGGCAGGTCTGATGCTGTAAGTCGTGTTTGTTGCTGTGACGTCCCACTCACTTGAGGGCCGGCTGTGCCAGCCAGGCCTGCGCCAGGCGGACCCACAAGGTGGCGCCCAGCGGAATCAAGGCGTCGTTGAAGTCGTAGCTCGGGTTGTGCAACATGCACGGCCCCAGGCCATGCCCGCCTTCGCGGTGGCTGCCGTCGCCGTTGCCGATTAGGAAGTAAGCGCCCGGCTTGTTCTGCAGGAAGTAACTGAAGTCCTCCGCGCCCATGGTGGGCTCGAACTCCTGCACCTTGCCCGGGCCGACCAGGCGGCCCATCACTTGGCGCGCGAACTCGGTCTCCGCCGGGTGGTTGATGGTCGGCGGGTAGTTGCGGGTGAAGCGGAACTCGGCCTGCAGCTCGAAGCCGGCGCACAGGTGTTCGGTCAGCTCGCGCATGCGGCGCTCGATCAAATCCAGCACCTCCAGGGTGAAAGTGCGCACCGTGCCGCGCATCTCGACGCTGTCGGGGATGACGTTGGTGGCCTCGCCCGCATGGATCATGGTGACCGAAATCACGCCCGGGTCGATGGGGCGCAGGTTGCGCGTGACGATGGTCTGAAAGGCCTGCACCAGCTGGCAGGCCGCCGGCACCGGGTCGATGCCGTTGTGCGGCATGGCCGCGTGCGAGCCCTTGCCGCGCAGCACGATGTGAAACTCGTTGCTGCTCGCAAAGCACGGGCCGGTCTTGATGGCGAATTCGCCCACGGCCATGCCGGGCCAGTTGTGGGCGCCGAAGATCGCCTCCACCGGGAAGCGCTCGAACAAGCCGTCCTTGATCATCTCGCGCGCCCCGCCGCCACCCTCTTCGGCCGGCTGGAACACCAGCACCACCCGGCCGTCGAAATCGCGGTTGGCGGCCAGGTGCTGCGCGGCGGCCAGCAACATTGCGGTGTGGCCGTCGTGGCCGCAGGCGTGCATGCGGCCGGCGTGGCGGCTGGCGTGGGCAAAGGTGTTGTGCTCGGTCATCGGCAAGGCGTCGATGTCGGCCCGCAAGGCCACCGCCCGGGTGCTGGTGCCGCCCTGGATCACCCCGACGACCCCGGTCGTGCCCAGGCCGCGGTGCACCTCGATGCCCCACTCACCCAGCTGGCGGGCGATCACGTCCGAGGTGCGCACCTCCTTGAAACACAGCTCAGGGTGGGCGTGCAGGTCGCGTCGCAAGGCCTGGATGCGGGGCGCTTCGGCTTCAATGGCTTCAATCAGTGACATGGTCATCTCTCCAAACTGACAGGGTGTCGTGGGCTCAGGCCCGGCCGGCGACGGCGGCCCGGAACACCTCGAAAATCAACATCAACGGCCCGTCGGGCGTGACGATGCGGTAGCTGCGGCTGGCCGCGTCGTCCCGCGCGCCCACCTGGTCCCACAGCATCTGCTGCAAGGCGGCATCGGTGGCCACGCGCTCGCGGCGCACGAACAGGGCATCGAGCATGTGGCCGATCGGCGCCCGGCCTTCGTCGAGCTTGTTCAAGAACCAGTCGGGCACCGCGTCGAGCCGGGTGAACGACAGGTTGTCCATCAGCACCGCGCCCGCCGCGGTGCAAAGGCTGGTCACTCGGCAAAGCCAGGCCGCACCGCCCAAGTGAGCATGCACTTCCGGCGGCACCTCGGTCACCCGGACCTGGTGGTGCAGCAGCACCTGCATCGGCTCACCCGCCACCGCCTCGCACAGGCGGGTGGTGGAGCCGTCATGGGCCAGCAGCAGGCGCAGCCACGCCGCTTGGGCGGCATCGGCGGGAAAAACGTGACGCTCTACACTCATGTGATCCAAGTTGCCATTCCTCGTGATGAGCACCATCGTACCTGTCGATCTCTCTGCTACGCCACAACAGGTCTTCGCCCGCTTGCAGCCGCGCACGCTCGTCAGCCTGCTGGAAAGCAGCAAGCTGATGGCGGGCCTGTCCGGCTGGTCTTACGTGTGCGGCCCGGCCTTGGCGACCCTGACCGCCAGCGACGGCCAGACGGTTTTGCAAAGCCACGATGCCGACGGCGCGCTCGGCCCCCTGGCCACCTGGCGCCAACCGTTCCAGGCCCTGGTCGATGTGCTGTCGTGCTGCAACGCGATGGCCGGCATCGGCGCCCCGCGCCCCGCCGGCCTGGCCTTCCAGGCCGGCCTGGTGGGCTACCTCGGCTACGACTTGGTGCGCTGTGTGGAGCGCCTGCCCACCGTGGCCGAGGCCGACCCCCCCTGGCCCGAGCTGCGCCTGCAGCTGTGCGACCACTTGCTGGCCTACGACCATGCCCAGGCGCAGTGGCACTTCTGCACCCAGGCCCTGCCCTGGGGCGAACCCGAGGAGCGCCAAGAAGTCTGGGCACAGACCTTGGCGCAAGCTCTGGAGGGGCCGGAAGTGCCAGCGGGGGCCTTCAGCGCCGGCCCCTTGCGCTCACGCACCTCGGATGCCGTCTACCTGGACCAAGTGCACCAACTGCTCGACTTCATTGCCGCCGGCGACATCTTCCAGGCCAACCTGTCGCACCGCCTCGAAGGCGACTTCAGCGGTGACCCGTTCGCGCTGTACCAAGCCCTGACCCAGGCCAACCCAGCGCCGTTTTCTGCCTACTTCGAAGGCCCCGGTTACGCCCTGGCCAGCGTCTCGCCGGAACGGTTTCTCCAACGCACCGGCGAGACCCTGCGGGCGCACCCGATCAAGGGCACCCGTTCCCGTGGCACCGACGCCGCCAGCGACGAAGCGCAACGGCAGGCGCTGGCCGGCAGCACCAAAGACCGCGCCGAAAACCTGATGATCGTGGACCTCATGCGCAACGACCTCGGTCGCGTGGCCCAGGTCGGCAGCGTGCAGGCCGAAAGCCTGTTTCAGATCGAAGCCCACCCCAGCGTGTGGCAAATGGTGTCCACCCTCACCGCCCGGCTGCGGGCCGACGCGCAGGTGTCAGACCTGCTGCGGGCCTGCTGGCCGCCGGGCTCGATGACGGGCGCGCCCAAGGTGCGGGCCATGGAAATCATTGAAACCTTGGAGCCGGTGCGCCGCGGCCCGTACGCCGGTGCCCTGGGCTACCTTGACGTCGGCGGCGACCTGGACCTGTCGGTGGTGATCCGCACCGCCCTGGTCCACGGTGAGCGGGTCATGGTGCAAGTGGGCGGCGCCGTGGTGGCGGATTCCGACCCGGCGGCGGAGCTGGCGGAAACCTACGCCAAAGGACAGCAACTGCTGTCGGTGCTGGCCCGCCAACCCGCCTGAGCGGGCGGAAAGCCCAGTCCCACCAGCGGCGGGTGGGGGGCCCGGGCTTGCGGGCCAGCTGCGCGCACCGGAACACCCCAAAGGGCGGTCGCTCAGTAATCGCTCAGTGGTCGTTGAGAACCACGCCTACCATCTTGGTCGGGCCCTTGGAGATCTTGGCCACGAGGTTCTGCATCGCCTGCATGCGGCTTTGGCCCTTGCGCCCCACCAGCAAGGCAGCGCCGCATTTGGCGGCCACCACCCGGGCGTCGGCACCGTGCACCGCGGCCGGCGTGTCAACCACCACATGGTCGAACTTGCCCAGCAGCTCATTGATCAGCAAGGTGAACGCGGGGCGCTGCACCAGCTCCAGCGGGTTGGGCGGCACGCTGCCCACGGGCATCACGAACAGGCTGGGGAGGTCTTCCACCTGGTGGATGACGTTGCCCTCGCAACGGCCCGACAGCACGCCGCTCAAGCCGACGCTGTTGTCGACGTCGAACACCTGGTGCAGGCGCGGTGTGCGCATGTCGACGTCGATGAGCAAGGTGCGCCCGCCAAGCTGGCTGAAGGCCACCGCCATGTTGGCGGCCATGAAGGTCTTGCCGTCGCCCACGTCGGGGCTGACCACGGCCAGGGCGCAGCGCGGACCGTCTGGGCTCAGGGGGCCCATCAGCAGCTGGCTGCGCAGTTCGCGAAAGGCTTCGGCCTGCTCGCTGAACGGGTCCGCGGCCACCACCAGCTCCTGGTTGGTGTGCTGCCCGCCTTCCGGCGAGTAAGGATAGTGAAACTGTTGAGACAAGGCCCACAGCACGTCGTCGCTGGACACCAGCTTCAAGGCCACCGCCGCCTCGCCGAACCGCAGGTTGCGCGAGCGCTGGTACAGCAGGATCTGCTCCACCTGGGCGTCGGACAGCGAACGCACCCGACGGATCAGGTCGCCGATGGGCGCCCCTTGCAGGGTGCCGTTGGGGTGGGAAGCTCTGGCAGAGGCGCTGGACATGCGGTAAGACTGGGCACTCATGGGCAGGAGCTCCGGTTGGTCAAGAGGTTGCAGGACGCGGCAAGCCGGTCACCACGCGGGACTTGGCGGACAACAACCGGGAGCGCCCACCGGCCGTTCGCTTGGCCGACGGTGGCATCACCACCAACAAGCTCTGCTTCAAACCGCCCAGGATGTCGGCTTCGGAACGCAGGCGAGGGTCGAGCATCTCACGAGCCAGAGCAAACACCATGCCCAGCATCCCACCCAGCACCAACGCCACGATCAGATTGAGCAATGTCTTGGGCGACGAGGGCAGGGGCGGCACGGTGGCCGTCTTCAGCACCGAAATGTTGGTCTCGGTGTTGCGGCTCTGCAGTTCCGCCTGGGTGGCATAAGACAGCACCGAGTCGTAAGCCCGCTGGGCGCTTTCAACGTCGCGGCGCAGCACCTCGGCCTGGTCGCGCTGGCCCTTCAAGGTCAGCACCTTGGCCCGCTGGGCGTCCACGTCGGCCACGAGTTGGCGCAGGCGCTGCTGGTTGACGCTGTTGTTCACGCCGACACTGGTCGACGCGCGGCTCTTTTCCAGGTTCAACTGGTTGCGCATCTGGGCCACGGTGGCCACTTGCTCGCGGACTTGCGGGTGGTTGGGCCCCAGGCGCTGGCTGATTTCCTTGAGCTTGGCTTCCTGGCGCGACAACTCGACGCTCAGGCTGGACACCACGGGGCTGCTCAGCACCTCTTGCATGCTTTCCGAGCTGGAGCCGACCTGCTTGCTGCGGCTGCTCGACTCAGAGGCCACGGCCTGCAAGGCCACCAACTGGGTCGACAACTCGGTCAGGCGCAGGTTCTCGACGTCCAGCTTCTCATCGGTGGCGATCAAACCCTTGGACTGTTGGTAAGCAGACAGCTTGGTCTGCGCTTTTTCCAGGTCTGAGCGAGAGGCCTTGGCACGCTCTTCAAAGAAGGCGTTGTACTGGCGGGCCGGGTTGGTCTTGAGCTCGGCCGAGGTGTCGATGAAGGCCTGCACCACGGCGTTCAGCACGCTTGCCGAAAACTGGGCGTCGGTGGCGGTGTAGGAAAGGGAGATCACACTCGATTCGCGCGAGGGGCGCACCTCGAGCTTGCGCTGGATGGCCTCGACCAACCACGACTCGAAGCTGCCGCGGCCATCGGTCACCGACATCCACTTGTCTCGCAAGACGGCGTTTTCGGTCAGCTTGAGGCTGCGCAAGGCGCGCAACAGGACCCGCTCGCTTTGCAGCACGTCCATTTGAGTGGCCATGTAGCTGGTGGTGGTGACGGTGGTGTTGCCACCGTTTTCCTTGGCCACCGGGTCGGGGGAGCGCACGTCCACCATGACCATGCCGTTGGCGGTGTACTGGCGCGGCAGCAGCAGGCTGGCAACCAGGGCCAGGGCCACGACGAACAGCCACAGGCTGAACACGTCACGCCACCGGGCTTTCAAAACAGACAGAAATTGGGAGAAGGTCATGGGTGTTCCTCGGGTAACGCAGGGCTGTGGGAGACACGGCCTTTAAGGCAAAAGAGACATCCAGCGCCTGGAAAAAGGCGACTCGCGATTTTAGGGGTAAACCCCCGAGGGGTCTGTAACACCGTGAAAAATGACTTTCCTGCGACGCGTGCTCGGGAAAACCATGAATTATTTCACGTCTCCAGTACACTCGTCAGTGGAACTACCGATTGCTTTCCCCAAGCGCTCGGCATCCCCGCCCCGGCGCTCGTCGGCTTTCTCTCTACCGCACATGAGGTATTCATCATGACCGCTGCGTCTTACGTCGCCCGCTTGCTGGGCAGCGATCGTGCCCCCGCCAAAACTCAAGTGATCGGACAGCACGTGCTGCTTCGCTTGAACCAATTGGGTGCACTGACCTTGCTCGTGTTGTTCTCCCCCGTGTTGGTGGGCATCGCCTACATGATCTGGCGCCTGGATGGCGCGCCGATCTTTTTCGGGCATTACCGGGTGGGCGCCAACGGCAAGCTGTTTCGCTGCTTGAAGTTCCGCTCGATGTTCGTCAACGCCGAGCCGATGCTGCGCGACCTGCTGCGCAACAACCCCAAGGCCCGCGCCGAATGGGACCGCGATCAGAAGTTGTCCGACGACCCGCGCATCACCCCGGTGGGCCGCTTCCTGCGCCGCACCAGCCTGGACGAACTGCCCCAGCTGTTCAACGTGCTGCGCGGTGAAATGGCCTTGGTGGGCCCACGGCCGGTCACGGTGCCCGAGCTCTCGCGCTATGGCGCGGCGCGCTGGCATTACCTGAGCGTGATGCCGGGCATGACCGGCCTGTGGCAAGTCAGTGGCCGCAACAACACCAGCTACGAAGAACGCGTCGAGCTCGACAAGCAATACGTCGAAAGTCGCAACGTCTGGCTGGACCTGTCCATCTTGGCACGCACTGCCAAGGTCGTGGTGCTGCGCGAAGGGGCCTGCTGAGCCCGTTCGCGTGGGCCGGCGTCGCTGCGACGCATGGACCCGCGATGACCGAACGCGTTGGCGACCCGATGACTTTGTCATGACCGAGCACTCCGTGACCCACCCGGCAGTCCAGCCCACCCAGCACGCCTCGGTCGTGCACCTGGTGGGGCGGGTGACGGACACCGTGGCCAGTTTCCTGGGCCCCGCCACCCACGCCCTGGCCGAATCCGGCGCCCTGCAGACCGTGATTTACGTGGACGACGCGGTGCACGCCTCGGCGCTGCTGTGCCTGCACTCCTCGGTGCAGCTCGTGCCGGTGCCGAACCCACGCGGCTCGCTCGGCCAGTTCCGGTTGCTGCGCGGCGCCTTGCAGCAGTCTCTGGGCACCAGCCCGGTGGAAGCCGTGCACCTGCATGGCCTGATCCCTTCCGTCATCGGCGCGTTCACCCTGTCGTCCGCGCCGCGGTCGCCCAAGGTGTACTGCTCGCCGCACGGCTCCAAGTTGTTGTCGGCCTTCAAGGCCTTGGGTGGCGTGGTGCTGTGGACGGCCAAGCCGCTGTCTGGGCGCAGGCCGCAGCGTGCCATCGCCAACATCGGCGCCGATGTGCGCGCCTTGCAGGCCTTGACCCAGCAAAACGTGGAGCTGATTGAAAGCCCGGTGGCCCCGGTGTTCTTTGCCACCGTGCACGGCGAGGCGCCCGCACCTCGGGTGGTCAGCGGCCACCATGCGCACGACGACGCCGCCAGCATCGCCTCGGTGGCGCAAATGGCGGTGCTGTTGTCGGGTGAGAACCAGGGCGCGCATTTTTCCTGGCTCGGCCCGGTGGCCCCTGGCCTGCAAGCGCCGTTGCAGGCCGCGCGGGTGGCGGTGGCCACCAGCAGCACGGTGGAAGAGCGGGCCCTGGAACTGGGTCAAGCCTGGTTGTATTACGCCCCGCCGGGCGCGCGCGGTTTTCCGGTGCGCCTGGCCGAAGCCATGACGCTGGGTGTGCCCTGCGTGGCCTTTGACACGCCGTACCACCGCGACCTGATCCGCCACGGCGACACGGGCCTGTTGTGCAGCAACGCCGACGAAGCCCTGACCGCCTTGAGCGAGCTGATGGCCTCGCAGCCGATGCGCCAGCGCATCGGCGCTGCCGCGCGCGAAGAAGCCCAAAAACGCTTTCACCCCACCAAATTTCGCACCTCCTTCTTGGCGGCTTACGAAAACGCTTGAGCGAGCGCGCAGTGAAGCCAACGCTCAACCAGCAGCCCGAGCAGGCGCATTCCCGGTGGCGCACCCTGCAAAAGCTGGGAGAGCTGGCGCTGACCCACCTCGCCACCTTTGCCTTCCCGCTGGTTTTTGCGGTGGTGTGCGGCCGCACCTTGGGGCTGTACGACTACGGCGTCGTGTCGATCTACACCGCGCTGTGCGCCTTTCTCGGCGTGGTGGTGGAGTTCGGTTTCGACTGGCACGGCATCCGCGAGGTCAGCCCGGCCCGCCACAAGCCGGCGCACTGTCACCGCGTGGTGTGGAACATCACCGCCGCGCGGCTGCTGGTGTGCGGCGCGGTGGCGGTGGTGGCGGGGGCGGTGCTGCTGCTGCGCCGGCCCTGGACCGAGATTCCGTTGATGGTGGCCTCGGCCGCGTTCATGGTGGGTTTTGCGCTCGACACCTCGTGGTACCTGCGGGCGCAGGAACGCATCCGCACCCTGCTGGCCATCACCGTCAGCATCCGCCTGGCGGGCATCGGCCTGCTGTTGTGGCTGGTGCAGGAACCCGGTGACCTGCTCGGCGCGGTCTGGTGCTATGCCGTCATTTCGCTGTCGACCAGCGGCTTGAGCTGGCTGCTGTTGTGGCGCCAGGGCCTGGCCTCGCGCCAGCGCACCGACCTGCGCTACATCGTGCAGCTGATGCGCCAAGCCTGGGTGATCTTGCTGGGCAACCTCAATGGCGCGCTGCTGACCAACGGCGGCGTGGCGCTGCTGGGCCTGATCGGCACGCCGGAAACGGTGGGCGCAGCCAACCTGGCCTTGCGGGTGAAGATGGCCGGGCAGGCGCTGCTGCTGCCGCTCAACCAACTGGCGTATGTGCGCATCACCGCGCTGGCGCCGCAGTCGCCGCACGCGGCGGTGGCGCTGGCGCGCAAGGCGCTGATCGCCTTGATGGTGGTGGCGGTGGCCGCCGCCGTGGGCCTGCTGTTTGCTGCGGGCCCGATCAGCACCGGGGTGTTCAAGGCGCCCACCCCCTTGGCCGAGAGCTTGATTTTGCTGGCCGCGTTGAGCATTCCGATGAACGCGGCGAGCAACCTGTTTGGCATGCAATCGCTGATTGCGTTCGGCGCCGAGCGGGCCTACGCCTTGGCCTTGCTGTGCGCCAGCGTCGTCTTCGCGGCCTTGCTGATCTTGCAAGGTGACGGCCTGGCTTACGGCTGGGCCCTGGTGGCGGCCGAGGCCTGCACCCTGGTGCTCACCGCTTTGTGTCTGCGGCACGTGGTGGCGCAACGATTCTTGAGGACGGCTTGACCATGGCGACCACCGCGACCACCACCTTCACCTCCAACGCCGCGCCGCTGGGCAGCCACGGTCGGCGCATCGACGACGAGCCGACGCTGCTGATCAAGGCGTTGCTGGTGACGTTGCCGATCACGTCGTTCCTGGCGATTCCGTTCATCCAGGGCAGCACGCCGGCCAATCTGCTGGCGCTGCTGGCCTTGTTTCCGCTGACCGGGCTGTTGTTGCTGCCGCAGCAGGGCTATGGCGACCTGATGCGCCGCCTGGCGCTGTGGCTGGGCGTGATCGTGATCCTGTTTTTGCTCTCGCGCTTGAACCACATCAACGGTCTGGTGCAAGGCATGGACAAGCTCTACAACATCAACGAGCGCACGGCCCTGCCCTATGTGCCGATCTCCAACCTCACCCAGACGCTGTACCTGATCACCGGGCTGGTGGTGTTCAAGCTCACCGCCACCCTGTACCGGGTGTCGTGGGACCGCTGGATTCTGGCCGGGGCCTGGTTCCTGGTGCTGTACGGCTTCATCGATTGGGGGGCGGAGAGTTTTGCCGGCCTGAACGTCGACTTCTTGAGCAACCGCTCCTTCAAGGAAAGCGAAATGTTCGAGACCCCGGGCTCGCTGCGCCAGCACTTGCCGGTGATGGGGTGGCAGATGATGCGGTTCAAGAGCGTCACCGGCGAAGCCTCGATGTACGCCATCACCGCCCTGCCCTACCTGTACCTGGCCATCGTGCGCGGCCGGCGGGCGCTGGCCGGCCTGCTGGTGCTGAGCCTGCTGCTGACGCTGTCGACCGTGGCCTACCTGGGGCTGATCGGCCTGCTGGCGTTCCTGGCGTTTCGGGTCAAGCTGCCGCTCAAGCCAGGCCACTACCTGCTGTTGCTGTTGGGCCTGTGCGCCGTGGTGGTGTTGACCTTCTTCAATTTCGAAGGCCTGTTCAACATCATCGAACGCACCTTCGTGGCCAAGCTCTCGGGGGCTGACGAGTCGGGTGCGGCGCGGGGCTCCTATTTCCGCTCGAACATCAATTTCTGGATGGCCCCGTCCACCAGCTGGATGGTGAAGCTGTTTGGCTTGGGCTTTGGCACCATCCGCTCGACCGACCTGTTTTCCACCCTGCTGATCAACGTCGGCCTGCTGGGCTGCCTGCTGGTGGCGGCGTGGTTCATCTGGATGTTCGGCCGGGCCTGGGCGGCGGGCAAGCGGCTGGGGGCGGCGGTGTTTGGCACGATCTTCCTGCTGATGCTGGCGGCGGTGCCCGAGTTCGCCTACCTGCCACCGTGGCTGCTGGTCGGCTTGCTGCAGTCGCCGGCCTTCAAGGAGTCGACCGGATGAGGACGACAAAGCGCCAGCGTTGGATGATGTGGTTGTGGTGGGTGGCCTGCGGGCTGCCAGCCACCGGGTGGGCGCTGGAGACCGGGGTGGGCGTGCACGTGGGCCTGGGCTGGTACGACGCCGAACGGGTGCGTTCGCTCACCGCCGATCTGCCGGTGAGCAGCATGCGCGACGAGCTGCCCTGGAGCGAAGTGGAAACCGCCGACGGAGAGCTGCGGGTGACCGACGCGGTGCGCCGCATCGACGCCCTGGTCGACCTTCTGGCGTCGCGCCAGCAAAGCCTGGTGCTGATTCTGGGTTACGGCCACCCCAAGCACACGCCCAACGGCCTGGTCGACAGCGCGGCCGGCCGCCAGGCCTTTGGGCGCTACGCCCAATGGGTGGCACGCCGCTACGGCACCCGGGTGCGCTACTTCGAGGTCTGGAACGAATGGAACGCCGGCATGGGCTCGACCCTGCAGCCGCGCCCGGAGGGCAAGGTGGAGGATTACGTCGCCCTGCTGCGCCACGTCTACCCGCTGATCAAGGCCGAGGCACCGGGCTCCAAAGTGTTGGGGCTGGGCCAGGCCGGCACCGCGAAAAAGTTCTTCGAGGATTTCGTGCGCCTCAAAGGTCTGGCCTCGCTCGACGGTTTGTCGGTGCATCCCTACGTGCACTTCCACCGCCAGGAAGGCCTGCCGGAGCTGTCGATCGGCTGGCTCGATTGGGCCCATGCGCTGGTGCGGCAGAACAGCCAGCGGACGCTGCCGTTCTACGTCACCGAGATCGGCTGGCCGGCCAGCGAAGGCGCCGAGGGCTACCCGGAGGAGCGGGTCGCCGCCTACCTGACTCGGTTTTACGCCATGGCCGCCACCCGGCCCTGGATCGCCGGCATCTGGTGGTACACCCTGCTCGACGACGGCGACGATCCCACCGACAAGGAGCACCGCTTCGGTTTGGTGCCGCGCGGTGGCCCCGGGCGCCAGCCTCGGCCGGCATACGAGAGCCTGCGCACCATGGCCACGTGGGCCCGCGAAGGCAGCGGCTGGCAGGAAGAAAAACGCAACCACCAGCAGCGCGTGATCCGCTTTACCGCCCGCGGCGAGCGCCATGCGCTGGTGTGGAGCGAGCGGCTGACCGGCCGCATGAGCGTGCGCGGCAACAACGGCACGCTGAGGGTGCGCGCCCATGGCCTGGCCCCAGCCACCCCGGCGCTCGACACCTCCCCGACCTTGACCGTGTCCGAGTTCCCCTCGGTGCTGGTCTCGCCCCAACCGTTCCAATTGGCAGACTGAACCCCATGATCATCAACGGCCGCTTCATGACCCGCCCGGCAACCGGCGTCGACCGCTTCGCGCTCGAACTGCTGCGCGCCCTGAGCGCCACCGGCCCCGCCCTGACCACCTGGGTGCCTCAGCGCGCCACGGTGCGCCCGGACCTGCCCGAGGCGCTGAGCACGCAGCCGGTCGGGCGCCTGCAAGGGCAGGCCTGGGAGCAGTGGGACCTGCCGCAACTGGCCGGCGAGGCCCCGCTCGTCAATTTGTGTAACACCGCGCCGCTGTGGCGCCGCCAGCAGATGGTGGTGATCCACGACGCCGCCACACTGGCCAACCCGGCCAACTTCAACTGGAAGTTCCGCACCTGGTACCGCGTGATGCTGTCGAGTCTGATGCAGCACGCCAAGGTGGTGGCCAGCGTGTCGAAGTTCAGCGCCGGTGAGTTGATGCGCTTTTTCCCGGGCCGCAAGCTCGGCCTGGAGGTGATCGGTGAAGGCGGCGAGCACATCCTGCGGGTGCCGGCCGACACCGGCATCATCGACCGGCTGAACCTGCGCGATCGCCGCTTCGTGCTGGCGGTGGGCAGCCGCTCGCCGAATAAGAATTTCGGTGCGGTGCTCCAGGCCATGGCCCTGCTGGACGATCCGAATTTGCTGCTGGTGGCCGCGGGCGGGGGCAACCAGCGCGTCTTCGCTGAAGCCCAGGTGAGCGACCCCCGGCTGCTGTCGACCGGCTTCGTCAGCGACGCCGAACTGCGCGCGCTCTACGAGCACGCGGCCTGTTTCGTCTTTCCGTCTTATTACGAAGGCTTTGGGCTGCCGCCGCTGGAAGCGATGTGCTGCGGCTGCCCGGTGGTGGTGTCCAACACCACCTCGATCCCGGAGGTGTGCGGCGACGCCGCGCTGTACTGCGACCCCGCCGACCCGGCGGCGATGGCGGCACAAATCCGGCGCCTGCTCGACTCGCCCGCCCTGCGCGCAGAGATGCGCGAGGCCGGCCTGGCACGCGCGCGCCACTTCGGCTGGGACAAGGCCGCCGCGCAGTTCCGCGCCATCATGGCCGCCCAGTTTGCTTGAAGGCGGGGGGCCTCCCATGGGTCGGCCATTCTTTCTTGAACCGCTCGGCCACCGCTGGCCGGGCCTTAGGGACGTGTCATGAGCCTGAAAATTCTGCACGCCACGGAAACCGCCCAAGGCGGCGTGGGCAGTTACATCGACGAAGTGGTGGCTCTGCAACTGCAGCGCTATGGCGCGCAGCAGGTGCGGGTGGTCGTGCCCGAAGCCCATGCCCAACAGCTGCGCAGCCTGCCGGCGCAGGTGCAGTGCCGCTTTCCCTCAGGCCAGGGCCGCCTGGGCCGGGTTTGGCAGGTGGCTTGGCGCACGCTGGCCGAAGTGCGGCGCTGGCAGCCGGACGTGGTGCACCTGCACTCCAGTTTTGCCGGCTTCGTGCTGCGGCCGCTGCTGGCCTGGCGAGCGCCGCGCACGCGGGTGGTTTACTGCGCGCACGGCTGGGCTTTTGACCGCGACAGCGCAGGTTGGGTGTGCCGGATGGTGGCCCGCATCGAGCGGGTGTGGTCGCGCTGGTCGGACGCGGTGGTGTGCATCTCGCGGCACGACTGGCAGGCCGGGCTGAAGATCGGCATCGACCTCGACCGCCTGGTGCTGGTGCACAACGGCATCCGCGACATCGAGGTCAGCGAGGCCGCGCGCGCGCAGGCGCGCCAGCGCTGGCCCGAGGGCACCCGCCGCCTGCTGTTCGTCGGCCGGCTCGACCGCCAAAAAGGCGTCGACCGCCTGTTCGACATCGTCCGCCGCCTGGGCCCGGGCTGGCACGCGGTGGTGGTGGGCGCCTCGGTGGTGAGCGACGGCGCCGAAGCGCCGCCCGACAACCTGCACATCACCGGCTGGCTCCCCCGCGACGAGATCGCCGCCTACTGCGCGGCGGCCGAGGTGCTGGTGGTGCCCTCGCGCTGGGAAGGCTTCGGCCTGGTGGCCCTGGAGGCCATGCGCGTGGGCTGCCCGGTGCTGGCCAGCCGGGTCGGCGGCCTGCCCGAGGTGGTGGAAGACGGTGTCACCGGCCATGTGCTGGGCGGCGACACCGGCGCCTGGGCGCAGCGCCTGAAAGACCTCGACACGGCCACGCTGGCCCGCCTGGGCCAGGCCGGCCGCGAGCGTTTCGAGCGCTTGTTCACCATCGAGCGGGTGGTGTCGCAGCTGCACACCCTGTACGACTGCCTGATGCGCGGCCGCTCGCTGCACCAGGTGGACGCCACGGGCGAGGCCTTTGCCGCCGGCACCTTGGCGCCCCAACCCGAAACCCCTGGAGATTTCGCGATGACCTCGCCGCTCGTGTCGATCGTGGTGTGCAGCCACAACTATGAACACTTCATCGGCCCTGCCGTGCAGTCCGCCCTCGACCAGACCCACCCGCAGGTGGAGGTGATCGTGGTCGACGACGGCTCCACCGACCACTCGCGCGAACGGCTGATGGCCTTTCGCGACCAGGTGCGGCTGATCCTCAAGCCCAACGGCGGCCAGCTCAGTGCCTACAACACCGGCTTCGAAGCGGCGCGGGGCGAGTTCATCCTCTTCCTCGACGCCGACGACCTGCTCGACCCCGATGTGGTGGCGCGCGCCCTGGCGCTGTTCCAGGACAACGTGGCGCGGGTGCACTACCGGCTGCGGCTGGTCAACAGCGACGGCAGCCCCACCGGCAACACCATTCCCCGCCACCTGGCCCAGGGCGACATGCAAGACGAACTGCTGCGCCATGGCCACCTGTTCGCCTCGGCACCGGGCTCGGGCAACCTCTACCGGCGCAGCGCCCTGGCGCCGCTGATGCCGCTGCCGATCACCGCCACCGACCGCCACGGCGCCGATTACTACACCATCTACGGCTCGGCCCTGCGCGGCCGGCTGGCGGCCCTTGAGGCGCCCGGCGGCAGCTACCGCCTGCACAACGCCAGTGGCAGCAGCGCCACCACCAGTGGCGGCGGCAACCTGGTCTTTGGCAACGCCTCTCAAGGCGTCAACGAGGTCGAAAAAGTGCGGCTGCGCGGTGAGACCTTCAAGGCCTGGGTGCACGACCGCCTGGGGGTGCGCATCGAGCCCCAGCTGATCGACTTCGGCCATGAAAAGCAGGCCTACGCCCTGTCCATTTTCGGCGCCCAAGGGTATCTACTGGGGTTGCGCAAAGGGGCCCGGCGGTTTCCACAGGTGGTGCGCTCGATCTGGCTCAAACGCGGCGAGCCCTTGTGGCTGCGCATGGGCCTGGTCGGCTGGGCCTGGACGATCCTGTGGCTGCCGCGCGGCCTGGGCTGGCCGCTGGCCCGTCGGGTCTGCAACCCGGGCAGCCGCTGATCCCACCGACGGGCTCGGGCAGCGCCAGGCCCGCCTGGAACGGGTTTGGAAACACGGCAAAACCGTGCTGTTCTGCCCTTTGCCGCGGGGGCGCTTCGTAGCATCATCCATGGGTGATCCGACACGGAGCTTCGCATGGACATGGACCCCAAACTTCTGCAAATCGACATCCCGGCACGGCCTGAGGCCTTGGTCAAGCTGGCGTTGCTGTTGGCCGAGACCGACGTCAACCTGCAGTCGCTGGGCACGCTGATCGAGTCCGACATGGCCTTGGCGGCCGCCGTCATGAAGGCGGTCAACTCGTCGCTCTACGGCCTCAAGGGCCGGGTGCAGACGGTGCAGCAGGCGGTCACCTACCTGGGCATGCGCGAGATCTCTGCCGTCACTTACGAAATCGGCCTGCGCTCGGTGTTCCCGCCGGCGCCGGAATTGCACAGCCTGTGGGAGCGTGCCAGCGTGCGCGGCCTGCTGATGGGCCGCCTGGCCCAGGCTTTGAGCATGGACGCCTGGAGTGCACACACCGCCGGCCTGTTCGAAGAATGCGGCAAGGCGATCCTGTTCAAACACGCCAAGGCGGTCTACCAGCCCCTGCTGGCCAGCGCGGCCAACGACGCCGAGCTGGTGATCCTGGAAGAACAAACCTTCGGCACCAGCCACGACGTGCTGGGCGCCAAGCTGTGCGAGAACTGGGGCCTGTCGGCCGCGGCGGTGGCCAGCGTGCAGCACCATGTGCGGGTCAACAGCCTGCACCAACTGCCCCGCTCCTCGGGGCGCTCGGTGTGCGTGCTGTCCGGCCTGGCCAACACCCTGATGACCGACCCGGACCGGCTCGAGGAAGTCACGCAAGCCCTGGCCCCCCAGGCCATGCTCGACCAGACCCTGCTGTTGCGCGGTGCGCGCAAAGTCAAAGACAAGATCGACGACGCGATGGACGACGTCTGAGGGGCGGGCGACAAGCCGCCGACGCCTTGTCTGTTGTGCGTCTGCCTGCCTGCTGCTGCCACCACCATGCTCACCGTGCCGTTCTTCACCCACCGCTTCTCTTTGCGGGGCCTGGGTCACCCGTGCTGCCGCCTCGCAGCGGCGTCCTTGGCCTGCATGGCTTGGGCCGCCAGCGCCCAGACCCCCACCCCGCCCAACGAAACCCTGGCCCGCGTGCTGGAGACCAAGGTGCTGGTGATGGGCGTGCGCGAAGCCGCGCGGCCGTTTTCCTACCTCAGCGACGACAAGCAGTCGGTGGGCTATGCCATCGACTTGTGCAACGCCGCGGTGGAAGAACTCCGGCGCGAGCTGCAGCTGCCGGACCTGCAGGTGCAGTACAAAACCGTCAACGGGCCTGAGCGCATCCCGAAGCTGCTGTCGGGCGAGATCGACATGGAATGCGGCGCCACCACCAACACCAAGGCGCGCCAGGAGCAGGTGGCCTTCAGCTACACCTACTTTGTGGGCGGCATGCGGGTGTTGTCGCCCAAGGACCAGCCGATCCATTCATTGAACGACCTGCGCGGCGCCGGCGTCGCCCTGAGCAAGGGCACCATCTCGGAAAAAATGTTCAACCGCCTGTCGGCCGGCGAGGTGCCGATGAAGCTGGCGGTCTACGGCAACAACGCCGAGGCCTACAAGGCGCTGAAAGACGGCAAGGTGCGGGCCTTTCCGCAAGACGATTCCTTGCTGCTGGGCATGATGAGCGCCGACCCGGTGGCGGCCCAACGCTACCAGCTCAGCACCTTCGCCCTGTCGGTCGAGCCCTATGCGGTGATGGTGCGCAAACAAGACACCGCCTTGCTGGCGGTGATCGACAAGACCCTGGCGCGGCTGTTCGCCAGCGGCGAAATCAAGACGCTCTACGCCAAGTGGTTCCTGAACGACACGCTGCAGATCCAGATGAGCCGGTTGACCCGCGACGGCTTCCTGCGGCCGAACAAGGAACCCGGCGTGGCCCTGGTGCTGGCTCACAGCTTGTGAGGAGACGGCGGGGGCGTGTTGTTGTTGAGCAGCTCGTCCAGGCGCGACTCGATGGTGGCGGTGATTCTCGGCGTGAAGCTGCGCAGCAGAAAACCCAGCTCGGCCGTCAGCTCGAAGCGATCGGCGGTCACGGTCAGCAGGCCGTCGACACCCGGCTGCTTGAACGTCACCTCGTCGTGCTCCGGCCCCTGCGTGTGGACACAGGTCATGCCGTGGCGCTCTTGCGCGTCTTGAACCCAGCGCTCGGCCAGCGCGCGGGCGTCCGCCAGGCCCAGGGCATGCGGACGCAAAATGTGAATGTCAGGCAAGCGGAAGTCCTTTGGTTGAAAAAACCTTCCGCATTTTCCCTCAGCGGCGCCTGACGCGCGAACTCCTTGCACACAGGGCAACGGCCTGGCGCACCCAGCCCAGGCCGTTGGTCTTGCAGCGCCGCGGCGGCAGGGGCCAGGGCACCAGTGCCCCGTTCCCCACCGCTGCGCAGCCCTTGGCGCCGTGCCTTACTTGGGCAGCAGCACCTTGTCGACGACGTGGATCACGCCGTTGGACTGCATCACGTCGGCAATGGTCACCTGGGCGCTGCCGCCCGACTCGTCCATCACCATGACCTTGCCAGCGGTGGCGGTGGCCGTGAGCGTGCCGCCGGAGACGGTCTTCAGCATGGCCTTGCCCTTGCCGGCGGTGATGGCCTTGGTCAGCGAGGCCGCGTCCATCTTGCCGGCCACCACGTGGTAGGTCAGCACCTTGGTCAGAGCGGGCTTGCTCTCAGGCTTGAGCAGGTTGTCGACCGTGCCGGCCGGCAGAGCGGCGAAGGCGGCATTGGTCGGGGCGAAGACGGTGAAAGGACCGGGGCCCTTCAAGGTGTCCACCAAACCGGCGGCCTTGACGGCAGCGACCAGGGTGGTGTGGTCCTTCGAGTTCACGGCGTTGTCGATGATGTCCTTGGTGGCGTACATCGGCGCACCACCCACGGTGACTTGGGCAGCAGCGCCCAGGGAAACGACAGACAGGCTGGCAGCCAGGGCGACTGCGGCAAGTTGGCGAAATTTCATTGGTGGTCCTTGAAGTGGTTGAGAAGAAGAACAGAAAGGAAAACAGAGTCAAAAACGATACAAACGCCCGGGTGGTGATCGGTACATCACCTGCAACCTGGGTCTGAGTGTTCTACGCAGGCGGCGTCATGATGGATGCATTGGATGAGATTCGCGCCCAAAGACCTTGTGCGGCGGGGGGCCGCCCGAGGGGCCCACGGTGCATTTGTAGAATGCGCGGTGGCCACAGCGGCCGCTCCCTCACATGCCAGTCTTCCCCGTCGAGGCGCCCTTCCCGCTCATGCATGTGCACCCCGCCACTTGTCGCCCTGACCCGCCGTTGCGGGCCGCGCCGCGCCATGGTGTGGTCTCGGAGGCGGTGGCTTGAGCGGGTCCGGGGTCACGCTGTGCCACGACTGTGACGCGGTGTGCGAGCAGCTGAGCGTGGGGCCGGGTGAGATCGGGCGCTGCCCCCGTTGCCGCGCCAGCCTGATCGAAGCCCCTCGCGGCCAGCTGGACACCGCCCTGGCGCTCGGGCTCACCGGTTGCGTGCTGGTCGTCGTGCTCAACGCCTTTCCGCTGCTGTCGCTCAAGTTTCAAAGCGCGGAACGTGAGACCACGCTGGTGGGCGCCGCCCTGGACATGTGGCACCACGACATGCGCCTGGTGGCCTTGCTGGTGCTGGTGACGACCGTGGTGGCGCCGGCGGTGCAGATCGGCCTGCAGACCTACCTGCTGTGGCAGGTGCGCACGCAGCCCGACTGGCGCGCGGTCAGCCCGCCGCTGCGCTGGCTGCACCACCTGCGGCCGTGGAGCATGGCCGAGGTGTTCATGCTGGGGCTGCTGGTGTCGCTGGTGAAGGTGCGTGACCTGGCCGACATCGTCCTGGGCCCGGCGTTCTGGTCGTGCGTGGCGGTGATCTTCATCGGCGCCGCCTTGAACGCCCGGGTGGACGCCGACTCGGTGTGGGCCTGGCACCGTGACCGGGCCGACGCCCCATGACGACTCCCGCCTCGGCGCCCCCACCCCTGCCTGCCACGGCGCCAGTGCCCGTCACCGGCCGCGCCTTGGGCTGGGCGCGCTGCTCGGTGTGCAGCACGCTGAGCCGGGCCACGCTGCCGCCCACAGAAGACGACGACCCGAGCGACCCGCCGAAGCACCCGCCATGCGCGAGTTGTGGCGCGGCCGTGCACACCCGCCGCCCGGACAGCCTGGCCCGCACCTCGGCGCTGGCGCTGGCCGCCGCCGTGCTCTACCTGCCCGCCAACCTGCTGCCGGTGATGCACACCGAAAGCCTGCTGGGCGCCCAGGACGACACCATCATGAGCGGCGTCATGGTGTTGCTGCAGACCGGCTCCTGGCCGCTGGCGCTGGTGGTGTTCGTGGCCAGCGTGGTGGTGCCGATGCTCAAGCTGCTGGCGCTGTTGCTGCTGGTGGTGTCGACCCACCGGCGCACGGCCTGGCGGCCGCTGCAGCGCACCCGGCTTTACCGCCTCACCGAGACCGTCGGGCGCTGGTCCATGCTCGACATCTACGTCATCACGGTGCTGGTGGGCCTGGTGCAATTCCAAACGGTGGCCACGGTGTTGCCGGGCCCGGGCGCCCTGGCCTTTGCCGCCGTGGTGGTGCTGACCATGCTCGCCGCCCAAGCTTTTGATCCCCGCCTCATCTGGGACGCAGCGACGTCCGACGACACGAATGACTGACGACAAACAGCCCAACGGCCCGCTCGACCCCAACGACCCGCAGCAGCGCCGAGCGGCCGAGCGGCCGCCCGCGGCCCGCATGGCCGTGCGCCAGCGTCGCAAAGCCCCCTCCATCGTCTGGGCCCTGCCGGTGCTGGCGGTGTTGATCGGCCTGTGGCTGGTGGCGCAGAACGTGTGGGAACGCGGCCCCCGCGTCACCTTGCGCTTCAAGGCGGCCGAAGGCGTTGAGGCCGGCAAGACCAAGATCCGTTACAAGGACGTCGACATCGGCACCGTGCGGGCGGTCCGCCTGTCGACCGACCGCAAGGAAGTGCTGGTGCACGCCGAGCTGATCAAGGACGCCGAAGACATGCTGGTCAGCGACTCGAAGTTCTACGTCGTGCGCCCGCGCATCTCGGCCGGCGCCGTCTCCGGCCTGGGCACCTTGCTGTCGGGGGTGTACATCGGCATCGACATCGGCGCCTCGCCCGAGGAGGCGCGCGACTTCGTCGGCCTGGAAACACCCCCGGTGGTGCTGGCCGACTCGGCCGGCCGCGAGTTCGTGCTGCAGGGCGACGAGATCGGCTCGCTGGAGTTCGGCTCGCCGGTGTTCTTCCGCAACGTCAAGGTCGGCCACGTGACCCAGTACACCCTCAACCCCGACGGCAAGGGCGTGACGGTGCGCCTGTTCGTCGACGCGCCGCACGAGCGCTACGTCACCAACCACACCCGGTTCTGGCACGCCAGCGGCATCGACATGTCGTTCGATTCCAGCGGCTTCAAGTTGTCGACCGAATCGTTGGCCTCGGTGATCGAAGGCGGGCTGGCGTTCCAAGAACGCCCTGATGCGCTGACGCCGGGCGAGCCGGCCGCCGCCGGCGCCACGTTCACCTTGTTCACCGACCGCGATCGGGCCATGCGCCCGACCGACGGCGAGGTGCGCACCTACCTGATGTACTTTGCCGAGTCGCTGCGGGGCCTGGCGCCGGGCGCACCGGTGGACATGCGCGGCATCGTCATGGGCGAGGTGAAGTCGCTTGGCGTCGAGTACGGCGCCACCGGCCAGGTGCTTCGCTTCCCGGTCGAGATCAACATCTACCCCGACCGCCTGCGCTCACGGGTGCGCACCGGCACCGCGCCGCCCGCCGACAACGGCGCGCGCGAGCGCGAACTCGTCGACCGCCTGTTTGCCGCCGGCCTGCGCGGCCAGCTGCGCAACGGCAACCTGCTCACCGGCCAGCTCTACGTGGCGCTCGACTTCTTCCCCGATGCGCCGAAGGTGGCCATGGACTGGAACGCCGACCCGCCGGTGATGCCGACCATCAACGGCGGCCTGGTGGAGATGCAGGAAACCGTGGGCCGCATCGCCAAGCGGCTCGACCGGGTGCCCATCGACCAGCTCTCGCGCGACCTGGCCAAGGCGGTCACGCAGCTCAACGCCACCCTGGCCAGCAGCGACCGCCTGATGCAAAAACTCGACACCGAGGTGGCCCCCGAGGTCAGCGCCACCCTGCGCGAAGCCCGCAGCACGCTGGAAGCCGGCACCTCGGTGCTGGCCAACGACGCGCCGCTACAGCAGGACCTGCGCGAGACCCTGAAGCAGATCAACCGCTCGGCCCGCTCGCTGGCCGCCCTGACCGAGCTGCTGGAGCGCCACCCGGAGTCGCTGCTGTTCGGCAAGAAGAAACCGGAGGACGGTCGATGACGCGCCTTGTTGATGAGACCCTTGATGCCTCGCCGCTGGGCACGGCCTTGTCGCGCCAACCCCGACGGCACCGCGGTCTGGCGGGCGTGGTGGGGCTGATGAGCCTGCTGGGGCTGCTGGGCGGCTGCGCCTCGTCGGACGACCCGACCCGCTACTACCAGCTCTTGCCCGTGCCAGTCACGGCCCCAGCGGCCGCAGTGCCCGCGTACGAGCTGGTGGTCGACACAGTGCGCCTGCCCGAAGAGCTCGACCGCGCGGCGATGGTGGTGCGCCACAGCCCGACCCAGTCGCGGGTGCTCGACGACCACCGCTGGCTTTCACCCTTGTCCGATCAGCTGACCCACACACTGGTCAGCAATCTGCAGTCCGCCCTGCCCCAAGCTTGGGTGCGGCTGCCCGCTTCGCCGGCGCGCGCCCAACAACCCCGTTTCGGCTTGCGCATCGAGGTAGAGCAGATGGCCCTGTCGGCCGATGCCCGAGTGACGCTGGTGGCCAGCTGGACCTTGCTCGATGCCAAGAACACCGTGTTGCGGCGCGATCGGGCTGCATTGGAGGCCACGGCCCCTGCTTCGTCGCTGACGGGAACGGCATCCTCCGGTCGCGTCGACCCTGACGCTTTGGCGCGCGCGGCCTCGCAAGCCGTGGCCCAGTTGGCCGAGCAAATCGCTCAGAGCACGTTGCAGGCAAAGCTGCAGGAGCCGACGGCGACATCGTCGCGATAGTCTGCTTCGACAGTCATGCAGCCGGATCCGGTGGTGGACGGGTTGATTGCGCGTTTGGGAAGGATGCGAGCAGGGAAGCCCTCTATCCGCGTCGCACGCGCACATCAAATGTGACGTGTGGCATCCATGCGGTCGTGCAGGATGCGAACGATGGTCACACCTTCAGCAGTAAGGCGAAAGTAAACCATGTGGCGCTCGACCATGCGACGGCGATAGCCAGGGCGGACGTGATCGCACGCGGGAGCCGCTTTGGGTGATTGGGCCAGCTCGGCGAACACTGCGACCAAGTGATCGGTGTACCGGTCGGCTTGATCGGCGCCCCATTGAGCGGTGGTGTACTTCCAGATGGCCTGCAGATCGTTTTCAGCGGCAGGAGTCAGGCGGTATTCAGCCACGCGCGGCCCGCATGCGCTGTTTGAAAGCAACCACATCAAAAGGACGCGGCTCGCCGCTGGATTCTCCTTCGATCAAGGCCGCACGCACGGTCTCGATCTCGGCGCTGCGCTCTTGCTCGCGTCGGATGAGGTCACGGATGTATTCGCTGTCGTTGGTGTAGTGGCCCGCGTCAATTTGCGCTTTGATCCAGCCATCTTGTTGATGGGTCAGCGTGATGGTTTTTCGAACTGTGGTCATGAATGCCCTTAAATCTGCACCAATAGTATGAACAAATCATACCAGTAGCTCAGTTCAGCATCAATGCGCCAATTCAGGCTTCGACGCAACGGCAACCGCAGCAGCCAACGCCGCATGGCGCTCGGCCCCTGGCAAGGCGGCCAGGCGTTGCACCTCGGCGTAAAACCGCTTGAAATCACGGCCTTGCCGCTCGAAGAGCCGCTCGAACTGCGGCACCAGCGCGTTGTAAGCCGACAGCACGCCGAAGGAGGCGTTGTTGGCCCGCTCGAACCAGTGGTCGTAGCCCGCGTAGCCCCCCCAGGCATTGCGCTTGAGCTGCTCGTGATCCGAGCGCAGGTCGCCCATCAGCGCCGCCTTGCCGGCGCGTTTTTCCTCGTCGCTGCCGGGGCCCTGGTAGAGCGCCTGCAAGCGGTCGCGGTAGCGGCCGGTCAAGGCGCGGAAGGCTTCGCGCCGCTCGTTGGCGCGCTGGTACTCGGCGCGGGCTGCCGGGCTGGCGTGCTGCTGGAGCCACTGCTCGCCGCCCAGGCGTTCGACCGCGGTGGCAAACGATTCGTTGAAGACGGTGTCGTTGTTGGCGTAGGCCACCTGGTGCGCGAGCTCATGAAAAATCATGCGCGCGAGTTCACCCTCGGGAAAGCGGATGAAGGTGTTGAGCAAGGGATCGCTCGACAAGCCGCCCGGCAGGCGGCCCAGGGTGGAATAGGCTGTCACGCCATAGACCAGCACTTCCAAACCCTGCTGGCGGAGTTGCTCGGCGTAAGCCTCGGCGTCGGCCTGGTGGAAGTAGCCACGGTAGCCCACGCAGCCCATCACTGGAAAGCACCAGGTTTGCAGCTTCAGGCTCAAAGGCGGCGCGGCCACAACGTTCCACACCGCCGAGGGCCGCTGCAGGTCGGCATACAGGCGGTAGCTGTCGTTGTTGGGCAGGTGCAGCGTGTCGACGGCGAAGTCGCGCATGCGCTGGCTCAGCCGCAACCGCTCCTTCAAGGCCTCGGGCGTGTCGGCCGCCTCCAACCACTGCGGCACCGGCTTGGCGCGGCCCACCAGGTCCAGGTGCCCGGAGATCGACTGGGCGTAGTAGCCCATGCCGGCACAACCGCCCAACAGCCCGAACACCGCGGCGCTCAACAGCAGCGCGGTGACGGCGAGCAAGGGTTTCTTGCGGCGTATCAAGGCAAGAAAGCGTTCAGTGGGCCGCCGGGAGGGGCCTCAAGCACCGACCGGGCACACCGCACCGTGGCGGCACATCGCTCACAACACAGGGGACTGCCGGCATGCCGCAACTCCTTTGGGCGCTGAGAACCGTCAGGTCCCTCCAAGCTGAGTGCCAGGAATGGACCCGCCGGCGTCGTCAAGGCCGCATGTAGATGATCTTCTTGGTGCCACCCCCGCAGGAGCCCACCACCTTCAAACCCTCGGCCGCCTGGTTGTCGACGACCTGCAAGGCAAACACCGTCACGCCCTTGGCCTTGAGGCCCGCCTCGATGTCGGCTTTGAGCTCTTCACAGGTCTTGCCGGCGGCCACCGCCGAACTGGACAAGGCGCTCAACACGATGGCGCCAGCCCACCCCCACACAGCTTGTTTCATGCAACGTCCTTGAAAAAAACAAGGCGAAGTTTAGAACGTGTTGTGCCGGTGGGGCGCAGGTTGCCTTCCAGCGGCGCATTTCAGAACCACCGGCCGGACATGGTGCCGCCGCCACCTCTGGTGCAACGTGAGGAAATGCGCCGCCTTCCCGGCGTTGTTGCCGGCTTCGCCCTGAGTTAGGCAAGGTCTACTCAGTGTTCACAGCCGACAAGGCATCGGCAGCGTCACCGGCAACCCCCATGGTTTCTTCGTGGGCCCGCTGTGTGGTCGCCCCAGGGTCGTGCTGCGACCCGCGCCATGGTCACCCCTGCACCGCCGTCAGATCCGCAGGGGCCCACGCTGGGTGAGCCTGTTCAAGGATGCGTGAGCCTGCCCAGGCCACCTCCGCCTTCCCGCCGCCGTGTGCCGCGTCGTGTTTCCTCCGACGCACCCGCATGGCCTTGAACGCCACCCGCAGACCAGATGCGGTGCGCCGATGTGCTGACGCTGTGGTTTCCGTCCTGTCGCTGGAAGTGTCGCCAACGGTGGCAGACCGTCTCCCTCAACGAAGGAATTTTTGACCATGAAGTCTCCCGTCCAAACGAAGCTGTGCGTCTTGCCTCCCGAAGCCGACTTGAACGCCGTGCTGTCACGTCGCCGCCTGTTGCAAGGCGGCCTGGGCAGTGCCGCCACCGTGGTGCTCGGCAGCCTGGGGCTCAGCGCCTGCGGCGGCGGCGGTGATGCTGCCGACAGCGCCACCCCCAGCAACGCCAGCGGCAGCGGCAGCGGCAGCACCAACCCCAACGCTGTGGCCGCCCTGCCCCGCGACGGCGAGGTCCTGCTGGTGGAGATCACCCCCAACATGGCGGATGCGGCGCCACAGATCCAGACCGTGCTCGACCAGATCAAGGCCACCTACCGCCGCAGCACCTCGATCCGCATCGAGACCCAAGGCGTGTTGAACCTGCGCACCGGCATCGTCATCGACCCCTACTTCCACCAGGTCGACTTCGGCGGCACGGTGGTGAACTACCTGCCCACCAGCGGCGTGGCGATCACGGTGCTGGGCACGGTGGGCAACGCCTTCACCCAACTCGTGGGCGGCGTGAGCAACCTCAACCTGCGCGGCCCCACCACGGGCACCGCCACCGGCTTGCTGTTCCGCGGCGAGGGCGTGTCGTCGCGCACCAGTTGCGTGGTGACCAACGTCACCACCTTCGGCTTCGATGTCGGTGTCGACTTCGGCAGCTACGCCTACCTGACCCACTTCCACAACCTGGTGATCGACGGCTTCGGTTCCGCCGGTCTGCGCCAGTCGGCCGGCGACGATGCGGGCGAGAACATCACCGTGTTCGGCGGCAGCATCTCCAACGGCCGCGGCACGGCCATCGTGACGCAGGACGACAGCACCGAACTGCTGCTGTACGGCGTGAGCCTGGACTACAACGGCCGGGTGCTCGACATCCAGGCCGCGGGCGGCAACGTCGAGCTGCACGGCGGCCACATCGAGTACCAAGGCGGCACGGCGCCGGCCGACCAGGTGCGCGTGTCCGGCAACGGCTCGATCTTCAAGATGTTCGGCGGCTACTGGGTGGTCAACATCAACCAGGGCCAAGGCCCGTACAGCTACCCGAACGTGGTCAACGTGGTCTCGCCCAACAGCCTCGTCTTCCTCGACAAGGTGCGCCTGGTCAACCACCGCAACGTGGCCGACGTGTGGGCGGTGGGCCAGGGCCGCATCATCACCGAGGACTGCGTGCTGTACGAGAACTCGCTGATGCCCTACGTCATCCACGCCAACTCCAACGAGCTGCAGGACGGCGGCTTCGACCGCGGCACGATCGCCGACTTTTGGTACGTGGCGCGCGACCAGAGCGGCGGCTACCGCGGCCGCTACAACGGCGATTTCATGAGCCTGTGGCTGGACAACGGGGCGCCGCGCAACGGCATCCGCTCACTGCGGATGCAGCGCGGGGCTGTCGGTCCGATGTTCGCCCAGGTCGGCGCGCTGGCCATTCCCGTGGCCCACCTGCACAACCGGCGCATCGCGGCCAACTGCCATGCGCGCTCCGACACCGGCGTGCCCACGGCCGTGTCGGTGTCGTGGGGCTCGCTGAGGAACCTCGACGTCAACGCGCGCCCGGTGTGGGACACCTTGACGCCCTATGCCACGCGCTTTTTCACCAACGTGCTGCCGAACGACCGCTGGACGCAGATCGCCATCGCCAACGGCGGTGCCGTCGTGCCGCCGTCGGCCACCCACTTGGTGATCGAGTTCGACATCAGCCCGGGCGGGGCATACAGCTCGCTGTGGATCGACGACATCAGCTTCTCGGC
>JAZKHH010000039.1:0-5595 GCA_040385465.1 Pseudomonadota bacterium | reverse complement strand
CGCCGACCCGATGTACGCCTTCATGGACGCCGAGTACAACCAGTTCGAGGTCGAGGCCGAGAACATGGGCGATGCGATTCAGTACCTGGAAGACAACATGCCGGTGGAAGTGGTGTTCTACGACGGCAAGGCCCTGTCGGTCGAGCTGCCCACCAGCCTGGTGCGTGAAGTCACTTACACCGAGCCCGCCGTCAAGGGCGACACCTCGGGCAAGGTGTTGAAGCCGGCCAAGCTGGCCACCGGCTTTGAGGTCTCGGTGCCGTTGTTCGTGGAAACCGGCGACAAGATTGAAATCGACACCCGCACCCACGAGTACCGCAAGCGCGTCTGAGCGGCACCCTGTGCAGGATGCAGGCATCAGAGGGCACCACGGTGCCCTTTTTTGCGTCCACTGAGCTGGCCTGATCGTGAAGACGGCACCGATCCGGCCGCGAGCGCTCGACCTTGAAGGCCAGGACAGGCCGTGGCCCGCAGCCGCCTGGGCGCACGCCGCCGCGGTGTTCGTCGGCGGCAACCACTTGCCAGACCGTTGGCGGGCCGACCGCCAGCGCCGGTGCGTGGTGCTGGACACCGGCTGGGCCGCAGGCCAGCGGTTCCTGCAGACTTGGCAAGCGTGGCGCGAGACGCCCGAGCCCCGCGCCGACCTGGACTTCATCGCCCTGGCGGACCAGCCGCTGAGCGCAGCCGACGCCGCACAGGCACTGGCAAGCGAGTGCCCCTGCCCGGCGTTGCGGGAAGCCCTGCTGGCCGAGTGGCCGCCACTGACCCACAACCTGCACAGCCTGTCGTTCGACCAGGGCCGGGTGCGGTTGTGGTTGGCGCTGGGCGATCCGCTCGAGTGGCTGCCGGAGCTGGTGCTGTCGGTGGACGCTTTCTACCTGAACGCCTGGGCCGTGGACCAGGCACCCGCTGGTTGGCACTCCCGGGTCTACAAAGCGTTGGCGCGCTTGGCAGCACCGGGTGCGACGGCGGTGTCGGACGGCGTCGTCGACAGCGTAGAGCGGGGCTTGCGCACCGCAGGCTTCGTGAGCGAGGCGCAGGCCACACCGGGCGACCCTGCTCAGGCGTGCACCCGAGCACGCCATGCGCCCCGCCCCACACGCCACCCTCCCCCACGCCGCACGGGCGCGCTGGCGCAGGGCAGCCCGCGCCAGGCCCTGGTGATCGGTGCCGGCCTGGCGGGCAGCGCCACGGCCTGGGGGTTGGCCAAGGTGGGCTGGCACAGCACGGTGCTGGACGCCGCACCCGAGCCCGCCGCGGGCGCTTCTGGCAACCCGGCGGGTTTGTTCCATGGCATCGTTAATGGCCAGGACGGCACCCATGCGCGGCTCTTCCGCGCCGCCGCCCTGGCCATCGTGCCGGCGGTGCAGCAGGCCCTGGCCGTTCAGCCGTCCTGCGGACAGCAGGCGGGTTTGCTGCGCCTGGAGCAACGTCGGACAGCGACGGAGATGCAAGCGCTGTTGGACACCTTGGGACTGCCTGCATCACTCGTGCAGGCCGTGGATGCGGGCCAGGCGTCCGCCCTGGGTGGCCTGAGCCTGCCCGATGCGGCTTGGTGGCACCTCGGTGGCGGCTGGGTGGACCCGGGTGCGCTGTGCCGCTCGTACCTCGCGTTGGCCGGGGCGTTCTCTCGCTTCCAAGGCCAGGCACGGGTGGCATCGCTGGCCCAACGCGACGGGCAGTGGTGCGCGCTGGACGAGCAGGGCGTGACGCTGGGCCGTGCGCCGGTTGCCGTGGTGGCCAACGCCGGCGACGCCCTGCGTTTATTGGGCGTGCCGACCTGGCCCCTGCAGGCGGTGCGCGGCCAGATCAGCTGGTGCGACAGCGCCGCGCAGGCCGCCTGCATCGGATGGCCCGCCAGCGGCCCGGCGTTGCCGTTGGCCGGCGCTGGCTACTGCGTGCCGCCCCAGGGCGGGCGACGGGTGTTCGGCGCTACCACTCAGCCGGGCGACCCGGACCCCCAAGTCCGGCTGGCCGACCATGCGAGCAACCTCTTGCAATTGGCCCGCTTGCAGGGCCGGCCGTTGGACGCTGCGGTGGCGCAGGCCCAGGCAGCGCAAGCCCACTTGAGCGGACGGGTGGGTTGGCGTTGGACCACGGACGACAAGTTGCCGGTGTGGGGCGCCCTGCCCGATCCCGACGGCCCTCGGGCCGATCAGGTGCGTCACCTGCGCCGCACACCGGGCCTGTTCGTGTGCACGGGCATGGGCTCACGGGGCATCACCTGGTCGGCCTTGGCGGGCCAGGTGCTGGCAGCGCTCATCAGCGACACGCCGTGCCCCATCGAATCGAGTTTGCTGGACGCCGTGGACCCGGCTCGGTTTCAGGTGCGCGCCTGGCGCGCGCAGCGTTGAGGGCCTCGAGGCGCCTCATGCAGAGTTTGCCCTCAGACTTACCCACAGAATCTGTGGATAACGCCGAGTGGACTCCTTCATCAAACCGACGGGGTGCTGCCGTCGCGTTCGGTTGCCGCCTGGGCGGTCGCGTTGTCGTTGCCGTCGGTGGTGCCGTCTTCGGGCGTGCCGTCCGGGGTCTTGCGGTCGGCTTTGTCGCGCAGTTTTTCTTCTTTCTTTTTCTTCTTCGCCAATTCACGCTGACGCTTTTCAAACGAGTAATTGGGCTTGGCCATTGGCAGTTCCAGATGAGTGAAGTGGCCTCAAGGTTACGCGCATTCGGCGGACTTGTTGAATTCGGGCCGATCAAAACGTCAAAGTCTTCACGCCATCAGGGGTTCCCAGCAAGCACACGCTCGCTTTGTGGCGGGCGAAGATGCCCACCGTCACCACGCCTGGCCACTGATTGATTTCACGCTCCAGCGCCGCCGGCTCGGTGATGTGCAGGCCCGTGACGTCCAGGATGCTGCAGCCGTTGTCGGTGACCACCCCAGCCCGCAGCCTCGCCTGTCCGCCCAGGGCCTCAAACCGCCGGGCCACCTGCGCTGCGGCCATCGGAATGACTTCCACGGGCAAGGGAAACCGGCCCAGGGTGGCGACCTGCTTGGAGGCGTCGGCGATGCAGACGAACCGCTCGGCCAAGTCGGCCACGATCTTTTCACGGGTGAGGGCCGCACCGCCCCCTTTGACCATGCAGCCCTGGGGATCGATCTCGTCGGCCCCGTCGATGTAGACCGGGATGCGCACCACCTGGTTGCTGTCGAGCACCTCGATGCCGTGGGCGCGCAGCCGCGCGCTGCTTTGTTCGCTGCTGGACACCGCGCCCGCGATCGAGCCGCGCAGGCTGGCCAGGGCGTCGATGAAGCAGTTCACCGTCGAGCCAGTGCCCACCCCCACCACGCTGTGGGGCACCACATGGGCAAGGGCAGCCTGGCCCACCAGGGCTTTGAGTTCGTCTTGGGTCATGGCAAGGGGTGCTAAGGTTTGAGGTTGCTGAGCTGAGTGGGCGTGATGAACGTGGGCAAGGGGCCAAGGGCCTGTTGTGTCGACCGAAGGCCACCCGTTCTCCGTTCACACCTTCCTTCAATTATCCAAGACGACTTCCGATTCCCTTCATGGCCCTGATTCCTTACGCGCTGACCCGTCCGTTTCTGTTTGGCCTGGACCCCGAACATGCCCACGAGCTGACCTTGGGGTGGCTGGCGCGGCTGCAGCACACGCCGCTGATCTGCGCCGTGGCCCGTCCGCGGGTGGATGATCCGGTGACGGTGGCGGGCCTGCGGTTTCCGAACCGCGTGGGACTGGCCGCCGGGTTGGACAAAAACGGCCGCTGCATCGATGGCCTGGGCGCCATGGGCTTCGGTTTCATCGAGGTGGGCACCGTCACCCCACTGGCCCAGCCAGGCAACCCCAAGCCGCGCATGTTCCGCCTGCCTGCTGCGCAAGCCTTGATCAACCGCCTGGGGTTCAACAACGACGGGCTGAAGGCTTTTGTGACCAATGTGCAGCGGGCGCGCTTTCGTCAACAGGGCGGGATTCTCGGCCTGAACATTGGCAAAAACGCCGCCACGCCGATCGAGCGGGCGGTCGACGATTACCTGCTGTGCCTGGAGGGTGTGTACCCACACGCAGACTACGTCACCGTCAACATCTCCAGCCCCAACACCCAGAACCTGCGCGCCTTGCAAAGCGACGAGGCCCTGGACGGCCTGCTGGGCGCGCTGCAGGCCCGCCGGGTGGAACTGGCGAAAGCCCAGGGTCGCACGGTGCCTTTGTTCGTGAAGATCGCACCGGATCTGGAAGACGCTCAGATCGAGGTCATCGCCCGCACGCTGCGCCACAACCAGATCGACGGCGTCATCGCCACCAACACCACCGTGGCCCGCCAAGCGGTGGGGCATTTGCCGCACGGTCAGGAAACCGGCGGTTTGAGCGGCGGCCCGGTGTTTGAAGCCAGCAACCGGGTGATCCGCCTGCTGCGAGGCGCTTTGGGGCCCGACTACCCCATCATCGGCGTCGGGGGCGTGATGAGCGCCGAGCATGCCCAGGCCAAACTGCAAGCAGGCGCGGACCTGGTGCAGATCTACACTGGCCTGATCTACCGCGGCCCCGGTCTGGTGGGCGAGGTGGCGCGGACGCTGCAACAAGCGCGGCGCTGAGGCCGGCTGGCATCCTCGTTCACAAGATTTGAACGGGGCCTTCAAATCCCGTGAGCGCCGGCGGCGGTGGCCTCCCCTACAGTCGCTCACTGGCGTCGCCCTCACGGACTTGACGTCCACCACCGAGACCGCCGCATGAGCTCACCCACAGCCTTGTCCCCCACCGCGTATGGCGCCACTGCCAAGAGCCTGCATTGGCTCGTGGCAGTGGGGGTGGTTACCGCATTCGGGCTGGGCTGGGTGATGACGGACATCCCCGGCATCACGCCCACCAAACTGAAGTACTACAACTGGCACAAATGGCTGGGGGTGACCTTGTTCGCCTTGAGCATGGTCCGCCTGACCTGGCGCGCCTTTCACCCGCCGCCGCCGTTGCCCCCGGGCTTGTCGAGCTTCCAGCGCCGCGGCGCGCAGGCCATGCACGTTGCGCTGTATGTTGCCACCCTGGCGGTGCCGGTGTCGGGCTACCTCTACACCCTGGCCGCTGGGTTTCCGGTCGTCTACCTGGGCTGGGTCGAGCTGCCGGTGTTGTTCGGCAAGACACCGGTTCTCATCGAGCCGCTCAAGCTGCTGCACAAGGTGGCGGCCTACACCATGGCGTCTGGCGTGCTGTTGCATGCGGGGGCCGCCCTGTTTCACCATTTTCGCGACCACGATGGTGTGTTGCTGCGCATGTTGCCCCGCTTCCTCGCCAAGCGGCCTTCCCAAGTTTGAACCTGGATTGCCATGACCACCCTTTCTTTGCGCTCCACCGTCTCCAGTGTGTCCGTGCTCCTGGCCTTGACGGCAGCGTTGACATCGCCTGCCGCTGCCCAGACCCTCGGGCCGCCCCAGAGCCAAGTCAGCGTGACGTTCCGCCAGATGGGCGTGCCCGTGGAGGCGAACTTCACCAAGTTCAGCGGCAACCTGCAGTACGACCCGGCGCAGCCGGCCGCCGCCAGCGTGCAGTTCACCATCGACATCGCCAGCTTCGACCTGGGCAGCGCCGACTACAACAAGGAGGTGCTCAAGCCGCAGTGGTTTGACGCCGCCCGCTTTCCCAC
>JAZKHH010000038.1:0-3490 GCA_040385465.1 Pseudomonadota bacterium | reverse complement strand
CTCGGGTCGAAGTTGGTCATGTACTCCTTGAGCAGTGGCAAGGTGTCGCGCTCAGGATCCACCGTGATGAAAAGCACCTGCAACTGCTTGCCCCGATCGCCCATGAGGCGCTTGACCTGGGCCATGGTGGTCATGGATGTGGGGCACACATCAGGGCACTGGGTGAAGCCGAAGAACACCACCACCGCCTTGCCGCGAAAACTGGCCATGGTGCGCATCTGCCCGGTGTGGTCGGTGAGCTTCAGGTCCTGTGCAAAAGCAGCGCCTGTGATGTCGGTGCTCTTGAAGGTGGGTGCCTGGGGTGAACAGCCCGCCAGGAGACCACCTGCCGCAAGCCACGAAGCGCTCAACGCCAACACCTTGCGTCGGTTGAAAGAACGTGCAAGAGCCATGTTTCTCATTTCTTCACTTTGGCCACTTCTTCGGCCACCAGCGAGGCCAGTTGCTCGGGACCGAAGCTGGGCAGGCTGCGGCCGTTGACAAAGAAGGTGGGTGTCTTGGTGACTTGCAGCGCGGTGAGGTCTTCAATGTCCTGCTGCAACAAGGACTGCATCCCGGGTTTCTCGATGTCCTGTTGCGCCTTGGTGATGTCCAGCCCGGCCTGCTCGGCCACCTTGAACGCGTTCTCGATGTTGGGCTGACCGTGGTCGGCCCAGGCGGGCTGCGCGGCCAGCACGGCTTCCAGCACCGCTTAGTACTTGCCCTGACTCTTGGCCGATTCCAGCAGCTTGACCACCACATCCGAACCCTGGTGAAACGGCGCGTACCGGATCACGAGCCGCACGTCCTCGGGGTACTGGGCCATCAGGTTCTTGACGATGGGATAGAACGCGCGGCAAGTCTCGCAGGCTGGGTCAAAGAACTCGACGATGGTGACCGGTGCGTTTTGCGGGCCGAACACCGGAGAGTGCATGCGCACCAAGCGGGTTTGCTCGGCCTTGACTTGCACTTCCTGCGCTGTCTGCACGCGCGATTGGTAGGCGTTCATGCCCAGATAGAAGAACAAGGCAACGATGGCCACCAGGCCGATGACGGTGAATTTTTTGGCGTTCATGAACGGGTCTTTCTCAAATAAACAAAAAGCAGGAAGGCGATGGCGATGAAGGCCAGAAGAGATAACCAGGGAATCTGGATGCCGTTCAGGATCTCAAGGCTCTGTTCGCTGCACGAAGGCCCGGCGCCGCAGGGCACCCACCACTGGGGCACCCACCCGGCGATCAGAGCGGTGTGGTAGCCCGCGATGGCGACACCACCCAAGGCCAGCGGCAACGCGTACACCGGACCGCGACGGTCTTCGGCGAACGCGGCCATGCCCAGGATGAGCGCCAGCGGGAACATGAAGATGCGCTGATACCAGCAGAGCAGACAGGGCGTCATGCCCATGACCTCGCCGATGAAGAGCGCGCCGAGCGTGGCCGCAAGTGCCACACCCCACGCGGCCATGAGCCAGAGCCAACCTTGCTTCATGAAGGCAGCTCCTCAGGCGCTTTGCCGGTCGGTTGGCGAGGTGGCGCTCTCAATGAAACAAGGCACCAGGTCAGCGCGGCACAGACGATGAAGACATCGGCCAGGTTGAAGGCTGGCCAATGGATGTTGCCCCAGTGAAAGTCGAGGAAGTCCACCACGGCACCAATCTGAACGCGGTCCACGAGGTTGCCGGCACCACCGCCCGCCACAAAGGCGCCCAGCCAGCGGTCCAGCGGCTCGGCTTGTCGCGCCAGGCACACAACCGAAACGACACCCACAACCAGCACCGACACACCAATGAAGAACCAGCGTTGCCAGCCGCCGGCATCGGCCAACAACGAGAATGCCGCGCCCGTGTTGAGCACATGTACGAAGTTGAGCCAGTCGGTCACCCGAACTGCTTCACCCAGCTCGAGGGTGGTGGAGAAATACGACTTGGTGGATTGATCCAGCAGGAGAAGGCTGGCCACTGCTGCAAGCCATGTCCACCTGGGGTTTCGCTGGGTCCAGCGAGCAGTCATGAGAGAGTCCTTCCAAAACGATCCGGGGTCAGCCTCCGTCTGAAACGGCGGCCACTTGAAGCCTGGGGATCGGGGAAGTTGTGTCTGTCAGCGCATCAGGCGACATCGTTCCACCCCGAACCTGTCGGGGCGGACCACTGGGGTCGATACGGTTGCTCATGCCAGGGTAGCAAGCGGCGTTCGGCGAGGTGTTCTACCGGTTCAGCGCCTGCAGAGATAGCCATGGACGCGGTCGTCGCAGTGACAGCGGCGGCGCAGTGCGCGTGGCAGGTTCCGCAATCGAGATCAAAGCCGCTGTCGCCAACGACCCCGTCTTCAACGCCCTCCACCGCCTGCCCGTGGCCGGGCTGATGGTGCGTGGCTTGCGGCCCCTGCGTGGCCGGGCTGATGGTGCGTGGCTTGCGGCCCCTGCGTGGCCGGAACGTGGCCGCAGCAAGCCGCTGCTGCCGCAGCAGAAAACTGCAGCGGCAGCAGCGTGAGCATCAACAAGATCAGAAAAGCGCGCATGCAACGAATTTTAAGCGGCAGCCAAGCCCGGCAGCTAGGCCTGGCGAGCAGTGCGTCCTGCTTTACTCCGACATCAAGGGCGGCAAGGTCAGCGTCACGAAGGCGCAGAACCCCGACGGCTCAACCAAGCCAACGAAGACCAAGGGCAAAAGGCAAGTGGACCTGGCACCGCTGGCCCTCGAAGCCGTGGAGGTCTCGAAATCGTGGAAAAACGAAAACGGTGAAATCTTCCAGAACCCTTGGAGCGAGGACAGGTGGCTCGGGAACAAGTCCCAGTATGAAAACGTCTGGACTCCGACCCTCAAGGCCCTGGAGATCCCGCGCCGCCGGGCCTACTGCACCAGGCACACATTTGCCACAACCCTTCTGGCCAAGGGAGCCCGGGTGCTGTATGTCTCAGCTCAGCTCGGCCACACCAGCCCCACGATGGTCGAGACGACCTATGCGGATCACCTGCCCGGGGCTGACGGCGGATACAACACCGACATTCTGGCCGGTGCTTTCTCATGATCGCGAACGACGATCTGGTCGGATGCGTGGGGATCGGGTGGTACCGGATCGTTTGGGATGCGCTGGAGCAAGTCGGCCAGCTGGGCGAGCCGGTGCGATTCGAGCAAATCAAGGAAAAATTCGGCGAGTTGCGCATCTACTGTCGGACGGCGCGCACCCAGTACAACCCGCCGGGCGATGTGGAGCTCAGGCTGATGGAGATCCTGGACGCAGCGCGCGCCGCCTCTCTTGTGACATGCGAGGTCTGCGCAGCCCCAGCGGTGGCCGAAAGAACCCGGGTGCGGTGCCCGGCGTGCGCCGAGAAGAATCCGGTGCAGCTTGTGTGCCTGAGTCCCTCCGGAGTGATATCGCACCAATAACGCACCAGAGGCCAATCTGCAAAACCGACCAGACAAGAAAAAACCCATCTAAATCAACGACTTAGATGGGTTTGATACTGGTAGGCGCGATTGGACTCGAACCAACGACCCCCACCATGTCAAGGT
>JAZKHH010000037.1:0-3587 GCA_040385465.1 Pseudomonadota bacterium | reverse complement strand
GGTGGATCCACCTGCACGAGACCCAACAAGGCGGCACAGGCGATGAGCGGCTGAACGCCGCCGAGCTGGTGGACAGCCTAGAGGCGTCGGGCTACCGGCTGGCCGAGGGCACCAGCGAGAAGGACATTGGGCGGGCGCTCAGCGCTTACGACCGCTTCGGCCAGGGCGCGGTCAACCACCAAGACCTGAAGAATGCACTGGTGGATGGCGCGTTGGTGATTGACATCGACGGCAGCGTGTCCGTCAACAGCAGCCGCATCCTGGGCCAGGCGGGCGGCCAGGCTGCCAACCTTGCCCTGCGCGTCGTGCAGGCCGGTGGCCAAGAACCGCAAGCCTCTTTGGACGCCTCGGCGCTGCACGACAACTTGAAGGCCGCGGGTTACACGCCGGCGCTGAGCGAGGCCGACTGCGCAACGTTCATCGGCGAAGTGCAAGCACCGGGACAGCCCGGCCGCGTGAGCCAAGCTGGGTTGCAACAAGCCATCGAGCGCGGCTTGTTGGTGTTTCATGACGATGGCACGGTCCGCCTGCCTGCGAGCCCTGGGAAGTAAGACCGCACACCGATGAGCCTGTCGTTTGACGCCAGTTTGCCTGTTGGCCTCTTTGCTGGTTCACCCCTTTAGTTTGAAGAAAGCGCCTTGATCCATGTCATCGATCCTTCCTGTCAGCCGTGCGGCCCCTGCCGCCTCCTCAAGATCGCCTGAACCCGGGCAGGCGTCGCAACGCGAAGTCGACACTATGTTTGCGGCGGTGTATGGCAACCTGAAGGAGCCTGCGGGTGCTCCACAGGGCCGGTCGCAACCGACGAACAAAGCGCAGCAGCGTGGCCGTGCGCTGCGCGAGACACAGTTTCCCCTCGCCTTGATGACCCGGTTGGCGCAACAGGCGGACCACGCGGCGCAGCGCGGGCGGCACGAGGTGTGGCAGGCGCGAATTCATGGCGTGACGCCGGGACGGGTTCGCGCGGCCCGCACCCAAGTGCTGCGTGCCCGGCGTGCCGCCGATCTGGCCCTGAAGGGGTGCCTGCATCATGCAGCGGCCGCTCGGCGCGCACCGGGCAATGACGCCTTGCGCGACACCGCCGAAGCGGCACAAGGCCCTGCCATTCAGGCACTCGACGACACGGCGTCAGCCAACGTGTCCTATGCGGAGATCTTGGTGCTGGACAGTCAGCGCAACCTCGCGCAGGCGCAATCCGCTGGCCAGCGATCCGTGGGCCTGTTGAAAAATGTCCTCGACCAAGCAGCCAATCAGTTGGAAGACGAAGGCGGCTCGCCTGAACAGGTTGCGTCCTTGCGCAACCTGTTCAAGGAGCCGGGCATGTCGCAGAGACTGGCAAATCGCAGTACGGCGATGTCCGTCTTGGAGCGGCTTGCCGCGGACATCGCCGACAGCGGCAGGCCCGGGCTGGCTCGACGCGTGCGGGGGATCAAAAGCGTCTTGGAGGCCGCGTGGTCGAGCTTCCTGGCGTTCGACGCCGCCCGCCACCGTGAGACCAGTGACAGCATGCGCTTCAGCCACATCCAGGACCTTTCGGACAGGCTCGACGACCTGAACCTCAATGACGTGCTCGCTTACCAGACCGACGTAGCGGTGATTCAAAAAGAAGTTGCCGAGTTGTCGAGCAACATCGACCCATTGGCTGCTGAGCGCAGCACCCCTGCGGCCATTGCTGAGGCGCGAACCGTGGCAGCGGCCCAGGAGGCCGGTTTTCTGCCCTTGGACCCCCACTCGGGGCCGACGGCTGAAAGCATCGCGAGGCGCCACGGTGTGGACGACATGCACGAGGCGACGATGGAGCTCAAGGAGCTTGCCCAAGCTTATCAAGCCATGGCTGTGGGCAGCGACGACCCTGAGCTTTTTGCCCGGGCTGAGTCGCTCTATCAGCGGCTGGCCGAAGAGGGCGAAGCGATGAGGTCGGGTCTGGAGGCCGCGGCCACGGCGGACGCCGCTGCTGCGGCAGCCGAACCCGGCAATGCCCGCCTGGCGGCTGTGGCGCAGCAAAGCGCTGCTTGTCTGACCGACTGGCGAGGGGCGATGGGCAACGCCCAAAGCGCCATGGCTTCCCTGCGGGTGGATGCGATGGAGGGCCAGGCTTACCGAGCACTCGATTCGGCCGAGCAGGCCGAACGCCAGGCCAAGGATGCGCTCAAGCTGGCCACCGACGCCCTGGGTGAAGCTGGCGTGCCCGATGTCGCCTTGGAGGCGGTGCAAAGTTTGGGTGAGCTCGACGCCGATCCGGCGACGGCCTCCGGCGTGATGGCCCAGGTGCACGATGCCCTGGATGCCTTGCGCCTGGCCCCCAGTGAGCGGGCCCGCCTGTCGGCCCTGGTGAGCCGCGCGGGCGATGCGTTGACGGCGGCGCAGCGGTCGTCAGGCCATTCACTTGAGGCCGAAAGACTGACGAGCGAGGCCGTTTCAGATCATGAGGCGGCGCTCGATGTGTACGCGCAGGACACCAACCCGGTGGCACTGCAGAGCAATCTGCAAACGTATTTCGAGCGCACTGCGGGTCAGTACGCGGCCGTGCAACGTGAGGCGGCAGCGGCCCGCACGGCACAAGGAGCAGCAGGTGCAGCCGCCCAGGCAGCTCGGGCGGTGGGTAGGGCTGAGCGGGGCGCCGAGGTGTCTGACATGGAAACGGCAGCGCCGCCGCCGCCACCGACGGGGATGGCGCCGCCACCGCCGCCACTTGGGCCGCAAGAAGCGGAGCCCCTGGTCGAGGCGGGCACCCGGGCGGGAGGGGCATCACGCGCGGCCATTCAGGCGGCGGTGCGCACCCATGGCGGGGCCGACAGCGCTGCAGCGCAGGCCGCGGCCAACGCCGCCTTGACCACGCACAGCACCGCACTGGCCGAGCGCATCCTGGCCCACCCTCGTGTTCGTTCAGTCTTCCGCGTTGGCGGCGAGGTCCTGACGGCGGCTGCGGTGGCGGCGATGGTGGCGCAACTGGCGTTGGCCATCCGCACGGATGTGAAAAACGGCGACCGCACCGGCAAGGCCACGCGGCGGGCGATGGCCGAACTGGTCGGTGGTTTGGGCGGTGCTGAAATCGGGGCGGCCGGCGGCGCTGCCGCGGGTGCCTCGGTGGGCGCTGCAGTGGGCAGTGTGGTGCCCGTCCTGGGCACGGCGGCCGGCGCCTTGGTCGGCTCGGCCGTGGGCGGCTTCGTGGGCGGGCTGCTGGGTTTTGGCGCTGGGGCCTATGCCGGCGGGCAGATCGAGGACGATGTTCAGTCGCTCATCGACGGGTGGGGTGGGGGTCAGCAACCGCCGGCGGCGCGAGGTGCGCTGGGTGACTTGGCTGGCGACCCGCTGGCGAATGCCCGGCGATTGATCCAAGCGGGATCTTCCGACGATGATCGCGTCAACGCGCCAGAACTGCGCCGCGCCCTGACCACCTCCGGCTACACCCTCGACGCCGACAACGACGTCTTGAGTCGGTGCATCGATGCCTACAGCCGCGCTGGTGACGGCGCGCTCGGCACCGATGAGTTGGCCGCCATGCTGCGTGACGCATCGCTGACTGCAGACTCGGACGGCGCCATCGAGGTAGACGCTTACCACTACAGCATCAACCTCAGTGTGGG
>JAZKHH010000036.1:0-2474 GCA_040385465.1 Pseudomonadota bacterium | reverse complement strand
GACGACCTGTTCAACGGCAAGGAAGAAAAAATCGACGTCAGCCAGGTCGATGTGTCCATGAACGGCATCGAGCTGCAGGATCGTGAATTTTTTGCCGCGATCCGCGAAGGGCGTGAGCCGAACAGCAGCGTCGCCCACGTGCTGGCCTGCTACGAAGTGCTGCACAAGCTTGAGCAGCAGTTGAACGCGGGCTGAGCGGCCGCGCCTTTGGCCTGTCATTGCGGGCCTGACCCGCAATCCATGACATCGACTGCCACGTCGGTGGATCGCACGGCATGGATCCCGGATCAAGTCCGGGATGACAAGCCTGTGAAAATGGGGCGTCTATCCAAATCACGTCTTACGAGGAAGCGCGCATGCTAACGAGAAAAGTCGGCCCTTTTGAAGTCTCCGCCATCGGCCTGGGCTGCATGAACCTGAGCCACGCCTACGGCACGCCGCCGTCGGCAGAGCAGGGCGAGCGCGTGTTGCTGGCGGCGCTCGATGCCGGCGTCACGCTGTTCGACACGGCGGCGCTGTACGGCTTTGGCGCCAACGAAACCCTGGTCGGCAAGGTCCTCTCAAAACACCGCAGCCGCTTCACACTGGCCAGCAAGGGCGGCATGGCGGGTGTGCAGTTTGACGATGGTGTCAAACGTGTCATCGACGGCCGGCCCGAAACGATTCGCAAAAATTGCGAGGACAGCCTGCAACGCCTGCAGACCGATGTGATCGACCTGTATTACCTGCACCGCTGGGACAAGAAGGTGGCTATCGAGGACAGCGTGGGCGCGATGGCCGATCTGGTGCGCGCGGGCAAGGTGCGCAGCATCGGCCTGTCCGAGGTGTCGGCCGCCACGCTGCGCAAGGCGCATGCGGTGCACCCGATTGCCGCGGTGCAGACCGAATATTCGCTGTGGACGCGCAACCCCGAGATCGCGGTGCTCGAGGCCTGCCGTGAGATTGGCGCGGCCTTCGTGGCCTTCAGCCCGGTGGCGCGCGGCTTTCTGTGCGACGCCCTGCATGACGTCGGTACGCTCACGCCCAAGGACATTCGGGCGGCGATGCCGCGTTTTGCACCCGACAACTACGCGGCCAACCTGAAGCTGCTGCCGCCTTACAAGGCGCTGGCGACGGAGGCGGGCTGCACGCCGGCCCAGCTCGCGCTGGCCTGGCTGCTGCACAAGGCGCCGCACATCGTGCCGATTCCCGGCACCACCAGCGTGGCGCATCTGCAGACGGACCTAGGCGCGATGGCGGTGCGCCTGGACGCTGGCCTGCTGGCGAAGCTGGAGGCGCTGATCAACCAGCAGACTGTGACCGGAAATCGCTACAGCGCGCAGAGCGCCAGCGAAGTGGATACTGAAGAGTTTTCTGCCTGAAGGACTTGCTATTTTATTGATAGCTACTCGACCCCGGTAGACGGGGGCTAGAGGCCTAAAAGGCTTGCAAGTCCCATGAAAAAAGCCGCAGCCCGTTGCAACGGGATGCGGCTTTTTTGTTGCCGGCGTTTTACAGCGTGTCGATAAAGCTGCGCAGCTTGTCCGAACGCGAAGGGTGCTTGAGCTTGCGCAGTGCCTTGGCTTCAATCTGGCGGATGCGCTCACGGGTCACGTCGAACTGCTTGCCGACTTCTTCCAGCGTATGGTCGGTCGACATCTCGATGCCGAAACGCATGCGCAGCACCTTGGCTTCTCGCGGTGTCAGGCTGTCGAGGATGTCCTTCACCACATCGCGCAGGCCGGCCTGCATCGCGGCTTCCAGCGGCGCAGTGTTGGCGCTGTCCTCGATGAAGTCGCCGAGGTGGCTGTCGTCGTCGTCGCCGATCGGTGTTTCCATCGAGATCGGCTCTTTGGCGATCTTCATGATCTTGCGGATCTTGTCTTCCGGGATCTCCATCTTCTCGGCCAGGATGCTGGCGTCGGGCTCGAAGCCGAACTCCTGCAAGTGCTGGCGCGACAGGCGGTTCATCTTGTTGATGGTTTCGATCATGTGCACCGGGATGCGGATGGTGCGGGCCTGATCGGCGATGGAACGCGTGATGGCCTGGCGAATCCACCAGGTCGCATAGGTCGAGAATTTGTAGCCGCGGCGGTATTCGAACTTGTCGACCGCCTTCATCAGGCCGATGTTGCCTTCCTGGATCAGGTCCAGGAACTGCAGGCCGCGGTTGGTGTATTTCTTGGCGATAGAGATCACCAGGCGCAAGTTGGCCTCGATCATCTCTTTCTTGGCGTCGCGCGAGTTGGTCTCGCCTTCGTTCATGCGTTTGTTGATGTCCTTGAGCTGGCCCAGGGGTACCACCACGCGGGCCTGCAGCTCGCCGAGCTTGGTCTGCAGTTCCTGGATAGGCGGGATGTTGCGCGCCATGATCACCGACCAGGGCTTGTTGGCCGCGACCTGTTTTTCAACCCACTTGAGGTTCAGCAGGTTGGGCGGAAAGTCCTTGATGAAGACTTCCTGCGGCATGCCGCACTTCTCGACGATGATGCGGC
>JAZKHH010000035.1:0-13126 GCA_040385465.1 Pseudomonadota bacterium | reverse complement strand
CTGCGGCCGTTCTCTGGCGCCGCCTGTTTCCGGTCCGATTCGGTGCTGGAACTGCAGGCCGGTGTGGCGGCGCAGCGCCGGTGGCAGGTGGGCGACCACATGCACCTCGACGTCGCTGACCCACCGCACGGGCAGGCGTCAGTCTTCCCAGACGACAACCCTTGACTTGCCCCTGCCCGCACTGAGCTCGTGGACACACGGCTCCTGAGCCGCACTGGACCCACCAGCGCCTGAGCGCCTCAACCCGCACCAGGTATCACTCACTCGACAGGCGCGCCTCACCTGCAGGCCACGTTCCATCCCGTGTGCTGGCTGCTCAGCGCACCTCCTCCCGTGCATCGCACACGCGACGACCACGCTTGAAGCGCCTGTTTGTCAAGCCACTGCGTCACAGCGGCGCTGGCAATCTGCACTGCCCAGGCGACGCCGCACTTCCTAAAGTCAAGGCTCTTGGTCGCCGACACCCGTTTCGGCGGCTTGAACCCAGACCGTCAGCCCAGCCGCAACCCGTTTCGGCTCCGCTGGCACCCATCAAACCGAGGAGCCCACCATGCCATCCACCCCCTTCCCCCTTCGTCGCATCGTCAACCGAGCCCTGCCGCTGAGCGTGTTCGCCCTCGGCCTGACCGGCTGCGTGTTCGACAGCCCCTATTGGGCGCAAACCTTCGCCACCACGACCACCCCGGTGCCCCTCCAGACCTGGACGATCGACAAGAACCACAACGTCAAAATCGAGTGCTCACCGGCCTACCACGGCGGCCTGCAGCCGCCCTTCGGCACCCCCGTCTGGACGACGGTCACCCACATCACCCCCAGCGTCAACCCGTCTTACGACACCAAGGGTGCCGCGGTCTACAGCGCCGGCACCCAGATGGTGCTGCCCTCCGCTTGCTGGCATGCCGACGGTGCCTACTCGCCACCCAAGTACATGACCGCCCTGCGGGCCACCCAGCAGACCGCCAGCGGCTCGACCACCGTCTACCGCGTGTTCGACCTCACCGGCCTGGAGTGCCTCGGCCGCGAAAACGGCAAGGGCGGCAGCTGGTTCGCCTGGCTGACGAAAAACTGCGCCAAGACCTACTCCGACGGCACCACGGTGATCCCCTGGGTCAAGATCATCGCCAACGCCCCCGGTGTCGCCGCGGCCATGGCCCCGGGTGCCTCCTCGGGCGCCGCCCAAATGATGCGGTTCACACCCAGCATGGCCGCCGTCGCCGTGGCCGGTGCCGCGTCGGCGCCCGCCACGCCGCCGTCTGCCGAGCCGCTGGACAAAACCTTCCAGGCAGAGGCCATCGACCAAGCTTGGGCCACGCCGTTGGAAACCCGACTGCGCAACGGCTTTGACGCCACCAGCCCGGTCGGCTCTCGCCTGATCGAAGCGTCTTGCCGCACCACGCTGTGCCGCGTCGAGGTCACCCACACCGACACGGCGGCCCAGGACCGTTTCGTGGCGGCCATGGCACCGCTGGGCTTGTTCTCCAACAACGGCATCACGGGCTTGGCCTTCCACCAGGGCGACGACAAGAGCGGCCTGCGCTCGGTGTACTTCATCGCCCGGCCTGGCCAGGATCTGTCGGCCTTGGCCACACGTCGCTGACCTTTAAAAGGTGTGAGGGACCCCGAGGGGGTCGCGCAGTCTCCACACCCTCCAGGCAAGCCCGCCGGCCGGCGGGATCCCGACCCGCACGCACCCTGCGCGCGGGTCGGGAACGGGTTTGGTGCCACCATGCAGGCCACACCACCCCTTGAGCCTCCCTGCGAGCCCGGCCATGAGTTCATTGTTTTCGCCCTATGCCCTTGGCCCCCTGGCCTTGTCCAACCGCATCGTCATCGCGCCGATGTGCCAGTACTCGGCCCACCAGGGGGAAGCCAGCGACTGGCATCTCATCCACCTCGGGCAACTGGCTTTGTCCGGCGCGGGTCTAATGATCCTCGAAGCCAGCGCGGTGGAGCCCGAAGGGCGCATCAGCGCAGCCGATCTCGGCCTGTGGTCTGATGCCACCGCCTCTGCGCTGCGCGCCGTGCTCGGCTCGGTGCGCAAGTATTCGGGCATGCCCATCGGCATCCAGCTCGCCCATGCGGGCCGCAAAGCGTCCTCCCAGGTGCCCTGGGAAGGGGGCAAGCCAGTGCCCTTGAGCGAAGGCGGCTGGGTCCCGCTGGCGCCATCGGCCGTGCCCTATGGCCCGGAAGACCGGCCGCCCCTGGCCCTGGACGACGCCGGCCTGGCCCGCATCATCCAAGCCTTCGTCGACGCCGCCAACCGCGCCCATGCCTTGGGGCTGGACCTCATCGAGCTGCACATGGCGCACGGCTACCTTCTGCACCAATTCCTGTCGCCGTTGTCCAACCAGCGCACCGACGCCCATGGTGGTTCGCTCGACAACCGCATGCGCTTTCCACTGGCCGTCTTTGACGCCGTGCGCGCGGTGGTGCCGGCCACGCTGGCGTTGGGCGTGCGCCTGTCGGCCACCGACTGGGTTGAGCACGGCTGGGACTTGCCGCAAAGCGTGGTCTTCGCCCAAGCCCTGCGTGACCGCGGCTGCGATTTTCTCCATGTGTCGAGCGGCGGCCTGTCGCCGCGCCAGCGAATTCCCGTCGGTCCTCATTACCAGGTGCCCTTGGCCGCCGAGCTGCGCGCCAATACCGGCTTGCCAACCATCGCCGTTGGTTTGATCACCGACCCAGCGCAAGCCGATGCCATCGTGCGCGATGGCCAGGCCGACCTGGTCGCCCTGGGCCGCGGCATGCTCTTCAACCCGCGCTGGCCGTGGCACGCCGCGGTGGCCTTGGGGGCGCAGGTCGAGGCACCGCCTCAATATTGGCGGGCGGCCCCCCCAGGTCAATCGGCCTTGTTCAGCACTGTGCGCCTGCCGACCGGTTGAGTGGACCGCACGCAGGGCGCCCATCGGGCCTATACAGACCTTGCCCACGGAGTTGTCCACAGAATCTGTGGACAACTCATTTCTCAACCGTGACCGTCCTCACGCTGGCTCGCATGTACGAACACAATCAAATCGAAGTCCCGCCCTCGTTCATGGCCCTGTATTGCCGCAACGGTCGCCCCTTCGCCGAGCGGGCCACGATCGAAGGCCGCTACGAGCAATGCGAAGACCTGGCCCACCAAGTCGCCGCCTTTTGCAAAGAGCTGCAGTTCAAGAGCGACTTGCCGGAAGCCCAGGTGCTGGAGCGCTGCCACACCGGGCTGCTGGCCACGCCAGAGACCCTCAACGCCCCCGAAGCTGGCTGGACCGTCATCCGTGCCGCCGAGCTGCTCGAGTGGCCGCTGCCCGACACGCTGACCGCGCCACCGCCGGTGTGAGGCCTGCGCTGGGGTCGAGCGCCCTCCAGGCATCCGATTCACGTTTCTTTACCGTCGCCACACACCCGGTTGACACGCCCCCTGCATCCTGATGGCACTGAACTGGTCTTGTCGGTTCTCCATTTGAAAAGGTCTTGTCATGACAATGAAATTCGGATCCATGGCATCGGGCTGGATGGGCTTGGTGATCACCGTCGCGCTGGCCTTCAGTGCCCCGGTTTTTGCGCGAGCGCACGAAGGCGGCGGTGATGGCCTGTGGCACGCCAAGCGCTTGACGCGCCTGCTCGATGGCGTCAACGCCACGCCGGCCCAGCGCCAGCAAATCCAGCAGATTGCCCGCACCCTCACCCCCGAGATGAAAGCCCTGCACCAGGCCCACCGCGACCTGATGGCGAAAAACCTGCAATTGCTCTCCGCCCCCGTCATCGACGAGGCCGCCATCGAGCAAAACCGCCTGCAAATGGTGGCTCAGCATGACCAGGTCTCCAAGCGCATGAGCGCTGCCTTCATCGAGATGTCCAAGGTGCTCACCCCTGAGCAGCGCACCCAGGTCGCCGCCCGCATGAAAGAGCGCCTGGCACGCCGAGGGGCCCATGGAATCCACGGCGCCGGCCATCCGGCGGGGTCGTCAACAGGCCCGGTCCCCATGGCGTCTGAGCCCGCGCGCTGAGCCACCCCGCACCGCCGCCCGCCGACCCCGTCGTGCGGGCGGCGCCTCTTTGCCAGGAAGACTGATCCACAATCAGCCGCCCTGGCTTCGGTTGGACCCCTGCTCATGAACGCTCGCCTGCTCTTGATTGACGATGACGCCCGCCTGTCGGCCATGCTGCGCGATTACCTGCAGGCCGCCGGCTTCGACGTCGAGGTCGCGGGCTCGCTGGCCCAGGCCCGCCACCACCTCGGCCCGGCCAGCACCGCCGAGGCCGTGGTGCTGGACCTGATGCTGCCCGACGGCGACGGCCTCGACCTGTGCCGCGAACTGCGCGCCAGCCCCCGGCACCGCCACCTGCCGTTGCTGATGCTCACCGCACGCGGCGAACCCCTCGACCGCATCCTCGGCCTGGAACTGGGCGCCGACGACTATTTGCCCAAGCCCTTCGAGCCCCGCGAACTGCTGGCCCGCTTGAAGGCCTTGCTGCGCCGGGCAAGCGCGCCGGTGGTCGATGAAGTGCTGCGTTTCGGACGCCTGGAGATCGACCTCGGCGAGCGGGTCGCGCGCCTGGACAACCGCCCCTGCGACCTCACCAGCCACCAGTTCGGCCTGCTGGTGGTGCTGGCCCAGAACCCGGGCCGCGTGATGTCCCGCGACCAGATCATGGACGCGTTGCGGGGCGAGCCCCTGGAGGCCTTCGACCGCTCCATCGACGTCCACATCTCGCGCATCCGCTCGGTGATCGAGGACGATCCCAAGCAACCCAAACGCGTGCTCACCTTGCGCGGCGCCGGCTACGTGTTCGCCAAAAAGCAGGATGTGCCAGGTGAGTGAGGCGCTGGCGGCGATGAGTGGTTTCGCGCATCGGTTCGCCTGCGCTCAACCGTGGAGCCGCCTGACGCCATGAAGACCCTCACCCTGCGCATCTACCTGACGGTGGTGGCCATGGTGCTGCTGTTCGCCATGGCCTCGGCCTGGGTGTTCCAACGCCACATCGACAGCGAGCGGGGCCGCGCCGACAACATCATCGTCGACCGCATGGAAGCCTGGGGCGACTTGATCCAGCGCTCCCTGCCGCCGGCCAATGCGCCGGTGCGCGAGCAGGCCGACGCCCTGCGGGACTGGTCGCAGCGCTTGAGCGTGCCGCTGGCCCTGGACGCCGAGAACGGCCGGCGCATCGCCGTGTCCGATACCTATGCCCGACGCCAGCGCAACGGCCTCACCGTGCCCTTCGAGATCCGCCTCAGCGACGGTCGCGTGCTGTGGGTGCTGCGCCCGGGCCTGGCGCGACGCCAAGCCGCCGCCGCCCAGCGGGCCGCCGAGGCAAAGGCGGAAGGCCGGGCCACCGCAGGAACGGGCAGGGCAGACGCCAACGAGGAAGAAGGCTCCGACGCCAACGCCAGTGCCAACGCCGCCAGCCGCGCCCGCATGCACCCCCCTCTGCGCGGCCCCGTGATCCCCTGGCTGGCCGGCCCCGACGCCTCGCCCTGGCAGCGCGGCGTCAGCCTGGGCGTGGTGCTGATGCTGCTGTTCGTCGCCGTGGCCGCCGGCACCTGGCCGGTGGTGCGCGCCCTGACCCGCCGCCTCAAGGTGCTCAAGCAAGGCGCCGAGCGTTTTGGTGCGGGCGAGCTGAGCCACCGCGTGCAGATCAACGGCAACGACGAAGTGGCCGCCGTGGCCGCCAGCTTCAATGAGGCCGCCGGCCGCATCGAGACCCTCGTCCGCGCTCACCAGAGCCTGCTGGCCAACGCCAGCCACGAGCTGCGCTCGCCCTTGGCCCGAATGAAAATGGCAGTGTCCTTTTTGGACGATGCCGCACCCGCCCAGCGCGAGGCGCTCAAAAAAGAGATTCACACCAACATCGCCGAGCTCGACGAGCTGGTCGAAGAGGTGCTGCTGGCCAGCCGGCTCGACGCCGTCAACCCACCGCCCCTGAGCGACCTGGTGGACCTGCGCGCGCTGGCCATCGAGGCGCTGGCCCGCCTCGATGGCGAGTGCCCCACCACCTTGCAGGCGGCCCCAGAGCCGCTGCACGTCATCGGCGACGAGCGGCTGCTGCGCCGCGCCCTGCGCAACCTGCTCGAAAACGCACGCCGTTACGGCGGTGGTCAGATCGATCTGGTGGTCCAGGCCCACGCCAACGAAGCGCAGGTGCAAGTGTGTGACCGGGGTGAAGGCGTGCCGGAGGCCCAACGCGAACGCATCTTCGAAGCCTTCTACAGGCTGCCGGGCCACGCTGAGAAAGCCGGCGGTGTCGGCTTGGGGCTGAGCCTGGTCAAGCAGATCGCCGCGCGCCACCAGGGCCAGGTGCGGTGTGACGCGCGCCCGGGAGGCGGCAGCTGTTTCGTGTTCACCATGCCGAGGGCGTTGATGTGAGGGCCTGCCCCGCCATGGCGGGGCAGGGTGGGGCAGTGCCTCGCCCCAGCCAAGTCAAGCCCATCCCGGTCAGTCCGCACGCGTCGCGGTGAGCAAGACCGCGGCAATCCGGTCCGCCGTGGCGTAGCACGGCTCCTGCAGCTCTTCACCAAAAATGTCCGGGTCGATTTCTCGGTAGTGCCAATCGAGCCCCGCGTTCCGCAAGGGGGCGACCACCCGATCGTGAAACCCGTCCACGCCCCCGCACACGGCCGTGCCCGTGTACAGCAGCAGCGTGCCACCCGGCGCCAGGCGGGTGCAGGCCAGCTCGGCGATCGACAGCGACAACCCCTCGCCCAGGCCGCCACCGCCATGCCGGTACAACCGCTCCTGGGCGTCGAGCAGGTAAGGCGGATTGGCGACGATGAGGTCGAATTCCCCGTCCACCGCACTCAGCAAGTCAGAGCGCACCACGCTCACCTGGCGCGCATGGGCCAACGCCGCGTTGAGCCGCGCAAAGCGCAGCGCCCGGTCGTTGATGTCCACCCCTGTCACCTGGGCCTCCGGCCGGGCCAGCGCCACCCGCACCGCGCCGGGTCCGGCACCGCAGCCCACGTCAACCGCCCGGCGCACCACCCTGCCCGTGGCCAGGTGCTGCGTGATGGCCTCGGCAAAACGGTAGGTGTCCGGTCCGAAGAAGACATCGCTGCTCGAGGTGGTGGGGTAGCTGGAATGGAAGAACAGCGCCCCGCCCAACGTCGACGCCCGCACGGTGCACCGCCACCCGTCGCCCTCGGCTTGCAACACCCCGGCAGACGCCATCCAGTCAAGCCACGTTCCAGGCACCACGTCGCGGCGAAACGGCCGGCTCCAGCCCAACACGTCTTCGATGCTGCGGGCCCATTCATTGCCAACGCGTCCGTTCACCCGGGCGTGCGTGGCCGGCGTGACCGTGGTGAAACGGTAGCCGCTGTCCTGCAGGGCCCGGCCGAGCTTGAGCAGGTCTGCGTCCTGCGCGGCCAGTTCCGCCGCGGCGTTCATCGGCCCACCACGCCCGCGCAGATTCGCGCGGCCAACAGCCCAGCGGGTGTGGTGTGGTTGGCCGGCGAGAGAAAGCCGCGCAAATTGGCCATGGCCGCCCCCACCTCGTCAACCCCCGAGAGCCGCTCAACCAGCACCCGCACGTCCTCGTCACCCGCCATGTCATCGCTCAGCGCGTTCACGTGGTGACGCACCACATTCGCCACGCTGGTCCGCGTGACCGACGGCGCTGCCGAAGCTGGCACTGTCCCCCCCTGGCCCACGCCCGCGCGGCGGCGAAAGCGGTTGACGTTCGCCTTGCGCACCGGCTCGCTCGCCGTACCCTGCGGCGTGTCACGAATCCAGTCCGCAATCAACTGCATCTCGTAGGCGTCGAACACGCCGAACATCGGCGCCTTGTCGTCGCTCAACAGGTGCCAGAAGCGGCTTTGCTCGGGCTCGGCACCTCGTTGGATCCAGCGCGCATCCACCAAGGCCTGAAGGAAGGCAAGCATGCCGCCGGGCACGCTCAGCCAGTCCGCCACCGTGCGCCCGCCGATCCGGCAGTAATCCGAATGCAGCTGCGCCCCAACCAGGGCTTTTTCGCTCAACACAGCGGTGAGCTCTTGCTCCAGGTCGAACGAGTCGATCGCCTCCATCGTGCCCATGCCCACGTCGTTCAACTTGAAGCCGTTGACCATGCGTCGATAAAACGAGCCGGCATCTCCCGCACGCGGCAGACATTCCAAGGCCGATTGCAACGCCTTGCGCGCATGACCGGTCGAGGCGTTGTCGATCGTCACATGCAAACTGAAATACCAAGGGTCCACATCCAGCTCGTTGAGCTCGTAAGCCGTGATGGGCAGGTGCAAAGGCAACTGCTCATATCCCAGGTTGAAGCCGATCACCTCCGGCAGAAACTCGGCAGCATGGTGCGCCAACGACAGCTGGACTGCGCCCTGCACGTGGTGTGCATCGCCGAGATCGCGCCAGCGCTCGCCACCGTGTTCCGCCAGCAGCTGGCGATAGAGCAGCACGTGGTGCTGCGACGGCACGCCATCACCCAATTCATCCAGGTAGATCCGCACCAGCGGCAGCATGCGGGGGTCGTTCCAGCGCGACACCAGCCCATAGAGCCAGGCACCATCCACCAGCTTGGTGGGCGCCACGGCATTCAAGAAATAAAGCGCATGCGAGCGGTTGCGGAAAAACCGCCGTGGCGCCCCGCCGCGACGCGCGTCCAGGTAGTCCCGATAGGCCTGCGCGCTTTGTTCGTGACCGCGCGTGAGCCAGCCCGTCAAGCGTCGCGGATCGGCCGGAATGTCACTGTCGAGGGCCGCCGCAGCCTCCAGCTGGCTCGCCAGGAACGAGCGCGAGGTGGACCGCGTCACTTCGTCGATGTCACCCAGCGTCCGCCCATGTTCGGCAAACAGCGCCGCATGAAGGCGTTTGGCCCCCTGCGGCCCAGGCACGGGTGTTGACGAAGGACGTTGCGGAAGTGGAAGAGAAGAAAGCGAAGACATGGACCGAAGTGCTGCGTCATGTTCCTCAGGTGCCGCACGGTGAATGGCGCTGAGAAATGACGGTCAGGGGGTTGTTGCAGATGCTCTAGCTTGGCAAGCCTTGTACCCAATGCGGGACCCGTGGGGCAATGCGCTCTTTCATGACGGCGGCCGCCAACTTCGTCCTACAGGCGATTTGAGGCTTCGCTGACTGGGTGCTGGAGGCGTGCCAGCCGCGTCCTCAGGTCCATCGCCCAGGCGGCGGCGCAGGGGTCAGTGTCCCCTGACAAGCCTGATTTGTCCCCATCGGCAACTTGTGCTCACCACCGGTTCACCCATCAAGGTTTTTCCACCGTTTCACGGGCCCGCTCTGCATACCGGTTGAACCGCCAAGCCGTGCCCTGGGCGGTGATGCGGCGCCAGGTGGCGCGCTTCTCGGTCGGGGTCATCTGCGGCCAGTGCTGCACCTCGGTGTCGAAGCGTCCGCAGCCTTTGCACACCGCGTCGCCCTGGCTGGTGGAGCAAATGGCGATGCAAGGCGTGTCCGGTGTCGATTCGTACCAGGCCAGCCAGGCGTCCATGGCGTCGGCGCTGAACAGGCTCTCGTCCCAGTCGTGCTCGTGGCGGTAGACCATCAAGGCGTAGGCCGTGGCCAGCGCGCGCACTTCGGCACACGCGCTGATGCCGTCCGGCGACGGCTTGCGCGCGCGCCACCAGTTGATGGCGGCTTCCACGTCGGTGATGTGAATCTGGGCCACGGTGTGATGTTCCTGATCCTGTTGCTGTCCCGGTCTCGACTTCTCAGTAGCTCAGTCCCATGGCGTCGCGCACTTCGCGCATGGTCTCCCGCGCCACAGCGCGGGCCCGTTCGGTGCCCACTTCCATGATCCAGTGGATCTGTTTGGGGTTGCTCAGGTACGCCTCGGCGCGTTCACGCCAGACCGCCTGCTGCGCCTGCACCGCCTCGATCACCGGCTGCTTGCACTCCAGGCAACCGATGCCGGCGGTGGTGCAGCCCTGCACCACCCAAGCCTGCGTCTCCGCCGGGCTGTAGACCTTGTGGAACTGCCACACCGGGCAGCGTTCCGGGTCGCCCGGGTCGGTGCGCCGCACCCGCTGCGGGTCCGTCGGCATGCGCCGCATCTTGCGTTCCACCTCTGCCGGCTCCTCGCGCATCGCGATGGTGTTGCCGTAGCTCTTGCTCATCTTGTCGCCGTCCAACCCAGGCAGCTTGCTGACCTCAGTCAGCAGCACCTGCGGCTCGACCAAAATCGTGCGGCCCGTGCCGCGCGCATAGCCCGTCAGGCGCTCGCGGTCTGCCGCGCTGAGCGAGCCACAGCGCGCAATCAGCTGTTCCACCTGCGCCCAGGCCGCCTCGCTGCCGGTTTCCTGGAACGCCTTGCGTGCCGCTTCAAACGCCTTGGCGTCGGTCTTGCTCATCTTCTTCACATCGGCCTGGGCCTGCTGCGCGAAGTCGGCTTCGCGGCCGTACAGGTGGTTGAAGCGCCGCGCCACCTCACGGGTGATTTCGACGTGCGGCGCCTGGTCCTCGCCCACCGGCACGAAGCCCGCCTTGTAGATCAGAATATCGGCCGCCTGCAGCAAGGGGTAGCCGAGGAAGCCATAGGTCGCCAGATCGCGGTCCTTCAGCTTTTCCATTTGGTCTTTGTAGGTCGGCATGCGCTCGAGCCACGCCAAAGGCGTGCCCATCGACAGCAGGGTGAACAGCTCCGCATGCTCAGGCAGCCGGCTCTGGATGAAGATGGTGGCCTGCTCCGGGTCCAGGCCCGCGGCCAGCCAGTCGATCACCATGTCGTAGACGTTGCGCTCGATCACCTCGCGGCTTTCATAGTGCGTCGTCAGGGCATGCCAGTCGGCCACAAAGTAAAAGCAGTCGTGCACCGCTTGCAGCCGCACCCAATTCTTCAAGGCACCGTGGTAATGGCCCAGGTGCAGCGCGCCGGTGGGGCGCATGCCCGACAGAACACGGGCGCGGGAAAGGGGAGGGGTGGCTGTGCTCATGGAAGGGGCTCGACGGTGAGACAACGATTGTAGGTCGCCAAGCCGGCGCAGCGTGGAGGCCGCTCACGGGCCAACAGGCCCAGCGCACAAGGCCCTTGGCGGGCAGGCAGCGCGGGCGCCGTCACGTTCCTGCGTTGCGCCCGGGGGCAGACTCCTCCGTCCCCGTCCAAGGCCCCGTCCCGGCAGGACACGCCCTACACTGGCGCCCCATGAAAAAGAACTTGGTCATCCTGATTTCCGGGCGCGGCTCCAACATGCAAGCCATCGTGCAAGCCTGTGCCCAGCAAGCCTGGAACGCCCACATCGCCGCCGTGGTCAGCAACCGCCCCCAAGCCGGCGGCCTGGACTACGCCCGCCAACAAGGCGTGCCGACCGCTGTGGTCGACCACACCACCTTCGCCAGCCGCGACGCCTTCGACCAGGCCCTGGCCGACGAAGTGTTGCGCCACGCCCCCGACCTGGTGGTGCTGGCCGGTTTCATGCGCATCCTGACGCCCGCCTTCGTCCAGCGCTTCGAGGGCCGCCTGTTGAACGTGCACCCCTCGCTGCTGCCCGCGTTCCCGGGCTTGCACACCCACGCGCGGGCCCTGGAAGCCGGCTGCCAGGTGGCCGGCGCCACGGTGCACTACGTCACCGCCGAACTCGACCACGGCCCCATCGTGGCCCAGGCCGTCGTCCCGGTGCTGGCCCATGACACCCCCGATACCTTGGCTCGACGCGTGCTCGAGCAAGAACACCGCATGGTCCCGCAGGCCGTTCGCTGGGCCGTCGAGGGCAGCCTGCGGATTGAAGACGGCCGGGTGCACCATGCCCATGCCGAGTCACGGTGCTGGAACGGCTTGAACGTCAGCCGCGCTCCGAAGCCGGCTGCCCATTAATGGCCAAAGCCCTCAGTTAACATACCCGGTTGGCGCAAGCGCAAGGACGACCACATGAAAATCCTGTTGATCGACGACCACCCCTTGATCCTCGCGGCGCTCGAGACCGTCATCAAAGGCCTCGGTGAGCACGTCAAGGTGGTCACCGCCGGCAGTGCCAAAACCGCCCGCGAAACCCTGGCCTCCGCTGCCGGTTTTGACCTCGTCTTGCTCGACCTGCACCTCGGCGACGCCAGTGGCTTCGACGTCTTGACCGAGTTCCGCGAGGCCTACCCCGCCTTGCCGGTCGTTGTCATCTCGGCCTCCGACCGCAGCAGCGACGTCATCCGTGCCATTGACCTGGGCGCGATGGGCTTCGTCCCCAAGCGCTCGAGCAACGAGACCCTGTTCGAGGCCTTGCACATGGTCATGTCCGGGGGCATCTACGTGCCCGCCATGAGCCTGGGCGGCATCGAGCACGGCAAGCGCCGCGTCAGCGACAACATCCTCGGCGGCGGCGTCGACGACCCCTTGCCGCCCCAGCCCGACCTCGAGTCCCTGGGCCTCACGCCCCGCCAGACCGACGTCCTGGCGCTGCTGCTCCAGGGCCAGTCGAACAAGATCATTGCCCGCGAACTCAAGCTCTCGGTGGAAACCGTCAAAGACCACGTGGCCGCCGTGCTGCGGGCCTTGAACGTCAGCTCCCGCACCCAGGCCGTCCTGGCCGTCAGCCAGATGTCGATCCCCGCACGGGTGTCGGCGTCCTGGCGCAAGGCCTCCGTCGGGGACCACTGAGTGGCACCACCGGCAGCAGGCAGACCACGGCCGTCGCCGCCGTGGTCGCAGATGGCCGAGCGCGTCAGGTCGATCCAGCGGTTCGCCGCATGAGCCGCACCGCCGCTGCCTCCGGCTTGTCCATCCTGCGCTTGGTCTGGCGCCTGGTGGAACGTTGGTGCCCACGGGTGCGCCCATCGCGCACCTTGCCCGAAGAGGTCATGAGCGCCTACAGCTACATGCCCGCCACGCTGGCCGGGCATCTGGCCGGCATCGCCGTCGTCACCTTTCTGTACTGGCGCCTGGTGCCCTGGGCCGTGCTGGTGCCCTGGCTTGGCATCTTCGCCGTCATGTGGGGCACCCGGCTGACGATGAAGCTGCGCTTCAAGCACGTCGTCATGGACTCCACCGACGACTGGCTGCGCTGGCGCCTGTACTGGAACCTGGGCAGCCTCAGCGCCGGCGCCCTGTGGGGTTTGACCGGCTGGGTGTTCTATCCCCTGGGCGGCGGCATCCAGCAAACCGGCCTCATCGTCATCGTCTACACCTTCTCGGTGGTCGTGGTGCCCGTGCTCGCCACCCAGCCCCGCATGTACCTCGCCTTCGTCGGCCTGTGCTTCCTGCC
>JAZKHH010000034.1:0-14175 GCA_040385465.1 Pseudomonadota bacterium | reverse complement strand
GGCATGGACCGCAGCGCCGCAGCGCTGTTGGCGCCGGCGATGACCATCACGCCGCCGGCGAATTCCTTCATCAGCATGGTGTTGGCATCGTCGCGCGAGCGGTTCTCGCGCACCTTGCGGCGCAGCGCCGGCGACTCGTCGATCATGGGCATCAAGCGCTGGCGGCCGAAGCGCTTGGCCAGGTCAATGGTGGGCTGCACCAGCATCAGTGGCCCCGGGTTGGCGTCGACCGTGTACCCCAGCCAGTTCAAGCCGATGGTGCTCTTGCTGGTCTGGGCGCCCCACACCAGCACCACCTCCTCCACCGAGCTGTGAGCGCTGAGGCAGTCCATCGGCTCCTGGGCATAGGGCGTGCGGGACACCCGGTAACGGCCCGGCTCGCTGCTGTCCTTGCCGCTGAGCACCCGGTTGGCTTCGGCCCACTCGGTGACGGAGGTGGCCGGCGGCGGGCGGAGGTATTCGTCCCACACCTCGTCCACGAAGTCGTCCGCGGGCAGAAGCCTGAAGTCGTCAAACATCGGCGCCACCGGTCAACTGCTCCAGCACCTGACGCAACTCGAGCTCGAGCAGCTTGTGCACCTCGCCCGCGTCGTCTTTCGCCGCCAGCACCGGCGCCAGGCGCGACGGAATCTGCATCAGGCTTTCACGCAGGCCTGCCGCCTTGCGCGCCAGGGCGGTGCGCACGTCGTCGGCTCGCAGCAGCCGGCCAGCTTCGACGCCTAACTTGAGCTCGGCCAACGAGGCCTCGGCCGCCTCCCTCCGCCCCCGCGACGCCAGGTAGCTTTCCTCTGCACCACGCTCCTCCCCCTCCGGCACTTCAGGTTCGCCGCCAGATCCGAGCCCAGCGCGTGCGCGGGTGTTGGCCCGCCACTGCGCATCGGCCGCCACGGGATCCAACTTCCCATCGGTCAGGGTGACGCGGCCCTCCTTGACTGCCTTCGTGACAGCGGCACGAGAGCATTGGCGGCGCGCGGCGTACTCGGCTTGCGTGATCAATTGAACGGCCATTTGTTAACTCACCTGTGAAATCAACCGACCTGTTAACTTATTCCCACTGCACTCACTAGCGAAATCTCGCGATCGTTTCGCACCCGTAGGGCAATGTCCCAGGAGGACCCGCGATCCGTCACGCACCTCGTCTGAAGTTGCCAAGTGCGTACTGCAGCTCACGGGTGAAGATGGTTGGGAATTTCTCCTCGATCAAGCGCACGACCTGAGCATTGACCTTCTTGGTCTGGAACATCTGCGGCACGTCCACTGTCTGCCCAGGCTTGATGGGCAGCCGCTTGTCGCCCACGCGCTTGAACACCGTGCGCCCACTGTTGCCAATGAAGGCGCCCTTCAGCAGCTTACGGCTGCCTGCCTTCTTGACCTTCACGCTCACACCGAGACCGGTTTGACGGGCGCTGAAGTGGATGAGGTTCGCGCTGCGCTTCTTGCCATCCCCACCAATGAGCTCGGCCGTGAGCCTCACCTGGCCATTGCGGAAGCTGGCCTTGCGCACCACGAGGCGATCCTTGAGGAAGCCGGTGTTCACCGCGTACTCGTCACGGATGGCCTTGCTCATGGCGGTGCGGGCCTGGGCCACCGTGGCATTGAGCGCCCGTGCAGTGACCTTGTCGGCCACCTCGCGCTGCAGGCGGGCAAGAGCCTGGGCCACAGCGGGAAAGTTGTTTTGGATGTTCAGTTGCATTTCTTTTTTCTCTTGGAGGAGTGGTCAAAGAATCACGGCATCACGGCAATCACGGGTACCCAAAATGCCGTGATGCAAGCAACCATGCGGGGAATCACGGCATCACGGATAAAAGTGATGGGATTACATGCGTGTGCGCGCACGCACACGTAAGGGGTCATCGGATGCCGTGATGCCGTGATTGGCCGCACCAGCGTTGGGATCACGGCAAAAATGCATGCCGTGATTGCCGTGATGCCGTGATTTGCGGGCAGGCGTTCAACCACCTTGAACCTCGGCGCCAGACCAACGCTGCAAGGCAGCCTCGAAAGCATCGACACACTCACCGGACCAGCTACCCATGTCTGCCTCAGGGGGCGGGGTGCTGATGATCCACATGCGGGTGGTGCCCACGCCTTTCAGCGCGACCGTCTTGATTCTGAGATTCTCGTCAGCCTCACGCGCCACCGACCTCGCAAAGACGGGCTTCGTGAGCGGGTAGCGCTCACCCTCCATTCGGCACCATCGAGTGTAGGCGCGGTAGGCCTGATCAGCGCTGCAGGTCCAGAAAGGCAGACCCATCTCCCTGCCGCGCCACTCGAGCCAAAAACGCTCAGCGCTCATCCTGCCCAGCCCAATCAAGGCTTCCTTGGCCTGCGTCATCGGGGGCGGGGAATACCATTCCCACCCGGTGAGGTCGCGCTTCAACAGCTCTTCGTAGAGCCGTGCCGGCCCGCCATCGCGCTCCCATGCCACGAATTCCGAGTAGAGCTTTGGGTCGCCGCGCCGCTGCGTCCAGATGACCAGGTAGCGGCGATCGGTCGGGTCGAGCTTGAGAGGCTCAAGCTCGTTGGACAAGAACACCATGTTCATGCAATTGCGCTCGCTGCGCAGGTTCATGAAACGGGCGGCGATGTTGATTTCAGTGCTGGTGATGAGCGCTTTCAACACGCCTTTGTGGTGCCGCAGCTCCTGCCGGCTCACCACCTCGTCGCCAATGACGAAGGTGCGACTTGCAATCCAGTCATTCCAGGGAGATTCGAGCTCACGTTGGCCCACGACCTTGGCATGCGTGCCATGGATCTTCGCAACGCACTCATTGACCAGGTTCTTGCCCGTGCCCTCGGCTCCGTGGAACACAAGTGCCGTGGGCATCTTCGCCCCTGGGTTCTGCAGGGGGTAGGCGTACCAGTTGAGGATGTAGTCTTTGGCCGCTTCATCACCGCCGCAGAGGTGCTCAAGTACGCGGTGGAAGGGGCCCGTGTCGCCAAACTCTGGCTTCAACGGCCAGCCCGCAAAAAGGTTCACGCATTGCTTGTCGCATGACCCGGAGGGGTCGAACACCACCTCTTCGGCAAGCACCATGCGGCGCTTCTCACTGCCCATCCAAAGCTTCACTGCGTCATGCCCAAAGGTGTGGCGCATGTGGCTGATCTTCATCGGGATTCGGTTGTCGATGTCCCAGGCGATCTCGGTGCCGTACTGGTATGCAAAATCGTTGAACAGTCGCTGCAAGTTGCCGGCGTTGGCCTGTGGTTTTCGCCGTGCTCGCTTCCCCCCTCCCCCAGGCGCAGCGACCGGCTCTGCATCCTTGGAGCCCAGGTAGGAGCTGACCTCATCGTCACCGGGGGGCGGGACATCGTCGTTCATGTCGGGCATGTAGTGCACCTGTGCAGAGCTCTGTGGTTCAGCCACGGGCCAGCTCCTTTGTCACATCGATTGCAAGCTGAATCTGTTCCGCCACCGATTTCAGTCCAGCAAGGCGGTGCAGGTCGTTGAAATCCGTGTCCTCGGGGCGGCGGGGGCAGGCTCGAGGGAAGACCGGATGTGTCCAGCAAGCACGACCACCCTCTTCTTGCACCAGCTCGGCGGCCTCTTGTGCCGCCACGCGGCCAGGATTGGTCGGACGGCCACGCTTGTCGCGTGTCTGCCAGTCGTCATCCGCAGCGAACAGCACCAGGCATGTCGGGTGCACCTGGCGCAGCATGGCCGCCACGTGCGGCAAGTTGCCGGCGTCGAATGCAACGAACACCGGCAGGCGACGCTCGACGGCCATGCGAATGCTCAAGCCGGTGGAATAGCCCTCGCAAACAATGATCGGATCGCGGTCGACCACCAGGCCCAAGCGGCACGACGCGCCACACTTGTCCATGCCGAAAGTGTATTTCTTGGTGCCGTCGGGCCGGATGATCTGCAGGCCCTTGAGGCTTTGCTCCCGCGGCAGGTCGTACCGCAGCATGGGCACGAGGATCCATCCCGCTTCCGTGAACCGCACCACCTCGGCATCGACGCCTTTGCGCTCCAGGTAAGGGCTTCGACCGTCGGCGCGGCCGGCCCGCCATTGGGCCAAGGCCACCCGCTCGGCATCCTGCGCTTTCTGCAGATCATCGGCAAGGCGCCTGGCCACGGCGTCACGGCGCATCGCCTGGCCTTCTGCACGGCGGCGCTGCTGCTCGCGGCGCTCAGCCTCGCTCAGTGACTGGCTGGGAAACTTGAAGCCGGCATCCATGGCCAGCTTCACCACGGTGCCAATGCTGTAGCCGCCAGGCTTGCGCAAGCAGCTGCGCCACGTCGCGGCCACGGCCCGGGGTTCGTAGTTGTCGGCTGAGGCGCTCCACCGATCGAACGCGTCGCCGGCAGCGTCCCCGAACTCGGCGGCCAGGGCCTTGCCAACCTGCACCCAGGTCTCGCGGTCATGGCTGGGCACGTGGTAGAGCATCTGCTCAGCCATAGAGATGTCGATGTCGTGGCTCATTTCAGCAGCCAGCCAAAGAGCTTCAAGATCGAAAACACAACACCAGCGAGGATGCTGATCATGCCCAGCAGGGCCAGCCAGAACATCAGCAGGATCGCATCGACCACCCCTTTGAAATCCATCACTTGATCTCCGAAAAAGGCCCCCGGCCACGTGGCCGGGGGCAAAGGCCAGCGGCGGGTTGGCCGGTGGCTCCGCTGGATGCTGTGACACCTAGGGATGGCTGGCCCGCTCTGCAGCTGGCATGCTCTGCCGCTCACCCTTCGAAAAACACATAACTGGAGAACACCCATGGCGGAAGCGAAGTTCACGATCCAAGCAGCCGAGCACATAGTCAAAGCAATGGTCGAGTCGAAGGTAGTCGCATTCATCGGCCCCATTACCGCCAAAGAGGCGGTGGCAGGGGCGAAAGCTGATGCGCTTTACCTTCGAACTTTGTTCCAGGAGCTTGTGAACCCGGCTGCTCGAGAGCAGTGAGCTCCACGTTGGCCACATGGGAATCCAGACAGGCCAAACGATGTGTGGGAACGGAATGCCGGCCCAAGAAAAACTTTCGTCTACACCATCGTTGTCGCGGATGGGGCGCAGGTAGGTGTCCGGACAACAGCCGCGCTGCAGGGGCACCAGCTCCTTCGTTTCTGCAGCTGTTTGATAAATGGCTGGAGCTCCCAACCATTGCACCAGCCACCGAGGGCCATCACCGCTCACAAAGGCGTAACCGTCTACGCGCGTGTCCTCTGTCAGCACGTCAAGCACTTCGCACAGCGTGCCTACGCGCGCAGTGTTGGTGCCATGGACCACCACAGCCAGATCGCCTTTTTCGCAGTTCATACTGACCTCGACTGGTCTGTAAAAGTAGGACAACCGCTCATTCGAGGGGTGCTACCCCGGATGGGGGTGTCGGCTGACGCTGTGCCAACGGAGAATTCATGCGTTGCGTGCGCCCTGGCGTTCATCGGTAGGAAGTAGGTCTTCGTACTCCACCGCTCCACCTGAAAATTCTCGAATCGCCCTGTAGTAATTGGGCGGCACCCGAACGTCCTCTGAGGACATCTGACTGATGAACGATTTCGTTACCCGAAGGTGCGAGGCGAGCGCTGTAAGTCGCCCCTTCTCAGCCTCGAGCCAAAGTTTAAGTTTCATGCCGCTAAGTTTAGATCATTCTAAACTTTTTCGTCAAGTGCACCTTGACTACGTGCGCGTACCATTCCCGGCTATGAGAGAAAGACGGCGCGCCCGCTTGCGAAAATTGATGGGAGCCGACACACCGGATCGCAGGCAGTGGCTCATGAAGCAGACTGGACTCACAAAGGGCAGAGTCAGTCAACTGCTGGACGACTCTCAGCCCTTCGGAGAAGTGGCAGCGCGGCGCATTTGTGAGGCCCTCGGGATCGAGCTCGACTACTTCGACCGGGATGACGAGACGCTGCTGCGCAACATTGACTCAGGGCTGACCGATGTTCAGAATGGTCCGTTGATAGTTGCGGATCAAGGAGACCGAGCAGTGCGCAGCCAACAGCAAATCCTATGGGACATCTGGACGAAACTGAGAGAGGAAGACAGAGGGGCTTGGCTGGCGACTGCCAGGAGCATCATCACCGCCAGGGAGGCCTCTGACCTAGACGAATCAATTGCAGCTTTGAGCACGAAAGCACCAGCAGCAAAAAAAGCGTAGGGTCCGGCAGCGTGGTGAAGCTGGAGCGCCGCCGCCCAGCTGTGACCGAGACCCCCTTTGATTAACCACCCAGGCCCGCAGTGCGGGCTTTTGCATTCGCAGGCGCACGCGGCTCGAACCCAGTTCGAGTTATAGGGGCACCGCCTCATCAAGGCAGCACCCGGCTAGGTCACTCCTTTGAAGGAAACAGTCATGCAGATCGCTCCGTCATGGATGCGCCCGATTCTCTGGGGCGCACTGGTGCTTGGCTCTTCGGCCTACCTGGGCAACTACCATGTGCTCTACGGAAGCGGTTTACACAAAAGTCATGTGGTTCTGCGAAAGGTCAGTTGGAGCCTGAGTGAGACCTTCGTCAACCTCGACGCGCTGAGTGGCCAGCCCGCCTTTATGGCTCACGCCAATTTCCCCCTCACCATTGCGGCAATGGAGGATTACAACCTGCTTCCCCAGCAGAAGAAGTGATCGACACGCGAATCAGCCAAGCCCTCCCCTAGACTTAGGGGGCGGCGTAAGTATTTTCCCTACACTGAAGCAAATAGTTTAGGTTTCACTTGACCATATTGTTTAGTTAGACGTAAACTTCTCTTCGTGCGCTGATCACCGGCGCAAGGAGAGAACAGTGTTCAACACCCCCTCTACCGCGCCGGCTGGTTCCCAGATCCGAACCGTGATCTTCTTGCAACCGGGCCCGGTCTTTACTGCGGTCGTCTTGCAACAAGCCGGCGGCCCCGAGCGCCGCATCGCCGAGGGCCACGCCCCGACACTTGCTGAGCTGCGTGCCAAGTTGGAAAGCCGCAGCTTCCCTCTGCCCACCGGCTGGGGCTTCCAATGAGGCCCCACACCGCGTACGGCACCCTGCTGGGCTACGTCGTGGGCGTGGTAGTGGGTGCTGCGGTCTTCGGCTGCGACAGCTGCCGCGCCGAGGGGTTGGCCAATCGCGACGCTGCACTGCCGGCGGCCATCTGGCTCTGCGAAAACATGCCCTCTCCGATGGCCGCTGACGCCGCCATCGCCGGTGGCACTGGGGCGCCGCAATGAGCCGCCCGACCAAACCGTTCTCCGATCCCGAGCTGCGTCTCGACCTGCCCACCTGGATGACCTGGCCGAGCCGACACCCTGGCGCCGCCATGGTCCTGGTGCTGGTGCTCTGGGGCATTGGCGGCTGGATCGCCTGAGGGGATCTCCCATGAGCACCCACCCAGCACTCCACAGAGGCACCCGCGTCGTCATCACCGCAGCGCTGGGCTACCAGGGCCGCCTGGGCACGTTGGCCAAGACCGAGCCGACGGAGGGTCGCACGGTCTACGGTTACCCCATCCCGCTGTACAGCGTGGCCCTGGACGGCATAGCCACGCCGCTGACCTTCGCCCGCGACGAGTTCGCGCCGGTGCCCAGAGGCGCCACCCCATGAGTGCCGACCGCCCGAAGTGGCGCACGTTGGCGCCCGGCTGCTACCAGCATCCGGCGGGCCTGCTGGTGTTCCGCATCGACCGGCGCGTCGTGGCCACCATCGCCACCGCCAAAGGCCCGCGCACCGTGAAGCAGCACCAGACAGCCTGGGGCCTGCTGGGCAGCCGCCACACCTTTCCGACCCGCGCCGCTGCCATGCGCGCGGCCACCTCTTTCCAAGCCTTGGAGAACGAAGCATGCGCGCCCTGAACTTGAAAACCCTTCTGCCGCGGCGCGACCGCCTGATCAGCAACGGCCTGCTGGTGGCAAGCGCTGCGCTGGTCCTTGGCATCGCCGCCGCTGTCTATTTCAACCTTTGACCTGAGGCCCACACCATGCACCGCGAACACGAGATCCTCCCCACTCCGACGCAGCTCGAGCAGGCGCGCGAGCGCCGACAGGCCCTCACGGCCGCAGCCCAGGCGCAGCACGACAAACACGCCGAGGAACGCGAGCGGCTGCACGCCAAAGAGCTCGCCCACCACCGCCAACTGGGCTTTCGCGCTGGCTACAACCAAGCCTGGCAGCGCGGCAGCCTGCAACCGATGCTGTTCGGCATGGTGGTGGGCGGTGTGATCGTGGCCCTACTTGGGGCCCTACAGCGATGAACGTGGAGCCCACGCCCGAAGCCCTGCTGGCCGCCTACGAGCGGCTGCGCCTGGCACGACACCGGGGGTGGGCCCCAACCTTCACCGAGGCGATGCAGCACCCGGTTCAGTGCCGCCTGCTGCGCGCGCGGGCCTTGCAGCTGATGCACGACAGCGAACCCAAGGGCCAGCAGCACCACCCCCTGCGATACCAGCGTCCCGACGCGCAATGGCGCACGCGGTGGGTGGTGGAGGCAGACACCCAGCAACTTCCGATCGAGACTTCATGACGCACCAACCCTCATTCGAATTGCCCCGCAACATACTCATCGGTCTCAGTGGCCCCGCGGGCAGCGGCAAAGACACATGCGCCGAGATCCTGCATCACCAGGCCGGTTTCGAGACCTGGGCATTCGCGCACCCACTGCGCATCGAGGTCAAGAATGCGTTCTGCATCGAGCTCGACATGCTGAGCCGGCGCGAGCTCAAGGAAGTGCCCACGGCTGCCCTGGCAATCAACCGCTGCGCTGACCCGGCCTTTATCAACCGGATGCACTGGCAAGACGAAGACCCTACCGTGCCCCGGAGCCCGCGTTGGATCATGCAGCAGTGGGGCACGAACTACCGCCGCGCGGATGACCCGGCCTACTGGGTAAAGCAGACCCTGGCCGCCGTCAAGACCATGCGCAGCCTTGGCCGCCACCGCATCGTCGTCACTGACGTTCGGTTCAGCAATGAGGCGTACACCATCAAAGCACTTGGCGGGCTGATGATGCGCGTGCAGCGTGGCCCGCTCGATACCCTGGCCGGCGAGACCGCCGCGCACGTCAGTGAAGCCTGGACGCCGCCGAGTGGCACCGCTGTCGTGCAAAACACCGGCGACATCGCGCAGTTGCAGCAGGAGGTGCCACGTGTCCTGATCGAGGCACTGAAGGCCGCGCCACGGCTGGTAGAAGACGGGGTTGTGGCGACTGAGCGCAGGGAGTCTTCCCTGTGACCGCCCTGCTGATCTTCGCGGCTGCCTTCGGCAACGTGTTTGCGCTCGGCCTGCAAAGCCTGAACGTGAACGGCCGGCACATGGCCATGGCCTTCGTCACGAGCTTCGGCATCGGCACGATGAACCTGGTGCTGCTGAAGGTGATGCCAGGGCCCACCAGCGCGTTCGAAATCGCCGCGTTTCTGGCCGGTGGGCCGCTGGGCATCGTCGCCAGCATGTACGCGCATCCGCACATCGTCCGGCTTATGCAGCGCCGCAGCCCCGACTTCGCCAAGACCAAGTTTTGCGCGCCGCCACACAGCAACCGTCGCCGCAGCGACACCCAGCCGAAGCCGCCCAGCCCACCGCGCCGGCCGCAGCCCTGGCAGGACTGGCACGAGCTCTGAGCGCGCCCAACGTTTACCCCACCACCACCGAAAGGATTCCATGAGCATTCGACCCATCACAGACACCCTGCGACTCCTGCAGGGTGGCCTTTTCCTCGACGAGTGCAGCACCAAGCTCGCCGACCTCGTGCGGGGCGTCGACGAGACCGGCAAGGCCGGCAAGTTGACGATCACGCTGGACGTCAAGAAGTCTGGCGCCGCCATGCAAATCGACGCCAAGGTCACCGACAAGACGCCTGAGCCGAAGGCCATGTCCGACTTGCTGTGGCCCACGGTGGAGGGCAACTTGTCGCTGCAAAACCCCAACCAGCAAAACCTCGACCTGCGTCAAGTCGAGCCGCCCAGCCGCGACGTCCGCAGCGCCTGAGTGGCGCCAGACACGCACCGTTTTCTACTGCGCCCACATCAACTGAAAGTGATCCATGTCCGAATTCAACGAGCCCTCCGAAAACCTTGCACAGACGCTCGAGCGAACGCTCGCAAAGCCCGAGCGCATTGTCGATGCTCACGCCCTCGCCTACTTCGCGATCCCCAACAACTTCAAGCTGGAGAAGGTCGACACCGAGGGCCTGCTCGCTCACCCACTGCGTGCCAAGGCCAAAACGTTCCTCGCCGACCACGAGAGCTTCGTCAACTACGTGTCGAAGCACACGACCCCCAGCACCGTCGTGTGGTGCGACTTCGATCCCCAAAAGCTGCGCCTGAAGTTCACCGCAGTGTTCGACGAGCACGCGCTCGGGGCGCCGGGCTGGCGTTCGCACGTTGCCGTGTACGAGCCAGACCACAGCCCTGAGTGGAAGACCTGGGTAGGCAGCAACAAGCAACCCAAAAGCCAGGTGGAATTTGCTGAGTTCTTGGAGGCGAACGAGTTCGACATCAGCAGCCAGGAAGGCATGCCCACCAGCCTGCAGATGCTGACCATGGCCACCGAGTTCGTCGCACGCCAGGACATGATGCTCAAGAGCACGGTGCGCCTGCAGGGGGGCGGGGTCAACCTGACCTATGTCGCCGACGCCGATACCGGCACGCTTGAGCAGATGAAGCTGTTCGAGAAGTTCGCCATTGGCCTGCCGGTGTTTTGGAACGGCACACCCTACCGCCTGGATGCTCGCCTGCGGTACCGCCAGAGCCAGGCCAAGGTGAACTTCCACTACGACCTGATCCGTGCCGACCGCGTGCACCAGGCTGCGTCTCTCGAGCTGATTGACAAGGTGCGCGCCGCGATTGGCGATGTGCCCTTGTTCATGGGCCGCGGCGAGTAAGCGGCCGGTGGCACGAGGCACGCGCACCGCGCCACCGCCTTTCCAGTTCAATCCGAGGAAAACCCATGAAGCAGTACCGCCGCGGCCCGCCGCCCATCCAATGGTCGCTCAAGGAAGTGTTGATGCGCTGCAAGGTGCAGGGCGAATGCTGGCTTTGGCAGCTGTCGTTCCAGAGCGGCGCGCCGCGGATCAACGGGCCCGCAGGACCCAGCGTTCGTCGCTTGGTGCTGAGGCTGACACAACCGGCGGACGTGCTCGCCCAGCTGCACCGCCGCCAGCTGAGCAGCAGCTGCGGCCATCCTGGTTGCGTCGCCCCTGGCCACATTGTTCGGCACCTGCACGAGGCCCGACGCGTTGGGCCGCTGGTGCAGAGGGGCAACGACGGAAAGCCGTGCGTCACCTGGCACACGAACTGGGTGCCGCCGAGCCACGACTTGCCTGTCAACAGCATTTTCAACTGGGGTGGAGGGGTTGCGCGATGAGCGTCTACGTGGATGACATGCAGGCCCACTTTAGGCGAATGGTGATGTGTCACATGGTGGCGGACACGGATGAAGAGCTTCACGCCATGGCGGCCACCATCGGCGTGCAGCGGAAGTGGCACCAGAAGGCTGGCACGCCTCACAGCCATTACGACATCGCCTTGAGCAAGCGGGCACTGGCCATCAAGGCTGGCGCGATCGAGATCAACAGCTCAGCCCTTGGTCGCCTAATCCGGGCGAAGCGCGAGGTAGGATCCACATGAAACACGCAACCGCAACCCCTGAGCAGATTTACGACGAACGGATTGCTCCGAAGCTGCTGGCGTTGGCAACGGAGTGCGAGGCGGCCGGATTCTCGCTTGTGGCGACCTGCGAATGGCAGCCCGGGGAATCTGGTGAAACCGCCTTCATCAACAAGGATGCGTCATTCGCGATCCGCCTAGTGCACACCGCGATCAAGGCGCATGGCAACGTGGACACCCTGATGTTTGCGCTAATGAAGCACGCGCGGAAGCACGGGCACCGTTCCTTGATTTTGAGCCAGCTGGGGATACCTCCCGAGCCGAAACTCGGCGACGAGGTGGAGCTGTGAGCGTCACACGCCCCGCATTGCGTTACCACGGCGCCAAGTTTCGCCTCGCGCCTTGGGTGCTCCAGCACGTTCCACCGCACCTCTGTTACGTCGAGCCCTTCGGCGGTGCCGCCGGCGTCCTGCTGCAGAAGCCTCGAAGCTATGCCGAGGTCTACAACGACCTGGATGGCGACATCGTCAACTTCTTCCAGGTGCTGCGCGATCCTGGACAGAGGGAGCGGCTCATCGAGGCGCTGACGCTGACGCCTTATGCCCGGGACGAATTTAAGGGGGCATACCAGCCCACTGCGGAGGTGGTGGAGCGCGCCAGGCGCACTGCAGTTCGGGCCCAGATGGGGTTTGGCAGCGCCGGCGCCACCAAAGGGCACACCGGGTTCCGGAAGGACACGAAGCGCGAACACAGCCTATCGTCCCATGGGTGGGCGGGATACCCGGAGAGCCTGCGCAACATCGCCGAGCGTTTCGCCGGAGTGGTGATTGAGAACCGCGACGCCATCCAGGTGATGGCCGAGCACGATGGTTCAGAGACTATGCACTTTGTTGACCCGCCCTACGTGCACTCGACGCGGGTGCACTCGAAAGGGGTCAAGCGTGGCCGTTGCTACAAACACGAGATGGATGATGAGCAGCACGTCACCCTGCTCCAATCTTTGCTTGAGCTCGAGGGAATGGTGGCCCTGAGCGGCTACGACTCCGAACTTTACCGCGACATGCTTGTGGGCTGGGAGCGCCGTGCGACGCTGGCCAGGATTTCTGCAGGCAGGGGCACTGGCGTCCGTACAGAGGTACTCTGGCTGAACCCCGCATGCTCCGCTGCGCTGCACGGCGCCCAGGGCGGGCTGTTCGATGAGGCCGCAGCATGACGCCCCGCCTTATCCGCAAGCGCGACGCGCCGGCCTACCTGGCCATGGACCGCAACCGGTTCGACGCCGAGGTGCGGCCGGAACTTACAGAGGTGCCGATTGGCATCCGCGGCGTGGCCTTCGACCGCCAGGAGCTGGACGACTGGGCCGACGCGTATATTGCCGCCCGTGGGCGCCCGGGTCGTAACGTGCAAGGAGTAACAACATGCGAACTCGGACAAAAGGGATCCAGCTCATCGACGGTGAGCGGATTGTCAACAAGCAGCACCGCGGAGAGCGGATCTTCAAACGGCTTGGCGCCGTCTCGCAAGACGAAGCGGAAAGCTGGCTTAGAGACCAGCAGGCAACCGCCGACGCCGCAAGGCAACAGCAAATTTGCGATGGCGATGAAAAGCTGTTCGCAGGTGCTGCAGCGAAATACCTCACCGAATGCCAGGACAAGCAAGTGAGAACCTTGGAAACCATCGCGTACCACGTGAGCATCCTCATGCCCTTCATCGGCCACCTGCCACTCCGGCAGATCTGTGACGAGGCGCTTGAGCCGTTCAAGGCGACGCGGCGCAACGTGGCTTCACCCACCACAGTGAACCGCAGCCTTGAGGTCGTGCGCACGGTCATGAACCGCGCAGCACGGGTTTGGAGGCAGAACGGCAGGCCCTGGATCAGCACCACCCCGCTGATCGAGATGCTGAAGGAATCCCCTCGGCCGCCGCAGCCGCTCAGCTGGGCCCAACAGGCGCGGCTGATGCAGCACCTGCCCGGTCACTTGCAACGCATGGTGCAATTCGCCGTGAACACCGGTGCGCGGGACGAGAATGTCTGCGGGCTGCGATGGGATTGGGAGCGCCAGGTGCCGGAAATCGGGCGCAGCGTCTTCGTGGTGCCACCAGAGCACTTCAAGTCAAATCGCCACCACGTGCTGGTTCTGAATGACCAGGCGTGGTCGGTGGTGGAAGAGTCCCGAGGCATGCACCCGGAGTTCGTTTTCGTTTGGCGTCGCGAGCGCATTAAGAACTTCGAGCTTGCGCCAGCCATGGAGTACCAGCCGGTTGAGACGATGAACAATACGGCTTTTCAGAACGCCCGGCGCGCAGCTGGGCTGCCAGGGGTGAGGGTGCACGACCTGCGCCACACCTTTGGGCAGCGATTGCGCGACGCCGGTACGGCGCCCGAAGACCGGGCGCTTCTGTTGGGCCACGCGATCGACGGCATGCCGCAGCACTACGCTGCGGCCACCATCGCTCGCTTGGTGGAGGTGGCAAACAGCGTGGCGGGAACGCGAGACCGGATGACCTTGCTCAAGGTGATATCTCAGGAGCATGGGCAGACAGTCGCGCAAAATGTCGCGCACAAAGAAAAACGGGTCAGCTGCGTTAACAGCTAACCCGTTGATTTTGAACACTAACTTTTGGTGCGGCTGGCAGGAATCGAACCCACGACCCCTTGGTTCGTAGC
>JAZKHH010000033.1:67788-111871 GCA_040385465.1 Pseudomonadota bacterium | reverse complement strand
TCAACCAGATCACCACGGCCATGGGCCACCTGAACTCGTCGACCCAGCAAAACGCCTCTGCTTCCGAAGAGCTGTCCGCCACGGCCGAAGAACTCTCGTCCCAAGCCGCCCAGCTGCTCGAGATGATGGCCTTCTTCCGGCTCGAACAAGGCAGCGGTCGCCCGCGTGCCGCGGCGGCTGCCGGCCGCCCTGCCCGTTCCGGCGTCAAAGCATCCGACTCGGCTCACCATGGTGGCAGCAGTGCCAAGCCCTCCCGCCTCAATGGCGCCAGCGGCGTGAGCTGGAGCCGTGCCACCCCGTCCAAATCCTCGGACCAAGCCATCGACGAAGGCAGCTTCGGGAAATTTTGACTCTCTTTTTAACTTCCACCGGGGCACGTGCCATGAAACTGAAACTCAAGATCCCCCTTTTCATCGGGTTGACGCTCGTCTTCCTGGTGTGCGCTGGCTTGTTTGGCCTGTACCGCATGGACCAAAGCATCCAGGTGTATGCCGAAGACGTCAGCGCTGTGGCCGACGAGGGCAAAGACGTGGCCGAACTCCAACGGTACTTCTCCGAAGGGACGAAAGAATGGAAAAACACTTTGCTGCGTGGCCAAGACCCCAAAGCGTTGGCCAAGTACTGGACGTCTTTTCAGAAATCTGAGAGCTTGTACAGGAGCAAAGGCACCGACCTGCTGAAGAACACCAAAGACGCTGAAATGCGAGCCTTGTACCAGCAACTGGGTGGCGAGTTCGACAAGATCGGCGCTGCCTACCGCAAGAGCTACGACATCTTCAAGGCGAACAACTTCCAAAGTGCAGCCGCCGACCTGGAGGTGCGCGGCATTGATCATCCAGCCAGCCAGCTGCTCGACAAGCTGCAAGACCAAGCCGAGGCCCGCCGCCAAGCTATGTCGAAAGCCGCGGCCGGCGACGCCCACAGCGCCGGCCTGATCAGCCTGGTTGTCATGCTGCTCGTGGCCTCGGTCGGTGGTGTGCTGACCTGGGTGCTGACGCGCGCCGTCGTGCGCCCGGTGCAAGACCTGTGTGCCGCCGCTGACAAGCTGGCCCAAGGCGACTTGTCGCAGACCTTGCCACAAGAAGGACAAGATGAGATCGGTGCCCTGTACCGCTCGGTGCATGCGGTGCAAGACAGCATCAAGCGTTTGATTTCTCAAGCCAATCACATGTCGGAGAACCACGACAAGGGCGAAATCGATGTCGTCATGGATGCCGCCAGCTTCAACGGCGACTACCGCCGCATGGCGGAGGCGGTGAACTACATGGTCAATCAACACATCGCCGTGAAGAAGATGGCCTTGGGCTGCGTGATGGGCATGGGCTCCGGCAACCTGGAGGCGCCGATGGAGAAGTTGCCCGGCAAGAAGGCATTCATCAACGACGGCATCGAGATGATGCGCAAGCAGCTGAAAGAAGCCAGCGCTGCAGCGAAGGAAAACCTGCGCGTGCGCCAGGCGTTGGACGGTGGCAGCGGCAGCGTGATGATCGCCGACGCCGATGGCACGATCGTCTACGGCAACAAGGCAGTCATGCAGATGCTGACCACCGCCCAAGCCGACCTGCGCAAGGACCTGCCCCAGTTCGACGTCAACCGCGTCATCAACCACAGCTTCGACCAATTCCACAAGAACCCTGCCCACCAGCGCAACATGCTCTCCCAGCTGCGCGAGACCTACCGCACCCAGATCAAGGTCGGTGGGCGCACCTTTGCGCTCATTGCCAGCCCCGTCTTCAACACCGATGGCAGCCGCAGCGGCACCGTTGTGGAGTGGGCTGACCGCACTGCGGAGATCGGTGTGGAAAACGAGATCGCCGCGATCGTCAACGGCGCGGTCGAAGGCGAGCTCGGCAACCGCCTGGCCTTGGACGGCAAGACCGGCTTCTTCAAGGTCATGTCCGAGAGCCTGAACAAGCTGATCGACGCCGTGGACACCAACCTGCAAGGCGTCAGCGACGTGCTGGCCAGCGTGGCCGGGGGCGACCTCAGCCGCCAGCTCGAGGGCAGCTACAACGGCGTCTTCGAGAAGCTGCAGTCCAACCTCAACCAGATGGTGAGCCAGCTGGTCACCACCATCACCGACGTCAACTCGGCCTCCAACGCCCTGACCTCGGCCGCCGGCCAGGTCTCCAGCACCTCGCAGGCCCTGTCGCAGTCGGCCTCCGAGCAAGCCGCCAGCGTCGAAGAAACCACCGCCTCGCTGCAGGAGATGGCCAGCTCGGTCAAGCAAAACTCCGACAACGCCAACGTCACCGACGGCATGGCCTCCAAGGCCGCCAAGGAAGCCCTGGAGGGCGGCGAGGCCGTCACCCGCACGGTGGCCGCCATGAAGCAGATCGCCACCAAGATCTCCATCATCGACGACATCGCCTACCAGACCAACCTGCTGGCGCTGAATGCGGCCATCGAAGCCGCCCGCGCCGGCGAGCACGGCAAGGGCTTTGCCGTGGTGGCCGCCGAGGTGCGCAAGCTCGCCGAGCGCAGCCAGGTCGCCGCGCAAGAGATCGGCCAGCTCGCCGGCTCCAGCGTCAGCCTGGCCGAGCAGGCTGGCACGGTCCTCACCCAGATGGTGCCCACCATCAACAAGACCTCCGAGCTGGTGCAGGAGATCTCGGCCGCCTCCGGTGAGCAAGCCCAGGGCGTCAACCAGATCACCACGGCCATGGGCCACCTGAACTCGTCGACCCAGCAAAACGCTTCCGCTTCCGAGCAGCTGTCTGCCACGGCCGAGGAACTCTCGTCCCAAGCCGCCCAACTGCTCGAGATGATGGCCTTCTTCCGGCTCGAGCAAGGCAGCGGTCGTCCGCGTGCCGCAGCGGCCGCCGGCCGACCTGCGCGCAAGAACGCAACAGGCGGCGTGAGTTGGAGCCGCTCCAACAGCACCGTCACCCAGTCGTGATTCGAAAGCACCGAGGCCCGCCATGACAGCCGACGTCCACGTCACCCCCGACGACACCCCCGGACATGCCGAGACGCATCAATTCCTGCGTTTCGCCCTGGGCCCTGAGACCTACGCGGTCCGGATCGACGCGGTGCGTGAAATTCTCGAGGTGGTGCACATGACACCCCTGCCCCTGATGCCCGATTTCGTTCGCGGCGTGATGAACCTGCGCGGCGCCGTGGTGCCGGTGATCGATCTCGGTGCGCGCCTGGGCTTGAGCACGACCGTGATCGGTCGCCGCTCGTGCGTGGTGATGGTCGACATCCCGGCGCCTGAGGAGGGCACCCAGACGCTGGGCGTGCTGGTGGACAGCGTCTACGAAGTGTTCGACGCCACCTACAGCGACCAGGAAAACGTGCCACGGCTGGGCACGCGCATCAGCGCCGATTTCATCCGCAGCATGCTGCGGGTGCGCGGCCAGACCACCGCCGAGATCGACCTGGCCAGCGTGCTGGAGCAAACCGCGCTGGCCGACCTCATCGCCCAGCACCGGCCACCCGGCGCCCTTCAAACGAGCACGAACCACCATGCTGTCAACGCAAGCGTTTGAGGCGGTCACCGACCTGTTTCACAGCGTCTCCGGCATCCGGCTGACCGAGTCCAAGCGCGCGCTGGTGACGGGCCGGCTGCAGAAACTGGCGCAGGAGAGAGGCTGCAGCATCGACGAGTACGTGCAGGAGATCACCCGCGACCGCGACGCGGCCGAGGTGGTGCGGGTGATCGACAAGCTGACCACCAACGAGACGTACTTTTTTCGCGAGCCACAGCACTTCGACTTCCTGGCCGAGCTCGTCGCGCAGCGGCCCCGCGGAGCGGGCACGCTGCGGGTCTGGAGTGCCGCCAGCTCGTCGGGCGAGGAGGCCTACAGCATCGCCATGCTGTTGGGCGACAAGCTGGGCCTGAGTGGCTGGGAGATCGTCGGCACGGATTTGTCCACGGCCATGGTCGACAGCGCCCGCCGCGGCCTCTACCCCATGGAGCGGGTGCGCCACACGCCGCAGGCCTACCTGAAACGCTGGTGCCTCAAGGGCCGCGACGAGTACGAAGGCCAGATGCTGATCTGCAAGGAGCTGCGCGACCGGGTGCGGTTCCTGCCGGGCAACCTGGTGCAGGACCTGCCCGACATCGGCCACTTCGACGTGATCTTCCTGCGCAATGTGCTGATCTACTTCGACCCGCCGGGCAAGACCGACATCGTGCGCCGCGTGCTGACGCGGCTCAAGCCCGCCGGGCACCTGCTCACCGGCCACGCCGAGTCCATCACCAACCTGGACCTGCCGGTGCGTGCGCTCACCGCGGCGGTGTACGTTCATGCCTGAGCGCAGCGTTGTCGGCGTGGTGAAGGCTAAAAAAGGCCAGGACTTGCACCTGCTTGCCGGCCAACTGTATTTCGGCGGCGACGCGGCGCAAGTGCGCACGCTGCTGGGCTCGTGCGTGGCGATCGCTTTGTGGCACCCCCGGCGCCGGCTCGGGGGCCTGTGCCACTTCCTGCTGCCCGAGCGCGTTTGCACTTCCGCCATGCCGCTGGACGGCCGCTTCGGCAACGAAGCGGTGGCCATTTTGTTGAAGGCCATCGCAGCGGCCGGCACCGTGCCACAGGAATACAACGCCTACCTGTACGGGGGGGCGGACACCATGCCCGACAGCGTGGGCGTCAAGTTCGCCGTCGGTGAGCGCAACATCGAACTCGGCTGGAGCCTGATCGAGGCCCACGGCTTCACGCTGCAGGAGGTGGACGTGGGCGACAACGTGCCGCGCACCGTCACCCTGAACCTGGTGAGCGGCGAAGTCAGCATGCGTCGCGGCCAGCCCACCACTGGCGGCCAACCCATTCCCGTTCCAACGGTCAAAGCACCTGCATGGGCATCAAAGCTTTTTTGATCGACGACTCGGCTGTGGTGCGCAAGCACCTGAGCGACACCTTGACGGCCGGTGGCATCCAGGTGTGTGGCAGCGCGGCCGATCCACTGTTCGCCTGGCCCAAGATGGAATCCGACTGGCCCGACGTGATCGTGCTCGACGTCGAAATGCCGCGCATGGACGGCATCAGCTTCTTGAAAAAACTCATGGCCGAGCGGCCCACGCCAGTCGTCATGTGCTCGACGCTGACCGAGAAAGGGTGTGAAACCACCCTGCAGGCCCTGACGGCCGGGGCGGTGAGCTTCGTCACCAAGCCCAAGATCGGGCTGAAGAGCTTCCTGGAAGATCCTTCGAACGGGCTGGTGCAAGCGGTGCGGGCGGCCTCCCGGGCCAACCTGCGGGCGGTCTCCAGCCTGCAAGGGCGCGGGGCAGCGGCCAAAGCGCCGGTGCCAACCCCCTTTGCTGCGGCAGGCGCCATGGCTGAAACCACCGACCGAGTGATCGCCGTGGGCATCTCAACGGGCGGGGTGCAGTCGATCGAGATCGTGCTCAAGCAGCTCACCCGCGCGTGCCCCGGCATCGTGATGGTGCAGCACATGCCTGAAAAATTCACCGCGTCCTTCGCCGCCCGCTTGAACACGGTGTGCGAGCTGGAGGTGCTGGAAGCCAAAGATGGCGACCGCGTCATCAACGGGCGGGTGTTGATCGCCCCGGGGGGCAAGCACATGCGCCTCAAGCGCAGCGGCGCGCAATACGTCGTCGAGGTCTTCGACGGACCGCTGGTGAACCACCACCGCCCCTCGGTCGACGTGCTGTTCCGCTCGGTGGCGGCCTGCACCGGTCGCAATGCCATCGGCCTCATCATGACGGGCATGGGCGACGACGGTGCCCGGGGCTTGCGTGACATGCACCAGGCCGGCGCCCACACCGCCGCCCAGGACGAAGCCACCTGCGTGGTCTTCGGCATGCCTCAGGAAGCCATCAAACTGGGCGCCGCCGACGACATCGTGCCGCTGCACAGCATCGCCGCGTGGATGATGCACGCTGCGAGCCGGCCCCTGAAGGCGGTATAACGGCCCAGGTTAGCGCCGCCCCAGACGGCCTGGCAGCCCACCCTGGTGCCCCCCACCCGGCGCCACTGTGGCGCACCTACCCACGCCCACGAGAAAATTGCATCCATTTGGACGGTGGATGCGTACCATGCTCGGACACGCGGAAGTCACGCGGTGTCAACCTGTTGTCATCCCATCACTTTTTCGCTGAGGAACTTCCGATGAACCTGCGCCCTGCCCTGTTGTCCGCCGCCGCTGCCATGGCACTGTTGTCCACCGCGTGCTCCACCGCGCCGTCCGCCAAGCCGATGATGATGGCCGACGTGCCTGAAGCGGTGAAAGTACCCGCTGGCCACAAAGTGGTGTTGGAAACGGTGGGCGCCGGCCAGATCACCTACGAATGCCGTGCCAAGGCCAACATGGCCGACACTTTCGAGTGGACCTTCGTTGGCCCTGACGCGGTGCTCAAAGACCGTTCGGGCCAAACCGTGGGCAAGTACTACGGCCCGCCCGCCACCTGGGAAAGCAAAGACGGCTCCAAGCTGACCGCCACCCAGCTCGCCGTGTCCCCCGCCGGCGCTGGCAACATTCCGCTGCAGCTGGTCAAGGCCAACCCCGCCATGGGCCAAGGCGCCATGACCGGCGTCAGCTACATCCAGCGTCTGGCCACCCGTGGCGGCGTGGCGCCTGCGGCTGCCTGCGGTGCGTCTACCGCAGGTCAGAAGCAAGTGGTGACCTACCAGGCCGACTACATCTTCTGGGCACCGGTCTGACCCACCGCACGGCGCGGCACCTCGCCGCGCCCGGGAGCCTGATCGTTCAGTGCACCGCGCCCGACCCGGGCAGCGGTGGCACGGTGCTGAACAAAGCCTCGGCGTCCACAGCGTCGAAGCCGTAGCCCAGGCCACAGAATTCGCAGGCCACGTCGATGCGGCCCTGCTCTTCCAAAATCGAGTGGACTTCGTCTGCCCCTAGGCTGCGCAGCATCTGGCTCACGCGCTCGCGTGAGCAACGGCATTCAAAGCGCGGGTGCACCGGCTCGAACCGCCGCACCGGCTCTTCCCAGAACAGCCGCCGCAGCACGGTCTCGGCGTCCAGGCCAAGCAGCTCCTCTGGGCGGAGGGTGGCCGCCAGCTGCGAGATGCGGTTGTAATCTTCATTCAAACCGATGTCGTCTTCGCGGCGAGCCAGGTTGCCTTCGCCCTCGGTGGGCATGCGCTGAATCAACAAGCCAGCGGCCATCTGATCATTCGCTGCCAACACCAGCGTCGTGTCCAGCTGCTCGGATTGCAGCATGTAGTGCGACAGCACGTCGCTCAGACGCGTCAACGGTTCGCCCTGATCGCCGTGCAGCGGCACCACGCCTTGGTAAGGGGCCTGCCCAGGCAGCCGGTCGCGCGCGTCCAGGGTGATGGCGCAGCGGCCCTTGCCGCCGGGGTTGGCCACCGCCGCAAAGTCGGCGTCTTCGCTCACCTCCCCCACCACGGTGGCGGTCACGCGGAATGCCAGATCGGGCTGCACCTCGGCCACCGCCAGCTTGAGGTTCCCATCGCCCACCAGCTGCAGCACCAGCGCGCCGTTGAACTGGATGCTGGACTGCATCAAGGTGGCGGCCGCCGCCATTTCCCCCAGCAAGTGGCGCACGGGCGTGGCCCAGGGCGCGTTCTTGCGACGCTGCAGCACTTCCTGCCACGCCCCGGTGAGGCGAACCAGGCGGCCGCGCACGGGCATGCCATCGAAGATGAAGGTGTGAAGTTCGCTCATGGCAGACAGACTCAAGGACTCAAAAAAATGAAAACTCGCTCAGACGCGAGCCAGCTGATGGCAGCGGCGCTCCGACAAGGCGGTGAGGTCAACTTCGCCGCGACCGTGCGGCATCGACCCAGGGCGTGTGGAGCAGGCCAAGCTGGCCGGCAAAGGCCACCAGGGCCTGCGTGGCGCGCTCGGGGCAGGCCTGCAGCAAGGCATGCGGGCCATCGAAGCGCACGCACTGCGCATCGGGGGCGGCTTCTTGCACGCAGTCCCAGGCACTGGGTGGCACCAGGCGGTCGTCGCTGGCCTGCCAATACTGAATCGGCATGTCGCACGCCGCCAGCCCTTGCCGCACATCCACTTGGTGTACCGCCTCCAGGCGGTGGTACAGCACCCCGCGCCCCGCCTTGGACAGCGCTTTTCGCAAGGCCTTGAGCTGCGCGGTTTGACCCCACCGGCCAAACAACATCTGCCGCAGCACCCACGGCGAAATCCAGTGCAGCGGGGGCAGCGTCGGCACCCATTGCAGCCAACGCGACCAGCTCGGCTGAGGACAGGTGGCAAAGGTGCAGCACAGCACCAGGCCCAGCGGCGGGTTGGCGGCTTGGCGTGCCACCTCGATGGCCACCGGCCCGGAAAACGATTCGCCCAACAACACATAGGCGCCCTCCGCGGGCAGCTGGGGCAACACCAACTTCACCAGCGCCGGGTAGTCCAGGCGCTCGTTCGAAGGGTAGCTCACCACCTGCACCGCGAACTCGGCGGGCAAGGCCTGGCGCAGCGGCTGAAACAGCTCGCCCGAGCCGTGCAGCCCCGGCAACAGGACAAGGCGAACCGCAGCGGCCTGCGTGGCGGCTTGCAAGGAAGAGGCGGAAGCGGCGGGCATCATCAGGTCAACGCATGGGCAGGACAAGGGCCGCTATTGTGACCCCTGCCCCCGAGCCGCTGGCTGATGACCTCACTCACCAGGCCACGGCCTGCCCGTCGCGCCGCGAATCGCTGGCGGCCACGTAGCCGTCAACCGCCGGGTCGCCCAGTCGCCAGATGAACTGGCCGGCGCCGAAATCCTGGTAACTGTCGTTGATGACCTCCATGCGGTGCCCGAGGTCGGCCAGCCCCTGCACCCTGTCCGCCGGCATGTTCGGCTCGACGTTGATTTCCAGCCCGGCGTTGAAACGCCAGCGCGGCGCGTCGCAGGCGGCCTGCGGATGCTGGTGGAAGTCGAGCATCCGCACCAGGGTTTGCAGTTGGCCCTGCGGCTGCATGTTGGCGCCCATGACGCCGAAAGCCATCTGCGCCTCCAGCTCGCCAGGCCCGCGGCCTGGCCGGCTGAGAAAGCCTGGAATGATGGTGTGGAAGGGGCGCTTGCCCGGGGCCACGACGTTGACCTGGCGCGGGTCCAGGCTGAAGCTGTGGCCGCGGTTTTGCAGCGACACCCCGTAGTCCGGCAACACCACCCCCGAGCCGAACCCCATGTAGTTGCTTTGGATGAAGCTGACCATCATGCCCTGGGCATCGGCCACTGTGAGATAAACGGTGCCGCCGCGCCGGTGCACGTCGTCCGGGCGGCCCGCGTCGAAGGCCTGCGCCCGGTCCAGGCGGATCAGCCGGGCACGGGCCTGCAGGTAGTCCGGGTCCAGCATCTGCTGCGGGCTCACCGGCATGCTGGCGGGGTCACCCACGTAGCGGTACACGTCGGCAAAGGCCAGCTTCATGGCCTCGATCTGAATGTGCTGGGACACCACGCTGTCGACGCCATGCGCGCGCAGATCGAACTGCCGCACCATGCCCAGCGCCATCAAGGCGGCCAAGCCCTGCCCGTTCGGCGGCAACTCATGCAGGGTGTGGCCGCGGTAGTCGTGCGACAACGGCTGAACCCACTCGGGCTCATAGCTCGCCAGGTCGCCCAGGCTCAAGGCAGCGCCATGCACCTGGGCGTTGCGCACCAGGGCCTGGGCGATTTCCCCGCGGTAGAAGGCCTCGCCCTCGGTCTCGCCGATCAGGCGCAACCCCCTCGCCACCGCCGGCCAGGCAAAGCGCTCGCCGACTTCGGGCGCCCGGCCAAAGGGCATGAACGCCTGGGCGAAGCCCGGCTGGTCCAGCAGCAGGGGCACCGAGGCCGCCCATTTCTGCTGCACGATCGGGGTCACCCCGTAGCCCCGCTCCGCGCACTCAATGGCCGGCGCCATCAGTTCGGCAAACCGCAGCTTGCCAAAGCGCCGGCTCAACGCCACCCAACTGGCCACCGCACCGGGCACGGTGACGGTGTCCCAACCGCGCACGGGGGGTGCGGTGGTCTGCGCGCCATATTTGCCTTGGAAGTACGCCGGCGACCACGCCTGTGGCGCGCAGCCGCTGGCGTTCAGGCCGTGCAGCGCCCGCCCATCCCAGACCATGCCAAACGCATCCGACCCCAGGCCGTTGCTGACCGGCTCCAGCACCGTCATGGCCGCCGCGGCTGCCACCGCGGCGTCGACGGCATTGCCCCCCTGCGACAGCACCCGCAGGCCCGCTTGCGCGCCCAAGGGATGGGAGGTGGCCACCACGTTGCGGCCAAACACCGGCGCGCGTTGGCTGGTGTAGCCGGCAGACCAGTCAAAGGCCAGGGCAGATTGGGGTGTGTCGGTCATGTTGGCTCATTCCTCTTTGAAAGCAAGTCCCCGGGGACGCCGGACCGAAGGCAGCAGCACCAACCCCACCAGCATCGCGGCCGCCAGCAACAGCGTCAGCGACACCGGCCGCGACACCAAGGTGCGCCAGTCGCCGGCGGGCTGCAAGGCGCCTCGCAGGCTGGCCTCCATCATCGGACCCAAGACGAACCCCAGCAGCAGCGGCCCCAGCGGGCAGCGCAGCTTGTGAAACACATAGCCCGCCACCCCCAGCCCCGCTGCCAAGTACAGGTCAAGCACCTCGCCGCGCAGGGCATATACCCCCAGGCAGCCCATCAGCACGACGGCCGGGTAAACAAAGCGAAACCGCAGGCCGGCCATGCCGATCCACAGGCGCAGCAACGGCAGGTGGAGCACCAACACCACCCCATGGCTGATGCCCAGGGCGGCGATCAGGCCCCAGAAGAAGCCGGGCTCGCCGCTCATCAACTGGGGGCCCGGCGCCAGGCTCTTGAGCGTCATCGCGCCGATCAACAAAGCCATCGCGGCGTTGAGCGGAATGCCGAAGGTGAGCAGCGGCATGAATGCGCTTTGGGCGCCGGCCTGCAGCGCCGCGTGAGGCCCTGCCACGCCACGCACCTCACCGCGTCCGAGGGGCGTGTGGCCGCCAGCCAGGCGCCGCTCGACGGTGCGCGAGGCCAGCGACGCCAGCACGGCCCCGCCCCCCGGCAACAGCCCCAGCACCGTGCCCAGGGCCGTGCCCCGCCACACGGCGGGATGCGCGCGCCGCAGCTCGTCGCGAGACGGGCGCCAGGCGCCCAGCGCGCCCTCGATTGCCGCACGGTCCGCCGCCGGCTGGCCCAGCGCGGCCAAAACCTCACCGAAGACAAACAGGCCGATGACCAGCACCACCAGATCGATTTCGGCAAACGCTGAAGGCACCCCGGCCAGCTGGTGAAACACCTTGGAAGCCTGGTCCGCTCCCACCTGCCCCAGCAACAAGCCCAGCACGATCATCGCCAAAGCCTTCACCAGAGAACCGGGCGACACGGCCACCGCCGCCACCAGGCTGAGCACCATCAGCGAAAAGTATTCGGCCGGGCCGAAATGAAAGGCCAGCTCGGTGAACCAAGGCGCCGTCAGCCACATCACCACCAGGGCCCCGAGCGCTGCAACCGTCGAACTCAGGCTGGCCACCGCCACGGCCAGGCCGCCACGCCCTCGGCGGGTGAGCTGGTGAGCGTCGAGCGCCATCGGCGCAGACTCTGCCGGGCCGGCCGGCAAGACCAGGCTGCGCACCGTCAAGGCGCCGTAGTGCCCGCCGATGTACACGCTGGCGAGCAAGGCCATCGCCGACATCGGGTTCAGCGGGCCGACCCAAGGCAGCACCAGGGCCAGCGCAACCACCGGCCCCAAACCGGGCAACACGCCCATCAACAAGCCCAAAAAGCCACCGAGCAAGATCATGGCCAGGGTCTGCGCCGTCCACGCGCTGGACCATCCGGTGACGAGGTGCTGGTACCAATCCATGAAATCCTTTTCAGGCCGACCGGCACGCGGTCGGCAAACAAAACGGCGCCCTTGCCGGACAGCCCGGCCGCGCCGGCGTCGCCGTCATGGGCCCGCCGGACCCACCGGCAAGGGCAGCCCCAGGCCCACCACCAGCACGAGGTAAGCCGCCAAGGTCAGCAACAAGCCACTCCACCACAGCCCGGGCCAGTGGGGCTTGCCCATCGCCAGGCTGCTGACCAGCACCACCAAGGGGCTGGTCAGCAGCAGGCCCAGCACCGGCAGCGCCATGCCGAACAAAACGATGGCCCCGGTGACCACCAGCAGCGGTCGCCAAGCCATGGGACCAATGGGCTGGCCGCCATCGGTCTCGAAGGTCAGGGAGAAAAACAGGATCACCGCACCGAGCAGCACCATGACCGCGCTCAGGGCCAGCGGAAAATAACCCGGCCCGGGGTCTTTGGCGTTGCCCATGGCGTGATCCGACACGCCCACCGCGAACGCGACGCCCAGAATCAGAAACAGCAAACCCGTCCAAAAGTCTTGCTGGCTTTTGATTTTCAAGTCCGGGGCTCCTCGCGCAATTGGAGGTGCATTCTAGGAGCCAGGCCCAGAGCGCTTCTGGCACCCGCCGCGAGACGGTGGATGAACCATAACGGGGTCGCCTGCCACACCGATGCGGTGGGCCGCCAGTGCCTGCCCACCGTCAGTTCCAAGCCGGTGTCGACCGCAGGATTTCGTCCATCGTCGTCACGCCTTCGGCCACCTTCATGGCGCCCGCCAGGCGCAGCGGACGCAGCCCGTCTTTGAGCGCTTGCTGGCGCAGCCGCGCCATGTCGGGCACTGGGTGAACGGCTTCTTCTGCCGCTGGGGTGAGCACCAGCAGCTCGTACAGACCCGCGCGGCCGCGAAAGCCCGTCATGCGGCACTCCAGGCAACCCACCGGCTTGAAGGCCTTGACCTTGCCGTTGATGCGCCAGGGCTTGATCAACTCATTGATGCTCTCGCCGGTGACGCTGTCGTCGGGCTGCTTGCACGCCACACACAGCGTGCGCACCAGGCGCTGTGCCAGCACCCCTTCCACCGTGGCGCCAATCAGATAAGGCGGCACGCCCAAGTCCATCAGCCGGGTGATGGCCGATGGCGAATCGTTGGTGTGCAGCGTGCTGAACACGAGGTGACCGGTGAGCGCCGCCTGAATGGCCATCTCTGCGGTCTCCAGATCGCGGATCTCACCCACCATGATGATGTCCGGGTCCTGCCGCATCAGCGCTCGCAGCCCTTCGGCAAACCCCAGATCGAGAACGTTTTGCACCTGGGTTTGGTTGAAGGCCGGCTGGATCATCTCGATCGGGTCTTCGACCGTGCACACGTTGACCTCCTCGGTGGCCAGCCGGCGCAGGGTCGAGTAAAGCGTGGTGGTCTTGCCGGAGCCGGTGGGCCCGGTCACCAGGATGATGCCGTGGGGCCTGGCCACCAGCGTCTCCCAACGCAGCCCGTCGTGGCGCCCGAAGCCCAGGGCCTCCAACGGCTTCACCGTCGTGTCTGGGTCAAAAATCCGCATCACCATCTTTTCGCCGAAGGCCGTCGGCAAGGTCGACAGGCGCATCTCCACCTCGTCGCCACGCGGGTTGCGGGTCTTGATGCGGCCGTCCAGCGGGCGCCGTTTTTCCACCACGTCCATGCGACCGAGCAGCTTGATGCGCGCAATCATGGCGTTCATCACACCCGGCGGCAGCTGGTAGACCGTGTGCATCACCCCGTCGATGCGAAACCGGATGGCACTCAGATCACGGCGCGGTTCGAGGTGGATGTCCGAGGCCCGCTGGTCGAACGCGTACTGCCACAGCCAGTCCACCACCTGCACCACGCCCTGGTCGGTGGCCTCCAGCTGCCGGTTGCTGCGGCCCAGCTCCACCAGCTGCTCGAAGCTGGCCAACGCCGAGGTCTCACCCGACTTCGCCGCGGCGCGCACCGAAGTCGACAGGGTGTAGAACTCGGTCGTGTAGCGCGCCAGCTCCACCGGGCTCACCAGCGACAGCCTCAGCGTTTTCTGGGTGTGGGCCTCGATCTCGGCGACCCAGGCGATGTCGAACGGCTCGCAGGTGGCCACCACCACCTCGCGCGCGCTCACCTGGATCGGCAGCGCGTGGCGCCGCTCGGCGTAGGTGATGGACATCACGTCGGCCACCCGGCCAACGTCCACCTTCAGCGGATCGATGCGCAAATAGGGCATGCCGGAGCGCTCGGCCAGCCACTGCGTCAGCACCTCGACGTCCAGCGCCTTGCCATCGGACACCCGCGCCAGGCCCGCACTGCCCAGGCGCACCAAAGGGTGCTGCCCGCTGTGCCCGGCCGCAAAGCGTTTGGCAGTGCGCTCGGCCTCGACGGGGCTGATGACGCCGTCCGCGCGCAGCCATTTCAACATCAGGCGCCATTCCAGCGGCCCGGTGTGCTGCAGCAGTTTCGTCAAAACGGGTGGGGGGTCAGCAGCGGGTGGGTTCATGCGGTCGGCCGGGCTCAGTGACAAGGCAAGAGGGGAGCAACTCAACGTCGGATCATCTTGAGCCATTTCGGGCCCGGAAGCTGGAACCCAGTTTCAATGTTTTTCGCGCGTGCCACAAGCGTGTCGCTGGACGGCCAGGTGAGTTCCTTCACGCCACCCACCACCGTGTTGCCTTCTTTGGTGGCTTGCAGGCTGAAGAGCTGGGGCTCGCCGAAGGCCTGCGCCATGCGCGCGCAGCTGCGCTCGAAGCTGGCGTCCCGGCCGAACAGGTTCACCGTCATCACGCCACCGGGCCTGAGCAGGTCGTGGCAGCCGCGGTAAAACAGCTCGCTGTCCAAGACCGGGCTGGCCGCTTCGTGGTCGTAAAGGTCCACACACAGCACGTCGGCACTGGCCTGGCAGGCCGGGTCGGCCACGTGCTCCGAGGCGTCGCGTTCGATCACCTGCAACCGGGGGTCTTGGCGCGGCAAGTGGAACCAGGCGTGGGCCGCCTCGATGACGTCGGGGTTGACTTCCACAGCCGTCGTGCGCGCCCCCAGGGCCTGGTGGCAGAAACGGGTGATGGCACCAGCGCCCAGCCCCAGCTGCACGGCATCCAACCCCTGCCACGCTCCGAGCGAAGGGTCGTCGGCTTCAGGCCGCAACAGCATCCACACCATCATGCGGCGCACGTAGTCCAGTTCGATCCTCAGGGGTCGCGACAGCCGCATGGCCCCCTGCACCCACGGTGTGCCGAGGTGCAGATAGCGGATGCCGCCCATCTCCGAGAGGGTGACGGGCGGCAACTCGACGGCGGGGGGTGGAGCGGCAGGGCGGGAGCGAGGTCGGGTGGTCATGGGATAAAAAAAAGCGGGTCAGGAGAGCGGAGCCGGGAAACCAGCCAGGCACCGCGTTCAAGCGAAACCGTCCCGAGGCCCTAACCGGTTCAACGCAGGCAACGCCTGATGGGCATTGGAGGTGGTGGATTCTGCAAGCTCAGTCAATGGCATGCCACGCAGCGTGGCCAGGCACTCGGCAATGCGTGGCAGTTCCGCCGATTCATTGCGCTGGCTGACGGCGCCGGCGGCGCGCTGCTCGGCCGTGCGGTAGAGCCAGTACGGCGGGATGTCGGGCGCGTCGGTTTCCAGCACCAGGGCCGACAGCGGCAGTGTGCGCGCCAGGTGCCGGATGCGCAGTGCGCGCTTATACGTCATGGCACCGCCGAATCCCAGCTTGAAACCGCGGTCCAAGAACGCCTGCGCCTGCTGCTCGCTGCCGTTGAAGGCGTGGGCAATGCCGCCGCGCACCGGAATGCGTCGCAGACCGTGCAACAGGCCGTCCGCCGAGCGGCGCACATGCAGGATCACGGGCAGGTCGAACTCTCGCGCCAGAGCCAGTTGGGCCGTGTAAAACCGCTGCTGCAAGGCCCGGTCAAGCCCAGGCACCCAATGGTCCAGGCCGATTTCGCCCACCGCCACCAAGCGTGGGTCGCCGCGTGCCGCTTCCAACGCGGCGCGCAGGGCGTCCAGGTCGTCTGCGCCAGCCTGCGCCACGAACAAGGGGTGGATGCCCAGTGCATAAGCCAGCCCATGCGCATGCGCCAGGCGCCGCACCGCCTCGAAGTTGGCGGCGGCCACTGCAGGCACCACGATCTGGTGCACCCCCGCCGCAGCCGAGCGGGCCACCACGGCCGCCCGGTCGGCGTCGAATTCGCTGGCATCCAAATGGCAATGGGTGTCGATCCACATGCCCGCATGATGCCTGCACGCCGAGCCGATCAGCCGCCCTGCCCCTTGGCATGTCGACAGACGTCGAGGTCACCAGGTGTCGGAGCATGTGACGGCAGGCGTCAACGGCGAAGGATGTCCAGCCATTCAAGCGCGGGCAGCTGGAACTGAGTTTCGATGTTCTTCGCGCGGGCCCGGAGGGTGTCGGCGTCCGGCCACGGGTGCTGCTTCACAGCGCCCAACACAATGTGGCCGTTTTTCCCCGGTGTCGTGTGGAAGAGCTGTGCCTCGCCAAAGGCCTGCGCCACGCGCGAACGGCTGCCTTCGAGGTCGGCGCCGTGCCCGAACAAATTCACCGTCATCACGCCGCCAGGGCGCAGCAGGCTGTAACACCCGCGATAAAACGCCGCACTGTCCAGCACCGGCCCGGCCACCTCGTGGTCGTAGACGTCCACGCACACCGCGTCTGCGCTGTCGCGGTGTTTTGGGTCGGCCACGTACTCCGCCGCATCGCGGTGGAGCACTTGCAGCCGAGGGGCCGAACGGGGCACGTAGAACAAGGCCTCACAGGCCCGAATGACCTCGGGATTGAGCTCGACCGCGGTGGCGTGGGCGCCCAGCACCCGATGGCAGAACCGGGTGATCGTCCCGGAGCCCAGGCCCAGCTGCACCGTGTGGGTGTTGTCCCAGGCCTCGCGCGCCGCGTCCCCCGACTCCGGGCGCAGCAGCATCCACACCATCATGCGACGCACATAGTCCAGCTCAATGTCCAACGGCCGAGCCAGGCGCATGGCACCTTGGACCCAGGTCGTGCCCAGGTGCAGGTAACGCACGCCGCCCATCTCGGAGATCGTCACCGGCGGCAGCGCCAGCGCAGTGACGCTGGCAACAGCGTCCGACTCGGAGGGCGCCGCGGTGGACGAAGAGGTCAAACGTGAGGAGGACGTGGTGCTGGTGCTCATGGGGACCCAAAGGAGGCACAAAGAGCTGAAAGCATACAAGAGCAGGACCGCGACGGCGATGGGGCAACGACCCGGCCAACCTGCCGCGCTGAGGCCGCCTGCCCGTGGCCCGAGACCCTTGCGCAATCACCCTGATCGCCTGGGGCATCCAGACATGCTAACGTTGCATCGTGTGGCTTCAATCAGCCCATCGCAACCCGATGACTTGACGCAGTGGGAACAGGCGGATGAAGAAGACAGCCATCTACAGCCGTGCCGGACGGCCCGCTGCGCCCGCAGTTGCGGGCAGCGACACCCTTGCCGCGTCACAGCCGTCGGCCCGCGAAGCCGAAGCCGAAGCGCCCCGGTCGCCGTCGGCCCTGTCTCGAACCTTGCGGCGCATCCCGGCCCTGAACTGGCTGCTGATGGTGGCCTTGCTGGTCACCACGACGTGGGCCTTGACCGGGCAGTGGCAGGCTCGCCGCTCCGCCGCGGTGTTCACCCCCGCCCAGCTCAAGGCCATCGACGTCGAAGTCCGCCGCTCGCTGTCGCAACGCCCCCTGCCCTCCCCCGTGGCCAAAGCCTACGAGCGCATCGCCCCTTCCGTGGTTCGGGTCGTCGGCCTGGGCACTCCCGGCACCCAGGGCACCCCGTCGGTGCCCGAAGGCATCGGCACCGGCGTCGTGATCGTTGACAACGGCACCATCCTCACCAACCTGCACGTGGTGCAGCGTGCCCGCCGCATCAAGGTCATGTTCTCCGACGGGCATGAATCCACGGCCGAGCTGGTCAGCGTGGACGCGGCCAACGACCTGGCGGTGCTGCGCGCCAAGACCATTCCCGATGACCTGCAGGCTGCCACGCTGCGCAGCACGGCCGACCTGCAGCCGGGCGACACGGTGGTGACGGTGGGGTTTCCCTTCGGCATCGGCCCGTCGGTGTCCTCCGGCGTGATCTCGGGGCTGCAACGCGAGTACCGTTCGCCCGACGGCCAGCAAGTCATCAGCAACCTGATTCAGTTCGATGCCGCTGCCAACCCCGGCAATTCCGGTGGCCCCCTGCTGACGCAGGACGGCGAGGTTGTTGGCATCGTGACCGCCATCCTCAACCCGGCACAGCAGCGGGTGTTCATTGGCATCGGTTTTGCAGTGCCCATTGAAAACGCCGCCTCTGGCGCGGGCCTGGCCCCGTTTTGAGCCGGCCCATGTCGTTGAACCAGGGAGCGTCGTGAGGTCTTTGCCCTTTCGCACTGGCGCCCACGATCTCACTGAGTCTTGCTTTCCCGTTCACCCGAGTGCCCACCATGACCCCGACGCCCAGTCCCGCCTCTGCCCACCGTTTGATGGAAGACTTGCTGTATGAAGTCAAACGGGTGGTCGTCGGCCAGGATGCCTTCCTCGAGCGGGTGATGATCGCCTTGCTGGCGCAGGGTCACCTGCTGGTGGAGGGGGTGCCGGGTCTGGCCAAGACGCTCACGGTGAAGACGCTGTCTCGCGTGCTCAGCGGCCGCTTCCAGCGCATCCAGTTCACCCCCGACCTGGTGCCCGCCGACCTCATCGGCACCCGGGTCTACAACCCCCAAAGCGGCGAATTCAGCACCGCGCTTGGGCCGGTGTTCGCCCACCTCCTGCTCGCCGACGAGATCAACCGCGCCCCCGCCAAGGTGCAAAGCGCCCTGCTCGAGGTGATGCAGGAGCGCCAGGTCACGATCGCCGGCGTCAGCCACCCGGTGCCACAGCCGTTTCTGGTCATGGCCACGCAGAACCCGATCGAGACCGAAGGAACTTACCCCCTGCCAGAGGCTCAGATCGATCGTTTCATGATGAAAGTGCGGGTCGACTACCCGAACGAAGAGGAAGAATTCGTGATCGCCCAACGGGCCATCGGCACGCCCCCGGTGCTGAAAACCATCGCCAGCATGGGCCAGCTTGGCGAGTTGCAAGCGGCTTGCCGCGAGGTCTACATCGACCCGGCCCTCGTGCACTACGCGGTGCGCCTGGTCAGCGCCACCCGGCGCCCGGAGCGCCACGGCCTGTCGTCGATGCGCACCCAGCTGACCTACGGCGCCAGCCCGCGCGCGACCATCGCCCTCATCGAGGGCGCCCGCGCGCTGGCATTTCTGCGTGGCCGGGGCCACGCCTTGCCCCAAGACATGAGCGTGCTGGTGCCCGACGTGCTGCGCCACCGCCTGGTCCTCTCTTACGAGGCCTTGGCCCAGGGCCTGGAGGCCGACGAGCTGATTGAACAATTGATGACCCGTGTGACCCCGCCAGAAGCGTCCTTGTGCGAGGCGCCTCCCATCTCATGAGCACTGCCCTGGAAACGCCCGATGCCCTGCTCAAGCGCCTGGAGTGGACGGTCACCCGCCCGCTTGACGGCCTGCTGCAGGGCGACCACCGCGCTTGGTGGCGAGGCGTGGGGCTCGATCTGGCCGACTTGCGCGAGTACCAGCCCCATGACGACGTGCGGCACATCGACTGGAACGTCACCGCCCGGATGAACGCCCCCTACGTGCGCCAGTACATGGAAGACCGCGACCTCAGCCTGTGGCTGCTGATGGACCTGAGCGGCAGCATGCAGTGCGGCAGCGGCGGGCGCTCGAAGTGGCAGGTGGCCCGGGAATTCGCGGGCGTGATGGGCCGCTTATGCACCCGCCATGGCAACCGGGTGGGCGCGCTGCTCTATGGTCAACAGGTCGAAGGCATCTTGCCGGCGCGCACCGGGCGCCAGCAGGTGCTGCACCTGCTACAGCGCATCGTGCCGCTGTCGACGGGCACGCCCCGCACCTCGCCGGCCACCCCCGCCCACGGCACCCGCCTGTGCGACCTGCTCGACGGCGCGCAGCGCGCCCTGCGGCGGCGCAGTTGCGTGCTGGTGGTGTCCGATTTCATCAGCGATGGCCCCTGGCCAGCGGCCCTGTCGCGGCTCAGCATCCGCCATGACGTCACCGCCATTCGCCTGACCGACCCCCTGGACGCTGCGCTGCCCGCTTGCGGCTGGGTGACGGTCACCGACGCGGAGACCGGCGAGCAGGTCACCGTCGACAGCCTCGACCCCGGCCTGCAAGCGCGCTACACCCAGGCCGCGGCCGCCCATGAAGCGCGGCTGCAAGAAGCGCTGATGACCAGCGGCGTCGACACGCTGGAGCTGGCCACCGATGCACCGTTGCTCGAGCAGCTGCTGCGCTTCACCGACCTCCGCCAGCGCACCCATCGCTTCACACCCGCGCGCCGGGGGTCTGCATGAACAGCTGGCGCCTGGGCTTCCTGTGGCCGGACATGCTGTGGGCCTTGGCCTTGTTGCCGCTGCTCGTCTGGCTGTACCTGGTGCTGCTGCGCCGACGCAAGAAGGTCGTCATGCACCTGCCACATTTGGCGGTGCTCAAGAGCGCCACCCCGGGCCGTGGCGCTTGGCGACGCCACCTGCCAGCGGCGCTGCTGGGCCTGGCGCTGGTGTGCCTGCTGGTGGCGGCCGCGCGGCCCACAGCCAGGCTGAGCCTGCCTTCGCAACAGCGCACCATCGTTCTGGCGATGGACGTCTCCGGCAGCATGCGGGCCACCGACGTGCTGCCCAACCGCCTGGTGGCCTCGCAAGAAGCCGCCAAGGCCTTCTTGACCCAGTTGCCGCGCAATGTGCGGGTGGCGGTGGTGTCCTTTGCCGGGACCGCCGCGGTCGTGCAGGCCCCCACGCTCAGCCGTGACGACGTGGTGGCCGCCATCGACCGCTTCCAGCTGCAACGGGGCACGGCCATCGGCAGCGGCATCGTGCTGTCGCTGGCCACCCTGTTCCCCGACGCGGGCTATGACTTGTCGCAAATCACCGGTCAGCGCAACATGCCGCCCGATCCCAAGCAAACGCCCAAACCCGGCATGGCCCAGGACCTGGCTCCCGTGCCGCCGGGCTCATACGGCTCCGCAGCCGTGATCCTGCTCACCGATGGCCAGCGCACCACCGGCCCGGATGTGATGGAAACTGCCAAGCTGGCGGCCGACCGTGGCGTGCGCATCTACACCGTCGGCGTGGGCACCAAGGAAGGCGACACGATTGGGTTTGAGGGCTGGTCGATGCGGGTGCGCCTGGACGAAGAAACCTTGAAGGACGTCGCCCAAACCACCAAAGGCGACTACTTCTACGCAGGCACCGCAGCCGACTTGAAGAAGGTCTATCAGTCGCTCAGCACCCGCTTGGTGGTGGAGAGCAAAGAGACCGAGATCAGTGGCCTGCTGGCCGCGGCCGGCGCCCTGCTGATGCTGATGGGTGCGGGGCTGTCGGTGGCGTGGTTCGGTCGCGTGGTGTGAAGCGGCGCCCACCGAAAGGCCGGGCGCCCGCGAGCTCGCTGACGCGACGCGCGCAGCGGCCTGGCACGTGGCCTGACCCAAGCGGCTCGCACCGGTCCAAGCCTGCGCGTCAACCCGGTCGCCAGCCCTGACAATCGGGCTTTCGAAGCGAGCTTCCATAGCAGACCTTTAAAGCGCGCCTCCACCTCGACGGCTGACGAATGACCTTTCCCGAGCACGACGACGACCCCGAAGACAACCCTGTGCTGGCGGCCAAACGCCTGCAGGCCGCCGCACGCAGCACTTGGCTGAGCGTGGCGGTCAACCTGCTGCTCACCATTTTGCAGATCGGTGTCGGGCTGATGGCGCGCTCACAAGCCTTGGTGGCAGACGGCGTGCACTCGCTGTCCGACCTGGTGGCCGACTTCGTGGTGCTGTTCGCGGGCCATCACAGCCGCAAAGACGCCGACCAAGGCCACCCCTACGGCCACCATCGCTTCGAGACCGCAGCGTCCCTGGTCCTCGGCCTGCTGTTGCTGGGTGTGGGCGCCGGCATGCTGGTGTCCGCCGTTCGCCAACTGGAATCGCCTCAGCAGATCGGGCCAGTGCACCTGGCGGCTCTGTGGGTGTCGCTCGGGTCGCTGCTGGCCAAAGAGCTGTTGTTCCACCACCTCCTCAAGGCCGCCCGCCGCGTCAAATCCAGTTTGCTGGTGGCCAACGCCTGGCACGCGCGTGCCGACGCCGCGTCCTCGCTGGTCGTGAGCGCGGGCATCATCGGCAGCCTGATGGGCTACCCGATTCTCGACCCCATCGCCGCGTCCATCGTCGGCTTCATGGTGGTGAAAATGGGCTGGCGTTTCGGCTGGGATGCCCTGCACGACCTGATGGACCGAGCAGCCGATGAGCAGGAAGTGCACGCCATTCAGCAAACCTTGCGCGACACCCCGGGCATCCACGGTGTCCACGACGTGCGCACCCGCAAGATGGGTGACCTGATCGTGGTCGACGCCCACATCGAAGTCGACGCAGACCTCACCGTGGAGCGAAGCCACGACATTGCCGTCGAAGCCCGGCAGCGGGTGATGCAGCGCCACCGGGTGCTCAACGTCATGACCCACGTCGACCCCTGGCGGCGCCCTGATCTGGACCACACCGGCCCAGCAACGGTGCCCCCATCGCCGACCTGAGCCTCTGTCCCCAGCGTTCTTGGTGCGCCGCAACATCTGGCCCAATGTTTGCTTTACTCCGTTGGCGTCAATCCGACGTGCCGCCTTGGAGTGCAACCCATGCAACACCACGCTTCGCCACTTCAGTCTGACCAAGCCTTCGACACCGCCTCATCGGTCATGCAAGGCCACGCACAGACCCTGTCGTCCACCCAAGACAACAACGCCACTCGCACCCGCTCCGGTGAGCCTCAGCAAACGCTCAGCGCCCGCCGCCACGTCGAGGGTCCCGATCTTTCCGGCGCGATCGAACGCGTGTTGGCCTGGCACCGCGCCCGCAGCCCCCATCACTGACTCCAACTGAAGGCCCAAACAACCTTCCCGGGGCAGCGAAGGCACTTGGCTGATGTGCTGCCCATGGCAAAAAATTCGGAAAAAGTGACCTTGAGTCAACGGTCGGCCGGCGTCTTTGCTGTTTCAACCTCGCTGCGCTCGGCTCAGCGTCCCGCTGCACCCACCCTTCTTGCGCGCAAGAATTTCTTCGCCTTGCACCACCATGAAGCGGGGTGACCGCTGCGCCAAGCTCACGTGTATCCCTCAAGACACAGTCACCCCCAAGGCGGCGCACTCACGACGTTGCCGTTCGCTACCTGCCTCGCGCTGCAGCGTTCAAGTGGATGCCAGGTTGGCAACGCCATGTTCCGGAACAACCGGCTCACTCCGCAAAACGCAACACGAGAAGAAAAAGCCACAGCAGCTCATGGCCTGCAAAGCCCGGCGCGGCAATGGATGCCGACCGTGGCCGTGTGCCACACTGTCGCAGCACCCAGCCCCTGCTTGATCGCAGAGCGCGACGGTCAGGCCAAGCCGTTCAACGCTCATTCGCGCCATGGTGTTTGAAAGGCAGCCACAGTTCCCTGGCCCGGGTCTTGGTCGCTGAACACCATGCCGACCGCAGGCGCAAAAAGCGAAAAGCACCTGACGCTGCAACGCGCCAAGTGCCTCAATGCTTTTGATTTTTGGTGGGCCCTGAGTGACTCGAACACTCGACCTACGGATTAAGAGTCCGCTGCTCTACCAACTGAGCTAAGAGCCCGAAAACGTGGTGGGTTGTGCGGGATTCGAACCCACGACCTACGGATTAAAAGTCCGCTGCTCTACCAGCTGAGCTAACAACCCACGAAGCCTTAAATTATAGCGTGGTTTTTGAGCCGTCCAAACCCCTGAACGCAAAGTGCAAGGCCTGCTGTGCAGCGACCATGCCAAACGTGGCGGTGACGGTCACGGTAGAACCGTAACCATGGCAGTTCAAGGTGCCGTCTGCCTGCGCCACGTCGCACCCGTCTGCGTCCTGTTGACCGATGGCCGACTGGACCGCTTCGCGCGAGAACACGCAGCACAGACCGATGCGTTTGGCGCCCCGCGCGGCACCGTGCTTTTGGCGCAGGCGCTGACGCAAGGCGGCCAACAAGGGATCGTGTGACACCTCCGACAAGTCCGCCACTTCAACCTGTTGGGGCCGTTGCTTGCCACCCGCGGCGCCCACGCACACCACCGCCGCGGTGTCCGCCATCAAGCCCCAGGCCGCCAGCGTGGCTTTGGCCCGCACCTGGTCGCAGGCGTCGATCACCACGTCCACCGGCTCGGGCAGCAAGGCAGGCCAGTTGTCTTCTTCGACAAAGGCATCCACCACCTGCACCTTGCAGCCGGGATGGATGTCCGCAATGCGCGCCTGCAAGGCCAAGGCTTTGCCCTGGCCCACGGTGGTGCCCAGCGCCTGAACCTGCCGGTTGATGTTCGACTCGCCCACCTGATCGAAATCAATCAAGGTCAGCGCGGCCACGCCACTGCGGGCCAACGCTTCGACGGCCCAAGAGCCCACACCGCCCAACCCGACCACCGCCACACGGGCAGCCCGCACACGGGCATAGGCCGCCGGGCCATAGAGGCGGCGCAAGCCGCCAAAGCGGCGCTCCAGATCGGCATCGTCTGCGCCCGATGTCATCGAACCCACCCCACACCGCAGGGTGCTGCGGCCCATTGCGGGCTCGATCGGAGACCTTTGCTCGACGCAGCGTGCGCAGAGCGCAGAGCCTGCTTGGCCCGCGTCACTTCAACGTGGCCAGCCGTTCTTTGCCGGCCTGTGCCGCTTCTGAACTGGGGTACGCCTTGAGCAGCTCTTCGATCGTGCGCCGGGCCGTCTTGATGTCTTTCATCTCCGCCTGGCAATTGGCGATCGACAGCAACGCCTCCGGCGAGCGTGAATGGGTGGGCGCCGCCGTCACCAGACCCCGGAACGAGGCGATCGCTTCCCGGTACTCCCGCTTGCCGTAGTGGGCGTTGCCCAGCCAGAAGCGCACGGTGTCGGTGTAGGGGCTCACCGGGTAACGGCGTTGGAAGGTCAGCAGCGACACCACCGCACCGGTGAAGTCACCACTGCGCAGCAAGGCCAAGGAACTGTCGTAGAGGCGTTTTTCCTCAGGGTCCACCGCCACCTCTTGCCCCTCCAGCATCACCTTCTGGGGCTCGAACCGGCGCAGGCGGTCGTCAACGCCTTGGCTCACGTCTTTTTGGCGCCGCTGCAGTTCGGCCACGTCGCGCACCAGCTGCTCTTCAGTGCCCTGCCGCCGAGCCAGGTCGGCCCGCATGGCATCCAGCTGGTTGTTGAGCTCCAACATGCTGCGACGCAGCTGGGTCAGCTCTTCGGTCATCTGGGCGTTCAACTCGGCCTGCTTGACGCGCTGGGCTTCGTTGATCTGCTCCAGTTGCTTGCGCAAATCGAGAATCGCCTGGCGGGCCTGGTTGTCATCGAAGAGCCCGGCATGGGCGCCGGCCGGCAAGAGCAACGCGGTGGCCAAGCACGCCGCGGCGCCGAAGCGCTGAAAAGGGGAACGCATGAGAGTGACTTTCATTCAGGAGAAACGGACACACCACCGCCCGGCAGGGCGACTGTCAGAAGCCATCTAACGCCGGACGGTGTCCGCTCGCCGACCTCTGCCCCAGTCCTGTGACACCGTTGGGTGGTGGTCGTGGCCCGCAGGCTCCGAGGTCAACGGGGGTTGAGCTCGGCGCGGCGGTTCTGTGCCCACACCGATTCGCCCGTGCCGCTGGAAGCCGGACGCTCCTTGCCGAAGCTGACGGCTTCCAGCTGATTGGCCGACGCGCCCAGCACGGTCAGCGATTTGGCCACCGATTCGGCGCGCTTTTGACCCAGGGCCAGGTTGTACTCGCGGCCACCGCGCTCGTCGGTGTGCCCTTCGATCGTCAGACGGCGGGTGCGGTCGGCAGCCAGTGCCTTGGCGTTGGCCTCGACCACGTTGAGGTATTCGTCCTTCACCGTGTAGCTGTCGAGATCAAAGTACACGACGCGGGGCAGCTTGCCCCAGGCCGGCAGGTTGGACTGTCCGAGGTTGACGTTGGCCACGCCGGTTTCCGTACCGCCTGCATTGGCGCCAGAGCCGTCCGTGGGTGTGCGGTTTTCAACCGGAGCACCTTCCAACGGCACGCTTGAACAGCCCGCCATCAAAGCGGCCAGCAAAACAGCGGACAACAGGCCGCCACGCGAGGGGGTGAAGAAGAAAGGTTTCGTTTTCATGATGTGCTCCTGGAACGGGATCGGAAATTATCGCTCTTGCATGCCACTGCTGACTGGAAATTCAACGGCCGTACGGCCCCCACATCGGCTCTCTGACGTCGGCGGAGGTCGACACCAGGCGAGCCTTGATCTTGCCATCCAGCGTGGTGGTCACGAGGACGTCGCGACCTTGCTCCCGGGTGGCGTAGATGATCAACCGCCCGTTGGGCGCGAAACTGGGGCTCTCGTCTTCGGAGGTCTCGGTCAGGGCTTGCACCGCGCCGGTCCCGAGGTCTTGCACGTGCAGGCGGAACGCACCCCCGCCGAGCCTCGAAATGTAGGCCAGGGTCTTGCCGTCCGGGCTGATGGCGGGGCTGATGTTGTAGTTTCCGGTGAAGGTGACGCGCTCCACGGCGCCGCCGCCAACGGCCGTGCGGTAGACCTGGGGGCCGCCTCCCCGGTCGCTCACGAAGTACAGGCTGCGTCCGTCGGCAGAAAACGCCGGTTCGGTGTCGATGGCGTTGCTCTGCGTGATCCGGCGCACGTTCTCACCATTGCGATTCATCATGTAGAGCTGCGAGCCGCCGTCCCGAGACAAGGTGGCCGCCAGGTTCTGGCCGTCGGGTGCCCAAGCGGGTGCACTGTTGGAGCCCCGGAAGTTGGCCACCACCCGGCGCTTGCCGGTCTGCACGTCCTGTACGTAAATCACGGCCTTCTGGCTCTCGAAGGACACGTAAGCCAACTCCCGACCGTCGGGCGACCAGGACGGGGAGATGATCGGCTCGGGGCTGTTCAAGGCCGCCTGGCCGCCCTCGCCATCGGCATCGGCCACGCGCAGGGTGTACTGCTTGCCTGCCCGGCTGACGTAGGCGATGCGGGTGGAAAACACCCCTTTGTCACCGGTCAGCCTTTCGTAAATGTAGTCGGCGATGCGGTGGGCGGCCAGACGCGCGTCGGCCGGCAGGACCACGGTGCTTTGCCCCCCGAGGTCGGCGCCTTTGAGCACGTCCCAGAGCTTGAAGCGCACATCCAGGCGGCCATCCGCCAGCCGAGTGACCGAGCCGATGACCAAGGCGTCGGTCGAGCGGGAGCGCCATTCAGCGAGACTGGGCGGAACGCTCTCGTCGAGCACAGCGTCGGTGGGAATCAGGCGGAACACCCCGCTGCGCTCCAGGTCGGCGCGCACGATGCTGGAAATCGGCTGAGACTGGCGGTCTTCGTCACGGAACTTGGCCACCACGATGGGCAACTGGGTGCCGCCCACGCCCGAGATGTCGACCCGGAACTGCGCCGAGGCCGGGGCGGCCCACATCAGGAAGCCGCAAGCCCAGACCACAGCAAGAACTCGCAAAAGATAAGAAGTCATGGCGTTTTTTGGAGTAAGTCGTCGTTGGCTGTGTGCTCGCGCGCCCGCCCCTGCATCACCGCAGCAGGCACGCGAAAGCAGCCATCATAGGGGGGGTTTGCCAAAAGTTGAATCACTCCGACACGCCTGGCCGAGGTTTGTTCAAGGTGTTCCTGACCGGCGCGCCACAGTGGCCCAGGCTGCGCCGGGTGTTCACATCAAGACCAGGTCGAACACCTCGGGTGAACTGCTGGCTTCCACCTGCAGGGAAATCGGTTTGCCGATGAACTCGCTCAGCGCCGCCAGGTGCTGGCTTTCCTCGTCCAACAGCATTTCCACCACCGAAGCGCTGGCCACGATCCGAAACTCTTTTGGGTTGAACTGCCGGGCTTCGCGCAGGATTTCGCGCAGGATGTCATAGCAGACGCTGCGTGGCGTCTTGGTCTGCCCCTTGCCCTGGCAGGTGGGGCAGGGCTCGCACAACATGTGGGCCAAGGACTCGCGCGTTCGCTTGCGGGTCATCTCAACCAGCCCCAGTTGGGTGAAACCACTGACCGACACCTTCGTGCGGTCACGGGCCAGTTGCTTGCGCAGCTCGGACAGCACGACGCTGCGGTGATCTTCGCGCACCATGTCGATGAAGTCGATGATGATGATGCCGCCCAGGTTGCGCAGGCGAAGCTGCCGGGTGATGGCCTGCGTGGCCTCCAGGTTGGTCTTGTAGATCGTCTCGTCGAAGTTGCGCGCGCCCACGTACCCGCCGGTGTTGACGTCGATGGTGGTCAGCGCCTCGGTCTGATCGACGATCAGGTAGCCCCCCGACTTCAAGTCGACCCGCCGTGCGAGCGCGCGGGTGATCTCCTCGTCGATGTTGAAGAGGTCGAACAGGGGCCGCTCGCCTTGGTAGTGCGCCAAGCGACCGACAGCGCTGGGGGTGAAGGTCTCGCCGAAGGCTTTGAGGGCGTCGAACTGTTGCTTCGAGTCGATGCGGATGGCGCCGGTCTCGTCATGCACCATGTCGCGCAGCACGCGTTGGGCGAGGTTCAGGTCCTGGAACAGCAAGGTGCCCGGCGGCATGCGCTGACTGCGCTCGCGCAGTGCGGTCCAGGTTTTGCGCAGGTAAGCGATGTCGTCGGAGAGTGCGGCGTCCGTGGCCTCCTCCGCGTTGGTGCGCAAGATGAACCCGCCACCGGCAGTGGCATCGTCCGCCTGCGCCAGGGCCTGCACCCGGTGGCGCAGCTGCTCGCGCAGTTCAGGCGAGCCGATTTTCTGCGACACACCGATGTGGTTGTCTTGCGGCAAAAAGACCAGCAGCCGCCCGGCGATGCTGATCTGCGTCGACAGCCTTGCACCCTTGGTGCCGATCGGGTCCTTGATGACCTGCACGGTCATCGTCTGGCCCTGAAACACCAGTTTCTCGATCGGCGTGGGCGGTGGCACCCCGGGGCCATGCTCGGCCCGCGACACCCCCGGCACGTGCACGTCGGCCACGTGCAGGAAGGCCGCTCGCTCCAACCCAATGTCGACGAAGGCCGACTGCATGCCGGGGAGCACCCGCACCACCTTGGCGGTGTAGATGTTGCCCACCCAGCCGCGCTCCAGCGTGCGCTCGATGTGCAGCTCCTGCACGGCATTGTGTTCAACGATGGCGACACGCGTTTCCTGGGGCGTCCAGTTGATCAGGATGTCTTGCATGGGGTCCGACGGAAAACGAACAGAAAAATCGAGATGGCTGCCAGACTGAAGGCCAGATTCAAGGCATCCAACCGGCTTGCTGAAGCAGCTGCGAGGTTTCAAACAAAGGCAAACCCATGATGCCGGAATAACTGCCTTCAATGTGTGAAACCCACCCAGCCGCAGCACTTTGGATAGCGTAAGCGCCGGCCTTGCCGAACGGCTCGCCGGTGTCGACATAGCGCTGGATCTGCATTTCACTGAGTGGCGCAAAACGCACCTTGGACACACTGAGGGCCAACGCTTCGCGCGAACCCCAGGCCAACGCCACGGCCGTCAACACCCGGTGGGTCCGCCCTGCCAGCCGACGCAGGGTGTCGTGGGCGTGCTCAGGGCTGATGGGCTTGCCGAGCACTTGCCGCCCGAGTGCCACGGTGGTGTCTGCGCACAACACCGGGGCGGGTTCCTGGCCGCGGCGCACAAGCCGTTCACGCGCCGCATGCAACTTGGCCCAGGTCACCCGTTGCACATAGTCGGCAGGGCTCTCCCCTGCCTGTTCCGCTTCCAGTGCTTCCGCGTCTTCCTCAGCGCCGGGTAACAGCAACTCACAACGCACGCCGATCTGCGCCAACAGTTGCGCTCGACGAGGGCTCTGGGAAGCCAGGTAAAGGAAAAAGGCGGAGGGAGAGGGGGAGGTTGTCGCACTGGACATCGGTGGATGGCTCGCTCAGTCACTCACTCACGGTGGTAAGGATGGTTGCTCAGCAGCGTCCAAGCCCGGTAGAGGGCTTCGGCCAGCAGCACCCGTGCCAAGGCATGTGGCAAGGTCAGGTCAGACAAACGCAAAGCCTCGTCAGCACTGGCCTTGAGGTCGGGCGCCAGACCATCCGGACCGCCCATCAACAAGGCCACGTCCCGGCCGTCGTTCATCCAGGCACGCACCCGTTCGGCCAGCTGCACACTGGTGCAGTGCGCGCCGCGCTCGTCCAAAATCACGCGCCGGGCCCCCTTGGGCATGGCAGCGTGCAGCCGCTCACCTTCGGCCGCCATCAGTTGCAAGGGCGTCTTGCTGCCGCGGGTTTCAGCCTTGACCGCCCGCAGCTCCAGCTTGAGCTCAGGGGGAAAGCGCTTGGCAAATTCGGCGTAAGCGGCGTCGGCCCAGGCCGGTTGGCGCTGACCCACTGCCAACAACCACAGCTTCACCGGCGCAGCACCTTGGCCGTCACGCGCCGCTGCTGCGGGTCTTGCGGGCGACCGGACGAGCCGGCGCGCCCGCCGCCGATTTCTTGGCTGGCGCACGCGGCGCAGGCTTGCCAACCACGATCTTCTTGATCGGAGCCGAGGTGGCAGACTTCTTCGCCGCAGGACGCTTGGCCGGCGCCTTCCTCGCAGGCGCGGCCGCGCTGGCCGCACGGCCTGGCGCCACCGGTGAACGAGCGGCACCGTTGGAGGGTTTGGATTTTGACGCCGGTGCCTTTTTGGCAGCGGCTTTTTTGGCCGGGACCTTTCGGGCCGCCAAAGCGTCTTCGTCCGGGCGCTTTTGCACCGAAGCTTTGACCAGTCCAGCCGGCGCTGCACCGAGCTTCAAGCGCACCGGCTTGGCACCCCAGATTTCTTCCAAGTGGTAGTAGGTGCGGATGTCGGGCTGCATGACATGCACCACCGCCGCACCGCAATCCACGATGATCCACTCGCCGTTGTCTTCGCCTTCCACCCGAGGCTGGTCGTAGCCAGCCGTCTTGACCGCGTCGCGCACGCTCGACGCCAACGCTTTGGTCTGCCGGTTGCTGGTGCCCGAGGCCACAATCACCCGCTCGAACAGGGGGGATTGCTCTTCGGTGTTGAACACCACGATGTGTTGCGCTTTGACGTCTTCCAACGCGTCGACGATGACGCGCTGCAGTTTGCGAATGTCCATTGATCTCCTAGCGGTGTTTCAAAAAAGGGCTCAGTGGAGCCAATATAACGTGCGCCCTGACAGCCAGCCAGGGATCGCCCAGGCCAGCGCCTCAGGGTTTTTCCAGTGAGGTCGCCCGGTTTCAGGCCAGCCAATCCCGCACGGGAAGGAAGTCGGTGTAAAGCCGCGCTTCAGCGGACCCGGGCTCGGGCTGCCAGTTGTAGCGCCAGGTCACCACGGGTGGCATCGACATCAGGATGCTTTCTGTGCGCCCGCCCGACTGCAGGCCGAAGAGGGTGCCGCGGTCAAACACCAGATTGAATTCCACATAGCGCCCGCGTCGGTAGGTCTGGAAAGCCCGCTCGCGTTCACCATACGGCAGGTCTTTGCGCCGCGACACGATGGGCAGGTAAGCCGCGGTGAACGCATTGCCCACCGCCGACATCAATGCAAAACCGCCCTCGTTGCCCAACTCGGACAGGTCGTCGAAAAACACGCCGCCGATGCCACGGGCCTCGTCGCGGTGTTTGAGAAAGAAATACTCATCGCACCATTTTTTGAAGCGCGGGTACTTGTCGTTGCCAAACGGCTTGAGCGCGATCTGGTTGACCTGGTGGAAATGCCGCGCGTCTTCCTCGTGGCCGTAGTAAGGCGTGAGGTCCATGCCGCCGCCAAACCACACCACCGGCGGCTTGTGGGGCAACAGCGCCGCCAGCATGCGCACGTTCATGTGCACCGTGGGCACATGCGGATTGCAGGGGTGGAACACCAACGAGACCCCCATGGCCTCAAAGGGCATGCCGGCCAGCTCGGGCCGGTGCTGGGTCGCCGAGGGCGGCAGGCTCGGCCCCCGCACATGGGAAAAATTGCAGCCGCCCCGCTCCATCAACGTGCCGCCCTCCACCAGCCGCGAGACCCCGTCGCCTTGCAGCCGCTCCTCGGGCGCACGCGTCCAGCGGTCGGTCAGGAACGGCTGGGTTTCCAAACTTTGCACCGCGTTGATGATGCGGTCTTGCAAACCCAGCAGGTAGTCTCTGACGACGCCGGTGTCCATGGGTCAGCGTTTGATGCCGCGGTGACCGATGTCGCGTCGGAACTGAGCGCCCTCGAAACGGATGCCCTGCACGGCCTCGTAAGCGCGCTGCTGCGCCTGCTTGACCGAGTCGCCCAAGGCCGTGACGCACAGCACCCGGCCACCGGCGGTGACGAGCTGTTGCTCGGACACCGTCGTGCCGGCATGAAACACCGTCAGCTCCGGCGACTCCGCCGGCAGGTGGGTGATGGCGTCGCCCTTGCGCGGCTCCAAGGGGTAGCCGGCGGCGGCCATGACGACACCGAGTGCCACGCGGCGGTCCCAGTCCAGGCTCACCTGGTCCAAGGTGCCGTCGGTGGCCGCCATCAGCACATCGAAGAGGTCGCTCTTCAAGCGCATCATGATGGGCTGTGTTTCCGGGTCGCCCAGCCGGCAGTTGAATTCAATTGTTCGCGGCTGGCCTTGCGCATCGATCATCAGGCCGGCATACAGGAAACCGGTGTAGGCGATGCCCTCCTGGGCCAGGCCCGCGATGGTTGGCAGGATGATGTCTTGCATCACCCGCGCATGCACGTTCGGCGTGACCACGGCGGCAGGCGAGTAAGCACCCATGCCCCCGGTGTTCGGGCCTTCGTCACCGTCTTGCAGGCGTTTGTGGTCTTGGCTGGTGGCCAGTGAGAGCACGTTCTTGCCGTCGCACAAGACGATGAAGCTGGCCTCTTCACCCACCAGGAATTCTTCGATCACCACTTGCGGTTGGGCTTGGCCCGCCGCGTCTGCGTTGTGTTGCACGCCGAGCTTGTTGCCCTGCGCCTCGGTGGCCAGCATCCAGTCGATGGCCTCCAACGCCTGGGCCTCGGTGGTGGCCACCACCACGCCCTTGCCCGCTGCCAGACCGTCGGCCTTGATGACGATGGGAACGCCTTGGGCCCTCACATGGGCATGCGCTGCCGCCGCATCGGTGAAGGTGGCGTGGCGGGCGGTGGGAATGCCGTGGCGCTGCATGAAGTCTTTGGCGAAGGCCTTGGAGCTTTCCAAGCGTGCCGCTGCCTGGGTCGGACCAAAAATGCGCAAGCCGCGCGCGCGGAAAAAGTCCACCAGGCCGGCGGCCAGCGGCACCTCGGGCCCGACCACCGTGAGCACGACTTTGTCGGTTTGCACAAAATCGGCGAGCGCAGCGAAATCGTTCAGGGCGATGTTCTCCAGACGCGCGTCAGCCGCGGTGCCGCCGTTGCCCGGGGCCACGTAGATGGTTTGAATCTTCGGCGATTGCGCCAACTTCCAGGCCAGCGCGTGCTCGCGGCCGCCTGAGCCGATCACCAGCACTTTCATTCACTGATCTCCGCGTTGTGAAACACCGCCTGAACATCGTCCAGGTCTTCCAGCATGTCGAGCAGTTTCTGCATGCGCTGCCCGTCTTCGCCGCTCAGCGGAATCGCACTTTCAGGGCGCATGGTCACTTCGGCCAATTCAGGCACGAGGCCGGCTGCCTGCAAGCCGGCTTGCACCGCCTCGAAATCAGGGGGTGCGCACAGCACCTCGATGGCCCCGTCATCGCCGGTGACCACGTCTTCAGCGCCCGCCTCGAGGGCGACTTCCATCACCTTGTCCTCCGGCGTGCCCGGGGCCAGGATGAATTGACCGCAATGCTTGAACTGGAAGGCCACCGAGCCATCGGTGCCCAGGTTGCCCCCGTGCTTGCTCAAGGCATGGCGCACCTCGGCCACAGTGCGCACCCGGTTGTCGGTCATGCAGTCGAGCATCACCGCAGCCCCGCCGATGCCATAGCCCTCGTAGCGAATCTCTTCGTAGCTCACCCCTTCGAGGTTGCCAGTGGCTTTGTCAATGTTCTTTTTGATGGTGTCAGCGGGCATGTTCGCCGCTTTGGCCTTGTCCACCGCCAGACGCAGGCGGGGGTTCTCTTTCACGTCGCCCCCCCCTTGCCGGGCAGCGACCATGATTTCGCGGATGATGCGGGTCCAGACCTTGCCGCGCTTTTCGTCTTGACGACCTTTGCGGTGTTGGATGTTGGCCCATTTGGAATGTCCAGCCATGGGAGTTCGGTTCCTGTGTCGCTTCAACCCGGTGCGTCAGCGGCAGACGCGGCGCTCACCGACGCGGCGAGACCGTGCGGGCCGCAGCGCAAAGCCGATGAGGCGGGGGTTGGGTTTTGTTTGGATAGACTGCCGAGTTTACTTGTCAGCCACCGGAGCATCGTCATGGCAGAACCGATTTTGATCGCCAAGCACGCAGAAACCGCGTGTTTTTTGCTGCCAGCCTTGGCCAACCGCCATGGCCTGATCACGGGCGCCACGGGCACGGGCAAAACCATCACCTTGCAGACGCTGGCTGAGAATTTTTCTCAACAGGGCGTGCCGGTGTTCATGGCGGACGTCAAGGGCGATTTGACCGGCATCAGCCAGGCGGGCACGATCAGCCCCAAACTGGCCGCCTTGCTGGCAGAGCGCGGCCTGCCGACACCCGTGTCCGCAGGCCGCCCCACCACTTTGTGGGACGTGCTGGGTGCCCAGGGGCACCCGGTGCGCGCCACCGTGAGTGACATGGGCCCCCTGCTGCTGGCGCGCATGTTGAGCCTGAACGACACCCAGGCCGGGGTGCTCAGCATCGTCTTCAAACTGGCCGACGACAACGGCCTGCTGCTGCTGGACCTGAAAGACCTGCGCGCCATGCTCCAGCATGTCGGCGAAAACGCCAGCACCTACACGACCCAGTACGGCAACGTCAGCGCCGCCAGCGTGGGCGCCATCCAGCGCGGCTTGCTGCAGATCGAGGAACAAGGCGGCAGCCAGTTCTTCGGCGAGCCGATGCTCAACATCGCCGACTTCATGCAGACCGACGCCGGCAAGGGCGTGATCAACATCCTGAGCGCCGACCGGTTGATGAACAGCCCGAGGCTGTACGCCACCTTCTTGCTCTGGATGCTGTCGGAGCTGTTCGAACAGTTGCCGGAGGTGGGCGACTTGGACAAACCCAAGCTGGTGTTCTTTTTTGACGAGGCCCATCTGCTGTTCAAAGACGCGCCCACTGCGCTGGTCGAGCGCATCGAACTCGTCGTGCGCCTGGTGCGCAGCAAGGGCGTCGGGGTGTTCTTCGTGACCCAGAACCCGCTCGACATTCCGGACACCGTGTTGGCCCAGCTTGGCAACCGGGTTCAGCATGCCCTGCGCGCCTTCACGCCGCGCGATCAGAAGGCCGTGAAGGCGGCGGCCAGCACGATGCGCGCCCACCCTGGCCTGGACATCGAGACCGCCATCACCGAGTTGGCCGTGGGGGAGGCGCTGGTCAGCCTGCTCGACGACAAGGGCCGGCCGAGCGTGACCGAGCGGGTCTTCGTACTGCCGCCGGGCAGCCAGATCGGCCCCATCACCCCGGCCCAACGCCAGGCGCTGCTGACGAGCTCCCTGGTGGCCGGCGTTTACGAGAAGTCGGTCGACCGGGAGTCGGCCTTCGAGCGCCTCAAGGCCCGTGCCGAGAAGGAGGCGCCTGCCAGCACGCCTGCCGCAGCAGGCTCCTCACCGTCACCTTCGGCGCCGCCGGCCGACGAGAGCGGTGGCGGCATCTTGGGCAGCTTGGGTTCGGTGCTGATGGGCAGCACCGGGCCCCGCGGTGGCCGGCATGCGGGCTTGGTTGAAACCTTGGCCAAATCGGCTGTGCGCACCATGGGCACGAGCGTCGGCCGGGAGATCATCCGCGGCGTGTTGGGCAGCCTGCTGGGCGGACGACGGCGCTGAGGAGCTGAGCCCACGTTGACGGTGAGCGCACTTGCGGCGCCCATAAAAAACCCCGCCGAAGCGGGGTAAAAAAAGGAGAAGTGAGCGAGCGGGGATGTGGTGAATGGAAGCGGCGAAGTTCGCTGCCTTCAGCTCACAGCTTGGCGCGCTGCATGAAGTCGTCGAAGCCGGCTTCGGCAAAGCGGAACCACAGGTTTTGTTCTTTGCGGAACGCGGCATAGTCTTCGTAAATCTTCTTCCACGAGGGATTCGACGCGCTCAGCTCAGAATACAAAGCCTGGGCTTCATTGAAAGCCGCTTCCATGACTGCCTTGGGAAAGGGCACGACCTTCGTGCCGGAGGCCACCAAGGTCCGCAGGGCTGCCGGGTTGCGGGCGTCGTAACGGGCTTGCATCTCGGTGTGGGCAAACGCAGCAGCCGATTCGACCACCGCCTTGTACTCGGCCGACAGGCCTTCGAACGCCTTGGTGTTGATGTAGAAATCCAATTCCGGGCCGCCTTCCCAGAAACCAGGGTAGTAATAGAACGGCGCCACCTTGTTGAAGCCCAGCTTCTGGTCGTCGTAAGGTCCAATCCACTCGGCCGCGTCGATGGTGCCCTTTTCCAGCGACTGGTAGATCTCACCGCCCGGAATGTTTTGCGGTACCACACCCAGGCGCGACATCACCTTGCCGCCGAAGCCGCCGATGCGGAATTTCAGGCCCTTCAAGTCTTCCAGGGTCTTGATTTCCTTGCGGAACCAGCCACCCATTTGCGCACCCGTGTTGCCACCGGGGAAGTTGATGATGTTGTACTTGGCATAGAACTCGCGCATCAGCTTCAAGCCGTTGCCTTCGTACATCCACGACGTCATCTGGCGCGAGTTCAGACCGAACGGCACCGCACAGCCCAAGGCAAAGCAGTCGTCTTTGCCGAAGAAATAGTACGGCGCGGTGTGGGCCATTTCCACGGTGCCGCTTTGCAAACCATCGACCACGCCGAAGGCGGGCATCAGCTCGCCAGCGGCATGGACCGAAATCTGAAACTTGCCGCCCGTCATTTCCCCCACCCGCTTGGCGAACACCTCGGCGGCACCAAAGATGGTGTCGAGCGACTTTGGAAAGCTGGAAGCCAAGCGCCATTTCACGTTGGCCTGCGCCTGCACGATGGAAGGTGCTGCGCCTGCCGCCAAAACGCCTGCCAAACCAGTACTGCGAATGAACGAACGTCTTTTCATGGTGCTCTCTTTGAGGGGGTGAGGGAACGTGGATCGACCGTCTTAAAGTTTGGCGCGTTGCATGAAGTCGTCGAAGCCGGCTTCGGCGAAACGGAACCACAGGTTCTGCTCTTTGCGGAAGGCCGAATAGTCTTCGTAGATCTTCTTCCACGAGGGGTTGGACGCACTGAGTTCCGAGTACAAAGCCATGGCTTCAGTGAACGCCGCATCCATCACGGCCTTGGGGAAAGGCAACACCTTGCTGCCCGAACCCACCAACGCGCGCAGGGCGGTCGGGTTGCGTGCATCGTAGCGGGCCTGCATGTCGGTGTGGGCGTACGCCGCAGCGCATTCAACCACCGCCTTGTAGTCAGCCGACAACGCGTCAAACGCCTTGTTGTTGATGAAGAAGTCGAACTGGGGGCCGCCTTCCCAGAAACCGGGGTAGTAGTAGAACGGCGCCACCTTGTTGAAGCCCAGCTTCTGGTCGTCGTAAGGTCCGATCCACTCGGCCGCGTCGATCGTGCCCTTTTCCAGCGACTGGTAGATCTCACCGCCCGGAATGTTTTGTGGCACCACGCCCAGGCGCGACATCACCTTGCCACCGAAGCCGCCGATGCGGAACTTCAGACCCTTCAGGTCTTCCAGGGTTTTAACTTCCTTGCGGAACCAGCCGCCCATCTGTGCACCGGAATTGCCGCCAGGGAAGTTGATGATGTTGTACTTGGCATAAAACTCGCGCATCAGCTTCAGGCCGTTGCCTTCGTACATCCACGACGTCATCTGGCGCGAGTTCAAACCGAACGGCACCGCACAGCCCAGCGCAAAGCAGTCGTCTTTGCCGAAGAAATAGTAGGGGGCGGTGTGGGACATTTCCACAGTGCCGCTTTGCAGGCCGTCGACCACGCCGAACGCGGGCATCAACTCGCCAGCAGCGTGGACGGAGACCTGGAACTTGCCGCCGGTCATTTCGCCGACGCGTTTGGCAAAGGTTTCAGCGGCGCCAAAGATGGTGTCTAGCGATTTGGGAAAGCTGGAAGCCAAGCGCCATTTCACATTGGCTTGCGCGTGGACGATGGCGGGTGCTGCGCCTGCTGCCAGCACGCCTGCCAAACCGGTGGTGCGAATGAAGGACCGACGTTCCATTGCATATCTCCTGAGTTGTTGGAAAACAATCGGCAGAGTTTAGAGGGGGCGCTTTAAATGACCCCCAGGATTTACCCCTGAGAGAATTCCGCAGGAATGTAAGCAAGACGCCATGACAGGTCGAGTTGACAGTGCCTCCGCGTCTCCACGCCATTGGGAGTTTCACGAGGTTGCGCGGAGGGCATTTGCCGGCTCCGGCGGCACGTCCAGACCACCTGAGCTCAGTTACCGGCGATCTTCATGCGCTCCACCAACACCGAGCCCAGCGTCTTGCCACCCAAGGTGTAGGCATCTGCGCCGACGGCAACGATCTCCTTGAACATGGTCTTCAAGTTGCCAGCGATGGTGATCTCGTGCACCGGGTAGGCGATGCGCCCTTTTTCAACCCAGAAGCCGGCGGCGCCGCGGGAGTAGTCGCCCGTCACGTGGTTCACGCCCTGCCCGAGCAACTCGATGACGAAAAGCCCCCGGTGCAACTTGCGCAGCATGGCCTCCAGATCATCGGTCGCTTGTGTCAAACGGCTGCGCAACCGCAAGTTTTGCGACCCCCCGGCATGCCCGGTGGTGCGCATGTTCAGCTTGCGAGCGGAATAGGTGGACAGGAAATAGCCCTGGACCACGCCGGCGGTGACCACCTCCCGAGGGCGGGTGATCACGCCTTCGTCGTCAAAGGGGGCGCTGCTCTTACCGCGCGGCTCATGCGGATTCTCATGGACGTCGATGTGATCGGCCAATACCGACTGGCCCAAGGAATCCAGCAAAAATGAAGATTTGCGGTAAAGCGCTCCACCGCTGGTGGCTTGCACATAAGCGCCCAGCAGGCCGGCCGCCACGGTCGACTCGAACAGCACTGGCACTTCGCAGGTCTTGATCTTTCGGCTTTTCAGCCGGGACAAGGCCCGTTCTGCGGCGTACCGGCCCACGGCCTCGGGGGCCGCGAGGTCCCCTGCCCGCCGCATCGAGGTGTACCAGGCGTCGCGCTGCATGTCGTCACCACGGCGCCCGGGCAGCGACGCGATGGGCGCCACTGACAGGGAGTGACGCGAGCTGGCAAAGCCGCCGCGGAAGCCGCGCGAGTTGCCAGCAAAGAAATGGGACTGCTGCGCCGACACGCCAGCGCCTTCCGAATTGGTGATGCGCGGGTCGGTCTCCAGGGCCGCGGCCTCGCAGCGCAGGGCCAGCGTGGCGGCTTTCTTGGCGTCGATGGCCCAGGGGTGGAACAGGTCCAAGTCCATGGTGGCTGCTCCGCCCAGGGCCAGGTCCTGCTCGTCTGGCAGGCCGGCGGCCGGGTCTTCGGCAGTGAAGCGGGCGATGTCGTAGGCCGCACGCACGGTCTGCTCCAGGGCCGCGGCGGAAAAGTCGGAGGTGCTGGCATTGCCGCGCCGTTGGCCTAAAAACACCGACACGCCCAGCGATTTGTCGCGGTTGCGCTCGACCTGCTCCAGGTCGCCCTTGCGCACCGTCACCGACAGACCCGCACCCTCCGACACTTCGACGCCAGCGTCGCTGGCACCCAAAGCGCGGGCACTGGCCAGCGCATCCTCGACCAACTGCTGGAACTGCGCGCGCGAGTAGGAAAAACCCGGTTCAGGTGTGGTGGAGGCAGTCTGGGTCAGGGAGGTCATGGGTGGGCGTGAGGGTGAACGAATGTTGAGGGTGAGCAGTCTGCGATGCACCGGACCAGGCCCGCCACAACAGCGGCATGCCTTCGTCAAGCAAGCGAGCGTCCATCATACTCAGGCCCCATGAACGAACAGGACCTTTCTCCCACCGAAGATGGCGAGTCGCTGCCCGACCGCCCCAGCAAAACCCAGCGCAAGAAGGTTTCGCACGACCTGCAAAAATTGGGCTTGGCCTTGGCCGCGCTGTCCGATGCACGGCTGCAAGCCTTGCCGCTCGACGAGAGCCTGCGCGACGCCTTGATGCTGGCCAAGACCATCCGGTCGCATGAAGGGCGCCGCCGGCACATGCAATATGTGGGCAAACTGATGCGCCGGGTCGACGCCGAGCCCTTGGAAGAGGCCGTGGCCCAAGCCCAGCTCGGGCCGGCCAAGTCGTCCCTGGAGCTGCACGAGACCGAGCGTTGGCGTAGTGAGTTGGTGGCCAGCGACGACGCGCTCACCCGGTGGATCGAAGAGCACCCCGACACCGATGTCACGGCCCTGCGCCAGCTGATCCGTTCTGCCCGCAAGGACGCGGCCGCTGCGCCTGAGCAGCGAAACGGCCGCGCTTACCGCGAGTTGTTTCAATGGGTCAAGCAGGCCCGCCAGGCTGCGGCTTCGGCCAATGGCTCGACCCTGGCCGACGACGCTGCGGACGAAGGGGACCGCGATGACTGAACTCGCCAGCGTTCGCATCGGTCTGGTGTCGGTGAGCGACCGGGCGTCCGCGGGGGTGTACGACGACCGGGGCACGCCGGCCTTGCAAGACTGGCTCGGCCGTGCCGTGCGCAACCCTTTGCAATGGGAAACACGGCTGATCCCGGATGAGCAGGCCCTGATCACCGACACCTTGTGCGAGCTGGTCGACCAGGCAGGCTGCCATCTGGTGTTCACCACCGGCGGCACCGGTCCGTCCCCGCGCGACGTCACACCCGAGGCGACCCTCGCCGTGGCCGACAAGGTGATGCCGGGGTTTGGCGAGCAGATGCGCCAGATCGGTTTGAATTTCGTGCCCACGGCCATCTTGTCGCGGCAAGTGGCGGTGATCCGCGGCCGTTGCCTGATCGTCAACCTGCCCGGCCAGCCCAAGTCGATCGCCGAGACCTTGCAAGGCCTGCCGCACGGTGAGCCCCCGGTGCATGGGATTTTTTCGGCGGTGCCTTACTGCATTGATTTGCTGAGCGGTCCCTTCATCGAGACCGATGAAGCACTGTGCCGGGCGTTTCGGCCCAAGTCCTCCACGCGCTGAAGGCGTGGGCGCTCGGCGCGGCTGGCCACAGATTCACTTGACCAGCTTGTTCAGGCGGGCCGCATCGAAGTTCTCGATGGTCTGGGCATCCGTGGGCAGGCAGTCGGACGAACTGACGTTGGCCCGCGACAGCTTTTCAATCGCAGCCCACAGCAACGCCACCTGGTGCGAAGTGCCCGCCGCGTTGTCGATCAAGCCCTTCATCGCTTGGGCCACCGGGTCGTCGCCCTGCGTCACGCCGTAGGCTGAAAATCCCATGCGCGACGAGGCTTCCTCGCGCGCCGCCTCGACAGCCGCTTCAATGATGCGGGCCGGGTTGCCAACGGCCGTGGCCCCGGGGGGCACCGGCCGCGTGACCACCGCGCCCGAGCCGACACGGGCGCCCTCGCCCACCGTGAACCCTCCCAGCACACAGGCATTGGCGCCCACGATCACCCGGGCGCCCAAGGTCGGATGCCGCTTGGCCCCTTTGCTCAACGAGGTGCCACCCAAGGTAACGCCCTGGTAGATGGTGCAGTCGTCACCGATTTCGGCCATTTCGCCGATGACGACGCCCATGCCGTGGTCGATGAACACCCGGCGCCCGATGCGCGCCCCGGGGTGGATCTCGATGCCGGTCAGAAAACGCCCAAGGTTGGAGATCCAGCGCGCCAAGCCCGGCCAGCCGCCGCGCCACAGGCGCTGGGCGAACCGGTGCACGACCAGCGCATGCAAACCGGGATAGCAGGTCAGCACCTCCCAAGCGGAGCGCGCGGCCGGGTCGCGCTCCAAAATGCAGGCGATGTCTTCACGAAGGCGCTGGAACATACGAGTCCGTTCGGGGGTCACAGGAAAATCAAAGCGGGCGTGCCCGGCACGGTCGAGCCGCCAGGGCGAGCGTGCGAGTTTATTCGCGGCCCTGGTCAGGCTGCTGGGGTGGGGGCAAGGTGCGCAAGACGGCCCTGGCCACGCCTCGCAGGATGTGGACCTCTTCCGCGGTCAAGGTCAAACGGTTCAGGCACTGGTTGAGCCTGGGCAGGAGCTTGCCGGGCGCCTGGGGCTGCAGGAAGTCGATGTGCACCAAGGCCTGCTCCCAGTGAGCGAGCAGGCCGCTCACCGCCTGGGCGTCGGCCCATTGCGGTGCCGCCGTGCGTGGCCGCACTTCGAAACCACCGCAGGCCTGGCGCCATTCCGAGGCCAACAGCTGCACCGCTTGTGCCAAGTTCAGTGAACCGTAGCTGGGATCGGTGGGAATGCTCAGCGTGGCATGGCAGCGGTAGACGTCCTCGTTCGACAGGCCATAGCGTTCACAGCCAAAGACCAGGCCCAGCCGGTGGTCGGTGGCCGCCAGGGCCTCGAAACAAACACGGGGCGTTTGGGTCGGCGGACCGAAATCGCGCGGCGTCATTGCGGTGGCACAGACAAAACTGATGCCGTCCAGGGCCTCGGTCAAGGTAGGCACCACCCGAGCCCGTTGCAGCACGTCGGTGGCACCGCTGGCCATGGCCAGCGCCTGGGGATGGCTTAACACATCGGGCAAGCGGGGCGCCACCAACACCAGCTCGCTGAAGCCCATCACCCGCATGGCCCGGGCGGCGGCGCCGACGTTGGCGGGGTGGCTCGCCTCGATCAAGATGAAGCGGGTGTCGGACCGCGGCCATGACAGGGGCAACGCGGGTGAAGAAGGGTCGGTCATTCAAGGCAGTCGGCAGACTTGCGAGAACCGGAGCGGCTCGGGGCTGGCTAGAATCCCGATTATCTGCATCCCCCGCCAGCGGCGTGGATGCTGCGCTCTTTTCCCCTGCAGCCCGCTTTCCCGAACCCAAGGTCGACCCATGTCCCAAGCGCTCCATCCCATGCTCAACATCGCCATCAAGGCGGCCCGAAGCGCCGGCGCGCTGATCAACCAGGCCTCTCGCGACCTTGACCTGCTGCGCGTGGAGAGCAAGGCACCGAACGACTTCGTCACCGAGGTCGACCAGGCCGCCGAGCGGGTGGTGATTGAAACCTTGCTGGGCGCTTACCCCGGCCATGGCATCTTGGCCGAAGAGTCGGGCACCGAGCACGGGGCGCAGGACAGTGACTTCGTCTGGATCATCGACCCCCTGGACGGCACCACCAACTTCATCCACGGCTACCCCTTTTATGCCGTGTCCATCGCCTTGGCCGTCAAGGACGTGGTGCAGCAAGCGGTGGTGTACGACCCCGTGCACAACGACCTGTTTTACGCGTCCAAAGGCCGCGGCGCCTTTCTCAACGACCGCCGGCTGCGCGTGTCCAAACGCACCCGCATGGCCGACTCGCTCATCGGAACTGGGTTTCCCTTCCGTCGCGGCGACAACTTCAAGCGCTACATGGAAATGTTCGCCACCATTTCTCAAAGCTGCGCAGGACTGCGCCGTCCGGGGGCGGCGGCTTTGGACCTGTGTTATGTGGCCGCCGGCTACTGCGATGGCTTTTTTGAAACCGGCTTGAGCCCCTGGGACGTGGCGGCCGGCTCGCTCCTGGTCACCGAAGCCGGGGGATTGGTCGGCAATTTCAGCGGCGAGGCCGACTTCCTGCACCAACGGGAAGTGATTGCCGGCAACCCGCGCATCTATGGCCAATTGGTCAGCGTGTTGGCGCCGTACACCAGCATCAAGCCGGCCCAGTCCGCTGCCCCCTCCTTCGGCAGCTCGTCGCCGGCGGCGCCTGCGGGCGACGCAACCATGGTTGAAGCACCCGCGCCCCGGAAGGCTGCCGTGCGCATCCGCAAAGCGGACATCGACAAGAACAAGGCGCCCTTCTAGGCCGACTGCCCCGAAAAGTCGACGCCAGCCCGACGTGGCTTGGCATCCCCTTACCCCCTTGGAGCCGACGTGCAAACCCTGGACCTCAGTGCGCACACGCCGATGATGCAGCAGTACCTGCGCATCAAGGCCGAGTACCCCGACACGCTGGTGTTCTACCGAATGGGAGATTTCTACGAGCTGTTTTTTGACGACGCCCGGCGCGGTCATCAACTGCTCGACATCACCCTGACCAGCCGGGGTCAAAGTGCGGGCGAACCGGTGGTCATGGCCGGCGTTCCGGTGCACTCGATGGAGGCCTACCTGGGCAAACTCATCAAATGCGGCGAGGCGGTGGCGCTGTGCGAGCAGGTAGGGGACGTGGCCACGGCCAAGGGACCAGTGGAACGCAAGGTGGTGCGGGTGATCACGCCCGGCACGGTCACCGACAGCGAGTTGCTGAGCGACAAATCGGACGCCGTGCTCGTGGC
>JAZKHH010000033.1:0-67688 GCA_040385465.1 Pseudomonadota bacterium | reverse complement strand
GCACGGTCACCGACAGCGAGTTGCTGAGCGACAAATCGGACGCCGTGCTCGTGGCATTGCACCCCAGCAGCGCCCGCAGCAGCTGCACCATCGGTCTGGCCTGGCTGAGCTTGACGCACGGTGAGATCGGCTTGACCGAATGCGACCTGGGCGCACTGGGCAGTTGGCTGGCTCGACTGAATCCGAATGAACTGTTGCTCGACCGAGAACTGGCGGACAGCCACCCGGTGACCAGCCTGCTGGCCACACTGCGTGCGCCACGCACCGGGCGGCCTGGCTGGCAGTTCGATGCCGCATTGGGCCAGCGCAAGCTGTGCGAGCAGCTGAAAACCGCCAGCCTGGCTGGCTTCAACGCCCAGGACCTCCCCACCGCCCATGCGGCTGCAGCCGCCCTGCTGAGCTTTGCCGAGCACACCCAGGGTCAGGCTCTGGCGCACGTGCGCAGCCTGCAGGTGGCCCGCGCCAATGAGTTGGTCGACCTGCCGCCCAGCACCCACCGCAACCTGGAGCTCACCCAGACCCTTCGGGGAGAAGACGCGCCCACGTTGTTGTCGGTGCTGGACACCTGCCGCACCGGCATGGGCAGCCGGGCCCTGCGCCACTGGCTGACCCACCCGGCACGGGAACGGGCCGTGGCCAGTGCCCGGCATGCGGCCATCGACACCCTGTTGCGCACCGGCCATGAGCCGCTGCGTCAGGCGCTGCGTGGCGTCAGTGACGTCGAGCGCATCACGGCACGAATCGCACTGCGCCAGGTTCGCCCCCGCGAGCTTCAAGGCTTGCGCCACACCCTGGACAGCCTGCCGGCCCTGCGCGACCTGGTGCCGCGCGAAGCGGCGCTGCTCGACCAACTGGGCGAGGCGCTGCACCCCTCCCCCAGCATCGGCCAGTTGCTGCACGCAGCGCTGGCCGGTGAGCCGGCGGCCCTGCTGCGCGATGGCGGCGTGATGGCCACCGGCTTCGATGCCGACCTGGATGAATTGCGAGCCATCGGCCAGAACTGCGACACCTTTCTGTTGGACATGGAAACCCGGGAGCGCAGCCGCACGGGCATCGCCAACCTGCGGGTGCAGTTCAACAAGGTGCATGGCTTTTTCATCGAAATCACCCAAGGCCAGTTGGACAAAGTGCCCGCCGATTACCAGCGGCGACAAACCCTGAAAAACGCCGAGCGCTTCATCACCCCAGAGCTCAAAACTTTTGAAGACAAGGCCTTGTCTGCCCAAGAGCGCGCGCTGGCCCGCGAGAAATGGCTCTTCGAGCAGTTGATCGACCAACTGCAAACCCACCTCGCGCCGTTGACGACCCTGGGACGTGCGATGGCCAGCCTGGACGCCCTGGCAACCCTGGCCGAACGGGCGCACGCCTTGCAGTGGTGCCGGCCCCAGTTCGTGCGCACGCCTTGTCTCGAAATCGAGGCGGGTCGCCATCCGGTGGTCCAGGCGCGGCTGCAGGAAACTGGTGGCGGCCCGTTCATGGCCAACGATTGCCGGCTCGATGCGCAGCGCAAGATGCTCATCATCACCGGCCCCAACATGGGTGGGAAAAGCACCTTCATGCGCCAGGTGGCCTTGATTGCGCTGCTGGCGAGCATGGGCTCTTACGTTCCGGCACAGGCTTGTCGCCTGGGTCCGTTGGACGCCATCCACACCCGCATCGGGGCTGCCGACGACTTGGCCAACGCCCAGTCCACGTTCATGTTGGAGATGACCGAAGCCGCGGCCATCGTGCACAGCGCCACCGAGCACTCGTTGGTGTTGATGGATGAAATCGGCCGGGGCACCTCGACCTTCGACGGCCTGGCGCTGGCTGGCGCCATTGCCAGCCACCTGCACGATCGCAACCGCGCGTTCACGCTGTTCGCCACCCACTACTTTGAACTGACCGACTTCCCGCTGAAGCACCCTCGGGCCTTGAACGTCCACGTGTCAGCCGTCGAGCAAGGCGACGACATCGTGTTCCTTCATGAGATCGAGACCGGGCCGGCAAGCCGCAGCTATGGCGTGCAAGTGGCGCGACTGGCGGGCATGCCTGCCAGCCTGGTGCGCCAGGCCCGGGCCACCCTGGAAGCCCTAGAGACGCACAAGCAATCGGGCCAGCCGCAAATCGATCTCTTTGCGCCGGCCCCCGAGCCCGTCGTTAATGCGGGGTCTCCCAGCCCGAGCGAAGAAGCCCTGCGGGCGCTGAACCTGGATATGCTGTCGCCCAAGGACGCGCTGGATGCGCTGTACCGCCTCAAGGCCCTGGCCTCCGACACCCGCCCAACCCCCCCTCACACACCATGACGTATTGCGTAGGCATCAAACTGGACGCGGGACTCGTTTTTCTGTCCGACTCGCGCACCAACGCTGGCCTGGACCAGATCAGCACCTACCGCAAGATGATGGTGTACGAGAAACCGGGCGACCGCTTCATGGTGCTGCTGTCGGCCGGCAACTTGTCCATCAGCCAGTCGGTCCGCGAAATTCTGCAGGTCGAAAAGCTGGAAAACGGCGACGAACCCCACCTGACGATCTGGAACGCCCCCAGCATGTTCGATGCCACACGGGTGTTGGGCAGTGCCGTGCGGCGGGTCCACAGCCGCGACAGCCAGGCCTTGAAAAGCGCAGGCGTTGACTTCAACAGCACGATGATCTTCGGCGGACAGATTGGCGGCGAGGCCATGCGGCTGTTCCTGGTCTATTCGGCGGGCAATTTCATTGAAGCCACGCGAGAGACCTGCTACTTCCAGATCGGCGAGTCGAAATACGGCAAACCGGTGCTGGACCGAATGATCACACCGTCCACGCCGCTGGACGAAGCCGCCAAGTGCGCCTTGGTATCGATGGACTCGACGCTGAAATCCAACCTGTCGGTGGGCTTGCCACTGGACCTGCTGGTGTACGAAGCCCACCGTCTGGAGACTCACCAGGTGGTATGCATCGACGAACACAATCCTTACTTTCAGATGATCCGCGGCAGCTGGGGCCAGAAGTTGCGGCAGGTGTTCGAATCGATCGAAGATCCGCAATGGAACGGAGGCAGCACGCCCACACCCCTTTGTGTGAGCTCAGCGCGCTATGAGCCGATGCGCAAGATCACCCATCCGGGTGAAAAAATAGTCTGAGTGAGATGTCCTACAGGGCAACAAGCACGCGTCCTACCCACGTGGTGGCCCTCCGCCGAAGGTGGTTACGCCCACCAGCCCCTAGCATCAGGCATCTAAATTCTTGAGGAGGTTTCCATGCTGCACTACGCCGTTGTATTTTTCGTCATCGCTTTGATCGCCGCGGTTTTCGGCTTCACCGGCATTGCTGCCGGCGCTGCTGGCATTGCGAAGATCTTGTTCGTGGTGTTCTTGGTGCTGGCCGCGGTGTCGTTCCTCGTGAATGTGTTCAAGGGAAGAGTCTGACCATGAAACCACCCAGACGCCTTTGATGCGTCTGGGGCCCGCGTGGGCCCGCAAACCACGCGCAGCAGGGCGTTCTCGACTTTTCGAAGGCGCAGTTTGATCAAATTCAGGCAGAGCATGCTTCAATTGCACTCCATGACAAAGCATTTTGAATTGAAGCCCGGAGCATTTGAGTCATGCCTGATCTGAGAGCATTCATCGTTGAAGACAGCCCAGTGATCCGGGACAACCTGATCGCAGCGCTGGAAGAAATGGTTCCGTTGAAGGTGGTCGGGTTCGCCGAAAACGAAATCGACGCGGTGCGTTGGCTGAGCGACAAGAACAACGCATGCGATCTGGCCATCATCGACATTTTCTTGAGGGCCGGGTCGGGGCTCGGGGTACTGCGGTCCTTGAAGGCCTACAACGTGGGGATTGAGCGGGTCGTTCTGACCAACTACGCTTCGGTCGACATCCGTCGCCAGTGCCTCCAGCTCGGGGCCAGCCGGGTCTTCGACAAATCCAATGAAATTGACGCGTTGATCGGTTACTGTTTGACGCTGTTTGACCCTCTGCCTGACTTTCGTGAAAAGTCGCCCCGGGCTTGACTCAAGCCCGGCAGGTCCCTCCGTGGCCGCGGGGTGGCAGCGCCGCCCCAGTTTCCTTTCACCACCATTTTGAACACGAGAGGGTCTCCATCGCGTTCCCCGGAACAACCCAGCCGATGAGATCTGCCCCATGGCTTTGACCCAAGGAACGCTCTTCAGGCAACGCAAGTTCTGGACAGCACCTTTGGCCCTTTTGCTGGCCGTCGTGCTGGTGGTGTTCAGCGAGTACAGCTTCCGCAAAACCGGGGAGGTGGTCGCCGCACGCAACCAGATGATGGACCACCGCCAGGAGCTCAACCGGCTGCTGCGCTCCATGCTGCACGCCGAAAGCGGTCAGCGCGGTTACCTCCTGACCGGACGACTCCAGTACAAGCAGCCGTTCGTGGCCGCGTCGACCCAGGTCGAAGATGCGTTGTCCAAGATCGAATCGCAGTACACGGGTGTGCCTGAGCGCCAGGCCGACCTGCGGGAATTGAGGACCCAGGTGCGGCGCAAGGTAGACCAACTCAACGCCTCGTTGTTGGCGTTCGAGGAAGGCCGGGACGAGTGGCGTGAGTTGGTGCTGGTGGACATCGAGCGAGAGAACATGGCCGGCATTGAAGGCCTGGTTCAAAAACTGGTCCAAAGCGAAAACCGGCAACTCGAACAAAACCACCTGGTGCTGACGCGCACTTTCGTGTTCAGCCGCCTGGGCATCGTGCTGCTGGTCATCTTTTGCTGCCTGGCTTTACTGGTGTCGATCAAGCAGGCTCGGCGCCTGGCGCTTGAGCGTGAAGCTCGGGCCATTGAGCTGCTCGGCGAACGCGACCGCCTGGAAGCCCAAGTGCAACGCCGCACCCACCAGCTCACCGAAATTGCCAAGCACCTGCAAACCGCCCGGGAAGACGAGCGTGGCCGGCTGGCCCGCGAACTGCATGACGAACTGGGCGGCTTGCTCACCGCGGCCAAGCTGGACGTGGCCCGACTGCGCAAGAAGTTGCCAGACGCCTCGGCCGAGCTGGCCGAGCGCATCACCCACCTGGTGACGACCTTGGATGCAGGCATTGCTCTGAAGCGGCGAATCATCGAAGACCTGCGGCCTTCGTCATTGACCAATCTGGGCCTGGTGCCTTCGCTGGAAATCTTGTGCGCCGAGTTCACGGAGCGCAGCGGGATCCAGGTGATTCCCCATTTGACCGAAGTGAAACTGCAGCAGTACGCCCAACTGACCATCTATCGCCTGGTCCAAGAAGCCCTGACCAACACCGCCAAATACGCCCAGGCGACGACCGTGAAAGTCGTTTTGAATTCGGAGCAAGGTTGGGCCAGCGTGAGTGTGGAAGACAACGGCATCGGTTTCGATCCGGACGCCCTGCCCCCCAGCACCCATGGTTTGGCCGGGATGCAGTTCCGGGTTCAGTCGGGCAATGGCGAGTTGTCGATCTGGTCCCGTCCTGGCGAGGGAACGCGGATCATCGCCAGGCTGCCGGAATCGGTTGAACGGTGAGCGACCCCTGCCCACCTATAATCTGCATTTACCACCCTCGCGCGGGCGTGCCCCGTCGCTGTATGCAATGACCAAGTTTGTCTTCGTCACTGGCGGTGTGGTGTCCTCGTTGGGCAAGGGTATTGCAGCGGCATCGCTGGCAGCGATCCTTGAGTCGCGCGGCATCAACGTCACCCTCATCAAGCTGGACCCTTATCTCAACGTCGATCCGGGCACCATGTCGCCCTTCCAGCACGGGGAGGTGTTCGTTACCGACGATGGGGCCGAAACCGACTTGGACCTGGGCCATTACGAGCGCTTCATCACCGCCCGGATGAGGCGGGCGAACAACTTCACCACCGGGCAGATCTACAAAAGCGTTTTGGAGAAGGAACGCCGCGGGGACTACCTCGGCAAGACGGTGCAGGTCATTCCGCACGTCACCGGCGAGATTCAAGAGTTCATTCAGCGTGGCGCGGGCATGCGGCCCATTCCTGGTCAGGAAGCCCACTTCAACCCGGCCAATGCGGTGGACTTGGCGATCGTCGAGATCGGCGGCACCGTGGGCGACATCGAGTCGCTGCCCTTCCTGGAGGCGGTGCGTCAGATGAGTCTGCGCATGGGCCCGAACAACACGGCGTTCGTCCACCTCACCTACGTGCCGTGGATTGCCGCGGCAGGCGAACTCAAGACCAAGCCCACGCAGCACACGGTTCAGAAGCTGCGGGAGATCGGCATCCAGCCCGATGCGCTGCTGTGCCGCGCCGACCGGGCCGTGCCAGACGAAGAACGCGACAAGATTTCGCTGTTCACCAACGTGCCGATGTGGGGCGTGATTTCTGTCTGGGATGCGGACACCATTTACAAAGTGCCCCGCATGCTCCATGAGCAGGGTCTGGACGGACTGATCTGTGACAAGCTGCGCCTGAACACGCCACCGGCCAACCTGCGTCGCTGGGACGATCTGGTGCAGCAAGTCGAGCACCCGGCCCGCGAAGTCACGATTGCCATGTGCGGCAAGTACACCGATCACTCGGATTCGTACAAGTCGCTCAACGAAGCGCTGCGCCACGCCGGCCTGCAAAACCACGCCAAGATCAACATCGCGTACATCGATTCGGAAACGCTGACGACCGACAACATTCACCAGCTTGAACGGGTGGACGCGGTGTTGGTGCCGGGCGGGTTTGGCAAACGGGGTGTGGAGGGCAAGATCCTGGCGGCGCAGTACGCCCGGGAACACAAGCTGCCTTACCTCGGCATTTGTCTGGGGATGCAGGTCGCCACCATTGAGTACGCACGCCACAAAGCCGATCTGGCCCAGGCCAACAGCACTGAGTTCGAGCCTCATGCGGCGCATCCGGTGATTGCCTTGATCGATGAATGGCACGATGCCGATGGCTCGATTCAACGGCGCGATGCCAACTCCGACCTGGGCGGCACGATGCGGCTGGGCTCGCAGAGCTCGGACGTCAAGCCAGGCACGCTGGCACACGAGATTTATGGGTCGGTGGTGACGGAACGCCATCGGCATCGCTTCGAAGCCAACGTGAACTACCTGGACCGTCTCACCGAAGCTGGCCTGGTGATTTCAGCGCTCACCCAGCGCGAGCGCCTGACGGAAATCGTGGAGCTGCCGCGCAGCGTGCACCCGTGGTACATGGGCGTGCAGTTCCACCCGGAATTCAATTCGACGCCTTGGGACGGGCACCCGCTGTTCAAGTCCTACATTGAAGCGGCGCTGGCCCACCAGACGGCTCGCACGAGCGCTCAGAAGGATGCGGCATGAAACTCTGCGGATTCGACGTCGGCATCGAGCATCCGTTCTTCCTCATCGCGGGTCCGTGCGTCATCGAGTCGGCGCAGTTGCAGATGGACGTGGCGGGGCAGCTGAAGGAGATCACGCAGCGCCTGGGCATCCCCTTCATTTTCAAGAGCAGCTACGACAAGGCGAACCGGTCCAGCGGCACCACTTTCCGCGGCCCGGGCATGGACCAAGGGCTGGAGATCCTGGCAAAGGTGCGCCGTGAGCTGGGCGTGCCGGTGCTCACCGACGTCCACGAGGCCGCCCACATCGCCCAGGTGGCCAGTGTGGTCGACGTGTTGCAGACCCCGGCGTTCCTGTGCCGCCAGACCGACTTCATCCAGGCGGTCGCGCAAAGCGGCAAGCCTGTGAACATCAAGAAGGGGCAGTTCCTGGCGCCGCACGACATGAAAAACGTGATCGACAAGGCGCGGGCGGCGGCACGCGCCAAGGGCTTGCCGGAGGACCACTTCCTGGCGTGCGAACGCGGTGCTTCGTTCGGCTACAACAACCTGGTGAGCGACATGCGCTCGCTGGCGATCCTGCGCGAGACCGGTGCGCCGGTGGTGTTCGACGCCACCCATTCGGTGCAGCTGCCCGGCGGGCAAGGCACCAGCTCCGGCGGGCAGCGAGAGTTCGTGCCGGTGCTGGCGCGTGCGGCCGTGGCGGTCGGCGTGGCGGGGTTGTTCATGGAAACACATCCCAACCCCGCCCAGGCCCTCAGCGATGGCCCGAATGCCGTGCCGCTCAAACACATGGCTCAACTGCTCGAGCAACTGCTCGCGCTGGACCGTGTGGTCAAGGCGCAGCCTTTGCTGGAAAACGATTTTTCCGGCTGAAAGCCCTCAAGGCTCCCGAATTTTTTGACTTGAAACTTTGAACTGGAGAATGAACCATGAGCGCCATTGTTGACATCGTCGGCCGAGAAGTGCTGGACAGCCGCGGCAACCCCACCGTGGAATGTGATGTGTTGCTGGAGTCCGGCGTGATGGGCCGTGCAGCCGTGCCATCGGGCGCGTCCACCGGCTCGCGTGAAGCCATCGAGCTGCGCGACGGCGACAAGAGCCGCTACCTCGGCAAAGGCGTGTTGCGCGCTGTGGAGCATGTCAACAACGACATCTCCGAGGCCGTGCTGGGCCTGGACGCTGCCGAACAGGCTTTTCTGGACCGCACTTTGATTGACCTGGACGGCACCGAGAACAAAGGCCGCCTGGGCGCCAACGCGATGCTGGCTGTGAGCATGGCCGTGGCCCGTGCCGCCGCCGAGGAAAGCGGCTTGCCGTTGTACCGCTACTTCGGTGGCTCCGGTGCCATGCAGCTGCCGGTGCCGATGATGAACGTCATCAACGGTGGCGCGCACGCCAACAACAACCTCGATCTGCAGGAACTGATGATCATCCCGGTCGGCGCACCCAGCTTCCGTGAAGCCGTGCGCTACGGCGCTGAAGTGTTCCATGCGTTGAAGAAGATCATCCATGACAAGGGCATGAGCACCGCCGTGGGCGACGAGGGGGGTTTCGCGCCCAGCATCGCCGGTCACGAAGCGGCCATCCAGATGATCCTTGAAGCCATCGACAAGGCCGGCTACACCGCGGGCGAGCAAATCGCCATCGGCCTGGACTGTGCGGCCAGCGAGTTCTACAAGCCGGGTGCCAACGGCTCCTTGGCGTACCAGCTCAGCGGCGAGGGCCTGTCCTTGTCGGCACCGGCCTGGACCGACATCCTGGCCACCTGGTGCGACAAGTACCCCATCATCAGCATCGAAGACGGCATGGCGGAAAACGATTGGGACGGCTGGCAGCACCTGAGCAACGTGCTGGGCAAGAAGGTGCAGCTGGTGGGTGACGACCTGTTCGTGACCAACACCAAGATCCTGCGCGAGGGCATCCAGAAGAACATCGCCAATTCGATCCTCATCAAGATCAACCAGATCGGCACGTTGACCGAAACCTTTGCTGCCATCGAGATGGCCAAGCGCGCCAACTACACCGCGGTCATCAGCCACCGTTCCGGTGAGACCGAAGACTCGACCATTGCCGACATCGCCGTGGGCACCAACGCGGGCCAAATCAAAACCGGCTCCATGAGCCGCAGCGACCGCATGGCCAAGTACAACCAGCTCCTGCGCATCGAAGAAGACCTGGGCGACGTGGCCACCTACCCGGGCCGCGACGCGTTCTACAACCTGCGTTAATCCAGCCGAAAGGGCCGCTGCAATGCGCGTCGTCACCGTTTCCTTGGCTTTGCTGTTGCTGTTGGTGCAGGCCGAGCTGTGGTTGGGCAAAGGCGGGGTGCCGCGTGTCATGGAGCTGCAATCCAAACTCCAGCTGCAACGGACCTCGAACGAGGCCGACCGCCTGCGCAACGATCAGTTGAGCGCGGAAGTTCGCGACCTCAAAGAAGGCCTGGAAATGGTGGAGGAGAAAGCGCGTTTCGAGCTGGGAATGGTCAAGCCCAACGAGATCCTGGTGCAGTTGGCTCCCACCCCTCGCTGACGCCACCTTGGCTGCCCTGACCTCTTTTGCCGAAAACGGCTGCGCCCTGGTGATCGGGGCGGAGGGTGGCATTGGCGCCGCCCTCCTGGCCCACGCCCAGGAACACGGTGGCTTTGCCCAGGTGCTGGGGGGGTCCCGCCGCAGCGATCCGCCGCTCGACATCACCCAGGAGGCCCAGGTGGCGGCCGCCGCGGCACAACTCCGTGAGCGACTGGTGCACGCCGGTCACACATTGCGCGCGGTGATCGTGGCCACCGGCTTTTTGCACGGCCGCGGCTGGCAGCCCGAAAAAACCTGGCAGCAGTTGGACGCCGATCACTTGGCGCATTCCTTTGCAGTCAATGCCATCGGCCCCGCCTTGGTGATGAAGCACTTTTTGCCGCTGCTCCCACGCGAGGGGAAGTCGGTGCTGGCCTGCCTATCGGCCAAGGTCGGCAGCATCGGGGACAACCAACTGGGTGGGTGGTATGGCTACCGGGCTTCCAAGGCGGCGCTGAATCAACTGGTGCACACCGCTGCGATCGAGCTGCGCCGGCGCCAGCCGGAGGCGCTGTGCCTGGCCTTGCATCCGGGTACCGTGGACACCGGCTTGTCGACGCCGTTTGCCAAATCGGGTTTGAAGGTGCAAACCCCTGCTGAAGCGGCGGCAGCCCTGTGGTCGACCTTGGATCGTCTGGACGCTACAGCCAGCGGGCGGTTTTGGACCCAGCATGGTGAGCCCCTGCCCTGGTGAGCCATGCGGGCGGGCGACTCGCCCGTCTCAAGCGCTGGTCACCTTGCTGTTTTTGTAAAACGAACGCCCCATAAAAGACAAACCCCCCGACCTTGCGGACGGGGGGTGGGTGGCTAGACGCCACCGATTCGGAGATCCGGAGATTGAAGTCCGGGGCTCCTGGGCGCAATGACTGCGCCGCTTGGTGTGCCTTCTAAAAGGCAAGGCCATCGTACGACTGCCAATGGCAAAGCTCAAGCCCTTCGAACCACATAATTCACGGGATTTGCTGAGTTAGGGGGGTCACGCCTTTGAGCGCTCGGCCTGCAGGCGCTCGAACAGGTCGCCCATGCGCTGGCCGACGGCCGGGTCCATGTCGATCGTGCGCCCCCACTCGCGCGTGCTCTCGCCCGGCCACTTGTTGGTGGCGTCCAGCCCCATCTTGCCGCCCAGGCCGCTCACCGGCGAAGCGAAATCCAGGTAGTCGATGGGCGTGTGGTCCACCAGGGTCGTGTCGCGCACCGGGTCCATGCGGGTGGTGATCGCCCAGATCACTTCCCGCCAATTGCGGATGTCGACGTCGGCGTCGGTGACGACGATGAACTTGGTGTACATGAACTGCCGCAGAAAGCTCCACAGGCCGAACATCACCCGCTTGGCGTGCCCCGGGTAGCGCTTGTGGATGCTGATCAGGGCCATGCGGTAGCTGCAGCCCTCGGGTGGAAGGTAAAAATCCACGATTTCGGGAAATTGCTTCTGCAGGATCGGCACGAAGACTTCGTTCAGCGCCACACCGAGCACAGCTGGCTCGTCGGGCGGTTTGCCGGTGTAGGTCGAGTGGTAGATCGGGTCTTTGCGGTGGGTCAGGCGCTGGACGTTGAACACCGGAAACCAATCCTGCTCGTTGTAATAGCCAGTGTGGTCGCCGAACGGCCCTTCCAGCGCGTGCAGGTAGCCGCCCTGCTCTTTCAAGGCGACACCGTGCTCGCTGCGGCCGGTGTAGCCAGGGGCGGCCACCGGAATGTGGCCCTCGAGCACGATCTCGGCACTGGCAGGCACCTGCAGCGGCCAGCCCTCCTCGCCCACGGAGGTGGCCACCACCTGGGTGCGGCTGCCGCGCAGCAGGCCGGCGAACTGGTACTCCGACAGACTGTCAGGCACCGGCGTGACGGCCCCCAGGATCGTGGCGGGGTCGGCGCCCAAGGCCACCGCCATGGGAAAGGGCTGGCCAGGATTGGCGCGCGCAAACTCCAGAAAATCAAGGGCCCCCCCCCGGTGGGCCAGCCACCGCATGATGACCTGGGCACGGCCAATCACCTGCTGACGGTAAATGCCCAGGTTCTGGCGCCGGCGCGGTTGCGCCACCTGCTGGGGCCCACGGGTCACCACCAAGCCCCAGGTGATCAAGGGGCCCGCATCGCCGGGCCAGCAGGTTTGCACAGGCAGCAGGCCAAGGTCCACCTCGCTGCCTTCCAGCACCGCCTCCTGACAAGGCGCACGGCGAACGACGTCGGGCTTCATGTCCCACAGTGACTTCACCATCTGTAAAAGGCGTCCGGTGTCTTTCAAGCCCTTCGGCGGCTCCGGTTCCTTCAGCGACGCCAGGACGCGACCGACGTCGCGCAGCTCGGAGACGTCCGACGCGCCCATGCCCAAGGCCACCCGGTGTGGTGTGCCGAAGAGATTGGTCAGGGCCGTCATCTGCGAGCCGACCGGTTGCTCGAACAACAAGGCGGGACCCCCGGCCTGCAGCATGCGGTCGCTCAGCGCCGTCATTTCCAGCCAAGGCGAAACCGGCTCTTTGACGCGAATCAATTCACCTGTCTGCGCCAAAACTGCCACAAAATCCCGCAAATCACCGTATTTCATATTTATAAGTAGTTGAAATTAGTTTTCATATGCTTGACCGCATATCAAAACCATTTCTAGAATCCGCCCAGCTTGAAGGACTGGGGCATACCCACCCCCCATTCACGGGGGTCTGTGGCTCAATGGACCGGTCTGACGAGCCTGTCGCGGCTGGGCCTCGGTTTTGCCCGCGATGAATTATGAGTGCCGTCTCACACCCACGTGGTGGGTGGGCCATGGCACCCACGAAAGGATGGTCATGAAGTTTTACAGTTCAGCGCTGCGGCTCGCGCAGCAGGCCGCTTCGGCGGTGCAGCAATCGATGTGGGTGTTCCTGAGGGACCTGGGTCACGGGATGCTGGAGGTCAGTCACAACACCCTGGCACTGCTGGGCCTGGGTGTGCTGGCCCTGCTGCTGTTCGTGAGCGGGCACCGGGAACTGCGTCACACGGTGGAAACGAACCTGTTCGGCTGGTTGCAGGCACGCCATGAAGCACGCCAGGACCCAGCCGACCTGCTGGCCGCCTCGCTGAGCGAGCCGACCGCCGTCATGCGGGCCACGGCGTTCAATCCGAAGGATCTGGGCCGCGAGCAAGCGGCTGTGGCCTATTGGATTTCACGCCGCTACGGCGTGGCGCCTGAGCCGGTGAGCCGTTTGGTGCGCGAGGCCTGGCAAGTGGGCCAGCGGGCCAACGTCGACCCCACCCTCATTTTGGCCATCATGGCGGTGGAATCCAGCTTCAACCCCTTTGCCCAGAGCCCGGTGGGTGCGCAAGGCCTGATGCAGGTCATGACGAAGGTGCACAACGACAAGTACGACGCCTTTGGCGGCAACCACGCGGCGTTTGATCCCGTCAGCAACCTGCGCGTGGGCGTGCAAGTGCTCAAGGAGTGCATCGCCAGGGCGGGCAGTGTCGAGGGGGGCCTGCGTTATTACGTGGGCGCGGCCAACCTGCCTTCGGACGACGGCTACGCCGCCAAGGTGCTGAATGAGCAGTCTCACCTGCGCATGGTGGCCAGTGGCAAGGCCGTGCCGCCCACCGTGTCGCGCACGCCGCCGCCCAGCCAGACGCCGGCGCCAGCGATCAAGCGGCCGGCCGAGACGCCCGCCACCAGCACCGAAGCGCCGAAAGACGACGACAGCGCGGGCGACCAGATTGCCTTGTTCCTGCGCTCCATGAATTGAAGCGGCGCGATACACTCCGCAGACCGTGCAACTGGCGATAGGACCCGTTTGATCGTTCGATCGGGTCGGAGGTGGTGAACCACCGGGAAGCACGGTCACAGCGCTTGGCCTTGGAGCCAAGGCTGTGTTTTCAGCCGTTCGCCTGGGCAGCCCAACGCGTGGCGCGTGTTTCTCCTCGCGCCCCGTGGGTCCACATCCCCCAAGGACTGCCACCATGTTCGACCGCGCCACCTCCACCCTTCCCCTGGTTGACCCTGAGCTCTGGGCCGTGGTCCAGAAGGAAAACCAGCGCCAGGAAGACCACATCGAGCTGATCGCTTCCGAGAACTACACCTCGCCGGCCGTCATGGCTGCCCAGGGCAGTCAGCTGACCAACAAGTACGCCGAGGGCTACCCTGGCAAGCGCTACTACGGTGGCTGTGAATTTGTCGACGTGGCCGAACAGTTGGCCATTGACCGTCTGAAGCAGCTGTTCGGTGCCGAGCATGCGAATGTGCAGCCGAACTCCGGCTCGCAAGCCAATCAAGGCGTGTTCTTCGCCTTGCTGAACCCGGGCGACACGATTTTGGGCATGAGCCTGGCCGAAGGCGGACACCTGACCCACGGCATGCCGCTGAACATGAGCGGCAAGTGGTTCAAGGTGGCCAGCTACGGCCTCAACGCCCAGGAAGAAATCGACTACGACGCCATGGAGCGGCAAGCCCATGAGCACAAGCCGAAGCTGATCATCGCTGGGGCGTCGGCTTACAGCCTGCGCATCGACTTCGAGCGCTTTGCGAAGGTGGCCAAGGCCGTGGGGGCGTATTTCATGGTCGACATGGCCCATTACGCCGGGCTGATCGCCGGCGGCGTGTACCCCAACCCGGTGCCCTTTGCCGACGTGGTGACATCCACCACCCACAAGAGCCTGCGGGGCCCTCGCGGCGGTGTCATCTTGATGCGCGATGCGCTGGCCAAGCAGATCAACAGCGCCATCTTCCCCGGCATTCAGGGCGGCCCACTGATGCACGTGATCGCGGGCAAGGCGGTGGCGTTCAAGGAAGCGCTGCAGCCCGAGTTCAAGACCTACCAGCAACAGGTGGTTCGCAATGCCGACGTCATGGCCCGCACCCTGATCGAGCGGGGCCTGCGCATCGTCAGCGGCCGCACCGAGAGCCATGTGATGCTGGTGGACCTGCGGCCCAAGGGCCTGACCGGCAAGGAAGCCGAGGCGGTGCTGGGCAGTGCCCACATCACCTGCAACAAGAACGGCATCCCCAACGACCCGCAAAAGCCGATGGTGACCAGTGGCATCCGCCTGGGTTCGCCCGCCATGACCACCCGCGGCTTCAAGGAAGACCAGGCGCGCCAGACGGCGCACTTGATCGCCGACGTGCTCGATGCGCCGCAGGACAGCGCGGTGCTGGACACCGTGCGGGCCAAGGTGGCCGCACTGGCGCGCGACTTCCCCGTCTACCGTTGATCCCACCGGTGACAACGGCACGCATGTCCACGCGCCATCCTGAAAGCTGAGCCATGCGTTGCCCGTTTTGCACCCATCCGGAAACCCAGGTCGCCGAGACCCGGGAATCCGACGAAGGCGACGTGGTGCGCCGCCGCCGCCGCTGCCAGCAATGCGACAAACGATTCACCACCTACGAGCGGGCGGAGATCTCGCTGCCCTTCGTGGCCAAGCGCGATGGCACCCGTGCGGATTTCGACTTAAGCAAGCTGCGGGCGTCGATGTCGCTGGCCCTGCGCAAGCGGCCGGTGAGCGTGGAGCAGATCGATGGGGCCCTGGAGCGCATTCAAGACAAGCTGCTCAACAGCGGCGTCAAGGAAGTGCCCACCACCAAGCTCGGCGAACTGGTGATGCGCGAGCTCAAGCGCATCGACAAGGTGGCCTATGTGCGCTTTGCGTCTGTCTACCGCAGCTTTGAAGACGTGGACGAATTCCGCCAGTTGATCAAAGACATTTGAGTCGAGTTTTCCAGTTTTTCTTTTTTTCCTGAAGCACCACGACATGACCACGACCCTTCGCCAAGACGATTTGATCGACAGCATCGCCGCGGCCTTGCAGTACATCAGCTACTACCACCCCGCCGACTACATCGCCCACCTGGCGCGGGCTTACGAGCACGAGCAAAGCGCTGCGGCCAAGGACGCGATCGCGCAGATTTTGACCAACTCGAAGATGTGCGCGGAGGGCCGTCGACCGATTTGCCAGGACACCGGCATCGTCAACGTGTTCCTGAAGATCGGCATGGACGTGCGCTTCGAGGGCTTCCCGGCCGGCATCGAGGAGGCCGTCAACGACGGCGTGCGCCAGGGCTACCTGAACCCCGACAACGTGCTGCGCGCCAGCATCGTGGCCGACCCGCATTTCGAGCGCAAGAACACCAAGGACAACACCCCGGCCGTCGTGCACATGACGGTGGTGCCGGGCAACACGGTGGACGTGCAAGTGGCGGCCAAGGGGGGCGGCTCGGAAAACAAGTCGAAGTTCGTGATGCTCAACCCGAGCGACAGCCTGGTCGACTGGGTGCTGAAAACAGTGCCCACCATGGGTGCGGGCTGGTGCCCACCGGGGATGCTGGGCATCGGCATCGGCGGCACGGCTGAAAAAGCGATGTTGATGGCCAAGGAGAGCTTGATGGAGTCGATCGACATGTTCGACCTCAAGGCCCGTGGACCGCAGAACAAGCTGGAAGAACTGCGCATCGAGTTGTGCGACAAGATCAACGCGCTGGGCATTGGCGCGCAAGGCCTGGGTGGCTTGACGACCGTGCTGGACGTCAAGATCGCGACCTACCCGACCCACGCGGCCAGCAAGCCGGTGGCCATGATCCCCAATTGCGCCGCCACCCGGCATGCGCACTTCGTATTGGACGGCTCGGGGCCGGCCTACATCGACCCGCCGAGCCTGGACCTGTGGCCTGACGTGCAATGGGCGCCCGATTACAACAAGAGCCAGCGCGTGGACTTGGACACCCTGACCCGCGAGCAGGTGGCGGCCTGGAAGCCCGGTGACACGCTGCTGCTGAGCGGCAAATTGCTGACCGGCCGTGACGCGGCCCACAAGCGCATTCAGGACATGCTGGCCAAGGGCGAATCGTTGCCGGTGGACTTCACCAACCGCGTCATCTATTACGTGGGCCCGGTCGACCCGGTGGGCAACGAGGCGGTGGGTCCGGCAGGCCCGACCACGGCCACGCGCATGGACAAGTTCACCGAGATGATGCTGGCCGAGACCGGCCTGATCGGCATGGTCGGCAAGGCAGAGCGCGGACCTGCCGGCATCGCGGCCATCCAAAAACACCGCAGCGCCTACCTGATGGCGGTGGGCGGTGCCGCCTACCTGGTGAGCAAGGCGATCAAGCAAGCCAAGGTGGTGGGCTTCGCCGACCTGGGCATGGAAGCGATCTACGAGTTCACCGTGCAGGACATGCCGGTGACGGTGGCGGTGGATTCACAAGGCACCTCGGTGCACCAGACCGGGCCGCGTGAATGGCAGGCCAAGATCGGCCAGATCCCTGTGTCCGTGGTGTGAAGATGACGAAAGGGATGCCCAACCCGAGGTTGCCGCCGGTGTGGCACACCGACGCAGACAGCCTTTTGCCGCGGATCCCCGGGGCCGTGACCGCCGCGTGGCCCCAAGGCGAGCGCTTTGTCCAAGCGTTGGCCCATGGGTCGATGTCGGTGGAGCTGTACGCGCCCCAAGACTTGGACCCTCAGAAGCCGCATGCGCAGGACGAACTCTACGTCGTGCATGCAGGCACGGGTGAGTTCGTGCTCGAGTCGCAGCGTTGCAGTGTGGGACCCGGCAGTGTGTTATTTGTGCCGAGTGGCTGCGAGCACCGCTTCGAGCACTTCAGCGCTGACTTTGCCACCTGGGTGGTGTTCTGGGGACCTCCAGGCGGCGAGGCCGGCTGATCGGCGTCACGCCGGCTCTGGCGTTCTATCGCTGGTTTTCTGCCGCTGCGATGAGTTGTCCACAATTTTGGTGGACAACCCTGAGGACAAGCTTGGGATGACCTTCCCATCGCCACGCCCTGACGTGTCCGCCAACTCCTCACAGCCATCGTGACTGTGGCCACCGTGCGCTGGCGCGCAGGGTGGCCACAGGGGATGTTGCCGACCGTTGACAGGCCAGCCGTGCAGACCGCCCGAAGGCGGTCGGCCACTCAGGCGGACTGGGCTGCGCGGCGCTTGCGTGCCTCGGTGGCATCGGCCACGTTGTCGGCGATCGTGCGGCCTTCACGGACCATCGTGGCTTGGGTCTGGCTGACGGCAGACACCGTGTTCTGGCTCAGAGCCATCACGAACTCCGTGTAATTTTTGACGGCGCCTTGCATCAATTGCATGAACGCATTGGGCTGCATCATGCCCACCGGCGAGCTGCCACCTTGCAGGAAAGGATTGGCAAACTGGGTCGGTGTGCTGGAAGACGCAGCGGGCGTCAGCTGTTTCATCAGCTCGAGGTTGTTTTGAGCCAGCTTGATGAAGGGCTGGATGGCGTTTTCCATCAGGTTGTTGTCTTGCATGATGTGGGTTCCTTTGAATGAAGGGGACCGCACGCCACGGTGTGACGGCGCAGGCCCGATCGGACGGTGCGCCTCGTCTGGGTACAGCTCAGATCGACGGCTCACCAGGCGGAAGCGACGGACGACAGACAGCGCTTCTGAACGGTTGAAGTCCTGACGCGAAGCCAAGACAGCGACGCAGTGTGGCATTTTCCGTGCCCTTTGGACAGCTGAACAGCATGTCCGCGCAGACGCCAGGACTTCACGCAAAGGCCTGAGCCAGCGCCCGGCAAAATGCAGGGCATGGCCAAACGTTCTCGTTCTTCTGCCTGGTCCAAAACCTTCTCGCGCAGCCTGGCGAGAATCACCCGGCACACCCTGCGGCTGAGCCGCCAAGCGGTCAGCACCGCGCTGCCCCGCGCGCCCACAGTAGTGGCCAAGGCGCTGACGGTGCGCCGCGCCACGGCGGCGCCGGCCAGCCGGGGCGATTGGTCGTCTGGCGTGGTGATTGGCACCACGGGCGCACGCCGCTTCCATTTGTACCGCCCGCCCGACCTGGTGCCGGGTGAGCTGCTGCCGCTGATGGTGATGTTGCATGGATGCGGCCAGGACGCGCAGAGCTTTGCCCTCAGCACGCGCATGAACCAGCTTGCCGCCCGGGAGCGCTTTTTGGTCCTGTACCCCGAGCAAGACCGTCTGGCCCATGCGCGAGGTTGCTGGAACTGGTATGACACGCGCTCTGGGCGTGCGTATGCAGAGGCCGCCTTGATTCTCAAGGCGGTGGACCGGGTGAGCCTGCGCCATCCCGTCGACCCGGCCCGCATGGCGATTGCCGGCCTGTCGGCCGGGGGCAGCATGGCGGCGCTGATCGCCACCCAGCACCCGGATCGCTTCCAGGCAGTGGCCATGCACTCGGGCATTCCGCCGGGCAGTGCAGACTCCACCTTGTCGGCGCTGGGCGCCATGAACGGCCACCGCGTCTCGAACAACCGGCAGGTGGCGGTGCTGCCCTTGGTGGCACAGACCCATTGCTGGCCACCGTTGCTGGTGATCCACGGCCGCGCCGACACGGTGGTGGCGCCCAGCAACGGCCGTGCGGCGGTGAACCTGTGGGCTCAGGCAACGGGGGCGTTGGCCTGCCCAACGCGCGAGCTGCAGCGGGGCAAGCGTTACCCGGTGTCGGTCACCGAGTTCAAGCGCCAGGGCCACTTGGTGGGCACCTTGATGGAGGTCTCACGCTTGGGACACGCCTGGAGCGGCGGGGCCGCGCAGCAAGCGTTCAGCGACGGCTCAGGCCCGGACGCCTCGCGCATGGTCTGGGCCTTCGCGGCCAAACAGTTCCGCGCAGGGGGGTTGGAACGCGTGCCGCGTGTCCTTCGCTCACGCGCCGTGCAGCGCTGAGCCTGCAAGGCGCGTGGCGTGGCCGAAGCGCCGCGGAACCAGCGGGCGCGAACTGATTTTATTTGGCCGACGATTGGCGCTCAGCGCTCACGGCATCGCGCACTTGTTGCGCGTGCTGCAGGTGCTTGCGCAAGGTGGGCAAGGTGCTGGCGGCGTAAGCCTTGAGTTCCAGGTCCTGACCATCGCGTGAGAGCCTGTCGAAATCGGCGATGGTCTTTTCGTGGTCGCTCACCATGTGGGCCATGTACTGGCGATCGAACTCCGGGCCCGACAAGGTCTGCAACATTTTCATGTCGTTTTGCTGTTTGGGACTGGGCTGATCGGGCACCACCACCCCTTTGGAGGTGGCCAGTTGCTTGAGCTGCAGGTTGGCATTGGTGTGTTCGCTGGCCATGGCCTGGCCGTATTGCTTGACCGCCGCATTGGCCGCCTTTTGCTGTGCCAGTTTGCCCAGTTCGACTTCAGCCATTCCCGACATGGCCGCTTGCTCGATGAAACGCCGCTCCATGGCTTGCAAGCCCTCACGTTTTTTGCCGATGCCGTCTTGGGGACGGGCGGATGTGCCGGTGGAGGGATGGGTGCCCGATTGCGCCAAGACCAGGTCGGCAGCGGGCAAACACAAGGTCAAAACCAACAGGCTTTGCCGCAGGGAAGGGAAAGGTGGTGTGGACATGGGGAGTCAAAAGACAGTTGGGAACCGTGGTGGCGGGGCAAATGGGGGGCCCGTCGTGCTCAGGCACGCGATCTGCTCCCGTGTGGGACAAGACGCTTTGTCTTGCATGTTGCGCGGCCCACGGGTCACCTGCGAGCCTTGACCCGTGAGCTCAGACACCTTTCGAAAGCCTCCTGCCATGACCTCCACCAACGACGTCGAATTCCCCACCTCCAGCGCTGCAACCACGGCCAACGAGCAGCGAGAAATACAGCGCCGCCAAGACGATGCGGACCAGAGCAAGCCGTCTTCGGATGCTTCCGGCGACGCACCCCTGGTGCAAACCGGCCTGCGCGACTACCCCACTGAGCTGCCGGCGCAGCACTTGACCAAGCCCGGCTTGGAGTCGGATCTGGCGCTCAAGCCGCAGTTCATGGCGCCGGACTACGAAGGCAGCAACAAGCTGCGGGACCAGGTGGCCATCATCACGGGCGGCGACTCCGGCATCGGACGGGCGGTGGCGGTGCTGTTTGCGCGTGAAGGCGCCGACGTGGCCATCGTCTACCTGACGTCGCACTCGGACGCCGAGGACACAAAACGCTTCGTCGAGGCAGAAGGCGGACGCTGCGTGCTGGTGGCTGGTGACGTGCGCGACCCGGAGTTTTGCGAGCAGGCGGTTCAACAGACCCTCCAGGAACTCGGCCGCGTCGACATCTTGGTGAACAACGCAGCCTTTCAAGAGCATGCGGACTCCCTGCTCGACCTCACCGAGGACCGCTTCGACCAGACCTTCCGCACCAACGTCTACGGTTACTTCCACATGGCCAAGGCGGTGCTGCCGCACTTGAAAAAAGGCGCGTGCATCATCAATACCGGCTCGGTGACCGGATTGGAGGGCAGCCCCCACTTGCTGGACTACTCGGCCACCAAGGGAGCTATCCATGCTTTCACCAAGGCTCTGGCGCAAAACGTGTTGGAACGGGGCATCCGCGTCAACGCGGTCGCCCCCGGGCCGGTGTGGACGCCGCTCAACCCGGCGGACTCTCCTGCCGAGAAGGTGGCCAACTTCGGTCAAAAGACCGACATGAGACGGGCCGCCCAGCCTGAGGAAATCTCACCAGCCTACGTTTTTCTGGCATCGGCGATCTGCTCGAGCTACATCACCGGGGTGGTGTTGCCCATCACTGGCAGCGTGGGCGCCGTGTGAACCCAAAGCGGCCTGGCCAGGTTCGGCGACCGGCCGGGCCGCCAGGACGGAACCTTGGAAAAACGGCGCGCGATAGCAAACGGCGTGCCCAAAGCAAGAATTGCGGGAAAGGCATTAGAAGGATCAGCGCTGTGGTAAATCGCCCTTTTTGAAAGATCGGGGGCAGAGCGAGCGGGCTTCAATGACGGCTTGTGCACACCACGTGCCAGTCGTCCACAGGCCGCCCCCATGACCTCATCTGCTTCTGCTTTGCCCAACAAGGTTGCCGACACGGCGCCTGACAGCGTGAGCATCGCTCACCTTTACCGTGAAATGTGGCGGTACGCGGGTGCCTCGCGCTGGTGGCTGGTGTTGTCGTCGAGCATGCTGGTGGCCTCCCAGCTGTGCAAACTGGCGGTACCCTGGTTCGCCGCACAGGCCATCAATGCGATTCAGGCCGATGTCACCTCGGCGGGCATGCTGAAGGGCCTGGGCTGGGTGGGCGCCATCATGGGGACCTGCGCGGCGTGCTGGGTGTTGCACGGCCCCGGGCGGGTGATCGAGCGCATTGTGGCCATCGGCGTGCGGCGCACATTGACCGACACGCTCTACGCGCGCCTGAGCGCCGCCCCCCTGGCTTGGCACGAAACGCACCATTCGGCAGAGCTGGCTCACCGCGTGTCCCAAGCCACCCACGCGTTGGCCAACTTCACCCAGAGCCAGTTCATCTACCTGCAGAACACCGTCAACCTGATCGGCCCCATGATTGCCCTGCTGCTGTTGTCTTGGACCACCGGGGCCTTGTCGGTGGGTGGGCTGCTGGCGATCGGGCTGACCATTGTGGCGTTCGACCGTGTGTTGACCCGTCTGGCTGTGCAGGAAAACGAGGGCGAGCGCCGCTACGCCGCCTTGCTGCACGACTGCCTGTCCAACGTGTCGAGCGTGCTGAGCCTGCGCCTGCAGCGCAGCACCCGCCGCCTGCTCAGCAACCGCCTGGACGGCGTGGTCAACCCTTTGCGCCGCAACATCACCATCACCGAGTGGAAATGGTGCGCCGTGGACCTGCTGACGGTGCTGCTGACCTGGTCGCTGGTGCTGGCCTATGCCTGGGGCACGAGCGCCAAGGGTGCCTTGATGCTGGGCGGTGTGTTCATGGTGTATCAATACGCCCAGCAAGCCGGCAGCGTCATCGGCTCGCTCGCCGCCAATCTGCAAAACTTCACCCGCATCCGCACCGACTTTGCCAGCGCCGAGCCGATCTGGCAGGCGCCCGACCGGCACCACAGTGCCGCCGCACTCGAGGTTGTCCCCACCCCGGCGGTGGCGCTGGTCCATCCGCTGCCCTCTGAGTTCGGCACCTTGGCCATGGGGTCGGCGGCTTGGCACCACATTGACCTGTGCGGCTTGAACTACCGGCACCGGGATGGCGACGACGGTCGGGGCACCGGGTTGCACCACATCTGCCTGAGATTGAACGCCGGGGAGCGGGTGGCGCTGGTGGGCCCCAGCGGGGGCGGCAAGAGCACGTTGCTGCGGTTGTTGGCGGGGCTGTACAGCCCCAGTGCCGGCCACATTGAAGTGGACGGCGTGGCCCCCTTGGGCATGCGCGACCTGAGTCCGTGGTCGACCTTGTTGCCGCAGGAGGTTCAGGTGTTCGAAGGCACCGTGCGCGAGAACATGGCCTTTGGCGCACCCCGGACCGACGGGGACCTGCACCGGGCGGCCCACACCAGTTCGTTCGACAGCGTCCTCGCGGGCCTGCCTCAGGGTTTGGACACGCCGATTGCGCAGGGAGGGTTCAACCTGTCAGGTGGACAGCGTCAGCGCCTGTGCCTGGCGCGTGGCATTTTGGCAGCGCGCAACAGCAGCATCTTGTTGTTGGACGAGCCCACCAGCGCGCTGGACCCCCTGACCGAGGCCTTGGTGCACGACCGGTTGCACGAGGCGTTTCCGCAAGCCTGCCTGATCGCCTCGGTCCACCGCATGAGCCTGCTGGACCGCTTCGACCGCATTGTGCTGATGGTCAACGGAACGATTCTGGACAGCGGCCGTTACGACGAGGTGTACGCGCGCCAGGCGGTCTTCCGCGACATGGTCGGTGGGGCTGCCCTGGCCGACGTCAAGGAAGCGGCGCCGCTGGAAGCTTGTTGATCCCATTCGTGCGCAGGGTGGTGGCCGAGCTGACCCACGGCGCGCAGAGAAATCTTTCGCGATCGACCCGAGCAACGTCGATTGGAGCAGTCAACCGACCGGCTTGAAGAGAGAGCTTCAACATGGAGTCGGCTGCCCTCGCCAGGCGGGGCGAGGCAAGAGCGACGACACCTGCCAGGGTGGTCAAGGCGATGAGTTGGCGCCAGGAGGGCATGGTCGTGTCTCCTGCTCTTGAAAAGGCGCGCACGCGCGGCCATGCAAGGCGCCCTGAGTGGGGAGAGCAGCCTCCATGCCTGGACCCGCGGACGTGGTGGAGTGGATAGACTGTAGGAGACCGCGCACGACAACTTCACTGACCGCCCGACAGGTGGGTGAGGCAAGTGCAGGCAGCATGTCTACCCTGTGTCCCGTGGACATGCCACTGCCCTTCCCCTGCCATGTCGCTGTCCACCGATTTGCTGCGTGCCGAGTACTGGACCCGTTTGCCGCAAGGGCGGCGCCCGGGTTTCATCTACCGCCGGCCAGATGGGCGACAAGTCAAACGGGCCGCTGACTTGGAACGGGTTGCGAAGTTGGCGATTCCGCCGGCCTGGACCGATGTGTACGTCAGCCCCGAGCCGGACGCCGAACTTCAGGCCTTCGGCCGCGACCAGGCGGGGCGTCTGCAATACCGCTACCACCACGAATTCATGCAGCAGTCGGCATTGCAAAAGTGGCGCCGGCTGGGCCGCTTTGCCGATGTGTTGCCTCGCCTGCGCGCCATTACCCGCTCGGATCTGCTGCTCAAGGGGTGGCCCAAAGACAAGGTCATGGCCCTCATGACGCGGTTGCTGCACCTGGCGTTCTTCCGCGTGGGCAGCCTTCGCTACACCCAAAAACACCGCACGCATGGCCTGTGCACCTTGCAAAAGCGCCATCTGCACATCGACGGCAACCGGCTCGAGTTTGCCTACCGCGGCAAGCACGGCATCGACCAGGTTCAACAGGTGCGTGACGTGACGCTGGCCAAGCACTTGAAGGGCTTGCGCGAACTGTCAGGCCCTTGGCTCTTCCAATACGTTGACGACGCCGGGCAAGCGCACCGCATTCGCTCTCGCGAACTCAACGCCTACCTGTGGGACCGCATCGGGCCGTTCACCGCCAAGGACTTTCGCACCTGGGGCGGCACGCTGTGCGCCGCCGAGTACCTGGCCGAAGTGGCCAAGGTCGGTGAGGTGCCGCCGCGCCAGGCGGTCATCGACATGGTGAAGGCGGTGGCCCAACAGTTGGGCAACACCCCGTCGGTGGCGCGAGGGAGCTACATCTGCCCGATCATCATTGACGAGTTTCTGGAGGGCAAGGTGATCGACGAAGTCGGCAACACGCCCGCACCCCGGGTGCGGGACCGGGGGCTGACACGCAGTGAAGCGTCGCTGCGGCGTTTGCTGCAACCCAGCCTCGAGCCCAAGACGCGACGCGCATCCGCCAAGGCAACCGCCTTACCGAAGACAGTGCTGCCGCGCCGCTCGGCGGTGCGTGCGCCGGCCTCTGCCGCCAAGGTCAGGCCGGCTGCCACCGCCCCGGCTTAGCGCAGGCGGGCTGCACGCGCCCTGGCCTGCTGACCATGGGCAGTTTGTTTCAGGAAGAGAGCGCTGTGGTCGCCGCGGACAGGGGCGCTTCCCGCAGCCGACCCACCACTTGAGTGGTCGACTGGGCGAACTGGATCGGGATGGTGAGCGCGCGGCCGCCCCAGGCCTGGAGCCACTGCGCCTCCTTCAAGTTGCGCACGTCGTAGTCACCGCCCTTCACATACAGCTCGGGCCGGCACCAGTGGATCAACTCCCACGGCGTCGTTTCCTCGAAAATGGCGACGTGGGTGACGCACCCCAATGCCGCCAGCACATAGGCGCGGTCGGCGGCGGTGTGGATCGGTCGCTCAGGGCCCTTGCCCAGGCGACGCACCGACGCGTCGCTGTTGACGCCGACGAGCAGACAGGCGCCCAGGTCGCGGGCCTGCTTCAGGTAATTCACGTGGCCGCAGTGCAGCAGGTCAAACACCCCGTTCGTCAACACCAGGGGACGCGGCAACCGCGCCGCATCGGCATGGCGGAAATCGATCCATTTCGGGTCGGCCTTCAGATTCTCGAAGCCTGCCGTGGGGCTGGGTGGCAACTCGTGCCTGCCTGCGCTGGTGACCACCGGCACGGCCGTCTCAAGCCCCCTGCCCTGCGGCGAGGCCTCAAGCAAAAAGTTCTTCATGGGCAATGGCGGTGGTGCCCCAGCGGGCCACGGCCAACCCCGCCGCACGGTTGGCCCAGGCCACAGCGTCGCGCGGCGACCAGCCGGCGGCCAGGCAGGCGGCCAGGGTGGCCCCCACGCAATCGCCCGCCCCAGTGACGTCCGACACCGTCTCGGCGCTGGTGGGCAGGTGCAGTCGCCCTTCGTCGTCGAACAAGGTCAAACCCTCTTCGCTGCGGGTGACCACCAAGGCGTGGACCAGCAGCCCGCGGCGCAGGGTCTGGGCCTTGTCGGTCAACTCGTCTTCGTGGCGCCAGCTGCCCACGACCTGCTGCAGCTCGTGGCGATTGGGCTTGATGAGCGTGGCACCGGCGTAAGCGTCATAGGACTCCCCCTTGGGGTCGACCAGAATGAGTTTTTGCGCTTCGCGCGCCGCTTGCATCAGCTCCCGAATGTGGGCCAGGCCGCCTTTGCCGTAGTCGGAGAAAAACACCACGGAGTGGGACGGCAACAACCGGTGAAACAACCGGGTCTGCGCCTGAAGGGCCTCCTCCGACGGCCGCTGCTCAAAATCGGCGCGCAACAAATGCTGACGCCGCCCGACCACCCGCAACTTGAGCGTGGTCGGCATCGACGGATCCCGGATGAGACACGGGGTCACGGTGGTCGACGAGGTCAGCGCCGTCAGCCGCTCGGCGGCTTCGTCGGCACCACAAATGGCCAGCAGCGACACCCGGGCGCCCAGGGTGGCGGCGTTGAGCGCCGCGTTGGCCGCGCCACCGAGGCGGTCTTCCTGGCGGCCGACCTTGACCACCGGCACCGGGGCCTCCGGCGAAATGCGCTCGACGTCGCCCATCCAGTAGCGGTCCAGCATGGCGTCGCCCACCACCAGCACGCCCGTGCCGGTCAGATCATGCGTGAAGCGCTCCATCGCTCAGCTCGCAAAGGCACGGTCGATGGCGTCGCACATGACGTGGTAGGTCATGCGGTGCGCCTCCTGGATGCGTGCGGTGTCCTGAAGGCGCACGACCATGCTCACCTCGCACAGCGACTCCAGGTCGCCACCGTCGCGGCCCAACAGGCCAATGCAAGAGGCACCGCTGGCCTGCGCCGCCTTCATGGCGCGCACGATGTTGTTGGAGCAGCCCGACGTGGACAGGCCCCACACCACGTCACCGGGCCGGCTCAGGGCCTGCACCTGGCGGGCGAAGACGGCATCGAATTCGTAATCGTTGCTCCAGGCGGTCAGCACCGAGGTGTCGCATGTCAGCGACAGCGCGGCCAAGCCGGCGCGCTCAATCTTGTACCGGCCCACCAGCTCCGCAGCGATGTGCTGGGCATCGGCCGCTGAGCCACCGTTGCCGCACAACAGCACCTTGTTGCCCGCACGCAGGCACTGGATCACCAGCTCGGTGGCCTCGGCCACCGCCTGCAAATAGCTGGGGCTCAGGATGCAGCGCAACTGGCGCAAGCCGCCGGAAAACTCGGCCTGCAGGGCACTCAACGACAGGCCGTCGTCCTGGGCGCCATAGCGACCGCGGACACGTGCCTCCAAGGGAACCGCGGTCAAGGCGCTGCGCACAGGGCCAGAACGGACTGGGTCCAGGGTGGAGGCGGTTTCATGCATGTCGAGAACCCTTTGGTTGCGTGAAAAGGACAAGAAGGGCGAGGCCCGCAGGTGGCTGGGCTCAGGCTTAGCAGCAAGGCAAGCCACGTGCCCAGCTCATGCAACTTGGCGACGCCGCTCCACGGCTTCAATTCGCATGCTTTGGCGGTATTTCGTGATCGTGCGACGGGCGACGATCAAGCCCTGGCGTGCGAGGCGGCGAGCGATCTCCGCGTCGGACAAGGGTTTGGCTGGCGCTTCGGCGTCGATCATTTCCTTCAGCAAGCCGCGAATCGCAGTGGCCGAACACGCCCCGCCCGATGCGGTGGTCATGGTCCGGGAGAAAAAATACTTCAGCTCGAACACCCCTGCGGGTGTGGCGATGTACTTGTTGTTGGTGACCCGTGACACGGTGGATTCGTGCAAGCCGGTTTCGGCAGCAATTTCTTTCAGGCCCAGAGGCTTCATGGCCAGCACGCCATGGTCGAAGAACTGGTGCTGCCGTTTCACGATGGCCTGCGCCACGTCCAGGATGGTGGCAAAGCGCTGCTCGACGTTGCGCAAGGTCCAGCGGGCCTCCTGCAGATGGGCCGCCATCTCGCCGTCTTCGGTGCGGCGGTGGCGCTGAAACAGCTCGGCGTACACGTGATTGAGGCGGACTTTGGGGAGGATGGAGCCATTGAGCTCGACGGTCCATTTGCCACGCACCCGACGCACGATCAGGTCGGGCACGATGTAGTCAACCCGCGTCGACATGAAGCGCCAACCAGGATGGGGGTCGAGCCGGCGGACGCACTCGCAGGCCGCCTGGATCTCCGCCACGCTGTGGCCGAGCTTCTTGGCCAGGCCGGTGACGTCCTTGCCGGCCAGGGCATCGAGGTGTTGCTCGACAATGCGTTGCGCCAGGTCACGCTCCGCGCAGGGTGCCTTGGCGGCCAACTGCAGCAGCAGGCATTCCTGCACCGTCCGTGCGCCGACGCCGACCGGCTCACACGATTGCAGCAAGCGCAGGGCAATGTGCAAATCGCTCACCTGGACCTCGGTCTCGGCCGCAAACAAGGTGGCGAGTTCTTCCAGCGGCGTGCGCAGGTAACCGTCGTCGTCCAGCGATTCGACCAGGGCCTTGACCCACAACCGGTCTTTCGGTGAAAGGTTCAGCAGATCGACCTGTCCATGGAGGTGGGCCGACAGGGAAGTGTGGGCGGGAGTGATGTCGGTGGCTGCCACGTTGCCGCCTTCTGATTGCCGCTTGCCCATGGAGCCATCGGCCAGCCAGGTGTCGGTGTAATCGTCGGGGCCTTCTTCCGCGCCGGCGCTGTTTTCCAGCCCGGAGGAAGACTCAGCGGCCGCCTCTGCGTCGGCAGGGCTGGATTCGGGGCCACTGCTGGGCAGGCCCTCGGGCAGATCGGCCGTGGGCTCGGACGGGGTGCCGGTCATGCCATCGGCTTCTTCTTCGACTTCCAGAAACGGGTTCTTCACCAGCAGGTTCTGCAGTTCGCTCTTGAAATCAAGTGAGGACATCTGCAACAGGCGCACCGCGTGCTGCAGCCGCGGTGACAGGGTCTGACTCTGTCGTTGCTCGACAGAAAACTTCAGGGATTGCATCAATGCATCTCCTCCGGGGTTGGACAAGGATGGGCGGCAACATCTTCTTGGAACAACGCAACACCCGTGCCAGATCACACAGCGCTGGCCGGCGAGGGACAGCCGTGGCAAAAACGTCGGCTCCGCAGCCCGGCCGAGGCCCGGGAGAACCAGGCCTGGAGCGGGTTTGAGCTTTCCACCCGCCTGACCGTGATGGCACAACCCAGCACCCTGGGTGAACCAAGCCCCGGCCCTTTTTTCTTGAGGATTGAAATCTTGCGGCAATTCGTGCGCCTGCGCGTTTTGGCCCTCAAGACAGGTCAGATATTTGCCCCCCACCACCCCCTTTTCACCGGCACGTTGAAATGCCAGCGCTGGTCTGGACGAGCCACTGCATTGGACCTTGTCCAGAATCCATTGCCACCAACCGAAGCATAGGGAACAGGACTTGCTCGTGCGTGACGCCCACCCCGCGCCATGGCGTCATCTTTCAGGAGCCCTGCATGTTTCCCCTCACCTGTTCTGCTTTTTTGCTGGGAGGCATGAAGCCCACCGCGTTGCCAACCGACCGGGCCGCCGCTTGAACGCGGGCAAGCCGTGGGTCGTGGCCGGCGGACCCGCCACCCCGGGTTTGTTCAGGTCGTTCTGGATGGGCGGCTACGAGGGGGCTGACCATGTGAACACCCACGGCGTGCCGCTGGACATGACCGCGCTCAGTGGCCATGACGTCCACCTTAGCAGCGACCATGCCGCCGCCTCGGCGCTGGGCGTGCGCTGTGTGCGCGAGAGCATCGGCTGGCGGTTGGCCGAGCCTCAGCCGGGTCGCTTCGACTTCGGCCGCACGCTCGACGTGGCACGCTCGGCCCGCCAGCATGGCGTGCAGGTGCTCTGGACCCTGATGCACTACGGCATGCCGAGCGACTTGAGCCTGTTGGACGACCGCATGATCGAGCGCTTTGCCGATTTTGCAGCCGCCACCGCCAAGGCATTGCGGTCCTGGCACGTCGAAGAGCCACCGGTCTACACCTTGGTCAACGAGATCGGGTTCCTGGCATGGGCAGCCGCTCAGACCCACCTCATCCACCTTTACGGGCCGGATGCGGACCATGGCGTCGGCAGCAGCGAAGTCAGCGGCTACCAAATCAAGCACCGCCTGGTGCGCGCCACCCTGGCCGCCATGCGCGCCGTGCGGGCGGTGGATCCGCGTGCGCGGTTCCTGCAGGTCGAGCCGGTGGTGCACGTGGCCGCGCCGGTGGACCGGCCCGACCTGGAAGCGGCCGCAGCCCAGGTGTGCAGTTACCAGTGGCAGGTGTGGGACCTGCTGGCCGGGCGGCTGGACCCAAGTGCTGGTGGGCACCCTGGCGCGCTGGATTTGATCGGCGTGAACCATTACCACAGCGGGCAGTGGGAAGTGGAGACCGAAGAACGCTTGTGGTGGCATCGGGGCGACCGCCGCCGACGCAGGTTTTCCGAGCTGCTGCGCGCCACCTGGGAACGCTACGAGCGGCCGTTGGTCGTGGCCGAGACCAGCCACATCGGCGAGGGCCGCACGGCGTGGCTCGACGACATCACCGGCGAAGTGGCCCACGCCTGCCGACAGGGTTTGCCGGTCTGGGGCCTTTGCTTGTACCCGCTGATCAACCGGCCCGATTGGGTCGACCTGTCGCACTGGCATCACAGTGGCTTGTGGGACGTGGGCGCGTCGCGCACGCCGCCGGGCGGTGAAGCGCCACCCGACCCCTTAACGCGCCATCTGAACGTCGACTACGCCCGCGCGCTGCGGCGGTGGCAGCACCACTGGCCCTCGCTTACCGAGCCCCGCGAAGCGCTACCCACTTTGGTGGCCTTTTCGGCGCAGCGCTGGAACGGGGCATGCCAGCGCACACCGCAGTTGCTGACGCCCCTCGCGGGCGACCACCACATCGTGTTCATCGAAGAGCCTGTCTTCGAGCCTGGCGAACCGTGGATCGAGCACCTGGGGCGCGGGCCCCACATCGACGTGCTGATTCCTCACTCGCCGTTGCCTCAGAGCGGCTTCAGCGACAAGCAACGCGCCTTGTTGCGCCCCTTGCTGGACGCGCACCTGGCGCACCGAGGCCTGGGCCACGACACCGTCTGGCTCAACACCCCCCTGGCCGCGCCATGGACCGACGGCTGGCCAGCGCACCAGCTCGTGTACGACTGCCCTCGTGATGCTGACAGCGGGCCAGATGCCCTTCCCGCCTGGCGTGCGCACGAGGCGGCCTTGATGGCCCAGGCCGACTGGGTGTTGACCGCCGGGCCCTCACTGCACACCGAACTGACCCCTCAGCACCCGCGGGTGCGGTGCATCCCCAACGCGGCAGATCTCACCCGCTTTGCCCCGGCCCATCTGGTGGCAGACAGCGAAGAAGCCCGTCAGGCAGCGGCGCTGCAGGCCGGTTGGGTGGGTTGGCGCCTGGGCTACTTCGGCGCCATTGACGAGCGCATCGATCTGGCCTTGGTGAGCGAGCTGGCCACCACGCAGCCGGACTGGCAGCTGGTGATGGTGGGCCCGGTGACCCGCATCGACCCGTCGACGTTGCCGCAGCATCCCAACCTGCATTGGCTCGGCGAGCAGCCCCACGCCCTGATGCCTTACCTCGTGGCGTCGTGGCAGCTGGGTCTGTTGCCTTTCGTCGTGAACGCCGCCACCCGGTGCCTCAACCCAACTCAGACCCTCGAGTACCTCGCCGCCACAAAGCCGGTTGTGAGCACGGCCTTGCCCGACGTCCTGGCCTTGCACGTCGAGGGGGTCGAGGTGGCGGCCGACGGCGTGGCCTTTGTTCGGGCTTGCCAAGGCAGGCTCGCCGAGTCGCCCGCGGAACGCACCGAGCGTCCGGTCGGCCGACTGCGCCCCACCCACTGGCCGTCCTGGTGCGACGCTGCCCGAGCGGTCCAAACGCTTTTGGAGGAAGGCAAAGGCTGGCGGGCTGGCGACACCGCAGGCCGGGGGGCCGATGGGAGCCAACCCTTTGGGGCCTGTTAACACTGCGCACTGGCTTGCGTCGCGTTAACAGGCCCTAGGCCAGCACAAGGCCGCCAGGCCTGGCAGGCCAGGCCTCACCGGCGGACCTCTGCCCCATGCCACACCACCCTGAGCGCGACCCAATCGACACCACGCCGCTGCCGGCTGACGAGCAGTGGCTCTTCGCACGCAGGTTGGGAATGAAAAATGCTATTCCGCCATTGCCCCTTGCGCTGCGGCTTTAGTGCTTGGCCGCATCAACTGCTCAGTCTTCCGGCTCGGGCGCGCCATGACCTCTTTTGTACGCACACACCATGAGCATGAACCCTTCAACTTCGATCCCTCAGTCCGCCTTTATTCAACCTCTGTTTGATGGGCGCAATTCTGCCGAGTACACCCAAGCGGCACCGTCGGCTTGCGGCCAGCCATGCTTCGCCGGGTCTTCACCGGAAACCCATGACGGGTGCCCGGGCCGCCTGGGACGCGCGACCTGTGAACCCGTGCGCCGTGTGAACCGTGGTGCGGATGGCGCTCCCGCCTTGGACGTGTAAGCCCGCGTGAGGCGCAAGCCTGTTCCAGTGAGGCTTCGCAAGGCAGCCATGTTGCCGAGGCGCACCCACTGAAGTGGGCAGAGACGCGTGTGGGCCACGCCGCTGCCTGCCTGTTTCTCCATGACTGCACGCGAAGGCGTGAAAGAGCAGACTGTCGGGCCGGGCAGAAGCTCAGCTGGCAGCCTGCACCGCGTCTGACGGTCGGTCAGAACTTGTATTTCACGCCCAGGCTCACCGCCTGCACCGCCTGCCGACCCGACACCCCTGCAAAGTGGAAGTCGTGGCGCTCGTGTTCCAGCAGCACCGACCAGTTGCGGTTCACCTCATAGCTGGCGCCTACGGCGTAAGTGGGACCCCACCCGCTGTCCGAGCCGGTGGGCAAGCCAGATGCTGGACTGGCACTGACGCGCGTGCGCCCATACAGAGCACCAATCTTTGCGTGCAGCCCAAACGATTCGCCCAAGGGCAAACGCCCCAACAGGCTCAGGTGGACGCCCTGGGCCCGGGTTTCGCCCCCCGCCCGCTCGGCATTGCCCAGGTGGACGTAGCCCAGCTCTGCGCCGAAGTAGGGGTTGGTCATGCCGCCGGTGTAGAGGCGGAAAGACCCGTCGCTGTCGTCGCACGCAAACGCCGGGTTCACCCCGCAACCAGTTTTGAAATCGGTCGCCCCCACGTTCAAACCGACGTACCCGCCAGTGGTGTAAGGCAACAAGGAATAGTTGTCTGATGCGGTGCTGCGGGCAGAGGGCCGGGTTTGCGCCAAGGCCGGTTGGGCGAGGCTGGCAAGGGCGCCGAGGGCCACAGCGGCCCAGGCTGAACGATGCAATGGATTCATGGAGAACTCCTTTTGGTTTTGGGGGGTGACGGTCAGGCAACGGGTGCTGGGAAGTGCCCTTGGCAGCACCGAAGCGAAGCCAGGGAAGCGGCCTCCTTGGGCAACTGTTGTGCCTTGCAGGACAAGCATGTCCGAGCATGGATTGCTCAGCCGTCGGCAAGTCTTGCCGCATTCGCTCGAGGGCCTGTTAACACGACGCAAGCCAGATGCGTCGTGTTAACAGGCCCTAGCGCTCACCGCGCTCCCGTTGAGCAAGGGCGCCGCAGTGCGGCAGGCACGACATGTGCCGGGTTTGGGTTCTTCCAACCTGCTCATCTGCTCACAAGGAGTTCTCATGGATCGAACTGAAAACCTGTCGTCTTCCACCGCACCCTCTGGCTTGAAGGTGTTGTCCACTGTGGCCTTGGTGCTGCTCATCATCGGCGGCCTGAACTGGGCCCTGGTCGGTTTGCTGGGCATCGACCTCGTGGCATCGCTGTTTGGCACGATGACTGTGCTCAGTCGCATCGTTTACGTGCTGGTGGGTCTTGGCGCGGTGTATGCCCTGCTGATGCTGCCACGGCTGTCGCGTTTGTCCTGAGACATCGAGGGCTCGCGGGGCCTCACACGGGGCCCCGCGGCGTTCGAGCAAGATTTCATTCCCACCCCAGCACAAGGAGCTCACCATGTCTTCCACCATGAACAACCCAGAGATCGTTGACGAGTTGAACGACCTCATCGAAACCTGCAAGAACGGTGAACTGGGATTTCAGGCTTGCGCTGAACGGGCGCAATCGCCAGACCTTCAATCCCTGTTCCGCCAGCGCTCCGTCGAGTGCCGGGAAAGTGCGGCCACGCTGCAGTCGCTGGTGCTGCAATACGGCGGGCGGCCGGAAACCGACGGCACCACCGCCGGCGCGATGCATCGCGGCTGGACCAACTTGCGCGCCAATCTGACCGACAGCACCGACGAAATTTTGTTGAACGAATGCGAGCGCGGCGAGGACGAGGCCCTGGCCACGTATCGCAAGGCGACTTCGAAAAATCTGCCGCCCCGCGTGGCGCAGGAAGTCCAACGTCAGTTGGAGGGCGTGCAGTCGAATCACGACCAGATCAAATTGTTGCGCAACCAAGAGCGCGCGACCAACGCTTGAGCGAGCCCCACGCCGTCGGTGGCCCACCGCCGATGGCGCCAGCGCCTTCAAGACAAATCACTTCAAAGGATGACCTCATGATGAAACTCACCCCCTCCACCGCTCACCGTTGCCTGCTGGCCCTTGCTGTGGCCGGACTCACCACCTTGGGGGCCTGTGACCGCCGTGAAGACACGGCCACGCCCCGGACTGACACACCGACCCAAAGCCCGGGCGCCGGGCCCCGCACGGGCACTGACGGGGGTGCCGCCACGCCGAACGCCGGCACGGGTGGCAACAGCGGCACCGGCATGGGCACGGGCTCAACCGGCACGGGCTCCAGCACGGGTGCGCCTGCCGGCACCAGCTCCATGGGCGGCAGCGAATCGGCCGCCGGCTCCGCCTCGGCGCCGGCTTCTCGTTGACGTGCAGGGCAGCATCTGCAGGTCCTTGCCGACCCGTGGTGCCGCATGCCCCCCATTGGGGCCGCTTCGGCGGCCCTTTTGCCGTGTGGGCCAGCTCAAGCAGGAATGCGACTTGCCAAACACAGGACCGAACCCACCCTGGAACCACCCCATCATGAGCACTTCCGCACTCGACGACAAAAAGGGCCCGCAGGCTGGCAAAGGGACCACCTACCAGCAGCTGCTGGACGAGGCTTTGGATCAGACCTTCCCCGCCAGCGACCCCATTTCGCCCAGCGCCGCGCTGCACGCTGAAGAGCAGATCAGCACGCCGTCGGACAATGTGGACTGGACGCTGAAGGCCGGCGCGCAACGCGTGGCAAATCAGTCTGAACCCGAGCAAGGCGAGGACGACGGCACAGACGCGGCCGTTTCACAACCCGTGGCCACCCACGACGACGATCGGCCTGAAAATGTCCATGCACACGAAGATCGCTGACATCATGACGCGGGACGTGCAGACGGTGCGCTCCCAAGACAACCTCCAGCTGGCCGCTCAGCGCATGGACGAGCTCAATGTCGGTGTGCTGCCCGTGTGCGATGACAACATCCTGATGGGGGTCATCACCGACCGCGACATCACCGTGCGTGCCACCTCGGCAGGGCTGCTGCCATCGCTCACGCCGGTGGCCGACGTGATGACCCAGCAAGCCCGCTACTGCCGCCCGTTCCAAACCGTGGCCGACGTGGTGCAAAAGATGAGCGACGTGCAGATCAGGCGCTTGCCTGTGCTGGATGACCAAGACCGCTTGATCGGCATTGTGTCGTTGGGCGATTTGGTGACCCGCGGCGGCGAGGAAGATGGGGTCGATGGCACCTTGCGCCGCATTTCCACCCCGTCTGAGCCAGACCGGTCCGGCCAGGTGACTTGAACCGCCTCACCCCACCGATCAGGTCAGCAGGCATTTGAGGACGCATTGGGTGGCGGGTGCAGTCGTGGTGAGCTGGGTCCCGCGCACATCGGTGCCGACCCCTTTATCAAGAGGCGGCAAGGCCGCACACTCACTCCAGCACTTGCAATGGCCCCTTGGCGATTGCCGCTGAAGTCAGCAATCCCGCCCACGCCATACTTCGCAGGCCCCCCGTTTGCTCTGCAATGCACACCGGGTGATCGCGTTCACCCTTCCTTTCGCCTTTTTTCCAGGAACCTGTTATGACCCCAACCACCGATACCTCGTCCGCCACCCTGGCCAATCCCCGCGATCCCGTGGTTGACCGCTTGGCTTCGACGGCGCACGCCGCCATCGACCAAGCGGCCGCCAAGGCCGCGCCCATGATCGACAAAATGAGTCAGACGGTCCACAGTATGAGCCGTGCGCAAGGCGATTGGACCCAAACCGCACGTGAGCAGGTGCGTGAGCGGCCGCTGAGCGCTCTGGCCGCCGGATTCGTGGTCGGCTGGCTGCTGGCGCGCCTCAGCCGGTGATGGCTTAGTCCCACTGGGGGCACGGTCTTTGGACTGTGTCCCGCTTCCTGGGACGATTTATTTCATCAGGCGGCGCCTGGCCCACTCGGCAGTTTTTGCCGATCAGGGCCACGGCCGCCGTTTTGCCGTGCCCGTCGGGCAGATGATTCTGTAGTTTTTACAGTTCTTGAGGCCTCCCTCCTGCGGCATTGCGTCTTGACGCCATCCTCGGCCTTGTTACGCTCTGCGTTTGTTCAGCCTTCAACCTCCCTCGCGGGAAGTCTTCGTCGGTTCCAGACGCCTTGCCATTCCTTGTCCCTTTGCTGTGAAACACCCACCCGCCTCGGCGAGATCTTCGTTGCGCGTGTACCTGGCGGTGGTCATCTTGATTGCCACCGTGCCATTGGCCGTTCTGTCTTTCGTGCTCATCACACGAGAACGCGACAGCGCCCAAGCCCAATTGGAAGAAGGCCTGCGCAGCCTGGCCCGCAGCCACGCCTTGCTGGTCGAGAGCGAACTGGGCGCCACGATCGAGTCCTTGACGATTTTGGCGCGGTCACAGGCCTTGGTCGAGCAACGCCATTCGGAGCTGCACTCGCATTTGCAGGACATCGTCCGCATCGTGCCGAACTGGCATGGTTTGTACCTGAATGACCTGCGCGGCCGCACGCTGCTGTCTACCCTGCGCCCGTTCGATGCGACCGATGTGCCCGCCCCGACGGGCGGCGACACGCAGCGCCCCACAGCGGAGCAAAGCCTGCCGTTGATCCGGGGCTTGGAGATCGAACCCCTCTCGGGGGACCCGATGACCAGCGTGCAGGTGCCGGTGCGAATCGACGGCGAAGTCCGGTTCATCCTGGGTGCGTGGATCCCTGCCACCCGTTGGCAGAATGTCTTGCAGAACATCAGCACGCCCAAAGACGGCTTCGTGCACATCTTCGACGGCCAGCACCGCATCCTGGCCCACAGCAAGAACCCCTCGCCTTACCTGGGCCAAGGCCTGCCAGACGACGCACCTGAGCGCTCCGACACGGCGCTGAACGGCCTGCGCCGAGCCGACTTGCTGGAGGGCGGCACGGCCTTTCTGGCCTGGCAGCGCACCGCCCGGGGCGAGTGGGGCGTGGGGGTGGGCATTCCGGCCGAACCGGTGGAGCAAGCACGCCAACAAGGCCTGATGGCCGCCGCCGGTGGCGGCATGTTGTCGTTGGCCGCGGGCATGTGGATGGCGTGGTTGATCGGCCGCCGCGTCACCTTGCCGCTGCGCCAGTTGGCGCACTCGGGCGCGGCCGGCATCACCGGGCCCATTCCGATCACGGAAATCGCCCAGCTGCGCGACGCCTTGCACTCCTTGGAAGCCGACCGCGAATCGGCCATCGACCGCCTGCGCGCCACGGCGGACGAATTGCAAGTGATTTTCTCGACCACCCCGGTGGGCCTGGCGATCGCGCAAGACCAGGAAGGCCAATCGGTGCTGCGCAACACCGCGCTGATGGCCATGTTGGGGGCGAACCCGCAAAAGCCGGAGGGCTCCGCCCGGGTGCTGCAAGAGGGGCGCGAGCTGATCCCTTTGGAGCAACCTTTGCAGCGCTGTGCCAGTCAAGGGGTGGCCATCGACAACCTCGAACTCGAAGTGATCCACCCCGATGGCCAGACCCTGCAGGTGCTGGCGCATGCCCTGCCCTTGAGAGACGCCAACGGCCGCCTGCGCGGCGCCGTGGCCGGTTTCGTCGACATCACGCAACGGGTGCAGGCGCAAAGCCGGATCGTTCTGGCCGAGCAGCGGCTGCGCGAAAGCCGGCAGATGGTCGAGTTGGCCCAACAGGCCGGCAAGGTCGGCTTCTTCGACTACAACTTCGACGACCACACGGTGCGAGGCACCGCCGGCCTGGCCCAATTGATGGGCATGCCGGCCCAGGCGTTCGAGTACCCATGGGACCAGTGGCTGCAGTGCATCGACCCCCACGACGCGGACGAGGTGCAGTCGGCCATCCAGGTCAGTGCCGCTGAAAAGTCGGCCGAGATTCGTTTTGAGTTTCGCAGCCGCGAACGCCATGCCGACCCGCGCTGGTTCGCCAGCCGGTGCTCGTTGATGTTTGGCGACGGCGACGAGCCGGTGCACCTGATCGGCGTGGTGCTCGACATCACCGAGCAGAAGTTCGCCGAGCGCGACCGGGCGGATTTTCTGGCCGAGCAGCAAAAGGCGCGCATGGTCGCCGAAAACGCCAACCGCGCCAAAGACGAGTTCTTGGCCATGCTGGGCCATGAGCTGCGCAACCCGCTGGGTGCGATCTCGGCCGCTGCGGAAGTGATGAACCGCTCGCCCTCGCCCGAGATGGCCGACCGGGCCCGCACGATCATCCAGCGGCAAACCCGGCACCTGGCCCACCTCATGGAAGACCTGCTCGACGTCACGCGGGTGATTTCCGGAAAAATCACCCTGTCGCGCGAACCGCAAGACCTCAAGCGCTGTGTGGAAAGCGTGCTGAGCACCATGCAGATTGCCGACCAGCTCACCCGCCACACCGTGGTGCTCGACCTGCAGCCAGCCTGGGTGCTGGCCGACGCCACCCGCACCGAGCAAATCATCAACAATTTGCTCACCAACGCCCTGAAATACACCCCTCAAAATGGCACTATCCGCATTGCCACCCGCCAGGAGGAAGACACAGGAGTCCTCGAGCTGAGCGACGACGGCGTGGGCATGTCGGAGGCGCTGGTGGCGATGGTGTTTGATCTGTTTGTGCAAGGCGAGCGCAGCCTAGACCGGCGCCAGGGCGGCTTGGGCGTGGGGTTGACGCTGGTGCGCCGGTTGGCGGAGTTGCACGGTGGCCGTGCCACGGCGCAAAGCGACGGCCCGAATCAAGGCAGTTGCTTCACCGTGTACCTGCCCCGGGCAGCCCAGGGCCGCTTGGCGCCGGCGGAAACCTCGCCTGTGGCGACCACCGATCGCACCATCGTCATCGTGGAAGACAATGTCGACGCGCGGGAGGCTTTGCGGGTGATGCTCGAGATGGACGGCTATCGGGTGGAAACGGCCGGAGACGGCGGTGCTGGCCTGGACCTGATCCTGCGCTTGCAGCCGGATGCGGCGTTGGTGGACATCGGTCTGCCGGTGCTCAACGGCCTGGAAGTGGCAGCCCAGGTGCGGCGCGCCGGCTTGACCTTGCGGCTGGTGGCGGTGTCGGGCTACGGGCAGGCGGCCGACGTGGAGCAGGCCTTGGCGGCGGGGTTCGACAGCCACGTGATCAAGCCCATCGACCCCATGGTGTTGGCGCAGCGACTGAATTGACACAGAAAAACCGCAACCGCATCGGACAGCGCAAGAACGAAAAACGATGACCCAGACTTTGAATTTTTCAAGAAGGAACTGACATGCCCCATGCCTTGGTGATCGACGACGAACCAGACGCCTCTGAGATGTTGGCAGCGCTGATCGCAAGCCACGGCTTCACCGTGGCCACGGCCGGCTCCTTGCAGGACGCCCGTCGGCAAATGGTGCTGCAGGAGCCGGACATCGTGCTGCTCGACTTGCACCTACCGGACGGCAATGGCATGCAGCTGCTGCAAGAGCCCAACCTGCTGACCAACGCCGAGGTGGTCTTGATCACCGGCCATGCCAGTTTGGAGAGCTCCATCCAGGCGCTGCGCATGGGGGCTGCGGACTACCTGGTCAAGCCGGTCAACATCAAGCAGCTGCAGGGCATTTTGTCGCGGGTGACGAAGCCCTCCACCCTGAAAGCCGAGGCCGCTGACCTGCAGCACAGCCTGGAAGCCGAAGGCCACTTCGGCCAGCTGTGGGGCCAGTCGGCTCCGATGCGGCGGGTGTACGAGCAGATCCTGCGCGTCTCGGGCACGGCCATCACCGTGTTCATCACCGGAGAGAGCGGCACCGGCAAGGAAGTGGTCGCGCGCACGGTGCACGAACTCAGTCGCCGCCGCAACCGGCCCTTTTTGGGCGTGAACTGCGGCGCCATTTCGCCGCAGCTGATCGAGAGCGAAATCTTCGGCCATGAGAAAGGCAGCTTCACCGGCGCCGACCGGCAGCACCAAGGCTTCTTCGAGCGCGCCAGCGGCGGCACCTTGTTTCTCGACGAGATCACCGAGATGCCGCTGGAGCTGCAGGTCAAGCTGCTGCGGGTGCTGGAAACCGGCACCTTCATGCGGGTGGGCTCCACCCAGGTCCAGGAGACCGACGTGCGCCTGATCGCCGCCACCAACCGCCCGCCGATGCAGGCGGTGCGGGCCGGCCGCCTGCGCGAGGACTTGCTCTACCGCCTCAACGTGTTCCCGATCCAGTTGCCGCCGTTGCGCGAGCGCGCCGAAGACGTGCCGCTCATCGCGCAACACTTCCTGAAAGAAATTTCGAGCCGCGAGGGCTTGGTCAAACGCTACGCCCCGGAGGCGCTGGAACGGCTGAAGGCGTACCGCTGGCCGGGCAACGTGCGCGAGTTGCGCAACGTGGTGTACCGCGGCTACGTGATGGCGCCCAACGAGGTGATCGCCGACGAATGCCTGCCGACCCACCAGGACGAGCCTTTGCCCGGCTTGAGTGGTGCTCCGGTGCTGTCGTTCCGGGTGGGTACCTCGCTGGCGGAGATCGAACGCCAGGTGACCTTGGCGACCCTGGAGCACCTGGGCCGCCACAAGGAAAAGACCGCGGCCACCTTGGGCGTGAGCCTCAAGACGCTCTACAACCGGATGAAGGAATACGCGACCGTGCCGGACTTGCCCGGCGACGAGCCGCACCCCTCGGCCCCAGGACCCTGACTTGCCGCAGGCCGGCGGCGCTCTCCGGCGCCTGGCCGGCCCACCCGGGTTGGCCTGCCACCCACCGCTTTGATGGAGGCCAGCACCATGGGCACACGCACTGAACGAGACTCCTTCGGAGAGATCGAGGTCGACGACCAGCACCTGTGGGGCGCGCAAACCCAACGCAGCCTGCACCACTTCGACATCTCGACCGAGGTGCTGGCGCCAGAGCTGATTCAGGCCTTGGCGTGGGTCAAAGGGGCTTGTGCCCAGGTCAATGTGAAGCTGGGGCTGTTGCCGGCGGCCATCGGTGAGGCCATTCAACAGGCCGCTGCCGAGGTGGCCGAAGGGCGCCATGCCGACCAGTTCCCCCTGCGGGTCTGGCAGACCGGCTCGGGCACCCAAAGCAACATGAACATGAACGAAGTGCTGGCCGCCCTGGCGAAGCAGCGGCTGCGTTCGGCGGCGGGCGCCCCAGCCGACGTGCGCATCCACCCCAACGACCATGTGAATCTCGGGCAGTCGTCAAACGACATTTTTCCCACGGCCATGCACGTGGCGGCGGTGGTCGCCGTCGAGCGCCGGTTGCTACCGTCCTTGGTGGCCTTGCGTGAGGCCTTCGATGACAAAGCCCAGACGTACCGCGACCTGATCAAGGTGGGGCGCACCCACTTGCAAGACGCCGTGCCCTTGACCTTGGGCCAGGAGCTGTCGGCCCACGTGGCCGCCTTGGCGCAGGCCGAGACCCGGCTGGGTCAGGCCCTGTCACCGGTGCGGGAACTCGCGGTGGGCGGCACTGCAGTGGGCACGGGCTTGAACACGCATCCTGCGTTCGGCGCCGAGGTCTGCCAGGTGCTGGGCCACCAGTTGGGCCAAACCTTCGAGCCGGCCGCCAACCTGTTTGCCGCGCTGGCATTGCACGACGCCCTGGTTCACCTGCACGCCGGGTTGAAGGGGCTGGCAGTGGCCTTGATGAAGATCGCCAACGACATCCGGTGGCTGGCATCCGGCCCTCGGGCTGGCCTGGGCGAACTCATCTTGCCGGCCAATGAGCCCGGCAGTTCGATCATGCCGGGCAAGGTCAATCCCACGCAGTTCGAGGCGATGACGATGATTTGCTGCCAGGTGATGGGCAACGACGTCACCGTGTCGATGGCGGGCGCGGGTGGCCAGTTGGAGCTCAACACCTTCAAGCCGGTGATCGCGCACAACCTGCTGCAGTCGATCCGGCTGCTGGGTGACGGCATGCGCAGCCTGCGGGAACACGCCATCGTGGGCTTGCAAGCCGACCCAGTGCGGATCGGCCAGGGACTGGAGCGCTCGCTGATGCTGGCCACGGCGCTGGCCCCTCACATCGGCTACGACCGCGCGGCCAAGATTGCGCGCAAGGCGCACGAAGAGGGGCTGGGCCTGCGGGACGCGGCGGTTCAGTCCGGCATCGCGGCCGACGACTTCGACCGCTGGGTGCGGCCGCAGGACATGCTGGCCCCGAGCGCAGTGCCACCGGCCTGAGTTCAACACGGAATCGACACAGACCTTCGGCGCTGCTTGAAGCCGCAGCGATGAAGGCCAGTGCGCTGCCAAAGCGCCTGAACTTCTCAGTTCAACCAGGGGCCGGCCATGGGGCGCGGCCTCGAAGGCGGCTCCTCAATGGGCGGCTGAAAATCTGGCGGCAGAGGATCGTTGACCTCGGGTTCCGGCATTTCAGGAGAAATGGGCGGAGCCTCCCCGGGCAAGGGATGCCGGGAGGGCACGTCCGGAATGGCGGGATAGCCCTGCGCGCGCCAGACAGAGCGCAGGCTGGGCACATCCAAGGTGTTGAGGGGATTGGGCAGGTCACGCATCACAGCAGGTCCTCCACGATCAGGCGGCCGTACTTGTTGGCAAAGCGAGCGTTGAAGCGGCGCGCCACTTCGGCCACGCGCTGCTCGCTTTCCTCGTCGGAGGCGGGCACCACCAGCCAACCGCAACCGGCTTCGGCCAAGACCTGGTAACGGCGCATGAGGTCGCTCTCAGTGCCAAATTCGGAAGTGCCGCTGGCATGGGCCAACCAACCTTCCAGCGCTTGCGCCATGTCCTTGGCAGGCACCTGCAGCACCGTGTCGTTGCAACCTTCTTCCTTCAACGCATCGCGCATGCGTTCGGCGGTGGCATCGTCTTCCAAGCCCACGATGACGTGACCGACAGGTTTGAGTGCGCCAAAGGACAAAGGCAGTTGTGAAACATCGTCAAGCACGGGTGTGGTCATGTTGTTTTCCTTGGCAAAGATGTAGAAAGACTAGCAAGAGCCGCACCCACGCATGAGCCGAAGCTCACGCCCCGCGCGCTCAAATGGCAACGGGCAATGGCGGGTCAGCTTTACCGCCCATCGGCAAGTTTGGGGCCTGAACTGGCTCGACGTTGGAAAGCGCCTGGGTCGTCGGCGTCAACCCGCCTGCCCCGGTGCCGTCGGCCAAGCCCACAAAACAGGAACATCGATTGCCGATTTTGGCGCCCGGTGCACCGCTCGTCGACGGTGCGCTCCTTCTTCTCTTTCCAACCAGGAACCCGCCTCATGAAACAACCACTGCATTTAAACCGGCAGAAAAGCCAAGCTGGCTCGGGCACGCGGCCCAGCGGTGCCCAACCCCAAGGTCCCCAACTGCCCCCCACGTCTGAGAACGACCAACGCCAGCGCGAAAGCGTGGAAGGCGAGCAAGAGGGTGCCCACGGCAGCAATTACGGCGGATTGCGTCGCCCCCCGGAGCCGGAGGACGACAAGACCCGCTCGCCTTTCTAAGTTTGCTGCCGTCCCAGCGGCCCGGGTGGGGTGTCCGCGTTCGCCCAGGGCCGCCCTGCTTCACGCGCCGGCGCCGCCTGGTGTGAACCCGGCGCCCTGTCAGCTGGGATGCGACAGCGCCCTCAAGGCTCGCTGACTGGCAAAAGCCTGTCGCTCACCACGGTGGCGTTTGCCCAAGGTGTAGCGCGTCCATGACCACAGCGCGAGCCAGCCACCCGCCTGGACCAGCTGTGGTTTCGCCGCGCGCCGGACAGCACCGGGGAGGCTGCGGGCATGCCCCTGGGTGGGCGTCACCATGCCACCCTGCCTTTCAAAGTAAGCCTTGGCTTGCCGGAAGGGGCCGGGCTGCAAAGCGGGCTGCGGCGTGCCGCGCAGGGGCAACACAGCAGAGACACGGCTGGTGGCAGGGGACTGCACAGCCCAGGCACAGGCCAGCTGCCTTTTCAACGGTTTCTTCATCCAAATACTCCACTTCTTCTTCAAAAACACGGCCAGGGCGCTGGACTTGGATCCGCGCCCATGGACTCACGAAGCATAAGGGAGCAAGTAACGTTCCGGGGACAGAGACTGAGGTGCAGGGGCAGCGGCGCCTCGATCAACAACGCAGTCCTTCAGCAAATCAAGGAAAAATCAGTTCAGGGCGCATCGGTTGCTCGGGCCGCCGTTCTGGTGATCGAGACAGCTGCTCGGGCGGAACCTTGATGTCCACAGGCGCTGCCGCCACCTCTTTGCGCAGGTGGGCGATGGTGCGTTGCAAGCCCGTGCGCAAATCGACCCGAGGCCGCCAGCCCAAAGCGCGTTCGGCCAAGCCGATGTCAGGACGGCGCCGGACCGGGTCGTCCACGGGCAAGGCCTTGTGCACGAGGGGGGACCGGCTGCCCGTGAGATCAAGCACCTGCTGCGCCAGCGCCAGCACGGTGAACTCGCCCGGATTGCCGATGTTGACCGGGCCTTGCTCGTCGGAGGCCATCAGGCGCATCAAGCCGTCCACGGTGTCGTCCACGTAGCAAAAGCTGCGAGTCTGGGTGCCCTCGCCGAACACGGTCAAGGGTTCGCCGCGCAAGGCCTGCGAGATGAAGTTGCTCACCACCCGGCCGTCACCCGCAGGCAAGCGCGGGCCGTAAGTGTTGAAGATGCGCGCAATGCGCACGCTGACCTGGCATTGGCTGTTGTAGGACACGCACATGGCCTCCGCACAGCGCTTGCCTTCGTCATAGCAGGCCCGCGGGCCCACCGGGTTCACATGGCCCCAGTAGCCCTCGCGCTGCGGGTGCTCCTGCGGGTCGCCATAGGCTTCGCTGGTGGAGGCCTGCAACACCCGGGCACCGGTCGAGCGGGCCAGCTCCAGCAAGCGCCACATGCCGAGCACACTGCTCAGGTTGGTCTGCACCGGGCGGTCGAGGTAGTAAGCCGGGCTGGCCGGGCAAGCCAGGTTGTAGATCTCGTGCAGCGGCAGCGGCAGTTCAGGCAAGGCCACGGTGACGTCGTGGCGCAGCAGCGTGAACCGCGGGTGCGCGATGAGGTGCTCGATGTGGCTCAGTCGCCCAGTGGACAGGTTGTCCAATGCGATGACCTCGCAGCCTTGTTCCAACAGGCGATCGCACAAGTGACTGCCCACAAAGCCAGCCCCTCCCGTGACAAGCACACGGCGCCCTGAATTGTTTGTTGTCGACAACCGATCACTCCCAGTGGATGCGCGCGACCTGCGCCGCACGGCTGAGGCAAGGCACATGCCCAGGTAAAAGCACTCGAGGTGGCGCTGCCAGCACAGCGCGGGCCAGCACAGCAGCGCTCATCCCGTCACTTCGTTGAAGGTGCGCAGCCAGTCGTCGACGAACCGCTCGATGGCGAAACGTTCGAGCGCCGTGCGTCGCGCGGCTTCGCCCCAGTGGCGCGCCAGGCCGGGGTTGGCGATGAGCTGGCGCATGGTGTCCTTGAGGGTGTCCAGGCGGGTGTCGAGGAAGCCCTCCTGGCCGTTGCGGATCACGGTGACCAGCTCGGTGGTGGCCAGGCCGACGATCGGCAGGCCGCACATCATGGCTTCGATCACCGCCAAGCCCAGGCTGGTGTAGCGAATCGGGTTGAAGAAGAAACGGAACGCGGCCATGGTCTTGGGCAAGGCGTTGTTTTCGACCTCACCGTGGCCACCAGGCACCCGATCGCTGCCCATGCCGATCAGCACCAGCGGCACCTCCTGGGCCACCGATTGGAAGACGTCGTGCCCCACACGCCGGCCCCGGCGGTCAAGGTTGTTGACGACCACCACGCCGCGCGGGTCGACACCGCTGTACTGCACCCCCTCGAGCAGGCGCACACCGTGTTCGACCACGCGGGTGGGCACCGGCCCGGTGTCCCACATCAAGGCGTTGTAGTGGGTGACGTGGACCAGCAGCACCTGCGGGTCGTCCATCCAGTGGCGCGAATCGGTGGGGCTGTCGAACGGGGTGTCGTGCTCGAGGTAGATGCGCGGCAGGCGCCGCTGGGCAGCGCTCAGGTAGCGGTGCTGGTGCGTCTGCCAGGCATCGCGCGATTGGAACAACACCACGTCGAACGACTGCTTGGCGACCTCGTCCACGTGCACCTCGTGCACGTTGTCGCCCCAGGGCAAATTGCCGATGCGACCGCTGTGGTGGGTGGAACGCTCGTCGTCGTGGACCAAGTAGAAGTCGTGCGGCACCTGGGTCAGGTAGTACAGGTAGTTGCCGTGCACATGCCAGGTGAGGATGCGCAGGCGTTTGCCGAAGGGCGGAGCTTTGAGTTCAGGCATGCACGGCCCTTTGGAATGACACAGGCCGGCTGCTCAGCGCAAAGATGCCGGGAATTTCCAGGTCCAGGCGGCGCAGCACGCTGTCCACCTCCACCCCTTGTGCACAGGCATGGCCGGTGGGGCACACCTCGTACAGGCACGGCCGGCACGGGACGTCGTGCCACAGCACCTGATGGCGCTCGGTGTCCAGCGGGCGCCAGCGCTCGACTTCGCCGCCGCTGTTGATGACCACGCTCGGGCGCCGCAGCGCCGCGGCGATGTGCGACACGCCGGTGTCGTTGCAGACCACGCTGTGGGCTTTTTCGATCAAGGCGCCCAGGGTCCACAGGTCGGTCAGGCCGACCAGGTTGACGGCTTTGTGCTGCATCTGGTGGGCCACCGAGTTGACGAGCGGGGCCTCGGGTGCGGTGCCGGTGAGCACGACGGTGTAGCCGGCCGCGACCAGGGCATCACCCACGGCGGCGAAGCGCTCCAACGGCCAGCGGCGCGACGGCAACTGGGAGCCCGGGTGCACGCAGACATAGGGCTTGGGGCTGCCCTGGGCGCCGGGCCACAGCTGGTTCAGCGCTTCGCGGTCGGCGGGCTGCAGCGGGAAGTCGAGGTGGGTGCCCTTGCGGGGCAGCCCCATGCCGTCGGTCAAGGCGAGCAGGCGTTCGATCTCGTGGCCGTGCTCGGGCCAGCGCACCATCCATTGCGCATGCTGCGGGGGCGACCAGGTGCGGCCATCGTCAAAGCCGGCCATCCGCCGCGCCCCAAAAGCCGCCACCAACGGGTTGACGATCTCACCGCTGCCGTGCAGCTGCACCGCCAAATCGAAACGGCGGGTCTGCACATGGGCCAAGAAGTCGGGGAGCTCGCGCAGGTCGCCGGTGGATTCGGGCAGGCCCGGGTAGCCGGGGAAACTCAGCATCTCGTGGACGTACGGCAGGCGCTGGGTCAACGCGCCCGAGCCGGGCAACCCCACCAGGGTGATGTCGGCGTTGGGGAAACCGGCATGCAGGGCCCGCAGCGCGGGGGTGGCACACAGCAGGTCTCCGAGGGCCAAGGCCCTGAACACCACGATGCGCTCGATGGGGTCGGGGTCTGCCACGGCCGCAGGGGTGGTTGTCATGGGAAAGGCTCCTTCAAAGTGATCACCAATAGAGCACGCGGAAGTGCAGCGCACCCCGCAAACGCCAATACACCGACAAGAACGGAATCAAGGCAGACGTCACCACCATCTCCGCCACGTGGGCGGGCGCGTGCGAGGCGCCGCGCAAACGGCGCCAGGCAAAGCACAGCACGCCACCGAGCAGGCCGGCGGCGCCCAACTGCGCCGCCACGGTCCAGCCGGTGGCCGCCCACCAGAGGGTGAGCAGCGTGAGCGCCACCGTCAAGTAATAGCCCCAGGGCGGGTGCCGCATGACCCGTTCGCGGTAGAGCTGTGGGTGCTTCTTGTAGAGCAAGGCGTCGAAGAAGACGTTGCGCTGCTGGCGCAGCGAGATGCCCCAGCGTTCCTGGCGCACCGGGTGCACGACCTCGGCGCGCGCGTACCAGCCCACCGAGCCCACTTCCATCAGACGGAACTGCAGGTCGGAGTCTTCGCGCCAAGCGCGGGTGAAGCGCTCATCGAACCCCCCCACGCGCTCCAAGGCGTCACGCCGGACAAAGGCGTTGGCGGTGACGAACTCGGCCTTCTCCAAGCCTTGGGTCATGCGCTCGTGGTCGGTGGGCCGGGGCGACACCGGCACCTGCACATGGCCGGCCAGTGCGGCGGCGTCGGTGAGCTCCATGGCCCAGACGCCTTTGTCGAGCCAGTCGCGCAAGGGCACGGTGTCGTCGTCGGTGAAAGCGATCACGGGGGCCTGGGCATGGCGCCAGCCCTCGTTGCGGGCCACCGCCGGCCCCCTGCCCTGGCGTGGGCGCAGGTAGTGCACCACCGGCTGCGGGTGGGTGGCGGCCCACGCCTCCACCGCGCGGCGGGTCTCCTCGCAATGGCCGTCGTCCACCACCCAGACGTCGAACGACTGCGCATCGAAGACCTGCTGGCGCAAGGCCTGCAGGCAACGCAGCAACAAGGGCACGCGCCGATAGGTTGGAATCACGACGCTGGCACGCAGCTCGGACGGGCGGGTGGCCATGTCAGCTCCTCTTTGTGATCAGGTAGGAGCCGATGACCAAGGCGTCCAAGGGAGTGGTAAAAAAAGCTTCCAGGGCCGCTTTCACATCACACACCACCGGCTGCCCGCGCACGTTGTACGAGGTGTTGATGATCACCGGCACACCGGTGCGCCGCTTGAAAGCGTGCAGCAGGGCATGGAACAGCGGATGGCTGTGCTCGCTGACGGTCTGCACCCGCGCGCTGCGGTCGGTGTGGCAGGCCGAGGGGATGCGCTCGGCCTGCCCCAGCAAGGCTTCGTAGGTGAACAGCATGAACGGCGACTCGCCGCCGTTGGCCTTGGCCGGCGTGAACCAATCGGCCAGCAGCTCGGTGGGCACCACCGGCGCCACCGGCCGGAAGTCTTCGCGGTCCTTGAGCGCGTTGAGCCGCATTTGCATGGCGGGGTTCAGGGGCGAGGCCAGGATGGAGCGGGCGCCCAGGGCCCGGGGGCCGAACTCCATGCGCCCTTGAAACCAGCCGATGACGCAGTCTTGCGCCAGCAAGTCGGCGGTGGTCTCGGCCACGTCTTCCAGGCGCCGGAACGGCAGCTTGGCATCCAGCAGCTGGCGCTCGATCTCGGCGTCGGTGAACGACGGGCCCCAGTACGCGTGCGCCATCGTCCAGCGGCGCGGTGCCAGCGGCACGGCGCGCTCGGGCGGGGCATGCCGCTGAACCGCGGCCCGCGTGCCCGGCGCAGTTTGGGGTGCCACAGGCTGCAGGCGCTGTGCGGCGTCGACCCACAAGGCGGCGCCCAGGGCGGTGCCAGCGTCGCCTGCGGCGGGCTGGATCCACACCTGATCGAAAGGCCCGCCATCACGCAGCCGTGCGTTCATCACGCAGTTCAAGGCCACACCGCCGGCCATGGCCAGGTTCGACTCGCCGGTGCGCTCTTGCAGCCAGCGCGTCAGGCGCAGGGCCGCCTCTTCCAGCACGTCCTGGGCCGAAGCCGCAGCGTCGAGGTGGTGGGCCTCCATCGGGGCACCGGGCTCGCGCGCCGGTCCGCACAAGCCCACCCAGTCCACGGCGTCGATGGTGTACTGGCCGTCTTTTTGAAAGCGGATGGCGTCGCGCATGGCGGGGCGGAAGCGCAGCGTGCCCAAGGCGGCCAGCGCCATCACCTTGTACTCGTCGCTGGAGTGCAGGAAACCCAGGTAGGTGGTCAGCTCTTCAAAGAAAATGCCCAGCGAATGCGGCATGTGCACCGCGCCCAAGGGCTGGTAGGTGTGGTCGCGGTAGACGCCGTAGGTGGTGGTGGCGCGCTCGCCGCGGCCGTCGAGGGTGAGCACGGCACAGCGCTGGAAGGGCGCGGCCAGGAAAGCACTGGCCTGGTGGGCCAGGTGGTGGTCGACCGCGTGCCACTGGAAACCCTCGCCCGGCTGCAAGCCATGCAGGCGGCGGCGCAGGTGGTGGGGCGCGCCGTCGGTGAGCTGGCGAGGGGCGTTGACCATGTACGACAGGAACAGCGGGTCCCACGGGCTGTGGCCTTCGCCCTCTTCCGGCGTGGGTGGGCGCAGCGGCAGGGGGATCGACGCGGCCTGCAGATCGAAGCGACCTTCGGCAAACGCGGCGGCGTCGAAGCTGTAGGCCACGTGGTCCACGTCTCGCAGGTGCAAGCCGGCCTCGGCCAGGCAGTAATCGATGGCATGAAACGGCAGTTCCCACGCGGTGAACGGCAAGGGGCGCTTGGCGTGCTTGATGCGGGTGAAGCGCTCTTCTTCCGCGGCGGACTGCAGCACACCATCGATCAGCAGCGCGGCGGCCGAGTCGTGAAATGCGGCGTTGATTCCCAGGGTGATCATTCGACAACCTCCGTTGTTTCCATGGACGGACCGGCCTGCAAAGACGCAGGCAAAGGGGCGACGGCCGCAGGGCCCAACAGGCTCAGGACGGCTTCGCACACTTGTTCGGGCGCGACTTCGCGCAAGCAGGCGTGGTGCCCTTGCGGGCACACGCTTTTCAGACAGTTGCGGCAGGGCACGTCGTGGTTCAGCACGACGGAGCGCACCTGCCATGGGGTGTGCTGCGGATTGGTCAGGGCATACAGCACCACCACAGGGGTCTGCACCGCCGCGGCGATGTGCACCGGCCCGGAGTTGTTCGACAACAGCACCCTGGCCTGCGAGACCAGCGCCACCATGTCCGACAAAGTGAGCTCGCCGGCGAGGGATACCGAGGGCAGGCCCATTTCGGCCCGGGCTGCCTCGATCCACTCGTGCTCACAGACTTCACCGGTGAAAACGATGGCATGCCCCGTGCGTTCGGCCACCATCCGTGCGGCGATGCCGAAACGCTCGGGCGGGTAGCGCCGAGACGAGGCACGGGCACCGGGATGCACCACGACCATGGGCCGCTCGAGGTCCAGGCCGGCCCGGCTGAGTTTTTCCGCCAGGGCGTGCTGCTCAGCGGCCTCATGGCGGCGCAGCGACAGGCGTTCGCTGGGCGGCACGAAGCCCACCGAGGCCACCAAGTCCATCTGGCGGCGTGTTTCATGGCGCATGCCGGGCTCGATGACGTCGGGGTCCGGCACCCAATGGGTCAACAGGCCGTAGGGATTCTCACGGCAATGCGCCAGGCGCAAAGGAATGCCGGCCAGCTGGCACATCAGCGCGGCGGGCAGTGCGCTTTGGGTGCAGACGGTGAAGATCACGGCGGCGTCGAAACATTCGGTCCGCAGCTGTTCGATCAAGGCCCGCTCGCGCTCGCCCGGCGGCTCGCCCACCGGCTGCGTTTTCTGCACCCAGGCCGCATCAAAGCCCATGACATCGTCCACCACGGACAAACAGGGTGCCAGTGTGGTCGCCGCACTGGAGGTCAACAAGGTGATGCGCGCATGCGGCAAGGCATGGCGCAGCGCTGCCAGCGCGGGCGTGGTCATGATGACGTCGCCCAGGCTGTCCAGGCGCACCGCCAGCACCCGCCGGCAGGCGAGCCAGCCGGAGGTGCTCACCGCCGCTGGGTAGGCGTCCACCCGGTTGTGCCGGTCAAGCGTGCGCATTGCGGGGAGCGTCAGCGGCGGTGTCCTTCTGGGCCGCCGCTTGGGCCATGCAGCGTGCCGCCTCGCGCAAGTCGGCGCAGCGGTGGTGCGGGGTGCGAAGGGGCGACAAACGCCACTCGGTCTCGTTGCCCACATCCAGCAGCACGGTGCGGCATCCAGCCCGGCGGCCCGCTTCGACGTCGTGCAGGATGTCGCCGACCATCCAAGAGCGCGACAGATCCAGGTTGAGGGCCAGCGCAGCCTGCTTGAGCATGCCGGCCGCGGGTTTGCGACACAGGCAGGCCGGCACGTCGCGCGGCCCCGGCAAATGGGGGCAGGCGTAAAAACCCGCCAGCTCGACGCCGGCTTCGTCTTTCACCTTTTGGCACAGGGCCCGTTGCAGGCGACCCAACTGGCTGCGGTTGAAGTAACCGCGGGCCAGCCCCGACTGGTTGCTGACCACCACCAGCACATACCCCAGCTGCACCATCTGCTGCAGGCCGGCCACGGCGTTGGGCGTGAAGCGCAGCAATTGAGGGTCGACGTTGTAGGGCACGTCTTCGACGAGCGTGCCGTCTTTGTCCAGGAACACCGCGGCACGACGCAGCGGCGCAGAAACGGAGCGGCCCGCCCCCTCAGGGCGAACCAGCAAACTGGGGCGCAGGTTCATCAAGGCCGCTCAGCGGGGTGGCTGCTCAGGGGCCGGAACCAGCCCGCGAGCAGACGCCGCCGCAAACGGCCGCGCCACGGCCACGGGCAACACCCGCCGACTGGGGAACGACGGATGCCGCGTGCGCGTGTAGACCTCGACCAGGTCGGCAGTCACCTTGGGCCAGGTGAACAGGCTGCGCGCCCGTTGTAGGCCGGCCAGGCCCATGGCGCGGGCCAGGTTGGGCTGCCGGTGCAGCTGCATCAAACGCTGGGCCAGCGACAGCGGGTCGCGCGGCGGCACCAGGTAACCGGTGACGCCGTTTTGCACGGTGTAGGCGATGCCGCCCACCTCGCTGCCCACCACCGGCACGCCGCACGCCATCGCTTCCAGCGGCGTCAGGCCGAAGGGCTCATACCAGGGTGTGGTGACGAAAACGTTGGCGGCGGCGTAGCAATCGCGCAGCTCGGCGCGGGCCCGGCGGCCCAGAAAACTGACCCGCTCCGACACGCCCATCTCCAAGGCCACGCGGCGCAGGCGGCCGATTTCTGGCGTGGCGTTCTCATCGGGCTCGGAGGTTTCACCGCCCACGATCAGCAGGCGCACCTTGACCGACAAGGGCAACCACGCCAGGGACCGAATCACGTTGTCGATGCCCTTGCGGGGCACCAACCGGCCCAGCTGCAGAATCACGAATTCATCGTCGGCCACCCCCAGGCGGCGCCGCGCCGCGCCCTGCGGCACCGGGTAAAGCTCGCTGAAATCAACGCCGCACGACACCAGTGAGACCCGATCGTCCCGCGCGCCGTACAGGCGCATCAGGTCCAGGCGATCCTGCGGGCACTCGGCAATCAGGCGGTCGGCCTCACGCACCAGGCGCTGTTCGATGTCCATGCGTGCCGGCGGAAAGGCATCGGCCTCGGGTTGGTGCTCGCGCCGCACCCGGCCCAGGGCATGAAACGTCACCACCAGCGGCACGCCCAGCTGCTCCTTCACCGCCAGCCCGACCAGGCCGGACATGAAGAAGTTGGCATGCACGACGTCATAGGCCGGACCCCGGCGCATCAGCTTCAGCGTGGCTTTGGCGAAGTCGTCCATCCAGGGCAGCAGCGCTTCCTTTGGCACGAAGGTCGGTGGCCCGGCGGTGATGTGGAACACCCGGAAGCCCGGCTGCACCTCGACACATTCTTCGAGGTGGCGGGCATCGCGGCGGGTGAAGACATCCACCTCATGACCTGCCTCAGCCAGCGAGCGTGCCACTTGCAGCACGTAAGTGTTTTGGCCCCCCGCGTCGACGGTTCCCAGGTCGGCCAAGGGAGACGCGTGTTCACTGATGAGGGCGATTCGAAGAAGCGGTTGGGGCATGGCGTGGTACCGAGGTCATCCAAAATACGGACGTCCGGCGCTGGCAAATGCTGTGCCCAATGGCTGTGTCCATCGAGATGCCTGTGTCGGTTCGGGCCGGGCAGGCTGGCGAGGGCTGAGCCAGCCGACGTCACACAGGTGCCCTGCCTCGCTGCCTTGCAGGCCTCACCTGGTACATGGCGCCTGCCCTGCAAGCGTTTTTACCCGCTGCACTGTCCCCTTGCTTGGTGGTCCCATTCGCAGGCCCACTTGGCACATCCGCAGGCAAGACCAAATGCCCACCAGCGTGAACTGGCGGGCAGCGCGTGCGCTCAGAGCACCTGAGGACAAGGCTCAGGAAGCTTCTTCTTCGCTTTCGTCTTCGTCGATTTCCTCACCCATGTCGCTCACCTGGATGATGCGGTCGGGCGATATGTCGAAGGCTTCCGGACCCGATTCCGTGCCAATCGCACTGCGGCGCTCGCCGGTGCCGTCCCCATCGGTGTCGCTGGACTGCAGCTCGGGCAGCTCCGAGACCGGCTGCACACCGAACTCACCTGCCAACAGCATGGCGTTGCCGTCGTCTTCATCCGTCAGCACGCCTTGCACATCGCTGCCGGTGTCCGAACTGTTGCTGGGGCCCAAAGACGCCACATCGTGCCCGGGCGCTTCAAACAGCACATGTTGCTCTTGTGTCAGGAAGTTGTCGGCCATGATTTGCTTTCAAAGTAGAGACCTGCTTGAGCGGCAAGCGCTGTACCTGTTTGCTCGGCCACGCGAAGGCCACGGGCGCAACGGCAGCACCGTCCAGGCTCGGGTCCCTTATCAAGTCACAGCCGCACGCCGTCCAGCCCCCTCAACCAGGATGATGTGCAGGTATTTCGGGCCGTGGGCACCCAGCACCAGGCTGCCCTCGATGTCGGTGGTGCCACTGGCGCCGGTGATGATGTTGACGTTGCGCGGAGGCCGCTGGCCCTCGGCGCGAACGGCACAGGTCCAGTCTTCCAGGTAAGGCACGATCGTGTCGGCACGCACCACCACCAGGTGGTGCAACGGCAGGAAGTGCGCCAGGATGGCGGTGTCGGGGCTGGAATGAAACACCACCGAGCCGGTTTCGGCAATGCCCCACAGCGCCAACCCCACGCCCACTTGCTCGTCGGGTGCGGTTCTTTCCTGCAACTCGAAACCCGCCCAATCCAGCCGGCGCAACGGCTCGGTGGGCTGCACGGCCACGCGGTAGGGCAGCCGGTGGGTGGCGAGGTAACGCAAAACGGCCGCCGGCACTGCCTCCAGGCTGTCAATGCGGTCGATGGAAGCGTTCACCTTGGGCGACACGACACGGGCCGCGAACAGATCGACCACGTCGCCACTGGCCAAGGCCGGCCGCGCCAACGCGATGCCCTCGAGCAGCTGAGCGGCCTCCTGGCGCACCCGCGCCGGGTCCACCGGCTGGGTGCCCAACCCGGCCCGCACGGCGGCCAGGATGGTGTCACGGGCGGTCGTCATGCCTGCTCCTTGGGCGCTGGGTTCGGTGCGCGCGCTGCGGAGACCGCTTTGTCGCGGTACATCTCCATGAAGGTGCGCGCGGCCGGTGCGGGAAAGTCACGGTGCTGGGTCCAGGCGCCAATGAGCGGCATGCCGCGCAAGCGGCCGCCCGATCGGAACAGCCGCATGACGCGCACGGCCACCGCCGAGCCGAGGTGGAACAACCACGGGCGTGAGGCCACCGCGTGAAAGAGCCACAGGCCGGCGCGCACCGTGCCGGGCTCCAGGCCCTCGCGCCACGAGCGGTCGCGCCACCCGCGCAGCAAGGTGGGCAGCGGGATGTCGACCGGGCAGACCTCCTGGCAGCGGCCGTTCATCGTGCAGGCGTGCGCGAGTTCGCGCGTCTGCGCTGTCAAGCCGTCGAACACCGGCGTCAACACCGCCCCCATGGGCCCCGGGTACACACCGCCGTAGGCATGCCCGCCCACCTGACGGAACACCACGCAGTGGTTCATGCAGGCGCCGCACCGGATGCAACGCAGCATGTCTTTCAAGCCGTCGCGCAGCATGCGGGTGCGGCCGTTGTCGACCAGCACGATGTGAAACGCCTGCGGTCCGTCCAGATCGCCTGGCTGCTTGGGACCGCAATGGAAGGTGGTGTACTGGGTCAGGTCGCCGCCAGTGGCAGAGCGCACCAGCAGGCGCAGCAACGCGACCGCATGGTCGGTGCTGGGCACCAGCTTTTCAATGCCGGCGGTGACGATGTGCACCCGCGGCGGCGTGGTCGTCAACTCGGCGTTGCCCTCGTTGGTGACGGTGCAGGTGGCGCCCGTGTCGGCCACCAGGAAGTTGGCGCCGGAGATCGACACGTCGGCAGACAGGAATTTGTCGCGCAGCTCGCGGCGGGCGCTGTCGACCATCGCCTCGATGGTCTCTTCCTGGTGCGGCGCCCGGTGGGCCTGGTGGAACATGGCCGAGACCTGCTCGCGGGTTCGGTGCATCGATGGCCAGATGATGTGCGACGGCGTGTCGCCACCGAGCTGAACGATGTGCTCGGCCAGGTCGGTCTCGACGCGGTCGATGCCCGCCTCGTCCAGCGCGTGCGGCAGGCCGATCTCCTCGCCGAGCATCGATTTCACCCGCGTCACCCGGCGCGCACCGGCTTCACGGCACAGCCCCACCACGATCTCGGCGGCCTCGCTTGCCGTGGACGCCCAATGCACCTGGGCACCCGAGGCCACCGCGTTGCGCTCGAACTCGAGCAGGTAGTGGTCCAGGTTGGCGATGACGTGGTCTTTGATGCGCTTGCCCAGCTCCCGCGCCTGATCGAATTCGGGAAAGCCGGCCAAGGCCGCTGCGCGTTTGCGCTCGGCGTTGCCGGTGGTGCGGCCGATGGCGGTCTTGAGTGTGGGGCTGGCCAGGGCCGCGGTCACGCGGGCGTGGAAATGCACGGGTTGGATCACCGGCTGTGGAACGGGTTGGGCTGCACTCATGGCAACTCCACCTCGCCGATGGCCGCGGCCGAGTCCAGGCCGGCCAGCACTTCCACGGTGTGCAGCACCCTCACCTTCGCCCCCCGCCGGCTCAGCTTGCCGGCCATGTTCATCAGGCAGCCCAGGTCCCCCCCGAGCAGCAGGTCGGCCCCGGTGCGCTCCACGGCCACCGCCTTGTCGTCAACGATGGCGTTGGAGATGGCCGGGTACTTGACGCAGAACGTGCCGCCAAAGCCGCAACACACGTCATGCCCTTCCAGCTCGCGCATTTCCAGGCCCTGGACTGCGCCCAACAATTTGCGCGGCTGGTCGTGAATGCCGAGCTCGCGCAACCCTGAGCAGCTGTCGTGGTAGGTCGCGCTGGCGTTGAGCGCGCGCTCTTTGGGCAGGTAGCCCCTCACGTCCGCGAGGAAACTGGTGATCTCGAAAGTGCGCGTGCCCAGTGCCCGGGCGCGCTCGGCCCACTCGGCGTCGTCTGCCAGGGCCTCTTCAAAGTGCACCTTGGTCATGCCCACGCACGAGCCCGAAGGTGCGACCACGTAGTCGAAGGCCTCGAAGGTCTCGATGAACTGCCGGGCCAGCACCGCGGCGTGGCCGACGTCGCCGGAGTTGAACGCCGGTTGGCCGCAACAGGTTTGCCGAGGCGGCACCTCGACCTGGCAACCCGCCTCCTCCAGCAGCTGCACGGCGGCAAAGCCGACGCTGGGGCGCAGGGTGTTGACCAGGCAGGTCACGAACAGGCCAACGCGAGGCCGGGAGGATTGAGCCTTCATGGTCTTGCTCCACTGGAAAAAGGAGCCGCCTGCGGCAAGGATGGCCAGCAAACGGTCGGAGGAGCACAGTATCCCGGACCTGGGGCCGTGCGGCGCGGAAATATGTGCCACCGCGGCAGGAAAAAAAATCAGCGTCCGGCAGCGCCTCGCGCCGGTCCGGTGGACCTCAGAAATTGGCCTGCCAGTGCGCCCCAATCCACCAGGTGCGGCCGGGGGCAGGCTCGAAGTAGCGGCCGTTGGCCTCGTTGACGATGACGCTGCCGGCGTAGCGGCGGTCCAACACGTTGTCCAGCCGGGCCTGCAACTTCAGCGCCCCGCTGGGCAAGGCGATGGAACGCCCAAGCCGCCAGGCCCACACGGCACCGCCCGCAGCGAAGTCGGTGTTCAGGTCGTTCACCGGGGTGCGGCCTCGGGCCCGCAGCTCCACGGCCAGCTCGGTGCGAGGTGCCGCCGCCCAGGCCAACTCAGCGAAAGCGCTGTGCTCGGTCGTGCCGGCAATGCGCCCACCCGGCGTGACCTGGCCTGCCGGCGTGGAGAATGCGTCGCGGTAGACCGCGTCAAGCCATGTCAACGCCACCTGGGCCTGCAACGAAGGCGTGGCCTGCCAGCGCCCGGCCCACTCGGCGCCCTGCCGGCTCGTGCGCCCCACGTTCTGAAAAGTGGCCCGACCGCCGGTGTTCTCGAGCACGGCGATCTCGTTGCGGGTGGCGATGCGAAACAGCGCCAGATCGGCGGACCAGCGCCGCGGCGCGTCACGCCATTTCGCCCCCACCTCGACCTGCCGGCTGCGCTGCGGCTGCAAACTGCGGTTGAAGCCGGGCTGCGGCCCGTATGCCAGCTCGGGCAGCGTCGGCGACTCGAAGCCCTGGCCGGCACTGGCATACAGGTTCAAGCCGGGCGTGGCCCGCCACTGCCAGGTGGCCACCGGGGTGGTGTAGCGGTAATCGAGGGCGCCCGAGTCGTCGCCGTTGGCTGGCGTGAGGTAGCGGTCGCGGGTGCGCACCTGGAGCACGCCATGGCGCAGCCCCAGCGTGGCGGTCGTGTCGGCCCCGAGGTCCACCTCGCCCTGGACATACACCTCCTGGGTGCGCGCGGTGTTGTCTTCCTGGCGACGCAGTGCCCCGGTCACCCCCAAGGCCGTCGTGCTTCCCCCGACCGAGGTGAAGTTCTCGTAGCCGCGGCGGTCTTCGTCCTGGCTTTCCACCGCGACCCCAGCCACCAGCCGGGTGCGGGCCTGGTCGTTGCGTGGCCAATCCCAGCTCAGTCGCGCGTCGAGCCCGCGGTAGGTCCTGTCGAAGTCGATCACGCCGCCCGGTTGGGTCGCGGCGCCCCGTTGCACCGCCACCGGAATGGCTTGCCACTGGGTCACGCTGCGCTGTCCGCTGTACACCGTCAGGCCGCTGGACTGCAAGGCGCCTGCCTGTGCGAAGCGGTGTTTCCAGGTCGCACCGATCTGCGTCTGGTCGGCGGTTTTTCGGGTGTTGAAGAGCGCCGCCTGCGGTGCGGTCTCCGGCGTGCCGGCATCGAACTGCGCCCGGGTCAGGCCCAGCGGGTCTTGCGCGGGCTGGGCCACGGCGTTGAGGAGCACGACCACGCTGTCGTTTTCACCCTGCCAGCCCAGGCGGGCATTGGCCAAGCTGCGGCGGGCCTGGCTGTGGGGCCGCTCGCCGTCGGTCTCAAACTCACTGCCCTGCAGCCGCACATTCCAGCCACCGCCCAGGGGCGACTCCACCCCGATGCGGAGCTGCCGCGCCCCATGGCTGCCGGCGTCAACCCCAAGGTGCGCAGCGCGTTGCTGCGGTGCCGCGCTCACCAGCGAGATCACGCCGCCCGAGCTGTTGCCATAGAGCGCCGAAAAAGGCCCGCGCAGCACTTCAATGCGTTGTGCCCCTGCCAAGTCGAAGTGGCTCACCTGCCCTTGCCCATCGGGCATGGTGGCTGGGATGCCGTCGGTGTACAGCCGCAGCCCCCGCACTCCGAACCCCGCACGCGCGCCAAAGCCACGCGAGCTGATCTGCAGGTCCTGCGCGTAGTTGCCGCGCGCATTCACCGTCAGCCCCGGCACCCGTTGCAACGCTTCAGACAAATTGACCATGGGCCCGCCCTGGCGAAGGGCCTCGGCGTCCACCACCGACACAGCGTGAGGCGCATCAAAAGTGCGCTGCTCGGCCAGGTTCGCGCGCACCACCACCGGCTCCAGGGTGGCCGTAGGCTGGGCAGGGGCCGTGGCGGCTGCCCCCATCAGCAGCGCACCCCAGGAAGCCTTCGTCGTTGCGGTGCGTGCAAGCCGGCTCAGCCGGGCCCTCATTGCAGCGAAGCCGTGGACTGCGGCGCCACGCCGACACGGCGGGCAAGTATGGCGCGGTCGGTGCCGTCACCCGTTTGCGCCCCACTGAGCCATGGCAGGAAGAGCAGGCCACACGCGGTGGCCAGGCGAACAAAGGGGCAATGCAAGGAGTTCATGGAAAACGTGCGGCAGCGGGCAGGCATGCAGCTTAGTGTGAAGCGCGAGCCCAGCGCCCAACCCACGCGCTGTCGAGTGGAAAAAAGGTTCTCGCCTACAGGGCCGCGGCCCGGCAACCGACGCCGTGCGCGCAAGGCCCTGGGGGGCGGCTGCCTCTGCCGCAACGGCCCTGTGACGACAGCTGCCACACCAGCCCGTTCATCAGCCGCTTGGCAACAGACCGACAAACCCCGTCGAGCGTTTCGCGACCTGGGCGCAGAGCTGGCGCGGGTCCACGCTCCAGGCCCGCGCCAAGGCGAGCACTTGGCAACCCATGTGACAGGGGAGTGCCACGGCTTGGCCGTTCATGGCAAGGGCCTGCTCTTCCAGCGTCGCACTGCCGTGGTCCCAGATCGGATGGTGACCCGCGCCGATGGACGAAAACGCGCGCACCCGATGACCGTGGTCCAGCCTGGCCCAGGCTTGCCAATGGATGTCGGCCTGGGCAGCGAAATACTGCACCGATTCAAACTGCGCCGACAGCCGTCGCAGCAGCCGGGTGGCGTCGTCCGTCTGCACCGTGCCGCCGGGGTAGGGCAGTGACCCGACCACCAACGTCCACCCGTCCACGGGCGGCGTGACGAACACCGCGCCCAAATTGTGCCGGGCCAACGCCAGACCCGAGGCCCAATTCGATGCGGTGACGTGGGTCAGCGCCAACGCGCGCACCACCGCCTCCGAGTCCACCGTGCGCAGCGCCAGCCAGCACGCACCTGGCCCGAAACCCATGGGCCGATCGGCGCGCCGGTCCACGGTGAAAGGCCGGCCGTGGAAGAGCACGGCGTGCCCCGCCGCCTTGCCCCGGCGCCGGTTGCCGTGCTGCCAGCGGGCCACGCAACGGCCGACCACCAGGGTCAGGGCCGCAGCGGCGGCAGTAGGCCAGGGTGACCACGACAAGGAACGCATGCACAAGAGAGCCCGAAGGCAGAAAACGGTGCTTGCGAGTGTTCACCTGCCCGGCCGCCCGAAAGCGGAAAGTTGTTCCGCGCGGGGCTGAATAAAACTCAGGGCGCTGGGCGCCTGGGCTCAGCGCCTTCCGAACGCCACCCCGTCGGGTGGGCCCGGTGACTCACTCCGGGACCGGGTCGTTCGGCTGCCCGAGCGCCAGGTCCAAGTCGGTCGGCCCGGCGGCGCCACTGCGGCTGCGGTCCTGCTTGCCCAGCACCGTGGTGACCGCGCGTTTGAGCTTGCTCAGCGAGCCTTGAAGCGCCTGGTGGGCGGTGTCCGCGTGGTCCTTGACCACCACCGGCTCCAAGTGCACCAACCGGGCTTCCAAGGTGCAGTAAACCTCGTCCACATGCGACTGGTGGTGGCTGCTGGCATTGGCGAAATGGGCCTCGACGCGGGTGATGTGTTCGCCAAAGCGTCCCAGCGACTCTTTGACCACGGTCTCCAGGTGTTCTGCCATCTGATGGCGTCCATCAACGTGCGGGTCGGTGTTCAAGATCACTTGCATGGGGGTGCTCCTTGGTGACGTGGCGACCGGGACGAACGGGTGTTCACCCCGAGACCTCGTGAGGCCCAGCATGCCATGGCCGGCAGCGCAGGTGCCACCCGGACCCTTTAAAGACCGCCCCGTGGGTGAGGCGTTGCGAGGCCGGCGTCCGCACCTGGCTGCCAAGCGGGGGCATGGATCAGCGCCGTTGGCCGGTGACGGGCAAGCGGCTGGGCGGCAGCGACCAGCGGTCCCAAGGGGCACCCCAGTGTCGTTGGCATGAGAAGCGCTCCGGCCCCGTGGCGCATGGCCCAGTTCCCCGGGCCAGGGCGCACCCACCTTTTTTCCTCTGAGCCGCATCAGCGCGGCTCACCCGATCATGGCCACCCTCACCGTCACCAGTTGCCAAACCGCCCTCCCCCCTGCCCTCATTTGGGCGGTGCCACGGCCTGCTGGTAGCGTCCCATCAGTCGACCCTGGGCGATCACATGGCCCTTGGCAGCGGCCAGCACCGTGTCGCGGTCGGCACCGGGTGGCGCATCGATCATGGTGTCCAGCGCGAACACCTGGAAGTGGTAGCGGTGCGCCGGATCGCCGACCGGCGGGCGCGGTCCCACGTAACCCACGGAACCGCGGCTGGTGCGCCCTTGCAGCAAGCCCTCGGGCTCGGTCAGGCGCTCTTGTTCCTGCAGGCCTTCTGGCAAGACCGTCACCGTCGGCGGAATGTTCCAGGCCAGCCAGTGCACGAACGGGCTCAGGGGTTGGGCATCGGGGTCCTCCACCACCACCAGATACGATTTGGCGCCGGCCACCGCCGGCCACGACAATCCCGGCGAGACGCCGTCGGCGTACTCGCTGTGCCGGGCTGGCAACCACCCACCGTCAGTGAACGACGGCGAGCTCAGCACCACCTCGGTGGGCCGGGCAGCACGGGTCTCAGCACGTTCGGCGGCCAGGGGGACCCCCGCGCCGCGCGCGGCCTGCGAGGTCATCGGGCCCGACGGCGTGGCACCCAGGGGCGTCGCGCCGGACGTCGCACCGCCATAAGCAATACGGTAGAGCACGCCATTGGCGTCGTCGGACATCAAGAGCGAGCCGTCCGGCAACTGGGCCAGGCCCACGGGCCGGGCAATGTGCGTCTTGCCGCCGCCGGTCAGGAAGCCGCTGACGAAGGGCTCGATGGCACGGGGCTGACCCTGCGCGAAACGGATGCGCACGATTTCGTAGCCCGAGGCGGGCTGACGGTTCCAGGACCCGCGCATCGCCACGAAGGCGTCGCCCTGGTAGTCACGGGGGAATGAGCCGCCTTTGTAGAACAGCATCTGCATCGGCGCGGCATGCGCGGTGTAGCCCAGGCTCATCGGCGTGCTCAGAGCTTTCCACTGAGCCTTGGTGATCCCACCCACCGGTGTGCTTTGCGGGTTCAACCCGTCTTCGCCCCAGACGTGCGGCCAGCCATAGCGCTTGCCGCTCTCGATCTTGTTCAGCTCTTCGGGTTGGATGTCGTCGCCCAGGAAATCGATGCCGTGGTCCATGCCCCACAACTCCCCGGTGCTGGGATGCCAGTCGAAGCCGATCGTGTTGCGCAGGCCCGTGGCGAAAATGGTTCGGCTTTTGCCGTCGGGTGCCATGCGCAGCAGGGTGGCGCTCTCGGGGTTGGCTTCGTTGCAGGCGTTGCACGTCGAGCCCACGCTGAGGTAGATCATGCCGTCTGGGCCGACCGCCAGGGTGCGGTTGGGATGCTGGCCGCCGTCGGGCAGGTCGCCGGTCATCAACGTCAAGGGCCCCAGGGTGTCGTCGGGCCGGATGTCGGCCACGAACAACTCCTTCACTGTGGCGAGGTACAGCTTGCCCCCATGGACCGCCAGCCCATGCGCGCCGGAGCGGTGCGCCACGGCTTGGAGCGGCAGGTCGGCCTGACCGTCGCCATTGGCGTCCTTGAGCATCAGCACGTCGCCCTGCTCGCGCCGACTCAGGTACACGGTGCCGTTCGGGGCCACGGCCAGGATGCGTGCATTCTTCAACCCCGTGGCGAACGGGGTGACCTGAAAACCCGGTGGGGCTTTCAACCGCGCCCAAGCCTGCGCGTCGGGCGCCACCTTGTCAGGCTTGAACACATGGGTGCGAACGGCCACATTGGTGCCGTCGCCTTGTTGGGCCGACGTGGCCAGGGGCACGGCCAACAAGCCGCACAAAGCAGTGAGGTGGACAGGGAGGAGGCGCAGGGCATTCATGGTCGACGTGGGCAAGGAGTCGTAAAGTGCCAGCTTAGGTCGGGCGCGGCGCGGGCCGCTACCCTCCCAAGGCCCTGGGTGGAAAAAATGGGTGGCGCCTTACAAATGGGAGGCTTGCTTGCTGACGCCCTGCCTGCCCAGTGACCGTTGAGGACCTCAAGCGACAGCGTTCGCCGCATTGCAGCACCTTCGCAACGGCGCGGGTGACGGGGCCCTGCTAGCACTGCGCACTGCGCGTTCCTCGACGGGCTGAACACGATCGGCCACGTCGCCTGGTGCACCAATCCCGGGTGCTCAAGGTGCCGATCGACACCGGTCAGCGGCTGCGCCTCGTTTCAGCGATAGCCCGGGGCAGGCGACGATTTGGAGTAAACACACCCTGAAGGGGGTGCTGCCGTGAGACATGTAACGCGGTCGAAAATCGTGCTCCGTTCGCAGGTAGATTGGCGGGCTTGCCGTCCCCTGGAAGGCGCCGAATATTCCAACTGACCTGAGAGCAAATGCCGAAGTAAATTCTGGGCGACAAGCCGCCCCCAACTTTTCCAGACGTAGGCGCTGGCGCCTGGTGCGACGCCCCGCCAACAGCGCGGTACGAAGGCTATAAAGCCGCAATCAAAGCCGCCATCTCAAATCCCGATTTCCAGGTCGCATTTGGGGTAGATGCTGCCAAAAACATGCGCCACTTCATGGACAACTCGGGCCGTGATGTTCGGGTGGACATGAGAGAGTTGATGAACAAATCCAGGGTGCTCAAGTTCAGCTTTGACAATGAGCTTTTCCAAGCGCGTGAGTTCTGCCAAACGCTTGCGCCTGGAGTGCACTCGATCACTTCCGAAGAATGTGGGCGTGATGATTTTGAACAGGGAAACTTGCACCTTGCATTTGGCAGCTACAAGTTTTGGGGCCAAGGAAGGGCCGCCGTCACTGCTGCCGATGACCGCACAGACAAGCGCACGTGTCTGCTGGAGTTCACTTTTCACTTTTTCGACCGCTACAACTGGGACGTCGAATCCGAAAAGAAAGCGAAAGTGGCACCTGGCATCTACATTCAAGACAAGACCATGGCAAAGTTTCACACGCAGTGTCTCGCCAAAGAGTACGACCTTCACGGACAGCTAGCTCATAAAGTCTCATGGAATTACCTCTGGCGTTGAGAACCAGCCCGCTAATTGCCGGCATCGCACTCGTTTGTCTACGCGGCTTTATCGCGTACTGGTTTCCTCACTTGATATTTTTTGCCTACGTCGAATACGTGGGTTTCCGGCAAGAGGATGGCGCCATTGCCCTGGTGGTTGGGGTAGTGGTTTACTGGATCGGCGTTGGAGCAGGCGCACTGTTTTTCATTTTGGGCTCAGTCTTTCAGGCCGCCTTTCAAAAGAAACCTTTTTTGCGCCGGCTGCGCGTCGACTGTCTGTTGCTCTCGGCGTTTGCTGTAGTGATCGTTTTGTGGGGGGCGGTCCTCATTTACCAGTAAAGGCGCCGCCAGGCATCAGCGCGGCCAGGACGCCTCGAGTCCCTGAGCTCTGCGCCGGCAGTCTGCGCCCCGTTCCAAGGCGGTGAGGTAAGCCCCGGGCAGATCGCCCCAGGCCTGCGGATCAGCGCCCGACCACTCCGGGCACGGCGCCAGGTTGGCCGGCATCGCCGCCCCCAAGAGCTTCGGGGGCCACGGCGGAGGGCGTCGCGCAGGCTGGTAGGGAGCGGACGGCCAAGGCACACAGGATCGATTGCTTGTGCATCACGCACCTCCTTCTTGACGGCCACCGCATGGGGGCACAAGGCAGCGCTTCCAGCGCTCAAACTCCGCCGCCTCTAGGTGTTGATCCCAGTTTGGGCCTCACCGCAATCCGCTCGAGCCAGCTCCGGTTGCGAAACCCCAGTGCTCGCGAAAAGGATCGAACGGTGCGGGCTGGCCACGCAGGCGGTCATCGGGATCGCTTAGCCTTGCGCTGCGGCCGCGAGTGAACGCCCTGTGAAGGCGGCCAACTGCAAGGCCGGCGCGCGTGACCCAATGGTCTTGCGACAAGGGTTTCACAAAAGCAGCCCACCAAAGCCACGCACAAAGAAAAACGGGCCAGCTGCTTGAACAGCTGACCCGTTGATCTTGAACACTGACTGACTAACTAACTTTTGGTGCGGCTGGCAGGAATCGAACCCACGACCCCTTGGTTCGTAGCCCTGACATGCCACAGATCTTCATTTGAAATTAATGACTTAGCGGCGCCCACACGCTTGCGAACGCATCGAAATGCAGATGGAAGCCAAAAGAAGTTGCGCAAAAGTCGCGCAGAGGAAGTGGCATGAACGCATCCGATAAAGAGGCACAGGCCGAGCCGCAGGTTGGCGGGCGTCGGGCACCCTTTGACTGGGACGCCATCGAGGCAATATGCCGTCGTCACGACGGCATCGGGCAACTTAATGCCCTAGCCATCCTCGCGCCAGGGGCTGACAGCTTCGAGCCTGTCCGCACCGGTGGTTATTCCGCGCTCGCAGCCGCACCGACGGCGCCAGTGGTAAGCCGAGCGCCAAAACTCATGGCAGCGGCGGGTCTCTCCCGTTTGCCCGACCGCCGCTTCCAATGCGAAATGTGTGGTGCGAAACAGCCGTCCTGGGGTGGCTCGATGTGGCATGAGCAGACCTGTCCTGACGCTGACGCGCCGGAAGGAGGGCCGAAGCCATGAAGCACAACACAGCAACCCTCAGCGGCCTGGCGTTGGACCAGGCCGCGCACAAAGCGCTTGGCCCGGAGTTGACTGGCACGTGCCCCAACTACTCGGGGAACTGGGCGGTGGGCGGGCCGTTGATCGAGTTTTCGAAAATCAGCATCATTGAAAGAGGCGTGGAGGGCTGGGCCGGAGACTGCTCTGGCGCCTTTTCAACGGGGCCCACTCCACTGATCGCCGCCCTGCGCGCCCTGGTGGCCTCGAAGTTCGGCGATGAGGTGGAGCTGTGACCCGCCTCACCGTCCCCGCCAACGAGACCGATCAAGCCGGGTTCATCCAGCACCACGCGGACCGCTGCCGGGCACGCGACACCCGTGGCCAGCGCGTTGATGTGGCCGCTGCCTGCGACGCGATCCGCTTGGGCGAGGGCTTGGTGGTGGACCCCTGGTACTGCACGCTGGACTTCGGCGGCGCTGAGGTGCACTACCTGCCAACCGATGGGGTGGCGATCACCCAACTTTCGCACCGGGCCAACGCCTTCACCCAGCTGGTGGGCGGCGTGAACAACATCAACCTGCGTACGCCACCAGGAGGCACCGCTGTTGCGCTTGAATTGAAGGGCACTGCCCCACAGACCAGGACCAGCACTCGGTCCCGCGGTATTACCGCCCAGGGCTTCGACGTTGGCTTGCGCATGAGCGACTACGCCTACCTGACCTGGATCAACGGCTTCATTGCAGACGGCTGCGAGACCGGGGTTTTGTGGCTGGCCGGCGCAGACGCTGGCGAGAACGTCAACCTGGTGGAGGGTGCGATCAGCAATGGCGGCCTGGCCCTGGACATTCGTGGCCAGGCGGCTTGCCTAAACTTGTCTTCCGGGTTTTCCATCGACTACAACCAGAAGGCCGTCAAAATCAGCGGCTCCGGTGCGCGCGTCATGATGGACCAGTGCCACATCGAACTGCCGGGCGCCACCTGCCTCCCTGGTCAGATCGTGGTTGATGGCAACGGCTCCCTGTTCTTGCACCGGGACGGCGAGTTCCTGCTTTCCGACCGGTTCAACGGCGGCAACCTGGCGGGGCCCTACGGCTTTAGCCACATGGTGGAAGTGCTGCACCCCAACTGCCTTGTGAAAATGCCAGACACCCGTTTACACAATCACCGGAATCTGGCGGACACATGGGCGATTGGCCCTGGGCGTGTCTGGACGGACGGCGTGACGTACGCAGATGCGCTCATGCCGCGCCGTGCTCACCACTCGCAGGCCGAGATGGGCGTGCTCACTGGCTATGTGTTCCAGGAGCAGGCGCCAAACACCCTGCAGGTGGCCACTGCGGCGAACAGGGTGACGATCACGCGCGGGCAAGTTGGTGCCGCGTTCGTGCAATCCGGCTGCGCGTCGATGCCCATTGCCCATCTGCGGAACCGGCGTCTGAGCCTGGCGCCACGGCTTGCGTCGGACATGGGGGTCGCCTACCGGATGTCGGCTCACTGGTCCGACACGCCGGCGCGTGGGCCCGGCACGCAGCTGGCCAGGTTCAACATCTGGACCGGCCACGTCAC
>JAZKHH010000032.1:0-1608 GCA_040385465.1 Pseudomonadota bacterium | reverse complement strand
CCTGCGCCCAGTGGGCCCAGCAGCAAGCCACGCGAGACCTTGGCCGAGCGGCTGGGCGACGCCGTGCCGCCCGGCTGGATCGACCGCCTGTCCAATGAGCAGGTCGAGGCCTTGCTGAAGTTGGACCCCGTCGTCATGGTCGCCCTGATCCAGGCCGGCATGAAGGTGCCCGACGTCATCCAGCTCGCTCCCACGGTCACCCGGGCCGAGGTCGGCCTGCCCAGTTTCATCTCGGTGCTCACCGAGCGCCTGGGCAAGGGCGACGCTGCCACCGATGCGCTGGTGTGGGCACGTTACAGCGGCCTGGCCACTCCGGCCGAGCTCTCGGATGCTGCCTTCCGCAAGGACCTCTCCGAGGCCGCGGTCAACGGCCATGGTGGCTCCAAAGCCGAGGCGGTGCATTACGCCCGCGCCCAGATGCTGGTGCGCCGCACCGAGGGTGCCGTCGACCTGTACGTGGCCTTGAAACTCACCGAACCCCAGCTCGTGCAACTGCTGGACGTGGACCCGGCGGTGCTCAAGCAGTTCTTCAAGATGGGCTTGTCGCTCGACCAGTTCTTCAGCCTCAACGCCGAGCAACTCGCTTCTTTGCTGAAGGCCAACCCGCAGGTGGTCGCCGCGCTGCTGGAAGCCGGAGTGAGCCTGCCCGACGTGATCAAGGCCGCAGCCAGCATCACGCCCGCGGAAGCGGCCAATCCGGCCTTTGTGGCCACACTCAAGGAAAAGCTGGCCGATGGCCTGTCGGCTGCCGACGCCATCCTCTGGGCGCGTTATGACGGCATCGCCACCGACGAAGAGTTGGCCGACCCGGCTTTCCGCAAGGACCTCTCGGAAGCGGCCTCCAAAGGCCACGGCGACTCCAAGGCCGAGGCCGTGCACTATGCCCGCGCCCAGCTGCTGGTGCGCCGCACCGACGGCGCCATCGACCTGAAGGCGGCGCTGGCGCTGGACAACAAGATCCTGATGGCCTTGCTGGCCGAGGACCCGAAGGTTTTGCGCGAATTCCTGGCCCTGGGCCTGACGCCCACTCAGTACCTGGAGACCTCGGCCGAGGAACGCGCCAAACTGCTTGCCGCCAACCCCGAAGTCGTCAAGGCCCTGCTGGGTGCCGGCATGGCCATCGCCGACGTGGCCCTCTTTGCCGACACCGTTTCGATTGCCGAAGCCACCAAGCCGGACTTCATCAAGGTGCTCAAAGACAAGCTGGCCCAAGGCTTGGCACCAGGCGACGCCCTCCTGTGGGCTCGCTTCTCCGGCCTGGCCACCGACGCCGAGCTGTCCGATCCGCTGTTCCTGAAAGACCTCTCCCAGGCCGACGACCAAGGTTACGGCACCCCGCCCGAGGCCCTGCGCTACGCCCGCGCCCAGCTGCTGGCCCGCCGCTTGAAGATCGATCCGGTCGGCGTGCTGCCCTTGAGCCTGGACCAGCTCACCAAGCTGTTGGGCATGGACCCCGCCCAGATCACCGGCCTGATGGGCCGCGGCCTGACCCTGGCGCAAATCAGCGAGACCACGGCGCAGGAGCGCACTCACCTGCTGAGTGGCGACGAGAGCTTTGCCAACTTGGTGCGCGGCCTGCTCGGCACCGGCATGAACGTGCACGACGTG
>JAZKHH010000031.1:0-3950 GCA_040385465.1 Pseudomonadota bacterium | reverse complement strand
GTGGCGCCTGGACACCCGTTCGGAGCCGTCGCTGATCCTGGAGCACCGCGCCCGCCTGCTGGGCGGGCGGCTCGGGTTCGACGCCGCGCCCGACGGTTCGGGCTGGGTCGGCCTGCAACTGACCCAGAACCTGGATCTGAAGGAAACCCCCGTCAACCGGGCGGGGCGGCCGGCATGAGCGCGGCACGGAGGGTAGTCCCGTGATCGCTACCGCCGCGCTGGTTCCGCTGCGCCTGCTGCTGGTGGACGATCACACCGTGGTGCGCGAGGGCCTCAAGCGCCTGCTTGATCCGCTGAGCAACCATTGGTCCATCACCGAGGCGGGCACCGGTTTCCAGGCGCTCGAGTGCCTGCGGCGCGAGTCCTTCGACCTCGTGATCGCCGACCTCTCCCTGCCTGGCATGAGCGGACTGGACCTCATCCACCGCATCAAGGATGGTTTTCCCGGCGTGGCCGTGCTGGTGCTGACCATGCACAGCGAAGAGCAATACGCGCTGCGGGCCTTCCAGGCCGGGGCCAGCGGCTACGTCACCAAGGACAGTGCCAGCGACGAGCTGGTCGCGGCGGTGCGCAAGGTCGCCTCGGGCGGGGTCTTCGTGACCGCGGTGCTGGCCGAGCGGGTGGTGCAGCAACTCAATGGCCGTCGCCCGGCCTTCGGGCTGAGTGCCTTGTCCAACCGCGAACTGGAGATCATGCATCGCATCGTGGCCGGCGAGCGCATGATCGACATCGCCGAATCGCTGCACCTGTCCATCAAGACGGTGAGCACGCACAAGACGCGCATCCTCGAAAAACTCCAGCTCGACAGCACGGCCGCCCTGATCCGTTTTGGTCTGGAGCACCCGATCGACAAGGCCGACCTGAGCGCCACCCCGGACCTCGGCTGAGCCCGGTGCCCGGGTGACAATACCGGGCATCGAGGAGCGGACATGGTCACAAAAAAACAGCAGACATTGCCCAGCGGCAACGGGAGTGCCGGCGCCCAGGCGCCCACAGTGGCTGCGAATGGCGGATGCCCGGTGGTGGCGTTGGGCGCATCGGCCGGCGGCCTGGAGGCCTTCGAGCAGTTCCTGCGCGCCATGCCGCAGGACAGCGGCATGGGCTTCGTGCTGGTGCAGCACCTCGACCCCACCCACCACAGCATCCTGGCCGAGATCCTGCAGCGCAGCACCCGCATGCCGGTGGTGGAGGCCACGGACGGCATGCCGGTGCAAGCCAACCGCGTGCATGTGATCCCGCCCAACCGCGACATGGCTATCTCGCGCGGCGTTCTCGGTCTGAGCCTGCCGACCGAGCCGCGCGGCCGTCATCTGCCCATCGACAGTTTTTTCCGCGCGCTGGCGGCCGACCAGGCCGAAGCGGCGGTGGGCATCATCCTCTCGGGCACGGGCACCGACGGCACGCTGGGCATCCGGGCCATCCACGGCGTGGGTGGCCTGGGGCTGGTGCAGGAGCCCTCGAGCGCACGCTTCGACGGCATGCCGGCCAGCGCGCTGAAGTCGGGCTTTGTCACCCAGGCCCTCGCCGTGGAGGCCATGCCGGCGTTGCTGCTGGTGCATGCCCGGCGCCTGGGTTCTCGCCTGAGCGTGGGAGACGGCAGCGAGGCATCGCGCCGGCTCGCGGGGGTGCTCATGCAGCTGCGCCTGGGCACGGGCCACGATTTCTCGCAGTACAAGAAAAGCACGTTGGGCCGGCGCATCGAGCGGCGCATGACGCAGCAGGGCATCGAGGACATCGCCACCTACGAACGCTTCCTCAAGGAACACCCGCCCGAAGTGCAGGCGCTCTTTCGCGAGATGCTGATCAACGTCACCAGCTTCTTTCGTGACGCAGCGGTTTTCGACACGCTCAAGCGCGAGGTGCTGCCGGCCATGCTGGCCCAGCGGCCCGAACACGAGACACTGCGCGTGTGGGTGGCGGGCTGCGCCACCGGCGAAGAGGCCTTCTCGGTGGCCATGCTGTTGCGCGAGCTGGCCGACGAGCAACACCGCGACTGGCCGGTGCAGATCTACGGCACCGACATCGATGCCGACGCGATCGCGGTGGCCCGCACGGGCCTGTACCCGCCCAACATCGCGCAGGACGTGACGCCCGAGCGCCTGCGCCGCTTCTTTGTCAAGGAGGAGGGCGGCTACCGGGTGCGCAAGGAAATCCGCGAGATGGTGGTGTTCGCGGTGCAAAGCGTCATCAAGGACCCGCCCTTCACCCGGCTGGACCTGCTGACCTGCCGCAACCTGCTGATCTACCTGGAGCCCGAACTGCAGGAGCGGCTGGTACCGATATTCCACTACGCGCTGCGCCCCGGCGGCGTGCTCTGCCTGTCGCCGTCCGAGAGCGTCGGCAGCCACGGTGAGCTGTTCGAGACGCTGGAGCGCCGGCTCAACATCTACCGCGCGCGGCCCACCGCGGCCTCCCGGCGGGCGGTGATCAGCAGCCGGCTGTCCTGGACCACCGACGGTGCGGGAGCGGCCCTGTCGGCGGTGGTGGCCAAGCCGCGCGAAACCGCGGTGGCCGACCTCGCGCGGCGCGCGCTGCTGCAGACCTTCGCCCCGGCCTCGGTGCTCACCGACTTGCAGGGCGACATCCTGTTCGTGCACGGCGAGACCGGCAGGTTCCTGCGTCTGGCGCCGGGCCAGCCCTCGAACAACGTGGTCGACATGGCCCACGACGGCCTCCAGATCGACGTGCGCGATGCCCTGCAGAAGGCGGCTGCGGGCGACCTCAAGCCGTTCAGCCGCGACGTGCTGCACAAGGTCGACGACGAGGTCCGGACGGTGGGCCTGAGCGTGCGGACGATCGCCGGGCATGAGCCCAGCCGCAATCTGCTGCTGTTCAGCTTTCAGGAGCTGGACCGATCGCAGGCGCGCAGTCCGGCGCGGCGGCGCAAGGCCGGTGCCAGCACCGAGGCGCAGCGCTTGCAGGCGCTGGAGCACGAGCTTTTGCTCAGCAAACAGACGCTGGGCGCAATGGTCGAGGAGCAGCAGATTTCGAACGAGGAACTGCAGTCCACCAACGAAGAGCTGCAGTCCACCAATGAAGAGTTGCAGTCCACCAACGAAGAGCTGGAAACCTCCAAGGAAGAACTGCAGTCGGTCAACGAAGAGCTGATCACGGTGAACTCCGAGCTGCAGACCAAGGTGGAGCAGCTCACCGGCATGCAGGACGACATGAAGAACCTGCTCGACAACATCAGCGTGGGTTCGATCTTTCTCGATCGCCAGCTGGTGATCCGCCGTTTCACGCGCGACGCCTCGGCGGTCTACCGACTGGTGCCGTCCGACGTGGGACGCCCGCTGGCCGACATCCGCTGCGAGCTGCAGGACATCGACCTGCTGGCCGAGGCCCAGTCCGTGCTGGACACGCTCACGCCGGTCGAGCGCGAGGTGCGCACGAGCGGCAACACCTGGTACCTCGCGCGCATCAAGCCCTACCGCACGGTGGACAACGTGATCGACGGCGTGGTGCTGACTTTCAACGACGTGACCGAGCGCGTGCTGGCGCTGGCCGTGCGCCAGGCGCGCGACCTGGCCGAGGCGGTGGTGGACACGGTGTACGAACCGCTGGTGGTGCTTGACGCGCAGCTGAAGGTGCTCACCGCCAACCGCGCCTTTCTGGACCTGTTTGGCGGCCAGGCCGACAACACCCTGGGCCAGGGGTTCTACGAGATCGCGAATCGGCAGTGGGACTTCGAGGCCATGCACGAACTGCTTGACGGCGCGCTGCCCGGCCAGCGCCCGGGAGAAGACCGCGCGGTCAGCCACGCATTCGCCGGCATCGGCCTGCAGCACCTGAAGGTGCGCACGCGCCGAGTCGCCGACAAAACGGGCAACACCGGGCTGGTGCTGGTGAGCTTTGCCGCGACCTCGGCGCCAGCGGCCTGAGGGGCTTCAGGGCGCCGCGTTCGCCGCGTCCAGCGCCGCGCACACCTCGTCGTCGCCGAGCTGGTGAAA
>JAZKHH010000030.1:0-2544 GCA_040385465.1 Pseudomonadota bacterium | reverse complement strand
GGCCACAAAAAGGAAGGGCAGGGCGCAGCGCCGGTCTATAATCTTCGGCTTTTGGCGACGGCTGGCGAATGGGGCAAGGCAACTTGCCTGAGGGCGTCCAGTGTATCTACGGCGACAAAAACCAAACCCGTGGCGCAGGAGGCCAAAGGCCTTTTCGCGCTGTTGGGCTGCCGGCTTTGAGTGTCTCCTTGGCCAGCATCCCCGATTTGCCTACATCCGAAGGAAACATCATGGTCGTGATCCGACTCTCCCGTGGCGGCTCCAAGAAGCGTCCGTTCTACAACATCGTCGTGGCCGATTCCCGCATCCGCCGTGATGGCCGCTTCCTCGAGCGCGTGGGGTTTTACAACCCCGTGGCCGCCGGTGCCGAAGAATCGCTGCGTGTGTCGCAAGACCGCGTGAGCTACTGGGCCAGCAAGGGCGCTCAGCTGTCTGACACGGTGGCCCGTCTGGTCGCCCAAGCTCAAGCCAAAGCCACGGCCTGAGCGTTTTTTCCCACCCGTCCCCATCCATGTTTCCCCGCAGCGCCGACGAGCCCGAGTGGCCGCAGGACGCGATCGAAGTGGGGCGGGTGATGGACGCGTGGGGCATCAAGGGCGCGATCAAGGTCAAGCCCTTTGCCAACGATCCCCAAGCCTTGTTGTCCTCTCGGCGCTGGTTCCTGCAGCCCGCCGAGCTGGGTCCCACACGCCCCGACCCTTTGGCAGGGCAGCGCGCCGCCGCCTTGCCCAAGGTGCTGCGCATCGGCTCGGCCCAGCCGCACGGCGATCTGATCGTCGTCCAATCGCTCGACATCCCTGACCGCAACGCCGCCGAGGCCATGCGCGGTGTGCGCGTTTTTGTCTCGCGCACCAGCTTTCCCACTCCCACCGCCGACGAGTATTACTGGATCGACCTGATCGGCCTGGACGTCGTCAACCGCGAAGGGGCCCACCTGGGTGTGGTCGACAGCCTGATCGACACCGGTCCGCACAGCGTGCTGCGGGTGTGCCCGGTGGCCGGCAAGTCGGCGGCCTCGGTGCCCTCGGACGACGACGGTGCTTCGCCCGACGCTGCGGCCGCTGCGGTCCAGGAGCGGCTCATTCCCTTCGTCGCGGCCTACATTGACGATGTGAACCTGGGCGAGCGCTGCATCCGCGTCGACTGGGGTCTGGACTATTGACCCTGGGCCCGCCCCTGCGAGCGGTTCCGACCGCCCTGGCGGCCCCGCTGCGTGGTGACATCCCGCCCTGTTTGCATGCGCTTTGACGTTCTCACCCTTTTTCCCGAGCTGTTCACGCCGCACCTGATCCACGGTGTCACTCGGCGGGCGTTCGAATCCAAGCAGGTGGACGTGCGCCTGTGGCAGGTGCGTGACTTCGCCCTCGATGCTCACCGCCGGGTCGACGACCGACCCTACGGGGGCGGCCCCGGCATGGTGATGCTGGCCGAACCGCTGGACCGCGCCATTCGCGCCGTGCAGGCCGATCGGGCTGGTGCAACGGCGACCGACCCCCAGCCGCCCGTGCCCTTGATCCATTTCACGCCCACCGGCCAGCCACTGACCCAGGCCGTGGTCACGGAGCTGGCCCAGGGCCCAGGCGCTCTGCTCCTGTGCGGGCGGTACGAGGGCATCGACCAGCGTCTGCTCGATCGCCATGTGACCCTCGAGTTGAGCCTGGGTGACTTTGTGCTGTCCGGGGGCGAACTTCCGGCCTTGGCCCTGCTCGACGCAGTGGCCCGGCTGCAAGACGGCGTGCTGGGCGACGCCCAGTCACACCAGCAAGACAGCTTTTCCGACGGCTTGCTCGACTGCCCGCATTTCAGCCGCCCGGAAACCTGGCCAGCCGACACCGGCCCGGTGACCGTGCCGGCGGTGCTGCTGTCGGGCCACCATGGCGATGTGGCGCGCTGGCGGCGCGAGCGCTCGCTGGCGTTGACCGCCCAGCGCCGCCCCGACCTGATCACCGCCGCCCGCCTGGCTGGCCGACTCAGTGCCAAAGACGAAGCGTTCTTGCGTGGGCTGCCATCAACCTGAGGCTATAATCCAAGGCTGACCGATCCTCTGCCAATCTCATAAAGCTGCGGCTGACCCTTCAGGGCAACGCACCCTCAAGCCGCTTTCAAGTGGCTCGAGCCTCCCACAACCCGTTTGGCACGATCACCGGAGAACTCCATGGACTTGATCCAAACCCTTGAGCAAGAAGAAATTGTTCGCCTGAACAAAGTCATTCCGCCGTTCGCGCCGGGTGACACCGTGATCGTCAGCGTCAACGTGGTCGAGGGTACGCGCAAGCGGGTCCAGGCTTACGAAGGTGTTGTCATCGCCAAGCGCAATCGCGGCCTGAATTCCAGCTTCATCGTGCGCAAGATGTCCAGCGGCGAAGGCGTCGAGCGGACGTTCCAGCTCTACAGCCCCTTGATCTCGAAAATCGAGGTCAAGCGCCGTGGTGATGTGCGTCGTGCCAAGCTGTACTACCTGCGCGGCCGCTCCGGCAAGTCGGCTCGGATCAAAGAAAAGCTGTCCTGATCGGCGGGCAGCCCTCGTGGCTGCCTCGGACCGGT
>JAZKHH010000029.1:0-92703 GCA_040385465.1 Pseudomonadota bacterium | reverse complement strand
GCACCAGCACCAGCACCAGCACCAGCACCAGCACCAGCACCAGCACCAGCACCCAATCCCGGAGGCGTCGTCAGCACGCTGCTGGTCAAAACAAGCGACTGGGGCAGCGGCTACTGCGCCGACCTGCGCGTCAGCAATCGCGGCAGTGTGCCCCAGGCATGGCGGATCGAGCAGGCTGTTGAAGGTCGGATCTACACCCTGTGGAATGCAGTGTGGGAACAAAGGGGTTCGCGGCTCATGGCCTCTGGCGTCAACTGGAATGCGACCGTGGCGCCAGGCGGTACGGTTCAAATCGGTTTTTGCGCCAACCGCTGAGACCGATCTCCCTGTTCGCGGTCTTCTTGGGGCCGTCCAGACCGTTGGCCGGTCGGCTCCGTGCCGCGCACCGGTCTGCACAGGGGCTGGTCACCGGCCAGCGAGCATCGCTTCGATGGTGGGTCGGGTGCGCTCCCACGGAATGGGCGCCCAAGCAACACCGCGGAACGCGAAGGCGGGAGGAATGAATCCCAGGGGGGGGCGCGACTTGCCCCTCGAATGGATCGTCACTGGCAGCCGCCGTTCAGCCAGGCCCTTTCACCCGCGTCCCCCGCGAAGGGATCAAGGCGCTGGCAATGGCCACCGTGATGCAGCCCGCGGCCACCCAGTCCAGTCCCCTGGGAATCTCGCCCACCAAGCCCGCTGCGGATGAAATGCCGACCAGCGGCACCGCCATGATGGAAAACGCGCTGGCAGAGGGTGGCAAGTTGCGCGCCATGCCGAACCAGATCACCTGGGCATAGCCGTAATTCAACACCACGCCGAAGGCCAACGCCCACCACATGCCCGTGCTGAAGCGCTGAACCTGGGGCCAGGGCTCCAGCCCCACGGCCAGGCACCAAAACGCCAGTGCACCCATCACCAACATCCAGACCGTGACCGCTTCTGTCGGCAAGGTGGTGGCACTGCGGCGCATCAGCAAGGTGCCCAGGGCCCAGCACAGCGCCGCTGCCTGCATCCACAGCACCCCGGCCGGCCGGCCACTCAGGGCGGCAAACTCCTGGAACGACAACAGGGCCACCGCCACCGTGGCGGCCACCACGCTCAGGCCAACGCGTCGGGTCATGGGCTGCTTGAAGATCAGCACCCCCAACAGCACCGTCCACACCGGCATGGTGAACCCCAAGATCGAGGCCCGCCCGGAGGCCAGTGCCTGCAAGCCGATGATGGAAAACAAATGCCATCCGAGGATGTTCGGCAAGCTCAACCACATCACCCGTGCGATCTCATGGCGTGGCAGCCGCATGGACACGCCGCGCCAACGGTAGAACAGCATCAAGGTGAGGGCACCACCGCTCATGGTGAAGGCCCGGAAGTACATCGGCGAGAGTTCACGCAAGCTGAACTTCATCATCGGCCAATTGACGCCCCAGATCAGCGTCAACACCACCAATACCCCCCATTGGCGCCTCGTCAGCACGGCGTGGTGGCTTCCTGTGGGCTCAGCGGCCAACAGCGGCACACGACGGTGGAGCGCAATGCCATGGGGGTCACACGGCCACTGGCGCCTTGATGGCCGGGTGATGCTGGTAATCTTCGACCCCGAAATCCTCCAGCGCATAGTCGAACAACGAAGCCGGTCGGCGCCGCAGTTGCAAGGTCGGGTAGGCAAACGGCGCGCGCGACAGTTGCAACGCCACCTGTTCGGCATGGTTGCTGTACAGGTGGCAGTCACCCCCGGTCCAGATGAAATCGCCCACGTCCAAATCGCACTGTTGGGCCAACATGTGGGTCAGCAGCGCGTAGCTGGCAATGTTGAAAGGCACGCCGAGGAAAATGTCTGCGCTGCGCTGGTAGAGCTGGCAGCTCAATTTGCCCGGAGCGTCCGGCGTGGCGCCTGGGGCCACGTAGAACTGGAACAAAGCGTGGCACGGCATCAGGGCCATTTTTGGCAAGTCGGCCACGTTCCACGCGCTGACGAGAATGCGCCGAGAGTGGGGGTTGGTCTTGAGTTGCTCAATGACTTCGCTGATCTGGTCGATGTGGCGCCCGTCGGGCGTGGGCCAGCTGCGCCATTGCACACCGTACACCGGCCCCAAGTCGCCGTTGGGCGCGGCCCATTCGTCCCAGATCGACACACCTTGTTCCTGCAACCAACGTGCGTTGCCATCGCCACGCAGGAACCACAAAAGCTCCAGCACGATGGATTTGAGGTGCACCTTCTTGGTTGTGACCAGTGGAAAGCCCTCGGCCAGATTGAAACGCATCTGGTGGCCAAACACACTGGTGGTGCCGGTGCCGGTGCGGTCGGGCTTGAAGACGCCTTGGGTGTGCACAAGGCGCATGAAATCTTCGTACTGGGAGCGCACCGGTCGGTCGGAAAGGGAAGTCGTCATGACGAAGCAGGCAAAAAGCCGAGGGCAGGGCAAGCAAACCAGGAAGTGACGGCCCGATGGGCGCCGTACAGGGCAACACCTTACTTGGCGGTGTCTCGCAGCACGATTTCCATGCGCCGGTTGCGGGTGCGGCCCGCTGCGGTCTCGTTGCCCGCCACCGGGTCACGCGCGCCGCGTCCCACCGCTTGGATGAAAGGCGTCAGCACGCCCTTGCCCAACAGGTAGTCGCGCACGCTGCGGGCGCGCTCCAGCGACAGCGTGTTGTTCTGCGGGTCGGAGCCGACGTTGTCGGTGTGGGCGCTGATGGCCACCTGGATCTCGACGTTGCTGCCCAAGCTGGCGGCCAAGGTGTCCAGGAACGGGCGCACCGCCGGGCCGGCGGTCACGCTGAACGGCGCAAAAGCAATGTCGCTGGGAATCACCACCTTGATCTGCTGATCATTGACCCGCGTGACCTCGATGCCCGTGCCCATGGCGGCCTTGTCCAGCGCCATCTTGCGCTCGTTCATGGCCGCCACACTGGGCTTGACGATCGGTGCGGTCGGTGGCGGGGGTGGCAGCATCGTCGGCGGCGGGGCGGCCCCGGGGACCGGTTGGATGGGCCCTGTCCCCAAAGGCACGGTTTGCGCGCAGCCGAACAAGGCGAAAGTGACAAGGGCCAGCGAGGCCATGGCAGTGAGACGAAGCGTGCCAGCAAACATAGGGGGGGTCCTGAGGGTGACGAAAAACAAGGGCCATGCGTCCGTGTCAGAGCACAGCCAGGTCGGAAGGTGGATTGTCGGCGAATTGCAGCGCCGCCAGGCGAGCATAGACCCCGCCTGCGGCACACAGCTCGGCATGGGTGCCCACCTCGACAATGTGGCCCCCGTCCATGACCAAGATCCGATCGGCTTGTTGCACCGTGGCCAGCCGGTGCGCAATGACCAGGGTGGTGCGGTTTTTCATGGCCGAGCTCAGTGCCGCTTGCACCATGCGCTCGCTCTCAGCGTCCAGGGCGCTGGTGGCTTCGTCGAGCAGCAGCAAAGGTGGGTTCTTCAAAATGGCGCGTGCAATGCTGATGCGCTGACGCTGACCGCCGGACAAGCGCACGCCGCGCTCGCCCAGGAAGGTCTCGTAACCCTGCGGCAAGGCGGTGATGAACTCGTGCGCAAAAGCTGCCTGGGCGGCTGCAATGACCTCCGCGTCGGTCGCTTCTGGGCGGCCATAGCGGATGTTGTCCATGGCATTGGCCGAAAACACCACGCTGTCTTGGGGCACGATGCCCACCCGGTCCCGAAGGGCGTGCAAACTCATCGCCTGCAAGGGCACACCGTCCAGCGCAATGCGCCCCGACTGGAGGTCGTAGAACCGAAGCAAGATTTGGAACACCGTGCTCTTGCCCGCCCCACTGGGCCCCACCAGCGCCACCGTTTCACCGGGCCGCACCGTGAACGTCACCTGCGACAAGGCGGCCTGCGCAGGCCGCGAAGGGTAATGGAACACCACATTCTCGAACTCCACCATCGCACCACCCTGGGACACCGGCAACGCCTGGGGCACCGTCGGTGAGGCAATGTCGCTGCGCGTGTGCAGCAGCTCCATCAGCCGCTCCGTGGCGCCCGCTGCACGCAGCAAGTCACCGTAAACCTCGGAGAGCACGGCCACGCTGCTGACCAGCAAAACCACGTACACCACGGTTTGCCCGAGGTGGCCTGCGCTGATCTGGCCTTCCAAAACGGCCTGCGTGCCCTGGTAAAGCCCCCACAGCAGGGCGCCTGTGGTGGCGGTGATGATGAACGCCACCAGCAGGGCCCGCATGCGGGTGCGTTTGATGGCGGTCAGGAAAGCACTGGTGGTCGACTCGGTGAAGCGCTGAGTTTCCCGCGCCTCCTGGTTGTAGCTCTGCACCACCGGCATCGCATTGAGCACCTCGGACGCGATCGCACTGGCGTCGGCAACCCGGTCCTGGCTGGCGCGACTCAGCTTGCGCACCCGCCGGCCGAAGTAAATGCTGGGCAGCACGACCAGCACCAGGATGCCCAGCACCTGGGTCATCACATACGGATTGGTGACCACCAGCATGACCATCGCACCGATGCCGAGCACCGCATTGCGCAATCCCATGCTCAAGCTCGAGCCCACCACGGTTTGCACCAAAGTCGTGTCGGTGGTCAGGCGGGACAACACTTCCCCGGTTTGGGTGTGCTCGAAAAAAGCTGGGCTTTGCTGGAGCACGTGGCCGTACACCGCGTTGCGCAAGTCCGCGGTCACCCGTTCGCCGAGCCACGAGACCACGTAAAACCGAGCCGCCGAGAACACCCCCAGCGCCATGCCGACCCCGAACAGGGCCACGAAATGTTCGCGCAGTGCCATCACCCGCTGCCCCGGGTCCGTGGCCACCAATCCTTGGTCGATCAAGGCCTTCAGCGCCACAGGAAACACCAGCGTGCTCACAGCCGCCAGCACGAGAAAAACGCCTGCCATGGCAATGCGGCCCCGGTAGGGCCTCAACAGCGGCAGCAGTCCGCGCAACGTGCCGATGTTTTTGGAAGGGGGAGGCGGCAAGGTGGCTGGAGACGACATCCTGTGAGTTTAGAGGGTGCGGCGATCAGGGACGAGGCGCAAGGGTGTGGCACGGCGGGCCCAGTGCCTGGGCGCATCGTCTAAACAGGCAGCGTGCCGCTGCGCCTGGGCAGACGCGCTGTTGCCTGACATGGAGGGCAGCGCCCAGAACCTACAATCTCGGGTTCATCACCAGGGGATCCGGGACGCACCATGCAAGTTATTCCTTCCATCTTCAAGGCTTACGACATCCGCGGCATCGTTGGCAAGGGCATCGATGAGACCTTCGCCGAGCATTTAGGGCGTGCCTTCGGCACCGAAGCGCTGGCCGCCGGCGAACGCGCCGTGGCGGTCGGCCGCGACGGGCGCCTGTCGGGCCCCGGCCTGGTGGCAGCCCTGGTCCGCGGTTTGGCGTCAACCGGGCTCGACGTGGTCGATCTGGGCGCAGTCACCACCCCGATGCTGTATTACGTGGCCGCCACCCGCGGCCGGCATGGGTGCCACAGCGGCATCCAGATCACCGGCAGCCACAACCCGAAAGACTACAACGGCTTCAAGATGGTGCTGGCAGGCCGTGCCATCTACGGCGACGACATCCAGAAGCTGCGTCAGCGCATCGAGCAGGAAGACTACGTGCAGGCGGCTGGCCGCAGCGCGTCGATGGACATCCTGCCGGAATACCATGCCCGCATCGTCAACGACTGCAAGTTGAAGCGGCGCATGAAAATCGTTGTCGACTCCGGCAACGGCATTCCCGGCGCCTCGGCACCTGGCATCCTGCGCGCCCTCGGCTGCGATGTGCACGAGCTGTACTCCGAAGTCGACGGCGATTTCCCCAACCACCATCCCGACCCCAGCAAGCCTGAAAACCTTGCCGAGCTGATCGAGGTGGTGCGCACCACCGACGCCGAGCTCGGGCTGGCCTTTGACGGCGATGGCGACCGCTTGGGCGTGGTGACCAAAGATGGGCAGATCATCTACCCCGACCGCCAAATCATGCTGTTTGCCATGGACGTCCTCAAGCGCAACCCAGGCGCCACGATCATCTACGACGTCAAGTGCACGCAGCGTCTGGCCCCGGTGATCCGCAAGGCCGGCGGCAAGCCGTTGATGTGGCGCACGGGTCACTCCCTCGTCAAAGCCCAGATGAAGGCACTCAAGTCGCCCCTGGCCGGCGAGATGAGCGGCCACATCTTTTTCGGCGAGCGCTGGTACGGCTTTGACGACGCCACTTACACTGCCGCCCGCCTGCTCGAGATCCTCAGCCGCTCCAAAGACGTGAGCAAGGTGCTCAATGCCTTGCCCACCAGCTTCAGCACCCCAGAGCTCAACGTGGTCTGCGCCGAAGGCGAAGCCAAGGAGCTGGTAGACCGGTTGTTGGCGTCGGTCACGTTTCCAGGCGCCGAACTCACCACCATCGACGGCCTGCGCGCCGATTACCCCGACGGTTTCGGCCTGATCCGCGCGTCCAACACGACCCCTGTGCTGGTGATGCGCTTTGAAGGGCACAACGAGGCCGCGCTCCAGCGCATTGAAAATGATTTCATGCAGGCTTTGCGCACCGTGAAGCCCGACGCTGAGATCGCGGCTGCGGCACATTGAGCCCCGAGCCGGGCGAGGCGGGTCCAGCCGGCCGTCCCGGCGACCTGCCGCCGATCCTGCCCACGCCCGCTGAACAGGCAGCGCGCATCGCTTACTCGGTGGTGCTGTGGCTGCTGCAGCCGGTGTATCTGTTGCGCCTGTTGTGGCGCAGCCTGGTCGAGCCGCTGTACCGGCACCGGCTGGCTCAGCGTTGGGGCCTGTACGGTCCCCAGGCGCCACCGCCCGCGCCCTTTGGGCGTTTGTGGGTGCATGCAGTCTCTTTGGGCGAAACCCGCGCCGCAGCTCCGCTCATTCAGGCGCTTCGCCAGCAGCACCCTGGCCTGTCCCTGCTTCTGACCCATGGCACGGCCACCGGCTGGCAAGCGGGCACCCCGCTTTTGCGCGCCGACGACGACGTGCAGGCCTGGCTGCCCCTGGACACGCCGGGTGCGGTGGCAAGGTTCTTGCAGCATTTCCAACCCGTGGCCGGGGTCCTGCTGGAAACCGAAGTCTGGCCCAACCTCCTCTACCAGGCCCGGCAGCGAGGGGTGCCGGTGCTGCAGGTCAACGCCCGCCTGAGCGTCCGCAGCCTGCGCAAGGGCGTGCGCCTGGCGCTGCTGATGCGGCCTGCCGTGCAAAGCCTGAGCCTGGTTTTGGCCCAGTCCAAGGAAGATGCGCAGCGTCTGCACACCGCCGGGGTGCTGCCCGAGCACCTGCAGGTCTGTGGCAACCTGAAGTTCGACATGGCCCCTGACGCCGACCAGCTGGCGCGCGGACGCCGCGTCCGCTCAGGCCTGCAGCGCCCCGTGGTGCTGGCCGCCAGCACCCGCGAGGGAGAAGAGGGCCCCTTGTTGCAAGCCTGGCAGCAGCAACTGCGTTCGGCCCCTGCCGGCCAGACCGCGCCGTTGCTGCTGCTGGTGCCGCGCCATCCCCAACGCTTTGACGAGGTGGTGCGCCGGGTGCAGTCCCAGGGCCTGACCTGTGTGCGACGCAGCGCACTGTCCGAGGTGGGGCGTGACACCGTGCCCGATTCGGTCGCGGTGTGCGTGGGCGACTCCATGGGCGAGCTGGCTTTTTACTACGCCATGTCCGACGTGGCGCTCCTGGGTGGCAGCTTCGCACCCTTGGGCGGGCAGAACCTTATTGAAGCCGCCGCCTGCGGCTGCCCGGTGGTCATGGGGCCGCACACCTTCAATTTCGCCCAGGCCGCCGAGTTGGCGCTGTCCGCAGGTGCGGCTCAGCGCGTTGGCGATGTGTCAGCCGGGGTGAGCGTCGCCCTGGCCGTGGCGCATTCGCACACGGCCGCACACCTGTCTCAGCGGGCCTTGGCGTTTGCTGCGCAGCACCGAGGTGCCGCCGTTCGCATGGCGGAAAAAATAGCGCCGTGCCTGGTCGGTGTCGAGAAACAAAAATTGTTGGAAAGTGTGCAGTGCAGGGTGTCATGAGCCCAGGTTTTGGCCTCTAATCGAGTGTCGACTTCCGATCGTCCTCCACCATGGCCACCGTCACAGATTCCCGCTCCAGCGACCGGCGCACCGTGGCTTGGCGCGCCAAAATCCTGTTGCCCCAAGGGCAGGTGGTGGAAGCCCGCGCGACCGACGCCGGCGTCAACGGTCTGGGCGTGTTGTCCGGCAAGCAGGTGGTTTTCGACAGCGTCGTCCAGCTGGCGCTGCAAGTTCCCGTGCACGGCGTGGCGGGCAAGTTCCACGTCGTCACCGGCAAAGCCCGGGTGGTGTTCCAGGTCTTGCGCGGCAATGAGTACCAGCTCGGCCTGGAGTGGGTTCAGCTGGAGCCGGCCATGCGCCAGGCGCTTGAGCAATGCCTGGAAAAAATCAACCCGCAGCAACGCACCAGCTGAGCACGCCGCCGCGTCGTGCCCTCACATCTGTTCCAGGGCGGTGATGCCCAACAGTTGCAAACCCGCCGTCAAGGTGCGCGCCGCTTGCTTCGACAGTTTCAGGCGAGGCAGGTCGACGGCCCCGTCGGCGCCGATGATCTTGCACTGTTCGTAGAAGCGAGAAAACACCGCGGCCAGCTCATACAGATAGGCGCACAGCACATGGGGGGTGCTGTCTCGGGCCACCACCTGCAGCGCGTCGTTGAAGCGAACCAGATGCAGCGCCAAGGCCCGCTCTTCCGCAGCCTGCAGCACGAAGTCCACCGTCGACAGGTCTGTGGTGGCCCCCACCCGGCGCACCAGGCTGTGAACGCGTGCGCAGGCGTACTGCAGGTACGGCGCCGTGTTGCCTTCGAAGCTGAGCATGGTGTCCCAGTCGAACACATAGTCGGTGGTGCGGTTCTTTGACAAATCGGCGTACTTCACCGCGCCAATGCCGACCGCTTCGCCCACGGCCTGTCGCTGGTCCGCGGGCATGTCGGGGTTGCGGTCCGTCACCAGCGCCACCGCGCGCTGCACGGCCTCGTTCAGCAAGTCGATCAGCTTGATCGACTCGCCCTGGCGCGTCTTGAACGGCTTGCCGGCCTTGTCCAGCACCATGCCAAACGCAATGTGTTCCAGCTGCACGTCCGGCGCCACAAAACCAGCCCGGCGCGCCACCAGGAACAGCTGTTGGAAATGGAGCGCCTGCCGCGAATCCACCACATACAGGCAGCGGGTGGCTTGGAGCACCTGTGCGCGGTGGCGCACGGCGGCCAAGTCGGTGGTGCCGTACATGTAGCCGCCATCCTTCTTGCGCACCATGAAAGACGACGCCTCGCCGTCGCGGCCTTTGAATTCTTCCACCAGCACCACATCGGCACCTTCGCTCAACCGCGCCACGCCGGTCCGATGCAGGTCGTCCACCAGTCCGGGCAGGTCGTCGTTGTAGGCGCTTTCGCCACGCACATCGGCCCGCGTCAGTTGCACGCCCAGGCGCTGGTAAACCTTTTCGCAGTGCGACATGGACACGTCGACGAAGTGCCGCCACAGCGCAATGACCTCGGGGTCTCCCGCCTGCAGGCGCACCACATACTGGCGCGCCACGTCGGCGAAAGCAGGGTCCTCAAAACGCGCTTTGGCCAACCGGTAGAACGCTTCCAGGTCCGACAGGTCCACCTCGGCCACCTGATTGTCCCGGCGGCTTTCCACCAGAAAGGCAACCAACATGCCGAACTGCGTGCCCCAGTCACCCACGTGGTTCTGCCGCACCACCTCATGCCCCAAAAATTCGTGCACCCGGGCCAGCGCGTCACCGATGATGGTCGAGCGCAGGTGGCCCACGTGCATTTCCTTGGCCAGGTTGACCGACGAGTAGTCCACCACCACCTTGGCGTGGCGTGTGTTCCCCACGCCCAACCGCTCGCTCTGGCTGGCGCCTTGCAGGCTGGCCACCAAGTGGCTGTTGGCCAGGGTCACGTTGATGAAGCCAGGTCCTGCCACTTCCATGCGGTCGATCAAGCCGTTCGCCGAGACCCGCTCGATCACCTGCTGGGCCACCTCGCGCGGCGGGCGGCCCAGCGACTTGGCCAGACCCATGACGCCGTTGACCTGGTAGTCGCCAAACTCTGGCCGGCCAGCCGGCTGGACGATGGCGTCGACCGCAGCACGGCCACTGACGGCCGCCAAAGCGGCACCGAAACATTCATTGAGCGAAGCAAGAATCGACATAGGACTCGAAAAAGGGAACTGCAGGAAAGGCGGCTTGGCGCGAAGAGCCGATGGACAAAGGGCCGCTCGACTCTGGGAAGCCAGGCGTTGGGGCCTTCCAAGCCAGGCTGAGCAGTCGACAGACCGCTGGACCCGAGCTTCATATCAGCCACCAAGGCCGAACGGACGCTCCCGCGCCCGGGATGTGGTGATGGTGGAGGAGAGGAGGATCGAACTCCCGACCTTCGCATTGCGAACGCGACGCTCTCCCAACTGAGCTACCCCCCCGCCGAGCCGTGACTTTAGCAAATTTGACGCCACCCCCCGGCGTTGTCGCCCTCAAGCGTCACGTGGTCGCCAGGGGAAAATCGCCGGGTTGGCTCGACGGCCGCTTCAGGGTACAAACGCCCCTGCAGCCGTTTTCCACACCGTCACGCTTTTTCCACCGGAGCTCGCATGAACCGTCTTGATCCCGCCTGGCTGAACGCGCAATACGACAACCGGGCCAGGTTTCCCAGCTATGCCCTGGTGCTTGACCGCTGGGCTCGGGCGTCGGCCACGGCCTGCGAGGGCCTGTCTCGGCGGCTCGACGTGGCGTATGGTGACGGTCCCAACGAAACACTGGACATCTTCCCTGCGCCCCACGCCGACGCCCCCGTGATGGTGTTTATCCACGGCGGTTGGTGGCGCGCCCTCGACAAGCGCCAACACGCGTTTGTGGCCCCCAGTTTTGTCGATGCGGGTGCCATGGTGGTCGTGCCCAACCATGCGCTGTGTCCCGCCGTCACCATCGAGCAGATCGTCATGCAACTGGTCAAGGCGTTGGCCTGGGTGTACCGCCATGCCGCCTTGTACGGTGGCGACACCCGGCGCATCGTCGTCGTCGGGCACTCGGCGGGCGGACACCTCGCGAGCATGCTGCTCAGCTGCCGCTGGCAGGCAGTCGCACGCGATCTTCCGCCGGACCTGGTGCGCGCCGCCCTGTCCATCTCGGGCCTGTTCGACCTTGAGCCCGTGCGGCAAACTCCCTTTTTGCAGGCGGATTTGAAACTCACGGCGGCGTCCGCGCGCAAGCTCAGCCCCGTGCACTTTCCGCCACCGGCCGGCCCTTTGTTCAGCGTGGTGGGCGGCTTGGAAAGCGAAGAGCACCAGCGCCAAAGCCAGCTGCCGCGAGAAGTGTGGGGCCCCAGGGCCGTGCCAGTGTGCGAAGTGTTGCCCGGTGTGGATCACTACGACGTGATGCACGAACTGGTGGATCCGGGCTGCCATCTGCATGGCTGGGCCCTGGAGCTGTTGGGGCTGTCCCAACCCGAATCACGCTAACCCCTCGTTCGACTCACGCGTTGGCGCCCGCGTGTCCCAGCCAGGACGGCGGCTGGGTTGGTAGGATGCGGGTTTTGACTTGGAACTGCCATGGCTGCTGGGAATTTGCTTGCACTGCTCGACGACATCACCACACTGCTCGACGACGTGGCCGTGTTGAGCAAGGTGGCGGCCAAGAAGACGGCGGGCGTGCTGGGCGACGATTTGGCCCTCAACGCACAGCAAGTGACCGGCGTCATGGCCGACCGGGAACTCCCTGTGGTGTGGGCGGTGGCCAAGGGCTCAGCGCTCAACAAGTTGATCCTCGTGCCCTCGGCATTGCTGATCAGTGCGGTGGCGCCCTGGGCGGTGACGCTGTTGCTGATGCTGGGCGGCGCCTACCTTTGCTTTGAAGGCTTTGAGAAGGTGGCCCACCGTTTCTTGAAAAAACCGGAAGAGGACGAGGCCCACCACGCGAAGCTGGTGGCGGCCGTGGCCGATCCAAAGGTGGACATGGTGGCGCTGGAGAAAGACAAGATCAAAGGGGCCATCCGCACCGACTTCATCTTGTCCGCTGAAATCGTCGTCATCACCCTGGGAACCGTGGCGGCACAGTCGCTGGTGACCCGGGTGGGCGTGTTGTGCGCCATCGCCTTGTTGATGACGGTGGGGGTCTATGGCCTGGTGGCAGGCATCGTCAAGCTGGACGACCTCGGCTTGTACCTGACCCAACGTCGCAACGCCGTTCAGCAGGCGCTGGGCCGCGTGTTGCTGGTCAGCGCCCCCTGGCTGATGAGGGGTCTGTCCTTCGCGGGAACTGCCGCCATGTTCCTGGTGGGCGGCGGCATCCTGGTGCATGGGCTGGAGTGGCTGCACCACACCGTGGACCTGCTGGTGCAGCGCACCACGCTGTGGGCGGGCAACTGGTCCTGGCTGGGCCTGGTGGTGGAGCCCTTGCTCCACGGCATCACCGGCTTGGTGGTCGGTGGCCTGGTGCTGGTGGGTGTGCTGGCGACCCAGCGGGTGATCGCCAGCGTCAAGTCCCGCTGATCAAAGAAAAAGCCGCTCAAGTTGTCGCCGCGAGGGCCGATAACCGAACAAGTCCCGCTTCGGTCGAGGTTGTGTCATGAGAATTGCTGCGATTGGTTTGTCCGGAATGCAGGCCGCCCAGGCGCAGCTGTCCAGTGCGGCGCACAACGTCGCCAATGCCCAAACGCCGGGCTTTCGGCGCCAGCTGGTGCAGCAGGAAAGCCTGCCCCAGGGCGGCACCCAAGTGCGGCTGGCGTCGGCCACGGTCACGGAGAGCGACCTGGCGGCCGACTTGGTGGCGCAAAAACAGGCGCTCTACGCCTACAAAGCCAACCTGCGCTCCGTTCAAACCGAAAACGAGATGATCGGCTCCTTGCTGAACGACCGAGCCTGACGCCCGGGCCGCCCACTGCCGTCAGAGCGTGCCGCGCTCGATCAGCTCCAGCTTGTAGCCATCCGGGTCGGTGACGAACGCGATCACGGTGTTGCCACCTTTGACCGGCCCCGCGGGGCGCGTCACCCGACCGCCTTGGGCGCTGATTTTCTCGCACGCCGCCTTCGCGTCCGGCACCTCGATGGCCAAGTGTCCGAAGGCCGTCCCTTGCTCGTACGTCTCGACGCCGTGGTTGTAAGTCAATTCCAGCTCGGCATGCTCCGGGTTGTTGCCGTAACCGACGAACGCCAAGGTGTAGCCCTGTTCAGGCCGTTCGGTCGTGCGCAACAGGCGCATGCCCATCACCTGGGTGTAGAAATCGACCGAGCGTTGAAGGTTGCCCACGCGCAGCATGGTGTGCAAAAGTCTCATGGAAACCACCGCATTGAAATCAGAAGCGACGATGCTGCCACAGGGCTCAGGCCCATGCCAGCCACCGGGCTTGCCATGGAAAAGGGCGGCTTGCGCCGCCCTTGGGGCTCACCGTGAAGGAAGGGCGTTCCGGGGTCAGGCCGCCAGCAACTGGCGCAGCACGTACGGCAGGATGCCGCCGTGCTTGTAGTAATCCACCTCGATCGGCGTGTCGATGCGCAGGGTCACCGTCACCTCCTTGACACTGCCATCCGGTGAGGTGATCACCAGCGTGGCGTCCTGCTGAGGTTTGACCTCGGCGTTGAGCTGAATGTCAAAGGTCTCGTTGCCCTGGATGCCCAGCGTGTGCCAGCTGTCGGTGCCCTTGAACTGCAGGGGCAGCACGCCCATGCCCACGAGGTTGCTGCGGTGAATGCGCTCAAAACTGCGGGCCACCACGGCCTTGATGCCCAGCAGCTGAGTGCCTTTGGCCGCCCAGTCGCGTGACGAACCTGTGCCGTACTCCTCGCCCGCAAAAATCACGGTGGGCACGCTCTCCGACATGTACTTCATGGCCGCGTCGTAGATGAACAGCTTTTGGCCTTTGAAGGCGCCGTCTTGCTGGTAAATCGTCACGCCGCCCTCTTCACGCGAGCCGTCCGCGGTCGGGGGGATGATCAGGTTCTTGATGCGCACGTTGGCAAAGGTGCCGCGCATCATCACGTCGTGGTTGCCACGGCGTGAACCATACGAGTTGAAGTCGGCCTTAGACACGTTGTTGTCCTTGAGCCAGGCGCCCGCAGGGGAGGCCTCCTTGATCGCACCGGCCGGTGAAATGTGGTCGGTGGTGATCGAGTCACCAAACAGCGCCATGGCCCGCGCACCCTTGATGCCAGCGGCCACGGCCCCCGGTTCCATGGCGAAACCCTCAAAGAAAGGCGGCTTGGCGATGTAGGTGGAGGCTGGCCAGGCGTACACCTGTCCAGGTCGTCCGGTGACCTGCTCCCACAACTTGCCGGGCTTGTTGGCCACCTTGTCGTAGTTCTCGCGGAAGGCCTTGCCATTCATGGCGTACTTCATGAGCTGATAGACCTCGTCGCTGCTGGGCCAGATGTCGCCCAGGTACACGTCGCGGCCGCCCTTGCCCTTGCCCACGGGCTCGGTCATCAAGTCCTTGGTGACCGTGCCGGCGATGGCATAGGCCACCACCAGGGGTGGCGATGCCAGGAAGTTGGCCTTCAGGTTGGGGTGGATGCGGGCTTCGAAGTTGCGATTGCCCGACAGCACCGCCGCACAAATCAAGTCGTTTTGCGTGATCGTCTCGTTGATTTCAGCCGTCAGGTCGCCCGCGTTGCCAATGCACGTCGTGCAGCCGTAGCCCGCCACGAAGAAACCAAGCTTTTCCAGGTAAGGCAACAAGCCGGCCTTTTGCAGGTACTCGGTGACGATGCGCGAGCCGGGGGCCAGCGAGGTCTTGATGTGCGGCTTGACCTTCAAGCCGGCTTCCACGGCTTTTTTGGCCAGCAAGCCGGCGGCCAGCAGCACGCCCGGGTTGGACGTGTTGGTGCACGAGGTGATGGCCGCGATCAGCACGTCGCCGTTGTGCAGGTTCAGTCCATCGCGTGTGGGGAACACCTGGCTCAGCTTGTCGGCGCTCTGGTTGAAACCGTTTTCCTCGGGCGGCTTGCTGAACAGCTCACCGAATTGCGACTTGACGTTGCCCAGCTCGATGCGGTCTTGCGGCCGCTTGGGGCCGGCCAGGCTGGGCGACACGCTGTTGAGATCCAACCGGACCACCGTGGTGTAGTCGATGTCGCCTGCCTTCGGCGTGCCAAACATCTTCTGCGCCTTGAAATACGCCTCAAACGCTTCGATCTCCTTGTTCGTGCGGCCGGTGCCACGGAAGTAGTCCAAGGTCTTGTCGTCCACCGGGAAAAAGCCCATGGTGGCGCCGTACTCGGGCGCCATGTTGGCGATCGTGGCCCGGTCCGGCAACGCCAAAGATGCCGTGCCTTCGCCAAAGAACTCGACGAATTTGCCGACCACCTTGTGCTTGCGCAGCAACTCCGTGACGGTCAAGACCAAGTCGGTTGCGGTGACGCCTTCACGCAAGCGGCCGGTGAGCTCGAAGCCCACCACGTCGGGCGTCAGGAAGTACACCGGCTGGCCCAGCATCCCGGCTTCGGCTTCAATGCCGCCCACGCCCCAGCCAACCACGCCGATGCCGTTGATCATCGTGGTGTGGCTGTCGGTGCCGACCAAGGTGTCCGGGTAGTAGACGCCGGGGTAAGCACTGGTCTTGGCACCCTTGTGCACGCCCCGCGCCAAGTACTCCAGGTTCACCTGGTGGACGATGCCAAAGCCCGGCGGCACGACACCAAATGTGTCAAAGGCCTGCATGCCCCACTTCATGAATTCATAGCGCTCTTGGTTGCGCTCGAACTCGAGCTTCATGTTCAAGTCCAATGCTTTCCTGCTGCCGTAATGGTCGACCATCACCGAGTGGTCGACCACCAGGTCCACTGGCACCAGCGGCTCAATGCGCTTGGGTTCTTTGCCCATCTCGGCGGCCACATTGCGCATGGCCGCCAGATCGGCCAGCAACGGCACGCCGGTGAAGTCTTGCAGCACCACCCGTGCCACCACGAACGGGATTTCATCGGTGCGCACCGCGGTCGGTCTCCAGTTGGCCAACTGCGCCACGTGCTCCGCCGTGACCTTCTTGCCATCGCAGTTGCGCAGCACGCTTTCCAAAACGATGCGCAGGGAGATTGGCAACCGTGCGATGTTGGGGTGGGCTTTACTCAGTTCAGGCAGTGAATAAAACTGGCCTTCCCGTCCGCTGGGGGTCAGGAATTTCTTGAGTGTTTTGGCAAAAGCGTGAGGCGCGGCGCGGGCAGGCAGGGGGTTGACAGTGGTCATGGAGCTCTCTGGTGATGTGAATGGCGAATTGTGCACGTGCGAGGCGCCTGAAGCGACTCAGCCCGCCGACGATGGAACGACCGCTCCCCGCGTGAGCAGCACGCGCAGTTCGATCAATTTGAGTTTGAGGCGCTGGGCGTTGGCTTGGCCCATGCGCAGCAGAATTTTCTGCCCAGCCGAACGGTCTTCCAAGTCGGGCGCTTCGAATTCATAGCGCACCCACGGACGGGTGGATTCAAAGGGGCCCTTGACCTCGGTCAAACGGACCTTCAACGGGTCTGCCGGTGTGGGGGTGGCCAGCAGATGGTCCAACACGTCCACCAGCCGGTCGTTGAAGTACTTGTTGGGGTAGCCCAGCTGCTCGTAAGCCTGCTGAAAGCGAGGGTACAAGCGCACGTAGGCCCGCGCCACCTTCTTCATGTCGAGCTGTTCAACCAGGCCCACGAACGCGCTGTATCGCGCCGCATTGGCAGGGTCGATGACGGTGGCCTCACCCTGGTTTTGCACCACAAACCGAGCCGGCGTGCGATCGGTGGGCCAATAGCGGCTGCTCGCATGCTTTTGCATCAAGTTGTCGACGGTCACCACCACCCGGGTCGGAAAGCCGTCCAAGGCGAGCCAAGACAACACCTTGTCCTTGCCCAGCAGGGCGAACAAGGTGTCCGACACCTGAGTGTCCACCCCGTTCGAGGGCATGGGGGGCGCCGGAAGGGGCAGCTCTTGCGGGTTGGTGAGCGCTTCGATAGGAAAGCGAACCGCATCGATGGCCGAAGCGGGTGACGCAGGGGCAGGAGGGGCGGTCATTGGCTCCTGGCTGGGCACCGACACAGAAGTCACCGGTGTGGCGGGCGCCGGTTGCCACCGTTGCCAACCCAGCCATGCCGCCAGGCCGCCGATGATCAGCAACGGCACCACAATGGGCCACAGAGACGAGCGGTTCATGAAGTCCCTCAATGAAATGGCAGCGCGCCATTCGATCGGGCCAAGGGCCCCTGCGGTCTCGATACGGCACAACTTCCGGGTGGTCTGCAGAGCAGCGGAAATGTTAACCGCTTCTGAAGGGGACGCCCAACGCCTGAGTTATCTTGCACGGGATGAACAAAACCAGCTTTTTTTGGCACGACTACGAGACGTTCGGGCGCGATCCGCGCCAGGACCGGCCCGCGCAATTCGCCGGCGTGCGAACCGACCTGGAGCTGCAGGAAATTGCGGAGCCCGTCATGGCGTATTGCCAGCCGGCACCGGATCACCTGCCGGACCCGGAGTCGTGCCTGCTGACCGGCATCACGCCGCAAGTGTGCGCAGCCCAAGGGCTGGCCGAACACGCCTTTGCCGAAGTGGTTCATGCAGAACTGTCCCGAGAAGGAACGGTGGGCGTGGGCTACAACTCCATCAAGTTCGACGACGAGGTGACCCGTTTCCTGCTTTGGCGCTGCCTGCTGGACCCTTACGCCCGTGAGTGGCAGAACCAGTGCGGTCGATGGGATCTGCTGAACGTGGTGCGTTGTGCCTTTGCATTCCGTCCCGAGACCTTGGAGTGGCCGCGCCATCCCGACGGCCGGCCCTCGCTCAAGTTGGAGCACCTGTGTCGGGCCAACGGTGTCGTCCACGATCAAGCACACGACGCGCTGTCCGACGTCCGCGCCACGCTGGCTTTGGGCCGTCTGATCAAACAGCGAAGCCCGCGCCTGTGGGAGTTCTGCCTCGGGCTGCGAGACAAACACAAGGTGATGGCAGAGATGAGCACCGGTGGGCCGTTCTGGCATGTGTCGGGCATGTACGGTGCCGATCGAGGGTGCCTCGCCATGGTCTGGCCTTTGGCGCCGCACCCGTTCCACAAGAACGAAGTCATCGTCTGGGATTTGTCACAGGATCCAGGGCTGCTCCAGGGCTTGCCACCGCTGCAAATCCGTGAACGCCTGTTCACCCCTCGCGACCAGTGGCCGTCCGGCCTGGAGCGGCTGCCCATCAAGACCATCCACATCAACCAATCGCCGGTGGTCGTGGGCCAGTTGAAGACCTTGACGCCAGCATTGGCGCAACGCTGGGGTGTGGACGTCGACCAGTGCCTGCGTCACGCCGAGCGACTGGCGGCAGCGCAAAACGACACGTCTTTGTGGCGCGCGGTCTTTGAGCGGCCCAACTTGGCCACGCGCGATGTCGACCAGGACCTTTACGGCGGCCTGATCACCTCACAAGACCGACGCACATTGGAGCGACTGCGGCAGGAAGCACCCAGGCGGGCAGTCCAGGCCTCGTTTGAAGACGAACGCTTGGACGAACTGCTGTTCCGCTACCGTGCCCGCAACTTCCCTCAAACCCTCTCAGGCGAGGAGCGGGCGCGATGGCGCCTGCACTGCATCGCCGTTCTGGGGCCCAAGGAGGCGTACCTGAGCCGCCTGGAACTGGCCCGTGGCACCTCTGAGGCCTCAACGGGCACCAAACTGGTGGACGCCCTGGCGGCCCACGCGGAGCTGCTGTTCGCTGCCGCCGGTTCATGAACCCTTTGTGGCAACACAACGGGAAAACGCGGCTGCCGAGGGTTCATGGACCCTCGCCAAGCATCAAGGGGCATCGGCTCAAGTGAGACCCACAAAAAAGCCAGCGGATGCTGGCTGTTGATCGACCGGGCGCTTACTTGACGCCGGCAGCCTTGTTGGCCGCCTCGACAGCGACCCGTTGCTCGGTTTGGGTGCAGTTGTCGACCAGGCGTTGACCGATCTTGCTGTTCATCAGCATCGATTTGCTGGGAATTTGCAGCCAGACCACACCAGCCCGCTTGTCCGACAGGCGCACGGCACCGGACGTCGTTTCCTCCGGCACCATCGTGTAGGTGGCGTTCTTGAAGCCGACCTGGAACGTGCCGGGCTGGCCTGCCTTGGGCTCGACGCTCACGTGCTGGTCAAACTCGCAGCTGGCGCGACCGGTGAGCACCCGGGTGGCGATGGCCAACTGGTTCTCACTGATGGTTTCAGCCACTTCAGCGCCGAGGGCGAGGCCTTTGGCTTCGGATTTCAGCTGCTCGCGGGGCGATGCGGGGCTGGACGATTTCTTCGGCGCAGGCGCGGCCGTCTGAGCCACGGCAACAGAGGCGGCGACGAGCAGCAGGGGGGCCAGGGCGTATTTCATCAACATGAACGGTCTCCTAAATGACCCCTGGATTGTCCATGCCCTGAGGGGCGACTTCACTGATGTTTTTACCGAGGTTTGCAACATCTTGTACCGAAAGCGGGAAGATTCAGGCAAACCACAGTTGCTGCAATTCCACAGGCAGCTGGCCGGTCTGGTGGGCGCGCTCGATGACCATCCAGAAATAGCGAAAACTCGCCCGGTCGTGCAAAGCCTGCCGGTGCTGCAGTGGACCCCACGATTGGCCTTGGGCGGCCTGAATCACTTCTACTGCCAAATCGAGTTCGGCCGCGCTGGGTGAGAACGCCTCCACGATGAGATCGATCTGCTGGGGATGGATGCTCCACATCCGGGTGTAGCCCAGCTCTTTGCAGGCTCGCTCAGCGGCCCCAGACAAGGCGTTGCGATCTTTGAACTCGGTGATCACGCCATGCGAAGGCGTCTTGCCATGGGCATGGCAGGCAGCGGAGATCTCCAGTTTGGCGCGCACGACCAACGGGTGCGAAAACTGGCCGATTGCGCTCATCGCGCTGAAAGGAATGGCGCCGCGGTGGGCCGACACGAAGTCCATCAAACCGAAGGAAACGGATTCGACCTGTGGATGCGCCGCAATGGCCGACACCGCCGCCAACGCGCCGTGGGTCTCCACCAGCACGTGCACAGGGGGTGGCGTGAAGCCCAAGCCGGAACTCGTCTGGGCGATGAACGCGCAGGCAGCCTCCACATCCGCTGACCCTTGAGGTTTGGGCACCATGACGTAAGCCAAGCGCCGCCCTGCCGTGCGCAACAACGTGGCCACGTCCGACCTGAACGCCGGGTGACCCCAGGGATGCACCCGCACGCCCACACGCCCGTGAAGATTGGCGGGCGACATCACCAACTCCCCCACCAGGTGCGCGTGCTCCGCTTCGCCTCCCACGGGGGCGCCATCTTCGCAGTCCAGGGTCAGGTCAAAAATCGGACCTTTTTCCCCCTGGAGTGCCAAGCTCTTTTCCATCAGCTTGGGCAAGCCCGCGTAGTGATCGCACACCGGAAGCAAGGGCGGCAAGTCCTCTGCATCGAACAACGCTTGACGCGGGTGAATGTCTGGGGTCGGGATCATGAAAGGCCTCCGCAAGTGGGCAGGGCGGCCCCGTTGCGGAGCCGCCCGATCGGAACCGGGCGCTTACAGCAGGTGCTTGACGCCGTCTTGTTCTTCTTGAAGTTCCTTCAGGGTCAGTTGGATGCGCTCGTGACTGAACGCATCGATCTCCAGGCCCTCAACGATCTTGTATTCGCCGCCGGACGTGGTGACCGGAAAGCCGAACATGACGTCTTTCGGAATGCCGTACTCACCGTTCGAGGGAACACCCATCGTGACCCATTTGCCCTGTGTGCCCAAAGCCCAGTCGCGCATGTGGTCGATGGCAGCGTTGGCGGCAGAGGCCGCCGAGCTCAAGCCCCGCGCCTCAATGATGGCCGCGCCGCGCTTGCCCACGGTCGGCAGGAAGATGTCCTTGTTCCAGACGTCGTCGTTGATCATGGCTTTCACGCCTTGGCCGTCGATGGTGGCAAAGCGGTAGTCGGCATACATCGAAGGGGAATGGTTGCCCCACACCGCCAGCTTTTCGATGCTCGACACCGGCTTGCCGACCTTGGCCGCAATTTGAGAAGCAGCCCGGTTGTGGTCCAAACGCAGCATGGCGGTGAAATTCTTGCGCGCCAGGTCGGGCGCACTCTTCATCGCGATGTATGCGTTGGTGTTGGCGGGGTTGCCCACCACCAGCACGCGCACGTCGCGGCTGGCCACGGCGTTGAGCGCCTTGCCTTGGGCCGTGAAGATCTGAGCATTGGCAGCCAGAAGGTCTTTTCGCTCCATGCCAGGGCCACGGGGGCGCGCACCCACCAACAGCGCGTGGTCGGTGTCCTTGAACGCGGTGTTGGCGTCTCCATGGGCTTCCATGCCAGCCAACAGTGGGAAGGCGCAGTCTTCCAATTCCATCATCACGCCCTTGAGGGCTTTTTGCGCTTTCTCATCGGGAATTTCAAGCAATTGCAGGATGACCGGCTGGTCCTTGCCGAGCATTTCGCCTGAGGCAATGCGGAACAACAGGGCGTAGCCAATTTGACCGGCAGCGCCTGTGACAGCGACGCGAACAGGTTTTTTACTCATGGAATGTCTCCAGACAGGGGTTAAAAAAGTAGAAAAAGCGCAATCCCCGGAGTGTAGGACAGCCCAGTGCCCAGCAGACATCGTGGAGACGGAGAGGCGACGCCAGTCTTATAAAAGACAGAAGTTAGAAGTAAACTTTCACAACCCCAGCTGGCATCGCCCTTCAAAGTGCAGGCGATGCAAGCAATGGACCTGGCCCAATCAATGGCCCCTGCAATTTGATCGGAGGCTGGCTTTGACGCCTGCACGCAGTTCCCCTGGCGACGCGCCCACGTTCAGCCCGTTGTACAGGCAGATCAAAGGCCTGATCACCCGCAGTTTGCAGGCCGGCGAATGGAACCCTGGCGATGCCATTCCAAGCGAGGTGGAATTGGCCGCCCGGTTCAAGGTCAGCCAGGGCACCGTCAGAAAGGCCATTGATGAGCTGGCCACGGAAAACCTGCTGATCCGCCGGCAAGGCAAAGGCACCTTTGTCAGCACCCACTCCGAAGAGAATGTCCAGTACCGCTTCCTGCGTCTCAGCACGGATTCTGGCAAGCCGCTGCGTGCCACCCGCAGGTTTTTGGACTGCCGCCGCCTGCGCGCACCGGCTGAGGTGGCTCAACAGTTGTCACTGCGCGCGGGGTCTCCCGTGCTGCTGGTGCGTCGGATTTTGTCGGTGGACGACCGGCCGGCGGTGCTCGACGACATCTGGCTGCCCGGCACCCCCTTCAAAGGCCTGACGGCCGAGCGTTTGCACCAGTATCGCGGTCCCATGTACGCGTTTTTTGAAGAAGAGTTCGGTGTTCGCATGATCCGGGCCGAGGAAAAAATTCGAGCAGTTTCGGCCTCGGAAGAGGCTGCCGCGCTTTTGGGAATGGGTGTGGGAGCGCCGCTGTTGAGCGTTGAGCGGCTGTCGCTCACGTATCAGGACCAACCGGTCGAATTGCGGCGTGGCCTGTACGACACCACAGCGCACCACTACCGGAACGTCTTGAACTGAGTTTTTACCCTCCGTGCAAAGCTGGCAAGCCCAACTCGGCCGGAAAAAGAGGCCGCCTTGCAATAAACTCTCAAGGTTTTCCCCACCCCATCACACGAGGTTGTTGCGAATGTCGAAAATAATGAAGCAAAGACCCGGCACCATGCGCTTGATCGACGCTTTGCAATATCGGTTGCCGGTGGCCGGGCTGGTCTCCATCCTCCACAGGGTCAGCGGCGCATTGATGTTCGTCCTGATGCCTTTCATCATTTGGATGTTCGACAACAGCGTCACTTCTGAAGCGTCTTACGCTCGTTTGACGTCGGTGTTCTCTTCCGGTGCGGGTGTGCTGCCAGGCTGGTTTTTCAAACTGGTCGTGCTGGCTTTGGTGTGGGCCTACCTGCACCATTTCATCGCAGGGCTGCGGCACCTGTGGATGGACGTTACCCACTCCTCCACCAAAGCGTTCGGCCAGCAGTCGGCCATGGTCACCATGGTGCTCAGCATCCTGTTGACATTCGTTCTTGGCTACCGCGTCTTTTTCTGAGGCACCGACATGTCGCAAAACAGTTTTGGTTCGAAGCGCCTGGTGGTCGGCGCCCATTACGGCCTGCGGGATTGGCTCAGCCAGCGCGTCACCGCGCTGATCATGTCGGTGTTCACCTTGGTTCTGGTGGTGCAGGTCTTGCTGCCCGGTCCAATGGGTTACGACAAGTGGGCCGGCATTTTTTCATCCCAGTGGATGAAGCTGCTCACCTTTGTGACGGTCGTCTCCCTGCTGATCCACGTGTGGGTGGGCATGCGTGACGTGCTGATGGACTACGTCAAGCCTTTGATGGTGCGCCTGCTGCTGCAGATCGCCACCATCGTGTGGTTGGTCGGCTGCACCGGCTGGGTTATTCAAGCGCTCTGGAGGTTGTGATGGCAGTGAACGTGAACAAACGCAGGTTTGACGTGGTGATCGTGGGCGCAGGGGGTTCGGGCATGCGGGCGTCGCTGCAGCTGTCCCGCGCAGGGCTCAACGTCGCGGTGCTGACGAAGGTGTTTCCCACCCGGTCGCACACCGTGGCGGCCCAAGGCGGCATTGGCGCCTCCCTCGGCAACATGAACGAGGACAACTGGCACTACCACTTCTACGACACCGTCAAAGGTTCCGACTGGCTCGGTGACCAAGATGCCATCGAATTCATGTGCCGCGAGGCGCCCAAGGTCGTCTATGAGCTGGAGCACATGGGCATGCCCTTCGACCGCAACCCGGATGGCACGATTTACCAGCGGCCGTTCGGCGGCCACACGGCCAATTACGGTGAGAAGCCGGTGCAACGGGCTTGTGCCGCTGCCGACCGCACCGGCCACGCGATGCTGCACACGCTGTACCAGCAAAACGTCAAAGAGCGCACGAACTTCTTCGTCGAGTGGATGGCCCTCGATCTGATCCGTGATGCGGAAGGCGATGTCGTGGGCGTCACCGCCATCGAAATGGAAACCGGTGAGGTCTACGTGCTCGAGGCCAAGACCGTGTTGCTGGCCACCGGCGGGGCGGGGCGCATTTTCGCGGCGTCGACCAACGCCTTCATCAACACCGGCGATGGCTTGGGCATGGCCGCCCGTGCTGGCATTCCCTTGCAGGACATGGAGTTCTGGCAGTTCCATCCTACCGGCGTGGCAGGCGCGGGCGTGTTGCTGACCGAAGGCTGTCGTGGTGAGGGCGCCATTTTGCGCAACTGCGACGGTGAGCGCTTCATGGAGCGCTACGCGCCCACCCTGAAAGACCTGGCGCCTCGCGATTTTGTGTCGCGCTGCATGGACCAGGAGATCAAGGAAGGCCGAGGCTGCGGCCCGAACAAAGACTATGTCGTGCTGGACCTGACGCACTTGGGCGCCGAGACCATCATGAAGCGCCTGCCGTCGGTGTTCGAGATTGGCCATAATTTTGCCAACGTCGACATCACCGTCGAGCCGATTCCCGTGGTGCCGACCATTCACTACCAGATGGGGGGCATTCCCACCAACGTGCATGGCCAGGTTGTGATTCCGCGCAACGGCAAGCCCAACGACATTCTGAACGGCCTGTACGCCGTGGGCGAATGTGCCTGTGTCAGCGTGCACGGTGCCAACCGCTTGGGCACCAACTCCCTGCTGGACTTGCTGGTGTTCGGCCGCGCAGCCGGCAACCACATTGTCGACACGGCGCTCAAGACCAAGGCCCACAAGCCCTTGCCTGCGGGCGCAGCCGACTACACCTTGTCACGCCTGGCCAAGCTGGAGTCCCGCGCCAGCGGGGAATATGCCCAAGACGTGGCCAACGAAATCCGCGCCAGCATGCAGTTGCACGCGGGCGTGTTCCGCACCCAGGCCTCCATGGACGCGGGAGTGACCCGCATCAAGGCGGTGGCAGAGCGGGTGAACAACATCGTGTTGGGCGACAAGTCCAAGGTGTTCAATACCGCCCGCATCGAAGCCTTGGAAGTCGAGAACCTGATTGAATCGGCGATGGCCACCATGGTGTCTGCAGCCGCGCGCCACGAGAGTCGTGGCGCTCATTCGGTGGACGACTATGCCGATTCCGAGGCTTACCCGAATGGCCGCAATGACGCGGAGTGGATGAAGCACACGCTGTTCTACAGCCAAGGTCATCGCCTGGATTACAAGCCGGTCAATCTCAAGCCCCTGACCACCGAGTCCATTCCGCCCAAAGTTCGTTCCTTTTAATCAACGCTGATCAGGAGATCCACCATGACCCAGCGCACTTTTCAGATCTACCGTTACGACCCTGACACCGATGCGAAGCCCCGCATGCAAACCATCGTGGTCGAGCTGGACGGCGGGGAGCGCATGTTGCTTGACGCCCTGTTTAAGCTCAAGGCAGTCGACCCCACGCTCAGTTTCCGGCGTTCTTGCCGAGAAGGGGTGTGTGGCTCCGACGCCATGAACATCAACGGCAAAAACGGGTTGGCCTGTTTGACCAACATGCGCAACCTGAAAGACCCCATCGTCTTGAAGCCGCTGCCAGGCCTGCCCGTAATCCGCGACCTGATCGTGGACATGACGCAGTTCTTCAAGCAGTACAACTCGATCAAGCCTTATCTGGTCAATGAGACGATGCCGCCCGAGACAGAGCGTCTGCAGTCGCCCGAAGAGCGTGATGAGTTGAACGGTCTGTATGAGTGCATCTTGTGCGCCAGTTGCTCGGCCAGCTGCCCGAGCTTTTGGTGGAACCCAGACAAGTTCGTTGGCCCGGCTGGGTTGCTGCAGGCCTACCGTTTCATCGCCGACAGCCGCGACCATGACACCAACAGCCGCCTCGATGGCCTGGAAGATCCTTACCGCTTGTTCCGCTGCCACACCATCATGAACTGTGTGGATGTTTGCCCCAAAGGATTGAACCCTTCGCAGGCGATTGGCAAGATCAAAGAGATGCTGGTCCGCCGCGCGGTGTGACGAGTCCAGCGTGGACGATCTTCTCAGCGCACAAGACTTCAGCAAGCTCCGGTGGCGTTGCCGGCGGGGCTTGCTGGAAAACGACCTTTTCATCGAACGATTCTTCAACCAGTTCTCAGGTCGGTTGACCGAGGGTCAAGCCCGAGGGCTGTATGTGCTCATGGACCTGGCCGACAACGACCTGCTCGACCTGTTCCTAGCCCGCAAGGAGCCTGAAGGCGAGTTGTGTGTCCCGGAGGTGCAAGAAGTGCTGCGACAGATTCGCCGCCCTCCACCCCCATCTGAAGCGAACCGCTGAGCCGAGTTCGCGCGATCCGTTTTTCAACCCTAAGGAATGTTCATGACGCCATCCGACGTGAAAGCCACGCTCTCGTTTTCCGATGGCAGCCCCAGCATGGAGCTGCCTCTCTACAAGGGCACCGTCGGCCCGGACGTGATCGACATTCGCAAGCTCTACGCCCAGACCGGCAAGTTCACCTACGACCCCGGTTTCATGTCGACGGCAGCGTGCAGTTCACAGATTACCTACATCGACGGCGACAAGGGCGAGCTGCTGTACCGTGGCTACCCCATCGAGCAGCTGGCAGTGAATTGTGATTTCCTGGAAGTCTGCTACTTGTTGTTGAAGGGTGAACTGCCCAGCGGCGACGAGCGCATGTCGTTCACGAAGCTCGTGACCAACCACACCATGGTCAACGAGCAGATGCAGTTTTTCCTGCGCGGCTTCCGTCGCGATGCCCATCCGATGGCCATCTTGACCGGCCTGGTGGGCGCATTGTCGGCCTTCTATCACGACAGCACCGACGTCCACAATCCGGCGCACCGTGAGATCTCCGCCATTCGCCTGATTGCCAAACTGCCGACGCTGGTGGCCATGGCGTACAAATACTCGGTGGGTCAGCCGTTCATCTATCCGAAGAACGATCTGTCTTACTCGAGCAACTTCATGCGCATGATGTTCGCCACGCCGTGTGAAGAGTATGTGCCCAACGACGTCCTGGTTCGTGCGATCGATCGCATCTTCATCTTGCACGCTGATCACGAGCAGAACGCTTCGACCTCGACGGTGCGTTTGTGCGGCTCGTCAGGCACGAACCCGTTCGCGGCCATTGCAGCGGGCGTGGCGTGCTTGTGGGGCCCCGCTCACGGCGGCGCCAACGAGGCGGCGCTCAACATGCTCGAAGACGTCCAGAAGATGGGCGGCGTGGAGCGCATTGGCGAGTTCATCAAGCAAGTCAAAGACAAGGACTCCGGCGTTCGCCTCATGGGTTTTGGGCACCGCGTTTACAAGAACTATGACCCCCGCGCCAAGCTGATGCGTGAGACCTGTCACGAAGTGCTCAACGCGCTTGGCTTGCACGACGACCCCATCTTCAAGCTGGCGATGGCCCTGGAGAAAATTGCGCTGGAAGACGAGTACTTCGTCTCCCGCAAGCTGTACCCGAACGTCGACTTCTACTCCGGCATTGTGCAGCGCGCCATTGGCATTCCGGTGAGCTTGTTCACCGCCATTTTTGCCTTGGCTCGCACCGTCGGTTGGATTGCCCAACTCAACGAGATGATCGGCGATCCGGAGTACAAGATCGGTCGCCCACGTCAGTTGTTCACCGGTGCGGCACCGCGGGTGGTCAAACCCATTGGCCAACGTTGATCGCAACGGGCTCGCTCGCGACAGTGAGCGGTTCCCTGCATAGGCCAGTCGCTGCTGTTGGTGGCGCAAATAAGAAAGGGCACCCCAGGGGTGCCCTTTTTACTTTGATCACCCTGAGCCAGGGGCAAAGGGCCTGTCCTTCAAACACCCTTCAGTCGCACTTCTCAGTGCTTGCCCTTCAGACCACTCTCCCCAAGCCTGCCGCCTACCGATTTACTTCACCCGACCATAGGTGTCCTCGAAGCGGACGATGTCGTCTTCGCCAAGGTAGCTGCCGGATTGGACTTCGATGATTTCCAAGGGCACTTTGCCGGGGTTGGCCAGGCGGTGAACCTGGCCCAAGGGGATGTAGGTGCTTTGGTTTTCGGTCAACAAAATGACCTGCTCACCGTTGGTGACCTCCGCCGTGCCAGTGACCACAATCCAGTGCTCTGCACGGTGATGGTGTTTTTGCAGGCTGAGTGAGGCGCCGGGTTTGACCATGATGCGCTTGACCTGAAAGCGCGGGCCCGCATCGATGCTGTCATACCAGCCCCACGGGCGGTGCACTTGGCGGTGCAGGTTCTGTTCGGTGCGTCCGGAGCTCTTGAGGTCTTCCACGATGTGCTTGACGTCTTGGCTGCGGCTGCGGTCCGTCACCAGCACCGCGTCCGGCGTTTCCACCACCACGATGTCCGACAGGCCGACCACGCCCACCAGGCGGCTGGTGGCGTGCACCAGCGTGTTGTGGCTGTCACGCACGATGGTGTCACCCACCGTGGCATTGCCATGGGCGTCCTTGGGCGTCACTTGCCACACGGCGTCCCAGGCCCCCAAGTCAGACCAACCCGCATTCAGGGGCACCATTCGAATGTCGAAGGCCTTGGCTTGCGGGCATTTTTCCAGCACAGCGTAGTCCACCGACTCGCTCGGGATGGCCGCAAACTCTGCCTTGCCAGGACGAACGAAACTGGCATCGGTGCTGCGGGCGGCCCAAGCGGTGCGCGAAGCCGCTGCGATGTCCGGCCGGAACGCTTCAAGGGCTTGCAACCACAAAGAGGCGCGCACCACGAAAATGCCGCTGTTCCAAAAGTAGCCGCCTTCGGACAGATAACGCTCGGCCGTGGCCAAGTCCGGCTTTTCCACGAACTCAGCCACTTTGGGCGCCTGACCACTGTCTGGGGTCGATGCCCGGATGTAGCCAAAGCCTGTTTCGGCCCGATCGGGCGTGATGCCCAAAATCACGAAGGAACCTTCAGCGGCGGTGCGCACAGCCTGTCGCAACGCGTCGGTGAAGGCCGTTTCGTTGGTCACGGTTTGATCGGCAGGTGTCACCACCAACACCGGGTCAGCGCCGTTGGCCGTGGCCTGCAGAGCGGCCAAGGTCATCGCCGGGGCGGTGTTGCGTCCCATCGGTTCGAGCAAGACCGATGCCTCTTGAAGCTGGATCTCGCGCAGCTGGTCCAGCACAACGAAGCGGTGTTCCTCGTTGCCGACCACACAGGCGGGCGCCATGACCATGTCGTCGCTGGAAAGCTGGGCCAAGCGGTGTGCGGCCTGCTGAAACAGACTTTGATTGCCTTGCAGGATCAAGAACTGCTTAGGGTGTTGGGCGCGTGAGAGGGGCCACAAACGTGTGCCGCTGCCGCCCGCCATGATGACGGGTTGAACTGAAAGTGGGGACATCGAAGTAGAAGCCATGAAAGAGGTCAATGATGAGGCAAGGCTGGCCGCTCAGGGCTGGTAGCCCTGGGGGTTCAGGTGCTGCCATCGCCAGCTGTCCGTGCACATGTCGTCCAGATCGCGGCTGGCCTGCCACCCAAGCACGTTCTGCGCCCGAGACGGGTCGGCATAGCAGGCGTCGACGTCGCCGGGGCGGCGGCCCACCAAGTCGTATGGAATCGGTCGGCCACTGGCGCGCTCAAATGCTTTGACCAGGTCGAGCACGCTGTAGCCCTTGCCCGTGCCCAGATTCGCCGTCAAGCTGCCCTTGCCTTGCAGCAGGTGGCGCAACGCCAAACTGTGGCCATGGGCCAGATCCTGCACATGGATGTAATCGCGCACGCCGGTGCCGTCTGGCGTGTCGTAGTCACTGCCGAAAACCTGCAAACGCGGCCGCTGGCCCACGGCCACTTGGGTCACATAGGGCATCAAGTTGTTGGGAATGCCACGCGGGTCCTCGCCGATCAGACCGCTTTCATGGGCACCGACCGGGTTGAAGTAACGCAACAGCGCCACCGCCCAGTCGGGATCCGCTGCGGTGATGTCGCGCAATATGTTTTCGCTCATCAGCTTGGTGGCCCCGTACGGGCTTTGGGTGCTGAGGGGAGCCTCTTCGGCGATGGGCAACGACTCCGGCACGCCGTAGACCGTCGCGCTCGAGCTGAACACCAGCTTCTTGCAGCCATGCTGCACCATGACCTGGCTCAAACTGAGCAAGCCGCCGATGTTGTTGGCGTAGTAGTCCAGCGGGCGCTGGGTGCTCTCGCCGACCGCTTTATAGGCCGCAAAGTGCACCACGGCGTCGATCGGGTGCTCCGTGAACACCCGGCTCAGGGCCGCCGCGTCGCGCACATCAACCTGCGCGAAAGTCGGAGCTCGGCCGCTGAGCTGGTGCAAGCGGGGCAACACCGCGGCAGAGCTGTTGGAGAAATTGTCGACACCGACCACGCGGTAGCCGTCGGCCAACAGGGCCAGCCAGGTGTGGGACCCGATGTACCCGGTGGCGCCTGTCAGCAACACAGTGGCACCCATGGTCAAAGCCCCAGCGCTGAGTTCGGGGTTTGCAAGGTGTGCTTCAACGTCAACTTACCTCAAAGTGAAGTTGGCCAGGCAACCGACGGTGTTGCTTTGGTAAGGGCTGGAGAAGGTGGAATTGGTAGAACGGGTTTCGCGACCCACCTTGCAGCTGACGAGCAGGCTGCGTGTGGCCTTATACGTGGCGCCCAACCCCACGGTGGTCAGCGTGTCCGTGCCGGAACTGACGTTGCTGCTGACCAGCGAACCACGGGCGCGGCTTGCCACCAAGCTGGTGTCAATCTTGCCAGTCAGGGCGTAGGTCACGCCGGCTTGCAGGGTCGTCGTCAAGCGATAGCTTTCCGTGCCCACGGTCGTGTCGCCGCCCGTGAAATCAATGAAGCGGGCTTCGGTCCCGGTGTCGCGTGAGAATAAGGTGTTGAAGCGCAGCCGACCGGTGGGGCGGTAGTCCCAGCCGACTTGGCCGGTCACGCCGTTGAAGTTCAGGGCGGTGGCACGGGTGTGGTCCTCGTCACTCAAGCTCAGGCGAGCAGAAATGGTGCTCAAACCGCTGGGGCTCCAGTTGACGGTGAAGTCCACGTCACGGCGGTCGGCCTCGTCGCCACCCGCAGGGCTGTAGCGCGGGGTGTCCGTCTTCGTGCCACGCACGCCCACACCCAGCGTCAGCAAACCCGTCAGGCCGTAAACCACACCTGCATTGGCGATTTTCTGGGTGTTTTCCAAGCTGGCGTACTGTGCCAGCGAGTAGTCCACCGAGCGGTACTGCAGCCCGCCTTCGAGTGCCACACGGCTGGTCATGCCATAGCGCGCTGTCGCGCCGGCCAGCTGGGTTTTCTGGCTGTTCTTCGAGGTGGTGGCAGGCACGCCAGCGAGCGCGCGATTGGCCAAATCCTGGGTCACCCCGTAGCGCACGTTGCCTGACAAGTTGTTGACGGTTTCCCAGTCGACGCCCGTGTTGAGGCCGTAGCTGGTGTTGTCGAGTGACTTGTACTCGTTGTAGCGGTTGTTGCTGACGGTGCCGTCGAGGTACAAACGCTGGCGTCCGAGGTTCTTGTTCAAACCACCCAACAACGACAGGCTGGTCCAATAGTCGCTTGTGTCATTGTTGCTCTGACGCAAGACGTTGGAATCGTGGGTGAAACCAATGCCAGCGCCAATGTAGTACGGGTCTTTGGGTTCAGCAGCGGTTCCACTGCCACTGCCTCCCGTGCTGCCACTGCCATCTTGTTGAAGTTGTGCAAAGGCGGTGCCCATGCAGCTGAGGCCGATGGCCAAGCCCAAGGCCCACTGAAGCGGGGTTGCGAGCGCTGAGAGTTGTGTTGGGTGGGACATGCCAAGGCCTCCTGATGAGTTGTGAATTGTTGAAAGACAGTGAAGAAAAAACAGCGGGTCAGTAAGCGTTTCTATCGAAGAACACCAAACCGACTGTGCGAACGATGATCTGCAGATCCAGACCGAGGGACCAATTTCGCAGGTACTCCAGATCGTATTCGACGCGCGCCCGCATTTTCTCGATGGTGTCGGTTTCGCCACGGTGTCCGTTGATCTGGGCCCATCCGGTGATCCCGGGCTTGACCTTGTGCCGCACCATGTACGCCTTGATCAGTTGCCGGTACTCGGCGTTGTGGGCCACGGCATGCGGCCGGGGGCCAACAATGCTCATGCGACCTTGCAACACGTTGATGAATTGAGGCAGTTCGTCAAGCGAGGTGCGGCGAATGAACGCCCCAAATTTGGTGATTCGGACATCGCCTTTTTTGGCTTGCTTGACCACGGGGCCGTTGTCTTGCACGGTCATCGACCGAAATTTGTAAACCGTGATCTCGTCGCCATCGAGCCCGTTGCGTTTTTGTCGGAAGATGGCCGGCCCTGGGGAACTGAGTTTCACGCCGATGGCCAAGCCCACCAGGATGGGTGAAATGAGCACCAAAATGATGGAGCTCAAAACGATGTCACTCACTCGCTTGGCCAGCTCGTTGGTGCCGGTAAAAGGTGTTTCGCAAATGCCGACCACCGGAATGCCGTTCATGTCTTGCAGGCGCCCCTGGATGATGCTGATGCCGAACACGTCGGGCACGAAGAACAAACTGGCGGTGGTGCCTTGCACACGCTCGAGCAGCTCCACGATGCGCGGCTGCAGGCCGAGCGGCAAGGTGATGTAGACCTCCCGAATGCCGTGCGCAGTGATGTAGTTGGCCACGTCTTTCAAACTGCCCAGCAGCTGTGACGCGGCATCGCTTTGGATCCGATCGTCCGTTCGATCGTCAAAATACCCCACGAAATCGACGCCCTGGTGCACGTTGTCGGTGAGCGAGCGAGCCACCTTCACCCCCAGTGGCCCCGCGCCCACCACCAGCGCCGAGCGGCGGACCTCCCCAAGGGTGGCACGGTACTTCACCACCCGTTGACCCACCCAGACGCTGGCCCACTGCAGCACGGGCGTGATCATCACCCACGCCAGCAGTGCGTCTCGATCGAAGAGCGACATGCTCTGGGTGGCGTAGCCGCACAGGTACAAGATCAGCACCACGGTGATCCAGGACATGATGATTTCTGTGCCCGCCACCAGCAAGTTCTCACGGAACCGATTGCGGCCCGGGAACGTCAGGGCCACCACCAGGAAACACAAAATCTGCTCCGGTCGGTCAATGGGCTCGCCCACCATGAGGTTGGCCGCAACAAACACCAACACCGTCAAGACAGGCTCGAGCACAGCGGCCACCAGGGAGGTGACCGACTGGGGAGCGCTGTAAAACGTTCGTTTGTTGTGGCTGCGTTCGTCAAACATGGGTATTTCCAGGGGCACGGGCGAGGCGGGAGCCATTCAAAATGTGGCTTCCGCCCGCGGGTCCGCGCTCTGCGAAGCCTTGGATTGTCCCCCAAAAAAGACCCCTGTCCGGCTCGACGCCCTGGGCAGGGAGCTTGCAAGCATGGAACCGTTGTGCTGGGGCTGCAGGCGGTGGATGGGCTCTTTACAATCTGCGCCATGCCTACCTTTCTTCCCCCGTGGCTCATTTCAGCCGCCGTGCCCAGATTGACCTTGTTCCTGAATCATGTGCTGGCCAGCGAGCCTGCTGCGACGGCCAAGTTGCAGCCCCATGCAGGACGTCGACTTCTGTTTGACCTTCAGGGACCGACGGGGTGGCCCGCACTGCCACCGCTGGTCTTGCGGATCACGCCCGCAGGCCTGTTCGACAGCGACCTGTCGGATGATGACGGCAGCTTGGCCGATCTGCAGGTCCGCATGGACGCCTCCAAGCCTTTGTCGCTGCTCAAAGACGGTGCTGCCGGGCAACGCCCGCCGGTCGACATTTCCGGCGACGCCGCGTTGGCCGCCGATGTCAGCTGGCTGTTTGAGCACCTGCGTTGGGACCTGGAAGACGACTTGGCCCCTTGGGTGGGGCCCGTCGTCGCCCGTGAAGCGGTGCGCATTGGGGGCTTCCTGGCCACCGGTCTGCGTCAAGCCGTTGGCAGCTTGGCAACTTTGGCTGGCCGCCAGGGACGCCCACCTGCGTCGTCGGCCTGACGCATGCGTCACCTGACCCGGTTCATCCTCATCGTCGTCACCGTGCTGCGGTACGGCCTTGACGAAATCCTGCTGGCTCACTTTCCCCACTGGTGGCTGCGTGTGCTGCTGCGCTCGCTCACCTGGGGTCGCCGGCTGGAGGCTCCGTTGGCGGTGAGAGTGCGTCTGGCGTTGGAGAGCCTGGGTCCGATTTTCGTCAAGTTCGGCCAGGTGTTGTCCACACGCCGCGATCTGCTGCCAGCCGCCTTGGCAGACGAGTTGGCGCTGCTGCAAGACCACGTGCCCCCTTTTCCAGGCGAGCAGGCCAGGGCGTTGGTCGAGGCCGCGTTTGGACGGTCGATCGGTGAAGTCTTCGCCACGTTCGATACCGAGGCCGTGGCCAGCGCTTCGATTGCGCAGGTTCACTTTGCCACCTTGCCCGACGGCCGCGAAGTGGCGGTCAAGGTGTTAAGGCCCGGCATGCTGCCGGTGATCGAAGATGATCTGGCCCTGTTGAAGATGCTCGCAGGTTGGGCCGAGCGCCTCTCGGCCGACGGGCGCCGCTTGCGTCCCAGGCAAGTGGTTGCCGAGTTCAGCACCCATTTGCACGACGAGCTGGACCTGGTGCGCGAAGCCGCCAACGCCGCGCAGCTGCGCCGCAACATGGACGGCCTGGACTTGGTGCTGGTGCCGGAGATGCACTGGGACCTGTGCACGCCCACGGTGATGGTGATGCAGCGCATGAACGGTGTGCCGATCAGCCAGGTCGGGCGGTTGAAGCAAGCCGGCGTCGACATTCCCAAGTTGGCCCGCGACGGCGTCACGATCTTCTTCACCCAGGTGTTCCGCGATGGTTTCTTCCATGCCGACATGCACCCTGGCAACATCCAGGTCAGCTTGGCCCCCGAGACCTTCGGGCGCTACATCGCCTTGGACTTCGGCATCGTTGGCACGTTGACTGAGTTCGACAAAGAGTATTTGGCTCAGAACTTCATCGCGTTTTTTCAACGTGACTACAAGCGGGTGGCCGAGTTGCACGTCGAATCGGGTTGGGTGCCTGCCGACACGCGGGTGGACGAGCTCGAAGGTGCCGTGCGCGCCGTGTGCGAACCGCACTTCGACCGTCCACTGAAAGACATTTCGCTCGGACAGGTGCTGTTGCGCTTGTTCCAGGCATCCCGCCGCTTCAACGTCGCCATCCAGCCTCAGTTGGTGCTGTTGCAAAAAACACTGTTGAACGTGGAGGGCCTGGGGCGCGAACTCGACCCCGACCTTGACCTGTGGCGCACCGCCAAGCCGTTCCTGGAGCGTTGGATGAACGAGCAGATCGGCTGGCGCGGATTGTGGCTGCGCATGCGCAAGGAAGCCCCACGGTATGTCCAGTTGTTGCCCGAGCTGCCGCGCTTGTTGCACCAAGCCCTGCAACCTTTGGCGTCGGCCGAGCCGGCGCTGCTGGCGGAGTTGCTGGCCGAGCAGCGCCGCACCCGCTTGTGGATCAAGACGCTGACGGCCGTGGTGGCTGTCGGGACCGTGGCAGCACTCTGGTTGAACCCCGCCTTGCACGACTTTTTGATCACCCGATGAAGGGGCAGGGCAGGGGCTTCTTTGAGCGTGTACTGTGTCGTTCGAGTCGTATACTGTGCGGTTTTGTCCGTCCCCTTGGCCTTGCGCCATTCCTTCTACCAAAGGCCCCCCGCCATGCCGATCTACGCTTACCGCTGTGAGTCGTGCGGCCACGCGCAAGACGTGCTGCAGAAAATGTCCGATCCCGTCTTGACCCAGTGCCCCTCGTGCGGCGCCCAGGCTTACAAAAAGCAGGTCACCGCGGCGGGCTTCCAACTCAAGGGGACCGGGTGGTACGTCACCGACTTCAGAGGTGGCAAAAGCACGACAGAGCCGGCCGCTGACGCCAAGGCCACAGGCTCTGCACCCGCCGAGGGGTCCGCCAAGACATCGGACGCCAAGCCGGCGACATCAGGGGCCAGCGAGTCGTCGTCCAGCACCTCTGACACGGCTCCAGCACCGCCCAGCGCCAAGCCGACCTCGGACACTCCGTGAAGAAATACCTTCTTGCGGGGCTGTTGGTGTGGCTGCCATTGGCCGTCACCGTGTGGGTCTTGCAGGCGGTGTTGGGCATGCTCGATGGCATGTTCGCCTGGCTCTTGACGGGCGGCCAGTCGGTACTCCCGGCGTCCTTACCGGCGTCGGTCTATGCGCACATCGAAAGTTTGAAGAAGATTCCGGGGCTGGGCTTGATTGTCATGCTGTTAGGGCTGCTGATCACAGGCGTGTTCGCCACCAATATCGTGGGGCAGTGGTGGCTGCGTCAAGGCAGTCGCGTCTTGCAGAAGATCCCCATCGTCAAGTCCATCTACAGCTCGGTCAAACAAGTTTCAGACACCCTGTTTTCCACCAACGGCAACGCGTTTCGCCAAGCCGTGTTGGTGGAATACCCCCGGCGCGGTGCTTGGACGATCGCGTTCGTCACCGGCCAGCCCAGTGGCGAGGCCGCGCTTTTCCTGCAGCAGCACCAAGACGACTTCGTCAGCCTGTACGTGCCCACGACACCGAATCCCACCTCGGGGTTTTTCTTGATGGTGCCGCGCAGCGAGGTCATTGAACTGACGATGACCGTGGACGAGGCACTCAAGTATGTGATCTCCATGGGCGTCGTCGCCCCACAACCTTCGTCAGCGCCTGCCGTGCTCCAACGCCTCGGTTGAGCTTGCCGCTCAGCCGTCTCTCGTTTCCATGAGGGCGGGCTTCGCGCACTTTTCCCTTTTCGGAGTGAACACATGAGAACTACATATTGCGGTTTGGTCAGTGAAGCGTTGTTGGACCAGACGGTCACCCTGATGGGCTGGGCCCACCGTCGCCGCGACCATGGCGGCATCATTTTCATCGACCTGCGTGACCGCGAAGGCTTGGTGCAGATCGTTTGCGATCCAGAGCCCGACCGTGCCGACATGTTCAAGGCTGCCGAAGGGGTGCGCAACGAGTTCTGTCTGAAGATTGTGGGCCGTGTCAGGCTGCGTCCCGCTGGAACCGAGAACAGCAACCTCACCAGCGGCAAAGTCGAGGTGTTGTGCCATGCCCTCGAGGTGCTCAACCCCAGCGTGACGCCGCCTTTCCAGCTCGATGACGAAAACCTGTCCGAGACCACCCGCTTGACCCACCGGGTGCTGGACTTGCGGCGTCCCAGCATGCAGAAAAATTTGATCCTGCGGTACCGTGCGGCGATGGAAGTGCGCAAGTTTCTGGACGCCCAGGGGTTCATCGACATCGAGACTCCGATGTTGACGAAAAGCACTCCGGAAGGGGCCCGTGATTACCTGGTGCCCAGCCGCGTCAACGAGGGCGAGTTCTTCGCCTTGCCTCAAAGCCCGCAGTTGTTCAAACAGTTGTTGATGGTGGCGGGCTTCGACCGTTACTACCAAATCACCAAATGCTTCCGCGACGAAGACCTGCGGGCCGACCGTCAGCCTGAATTCACCCAGATTGACATCGAGACCAGCTTCCTCGACGAAGTTGAGATTCGCAGCATGTTCGAGGACATGATCCGCAAGGTGTTCAAGACGGCCATTGGTGTCGACCTGCCGGCTTATCCCGTCATGACCTACGCGGAAGCCATGCACCGCTTTGGCTCCGACAAGCCGGATCTGCGGGTGCAACTGGAATTCACCGAACTGACCGACGCCATGAAGGACGTCGACTTCAAGGTGTTCAGCACGCCGGCGACCACGTTGGGGGGCCGGGTGGTCGCCCTGCGGGTGCCCGGCGGCGGTGACGCCACTTCCGGCCTCAGCCGGGGTGAGATCGATGCCTACACCGAGTTCGTCAAGATCTACCGCGCCAAGGGCTTGGCCTGGATCAAGGTCAACGACGTCAGCAAGGGCCGCGAAGGCCTGCAAAGCCCCATTGTCAAGAACTTGCACGACAAGGCCATTGCCGAGGTTCTTACACGCACCGGCGCGCAGAACGGTGACTTGCTGTTCTTCGGTGCCGACAAGGAAAAAGTGGTGAACGACGCCATCGGGGCCTTGCGCGTGAAGATCGGACACAGCGATTTTGGCAAAAGCCACGGCCTGTTCGACGACCGCTGGGCACCTCTGTGGGTGGTGGACTTCCCCATGTTCGAGCACGATGAAGAAGGCGATCGCTGGAATGCGGTGCACCATCCCTTCACCGCACCCAAAGACGGTCACGAGGATTGGATGGACAGCGACCCGGGGCGCTGCTTGGCCAAAGCCTATGACATGGTGCTGAACGGTTGGGAGCTGGGTGGGGGTTCCGTGCGAATCCACCGCGCCGACGTTCAAAGCAAAGTGTTCAGCGCCCTGAAAATCGGCCCTGAAGAAGCCCAGCTGAAGTTTGGTTTCCTGCTGGACGCACTGCAATACGGTGCCCCGCCTCACGGCGGCTTGGCCTTTGGCTTGGACCGGCTGGTGACGCTGATGACCAAGGCGGAAAGCATCCGCGATGTGATTGCATTTCCAAAGACCCAGCGCGCCCAGTGCTTGCTCACCCACGCGCCCAGCCCGGTGGACGAGAAGCAACTCAAAGAGCTGCACATTCGCCTGAGAAGGACCGCTGCGCAGTGAGGAGGGGCTCAAGGGCGCCAGGCGACGGCACCATGGTGACGCTGGAACCCGCAGGGGTGACCCCGTGACGCCTGCGAAGATTCCCGAATCGGTGCTGGTCGTGATTCACACGCTGGAAGGCGAGGTGTTGTTGCTCGAGCGCGCTGACCGGCCTGGTTTTTGGCAAAGCGTGACTGGCTCGAAAGACAGTCTCGACGAGCCGCTCGAGCACACGGCGCAGCGCGAAGTGGCCGAGGAAACCGGCATCGTGATCGGCTCTCCCGGCGTGCCGAGCACCGCACTGCGCGACTGGCATTTGCGCAACGTGTACGAGATCTACCCCGTGTGGCGGCATCGCTATGCGCCGGGGGTGACCCACAACACCGAACATGTGTTTGGCCTGCGTGTGCCACGGGGGGTCACCATCACCTTGGCACCCCGTGAACACCTGCAGTACCGCTGGCTGCCTTGGCAGCAAGCCGCAGACGCCTGTTTTTCGCCGTCCAATGCCGAGGCGGTGTTGCAACTTCCTCGTTTCAACACTTCGCCATGACGCTGTTCCAAACCACCCGATCTTCCTCCACGCTGGGGGATGACGTGCTGCGCGTGGCGACCTACAACATCCACAAGGGTGTGCGGGGCATGGGATCGCGCAAGCGATTGGAGATTCACAACCTGGGTTTGGGCATCGAGGCGCTGGACGCGGACATGGTGTTTCTGCAGGAAGTGCGCAGCTTTCACCATGGCCATGCGCGTTATTTCAAACGCACCACGTTTGGATGGCCCGAGCAGGCGCAAGCGGATTTCCTGGCGCCGGAGGGCTACGAGGTCGCCTACCGGACCAACGCCATCACCACCGATGGCGAGCACGGCAATGCCCTGCTGTCACGTTGGCCCCTGGGCGACATCGGACACCATGACGTGTCGGACCACCGTTTCGAGCAACGCGGCCTGCTGTACGTCCCGGTTCACTGGGGCGGTGGTTTGGTCCATGCCATCGTGGCGCATTTGGGATTGATGCACACCAGTCGGGTGCGCCAGGTGGAACGCATCGCCCGTTTCATCCAACTCAATGTGCCGCCTGGCGACCGCTTGTTGGTGGCAGGGGACTTCAATGACTGGGGCGAAAAGCTCGACGCCCCGATGCGGGCCATGGGATTGGCCCGAGCCGAAGGGCCGGGCCAACCACCGATGCGCACGTTCCCGTCCCGTGTGCCCCTGTTTTCGCTGGACCGCATCTACATGCGTGGTTTTCAATGTGTCGGATGCAGCGTGCCGGCGGGCAGTGCCTGGGCGCGCATGTCCGATCACCTGCCACTCATTGTCGAACTCTCCGCAGCCGACTGAGCGCGCGTGAGGTCCGGTCAGGCCCCTTAGTCGACCAAGCGTTTGTACATCACGAACGCATCCACGTCGCCCTGCTGCGGGTGACAAAAAGCGCCCGGCAGGCGTCCGACGATGTGATAACCCAGGCGTTGCCACAGGTGCACGGCAGCCGAGTTGGTCGACGCCACCAGATTGAATTGCATGGCTCGGAAACCCAGACGCACGGCCTCGGCTTGTGAATGGGTGCACAGCGCGGCTGCCACCCCTCGGTTGCGGGCCTCTGCCGCCACGACGTAGCCACAGTTGCTCACATGACTGCCTTGACCCGGTTGATTCGGCTTGACGTAGTAGCTCCCGATCACCAACCCGTTGTGCTCGGCAACCCAACACGCGGTGGCGCTGCCGACCCAATACGTGTGGGTCTGCGCTTCATCGACGTCTCGCGGACAAGCGTAAGTCTCGCCTGCGCGGAACACGGGACGCAACATGCGCCACAGTGCGGGCCAGTCACCGTCACAGTACAGGCGGACCATCACCATGAAGTCCGCCAACGACCACTCAAGCGGTGCCCAGTCGCCGAACGCTGAGACGGCATCCTGGCAGGGGCGGGATGTCTTGTCATTGGCTTGAACACCTCGACTCACCGAAGCGGATTTCAGCATGCTTCAACAGCTTCCGCATCGTGACATTTGCCCATGCTGCGACGCCGCAAAATTTTTCATTGTGGGAAGTTGCTTTTCTCATTGTAAAAAATTTATATAAGTCATTGTTTCTTATAGAGAGGAAACAATGTTATCTATAAGACATAGGTGTTTCTAAACGGAGGCGTGTCAGTTATCGTGAGGGCAGTCGTCTTCATTCACTCCAGGAGCTCTCCATGAACCACTTGACCCGTGACCAACAAGCCGCTGTCCTCGAAAAAGACTGGGCAGACAATCCCCGTTGGAAAGGCATCGTCCGCACCTACAGCGGAGCAGACGTGGTCCGGTTGCGAGGCTCCGTGCAAGTCGAGCACACCTTGGCCAAACGTGGAGCCGACAAGCTGTGGACTTTGATGCAAACCGAGCCGTTTGTGAATGCCTTGGGCGCACTGACCGGCAACCAGGCGATGCAGCAAGTCAAAGCGGGGCTCAAGGCCATCTACCTCAGTGGCTGGCAAGTGGCGGGCGATGCCAATGTGGCCGGTGAGATGTACCCAGACCAGTCGCTCTATCCAGCCAATTCGGTGCCTTCGGTCGTGCGCCGCATCAACAACACCTTTCAACGGGCAGACCAGATTCAATGGTCTGAAGGCAAAGACGACATCGACTTTTTCGCCCCCATCGTGGCCGACGCGGAGGCCGGGTTCGGCGGTGTGCTGAATGCGTTTGAACTCATGAAGTCGATGATCGACGCCGGTGCTGCCGGTGTCCACTTCGAAGACCAGTTGGCCTCGGTGAAAAAGTGCGGGCACATGGGCGGCAAGGTATTGGTTCCCACGCGTGAGGCCGTGGCCAAGTTGGTGGCTGCGCGCCTGGCTGCCGACGTGATGGGCGTGCCCACCGTGTTGGTGGCTCGCACCGACGCGGAAGCCGCTGACTTGGTGACCAGTGATGTGGATGCCAATGACAAGTCATTCACCACGGGCCACCGCACCATCGAAGGTTTCTACCGCACCCGCAACGGGCTCGAGCAGGCCATCAGCCGTGGCTTGGCGTATGCACCTTACGCCGACATGGTTTGGTGTGAAACCGGCAAGCCCGACCTCGCCTTCGCCAAAGCCTTTGCCGAAGCGATCCACGCCAAGTTCCCTGGCAAGCTGCTGGCGTACAACTGCTCGCCCAGCTTCAACTGGAAGAAAAACCTCGACGACGCCACCATCGCCACCTTCCAGCGCGAGCTCGGCGCCATGGGCTACAAGTTCCAGTTCATCACCTTGGCGGGTTTCCACAGCCTGAATTACGGCATGTTCGACCTCGCATACGGCTACGCTCGGCAAAACATGTCGGCGTTCGTCGAGTTGCAGGAACGCGAATTTGCGGCGGCTGAAAAAGGCTTTACCGCCGTCAAACACCAGCGCGAGGTCGGGACTGGCTACTTCGATGCCGTCACCACCACCATCGAGCGCGAGGCGTCGACCGCTGCACTCAAGGGCTCCACGGAAGACGAACAGTTTTTCGACAAGCATTGAGGCCGTGCCGCTGCACCCAGCTTACTGGGTGCGGCCAACAATGCGGAGTTGTGCCTACACGCTCTAAGATCCGGGCGTGAACGACCCCTTGCTCACGTCTCGCATGGCCAGCGTCCTGGAGCGCATCCGGCGTGCCAATCGACCCCCGTTGTCCAGTTTGCCGGTCGAACAAGCGCGACAGTTTTACAACGCGGGAGCCGAAGTCCTTGACCTGCCACGGGCCCCGCTGGCCCGCGTCGAGGACTTCCTGTTGCCTTTGGGTGCGGGTCACGCAGTGGCGGCCCGGCTGTATGCAGTTGACCATGGGCATTTGCCTGTGCTGCTGTTTTTCCACGGTGGCGGCTTTGTGGTGGGCAGCCTGGAGACCCATGACAGCCTGTGCCGGCAGCTTGCCCGGCACAGTGGCAGCGCCGTGTTGGCATTGGACTACCGCCTGGCGCCCGAGCATCCCTTTCCCTGCGCAGTGGAAGATGCATGGGCTGCCATGGCGTGGCTGTTCAGGCACGCCTCTGCATTGGGGCTCGATGCGGGCCGGGTGACTGTTGCCGGCGACAGCGCGGGTGCCACCCTGGCTGCCGTGTGTGCGTTGCACGCACGAGATCAGGGATGGCCGCTCAGAGGTCAAGTCCTGATCACCCCCCACACGGCCGCCGATGGGGGCATGCCTTCCCGCCAGCGGTTCGGCGAAGGCTTCTTGCTCGACGAACGCACCTTGAGCTGGTTCTTTGACAAGGTGTTGCCAAGCTCTCAGCGCACCGACTGGCGCTTTGCTCCCCTGGAAGCCGTGGACTTGGACGGTGTGGCACCGGCCTGTCTGGTGCTGGCCGAATGCGATCCCTTGGTGGACGAGGGCCTGGCCTATGCCGATCGCTTGCGTTGGGCCAACGTGCCTGTGGACCTGGAACTCGTTCGGGGGGTAACGCACGAATTCGTGAAGATGGGGCGCCTGCTGCCTGAGGCCGTTGCGGCGCAAATGCACGTGGCACAGGCGGTGCGACAGTGGTGCGCCTAGGGGTTGCATCACCATCGAGAAGGTTCGCAAAAACCCGGGTTTGTCCCCTTTTCGGGGGGGCTTGCAGCAGAGGCAAAGCCCTGACAATCGGTTGCACCGACGTCCACAGCGCCGCCTGCTCAGCCAGTTTCATTCGGTGACGATAGGCTGCTTGAGCAGCCCGACCAGAGGCGCTGGGGGCGGAAGTGCGACAACAAATCGAATGGCATGCCGAAGGATGAGGTGAGTGGTGGACAGCCGAAATGTGTTGGGCAGTGTGTTGGCCGCGTGTTCTTTGATGACGTGGTGTGCGGTCGCAACAGCGGAGTCGGAGCCCAAAGGCCCACGCCGGGCCGTTGCGTTTGAACAAGGCACAGCGAGCTTGCCAGCGCTGACCCAATCGACCTTGCAATCGCTGGCCCGTGAGATCGGCCCCGAAGCCCAGGTGATCATCATCGGACGCGCGGACGATGGATCCGTGGGGCCGCTCGGTGAAGCCCGCGCCAAGATGCTGAGTGCGGTGTTGCGCACGGCGGGCCATCCACGTGCCAACACCGTCATTCTGCAGGAGGCTGCGCCAGGCAACACGCCCCGCGAGCAGTTGGCCTTGTCGCAGATCCGGTGGGTGATTCCCGTCTCGCCACCCGCGCACTCGTTGCCTCCAGCGGCCACGTCGCTGCAAGTCGATGACACCCGTGGTGTCGCCAGCCAGCAGCGCTTCGACATGTGGGCCAGTGACGGCGACGTGGCGACCACCCTGCGCCGCTGGGGTCGCCAGCATGGCTATCAAGTGGTGTGGGAAGCGCCGATGCAAGCGCCGGTTCACGGCGACGTGGCCATTCAAGCCAGCGGTTTTGCAGACGCACTGGCTCAGGTCCTGGGTGGCTTGCAACAGGCCGGCTATGCGGTCACGGCTTACCAGCAAGCACCCAATGTGGTCCGCATCACCGGCAGCCCCCATCGTCGTTGAGCCATGCCTTTGTCGCGCAGCCTTTGGGTTGAGCAACAAAGATCGTCCAACGGGTCGGCATGGGGTGCCACACTTGAATGAACGGCGTGAGCGTGGGCCACGCCTTTGAAGGCGTCACCCGGCCGCCCGTGCGGTGCCCTTTGGACGCCTTGAATCGCGGCTGAGAGACCCTACGGCCTCACACCGCGACTAGATCATCCCTTTGGGCAGCCGGCGGCGCAATCCTGGCAAGTCGGATGTTTCGCGCAGCGCTTCCGCGGCATCCACTTCACCGCGTTTGACCAATTCCGCCAAACGCAGGTTCATGCTGATGTACTCGCTGGCAGGCAGCTTGTCCTCGCGAATGGCCGCTTCCAAGCCGACCCAGTCACCCAGCTCAATGAACTTGGTCACCGAGCCGGTGTTGAAAATCACGTCGGCCGTCATGTGGTACCGATCGCCTTTGAGCCCAGGCACCAGCGCCTGACGAACCACTGCCAGCAAGCTACCCGCCAGCACCGACCGCATGACGGTGGCATTGGCGCCGGTGTAGCTCAAGATTTTGCGCAAGGTGCCCGCCACCGACTTTCCGTGCATGGTGGCCAGCATCAGTGAGCCGGACTCACCGCCTTGAATCGCTTGTTCGGCGGTTTCTGCATCGCGGATCTCGGAAGTCAGCATGACGTCAGGGCTCATGCGCAAGGCCTCACGCATGCCCTCGGCGAAGCTCACCACGTCGTAACCCACCTCGCGTTGGGTGACGATGCTTTTCTTGGCCCTCAGCTTTACCTCGACCGGGTCCTCAATGGTCACGATGTGCCCGGAATGCTTCGTGTTGTGCCAATCCAGGATCGACATCGCCGTCGCGGTTTTGCCGCTGCCACTCGGGCCGGTGATGGCGATGAAGCCGGTGGTCGCTTCGGTCAAGGTTTGCAACAAGTTGGGCGGCAACGACAACTCGTTCAAAGGGGTGATCCGCGTGGGCGTGATTCGCATGACCAGCCCGAGGTCGCCACCGCCCTGGAGGAACAGGGAATAGCGCAGGGAATACTGGCCACGACCTTCTAGCCGAAAATTCGCCGACCGGCGGCTCTGCAGGATCGGTTTGAGCCGGTCGTTCCAGTATTGCTGCACGTTGGCATGCTTGGTGTCGCCTTCGACGTAGCCAGCCAAGTAGTGAACGATGTGTTCCTTGGTGACTGCGAAATCAGGAACGGCTTGCGGAAACAGCTCGTGCAGCGCCTTGGTGCCACTGGCCGACTTTGCCATGATCGGGCGCCCTTCGTGGATCATGATGTCGGTGATCGAAGGGGCAAACGCCAGGGCGTGTTTGATGGCCTGGCCGATGCCAAAACGGGGGTCGACCGGTTGAGCGGAGGAGGTGGCGGAAAAGGTCATGGGAGCACTCTCTAATCAAGGCGTCAAAGCAGACATCAAGGAAGGCGGCGTCATCGACTCGGCGCTTGACGCGCGCAAACCACGGCGGGCCTGTGCAGGTGCGCTGGGTGCCAAAGTGGCGGCTGCTCGACAAGGCAGTGGACCCGCTGCTGCCGCCTGCCATGGCATTGGTTGATGCCGGGCCGTCCTGGCAGGCGTTCGAGAAAGGCAGGCGCCCACGGCAAACCAGGTGTTGCCATCAGCACCCACTTGTTGGTGATCATGCTGCGCCGCGCCATGCGCGTTGGTGCATCCGTCAGCAAGGCTGCGCTCACCGAAGCCTTCTGTCGCGAGTGAGCGGAGGGCGCGGCTGTCGACCTGAAACCCGCCAATGTCCAACGTGCCGTTGTTGTTGGGCCCAACAGCCGAAGGCCGCATGCGGCTCTCCTCGCAGCCCAGGGCACGCAAAACAAAAGGATGGACGCCATGGCGTGATGCGGCCTGGTCAATGCACTTTGCCTGGGCCGACAGGGGCCCGCCCAATGCACACGAAGCTGCAGCCAATAGCACGGCTCTGGCACTGCAACGAACTGTCAACGGAAAAGCACACAGCAGGACAAACACATCACACCGATCAAACTGTCGCTGCCCCACGGACGGCGGGTCAAAGACACGGGTCGCCGATTGCGCGCCGTGGCTGACGGCGGCGCCTCGCTGGAGGCCTGAGCGAGGGGTGCATTATTCCATGGGGGTGTCAGGAGATGCGTGAGTTCCCAGCGAGCTGGCGGTGGTCTGGTGACGCCAACCCCTCGTTTTCACAACGCAAGTGCGAAGCCGGACCCGCCACAATGGCGACCGCGTGGCCACGCGCCATGCCGATCTTTCCCTCTTTTCACTTCGGTCAACATGCTCAAGCGGTTCTTCAATCAATGGCAAAGCCGGCGCGCTGAGACAGCGCCCTCCTGGCGAGTGCCGTCGTTGGTGTTTGCCGTCGTGTTGTCCATCGGACTGTTGGCTTTGACCGCGGTGGTGCATATGGGCAGCGACGGCCTGCTGCCAGGTCTGGCGAGGCTCCACGGGTTGCTGCATCTAAGTTCTCCCACCGTCCCTCCCTCCGCGCTGATTGACGACGCCTTGGCCCAGGTGCGGGATCAAGTTCAATGGATGATGACCGTCATGTGTTTTTTGATCGCCATGGCGGCTGGTTTGCTCACGCACTGGATTGGAGTGGCACGTCGGGAGCGATTGACCCGTGCGGTCGCCGATGCGTTGCGTGATGAGGCGCAGGCGGCCCAGCGTGAAGCCGTGGCCGCCGGACAAGACAAAGCCAAGTTCCTGGGGATGTTGAGCCATGAATTGCTCACCCCCCTGCAAACCATCTTGAGCACCTTGAGCCTGATCGAGAATCGGGGCGGCGTGGACGTTTCAGATCCGACGTTCACACGACTGAAAGAAAGCACCCGCGTTTTGCGCAGCCGCATGAGCGACCTGGTTGACTTTGCCAAATTGTCCGTGGGTCAATTGGAGCTGCGTGTGCGTGCCTTTACGCCCCTGCGCTTGCTCACCATGTTGGTGGACGACTACACAGAAGCCCTGCTTGAAAAGAACCTGGACCTGCATTGGGAAGTGGCGGAGTCATTGTCCCAACGGGTTTATTCCGACCCGACACGCATCCGCCAGATTCTCGAAAACATCTTGTCGAATGCCATCAAGTACACCGAGCGCGGCGGCATTTCGCTCCAAGCAAACGTGATCGACGGCGTTTTCCGTGTGGAGTTGGTCGACTCCGGGATGGGGATTGCGCCTGACGAGCTTGTCCACGTCTTTGATCCGTTCTACCGCGTCAAGGCGTCGGCTCACGTCGCCGTGGGCAGCGGCCTGGGACTGGCCGTGGTGCGCAGCCTGGTGGCCATGCTGGAAGGGCGCATCGAAGTTCAAAGCGAGCTGGGCAAAGGCGTCCGATTTTTGGTGGAGATTCCCGTCAGTGACCGGCCTGTGAGCCGAATGGCTGCCCGCACCAACACGGAGGAGCGGCCACCCATCTTGGTGGTGGACGACGATGCCGGCATTCGACATTCGCTGGCTGACTTGGTTCGGACCTTGGGGCACGAGGCCGTGGAAGTGTCCAACGGACGCACTGCATTGCAGGAATGCGAGAGCCGCAAGTTCGGTGCAATTTTTTGCGATGTGCAGTTGCCGGATTTGTCCGGCATCGAAGTGGCAGCCCGAATTCGATCAGGGCAAGGTCTTAATCAAACCACCTACCTGATCAAGATGTCAGCATTCCATGAGCCCGATCCGCGGGCCGAAGCCTTGTTCAACGCCAAGCTCGACAAGCCGCTGGATTCGCACCAGGTGAGCGAGGTGCTGGCCCTGGCTTTGAGCGCGCAAACGGATTGAGCGCTCCCACAGCATGGCGTTCATGCCATCACTTCAACGCGGCCAGGTCTCGGCGCAAATGGGCCAGCAACACCGCCGCTCGGAATTTTTTTTCGATGATGCCGACACGATGCCGCTCGCAAAATGGGATCAGCTGCTGTTCGGCGTCAGCCTGCAAGGCCATGGCCCCGGTGGTCACGACAATGGGAACCGACTTTTGTTGTTCTCTGACGGCCAGAATGGTGGCCTCGGCTGTCAGCCCGCCGCCCAGCAACCAGTCGATCACGTACGCCTCGTAGCGCCGCTGACGCAAAGCCGACATAAGCTCTTCGGGGCGGTGGAACTTGTGCACCGCCACACCACCCAGCTCCATCAACTCCTCGGCCAATGCATCCGCCGCCAGCTTGTCGTCTTCGAGCAAAGCAATGCGCAGACGCGGCAATGCGGTGAATGAGAGCTTGCGCACACTGAAACGCGCAGTGTCCGACGGTTCGCTTCCACCCGCGTGGACTTCCCACTGACCTGCGGGACGCACGGCCACCAGATCGCATACGTCCCCTGGCTCCAACTCAGGACCCACCACGAGCGTGGCGCTGGCCGGCATGCCTGTCACCACCACCCGGGCTGCCAGCTCTCCACCGGGTGACACGGCGTCCGTGCTTTCAGCGCCCAGTAGGTCGTCAACCTGGCCACGCCAGCGCTCGGCGATGGCACGCAGTTCGGCCGCCGACCAACCGCCGCTCTTGAATTTGCGGTGGATGGTGCTGCGGGCCACGCCCAAAAACGAACTGAGTTCAGATCCCTGTTTGTGAATCGCCACGCCCCGGCGCGTCAGCAGGGCGCGAACCCGTTGTGACACACGGTCGTCGTCTTCGTCCGGATCGAGGTCAACGTGGTAGGAGGCGTCAGTGTCTAGAAAGGAGGTCATACCAGGTGCTCCATTGCAAGCCAAATTGTCTCATCTTTGTCCGTTGGCGCAACGAAACCGAGAAAGCGTTCGATCGACCTCAAAAATTGTTGCGCAATTTTGTTTCGTTGCGCTACATTTCCAACACGCAACGAAAAAAAGCTTTCAAAGCAAAAAGTTGCTTCGTGCACAGATGTTGCATTTCATCGTGCTGTTGACACAATCCGTCCAGGGAGGACCACCATGACAGATCCCCACCGCTTGGCCATTCTCACCGACCAAAAGTTATTGAACGAAGAACTGATCGCCAGCATCACCGAAGTCTCTTTGATCAGCGTTCAACACTGCGCGGACTTGTTTGAGATTCCTTGCTCCTTGGCTCAGCGCTTGCGGGACATGCATTTGGGTTGCGACCCGTCGACCTTGGGAGGAGATGGACTGCTCGATCTTGCGCTCACGCCCGCACCACTGTGGAAATTCTCGCTCTCGCCCAATGATTTGCGTCGCATGAGCAGCCACCGCTCCGCCATGTTTGCCAGCGAGTTGGAGCCTTACCGTCCGGTGGTGGCACGGCTCAATCGGTTGGTGGTGGGCATGCTGGTTCGTTATGCGCACGACCCCGTGCTGTCTGCCTTGGTGTGTGGCGTCACCGATGCCATGCTGTTGCGCACGGTGCAAGAGGCCGCATGTGTCACGCTTCTCGATGGGGCCGGCAATCCTGGCCGTCCATTGCTGGACGTCCGGTTGACGCATGCCTTGCTGGACCGGTGTTTTGTGACGTGTGATGCCAAACCGGCGGAGCCTGGTTTGCGCGCGCTGGTGGCGCTGACGGCCGTTTGCCACTCCGATTTTGCCGTTTTGGAGAGAGACGCCGAAGCGCAGGCCTTGCACGATGCGTCGCCCTTTGCACGGGAAGCCATCAAGCCCAAGCGCAGCGGCAAAGCACCCGCGGTCTTGCTGCATCCCGAGGACGGTAACCTGGTGATCAAGATGCTGTCTCACCGGGTCAAACCAGGCGACATCGAACGCTGCTTGCCCAATCGGGGCGTGGGCGCGTTGCAAATTGAACGCTTGCAATCCCAGCTGTACCCCGACGCCAAACAGGTGAGAGACGCTCAGCAAATCTGGGCCAGCGCTACCCGTCGCCTTCACGCCACCTGTGTGCTGCTGAACCAGCGTGCCTTGATGGCGCTCGGCATGCCGCCTCTCACAGCGCTGGTAGAAGCCTTCGACTTTCACGTTCACCACCAGGTTGCTGAAGTGGCCGTGGGCCTGCCGCGGCTGTTGAAGGACGTCTTTGCACCCATGAACACCGCCGGCCCTGTGCGATTCAACCGGTGTGTTGATTGCCAAGCGGTGCATTTGTCCAACGAAGACAAACTGGGCTCGCTGGACTGTCCCTTGTGCTGCCTGGTTTACCGCAAAAAGCTGGGGCACAAACGGCGGTGGAAGGCCTATCGCGCTTCGTCTTCCGACAGCCTTCCAATCGCCGCTTGATTCTCGATTTTTCTATCTGCTCATTTGCTTTTTCAAAGGAAATTTCATGAACCGCTTTCAGCTCGCTCTTGTTTCTTCGGACTTGCTCGCCTTGGCCGCTGTCACCCTCGCGTCCACGGTGATGTGGTGCATTCCACCCGCCAAGCGGCCGCTCCCAGTGGGTGCTGCGTCGTGCTGAACCAGCCGAACAACGCCGCCGATCTGAGCCTGGGGACCTTGAGCTACCGAGCTGTTCCGATGTCAGACAGCGTGATCGTCTATTCCAACGCGCTCGGTCGATGGGGGCGCGTGGCGATCCAAGAGGTCAAGCCGGTGTCGGGTGTTGAAGATCTGTGGCGCTTGCTGCTCGGACACTGGCCCGCGCGTTGGATGGCGTTGGGGCTTGTGTTGGCTGTCGTGTGCATGGGCTGGGGTTTCTATGGCCTGGGTCAGCGTGGCTAGGCGACGCGACAAGTGCCATTGGCGGGCAACGGCGCGGTCCGCTGGACGGCGGTCCTGGTCACACCGCTGGTCGCGTGCGTAGTTCATCGGAAATTGACATGCAAAAACTGGATTTGAGCCTGGACATTCCGGGGGCCCCGTTTGTTCGCAACATGCCGGTGGAGGGCGAGCAGGGTGACTCGGGCGACGGTGAAAGACCGCACCCGGCAAGTTCGGTCTTTGGCTTCTCAATGCAAAGGGCAGCCACTGCGCTGGCGGTGGAGACCCTCCCTTTGCCGACTTCCGTGGCAGCCGATGACCTTGAAGTTCGGGAGAAAGTGATCGAGGCATTCAAACAGTTCGGGCGCACTGAAATGTCAGTGGTTCCGGCCGACGCCACCGTTCGAGGCCATCTGACCTGCAAATCCATCCGGATCCAAGGCGAACTGACCGGCAGCGTCTGCGCGTCGGGTCTGGTGGTGGTGGAGGAGGGCGCCGTGCTCAACGGTCAAGTTGTGCAAGCGGAAATCGTGGTCATGTTCGGCACCGTGGCGGCCACGGTGAACCAAGCGGCCATCCGATGCAAAGGTTTGGTGGTGTTGGCGGAGTCGGCCCGCGTGATCGGCCATGTGCAATGCGGTGCGGTGGCCATTTACCAAGGGGCGCGGCTGGTTGGGACGGTACAGGCTTGTCCTGCTTGACACCGCTTTTCAGGAAGTGAGTGGCTGCGCCCGATGGCTGTACCTCGCAACCGCTGGCCGGACCGTGATGAAGCAACAACGCCCGATATTTTCCCTCTGAACAAACGCACCGTCGGCAGCTGGCATCCAACCTTTCGGCGGTGACGGCACCCCGCGTTGACCGCCTTGAAACGGTAACCTGTGAATCCATCAAGTGAGGGGCGTGTCGCCAACGATCGTTCGCGCGGCATGCTCAGCCTTCACCGCAGGCTCCCAAGAGCCCATCGCGCGCGAGTGCCAGGGTCAAGCGCTGTCAGCCTCTCAAGCTCAACCCACCGGCGGCCCGGCCGCCGTGTCCGAGGTTCACCTGGGTGCCTTGGCTGCAGTATTTGCTCTTGAGCTCATTGATCAACTGGCCCATGCCAGCCGAGTCGCCAATCTTCGAGGCATGGCGCGTGAGCACCAAGCCCGCGAGTTCGATGAGCTTGGCGTTCAAGGTTTCGGTGCCTTTGGCCATCAAGGCCTGCACGGCGATGGCCGGTGAACCCGTCACGCTGTGGGTCATGGCCTTCTCAGCCATGCTGCTGATGCCTTGCTGCCCGTTGCGAATGAGCTCGGCATAAGGCTCGTGTCCCGACGCCGCACGGCACAGCATTTCGGTGGCGGCCTTTGACACACAAAAGCGATTGGCCAGGGTGGTGACCCAGGCGTCATCGCCTTCGAGTTGAATTTCCGTGTTCCTCAAGCGTGCCAGCACCGACAGCAGGTTGGTGGCAGCCTCGAAGTCAAAGCTTTGGCTGCGCATGTCGCCCACCAGCTCCTTCACATGCCCCACGCAGTCGCTCACCTGCCGTTCGTTCAGGGCTTTGAACACTTTGCTCAGCAACGCAAAACGCTGGAGCCGGCTGCTGTTGGGCGCGCGCTCGGCTGACTGCGCCAGGTTATCGTGGGAGCGGTTGAAGCTTTTAGTGTCTCGCTTGTCAAAGTGCAGCAAGCACAAAAGCACCAAGGTCTGGCAATCGAACATCTTGGAACTGATGCCAGCGCGAACGCAGCGCTCCATCGCATCGATGGCTTCGTCAGGTTGTTGATTGAAGAATGCCAGCATGCCCTGCTTCTGCAGACGTGTGACGCTGTGGGGAGTGATCTGCGCGGCGCTGCGATAGGTCTCCAGTGCACCCGCCAAGTCGCCTTGCTCGATCTGAACGCGGCCCATGACGTCGTAGGCGTCAGCATAGGTCGGCTGTTCGCTGATCAGGCTTTCCAGGGTTCGCTTGGCCTGGGGCAACTGGCCTTCTTCAAACTCCGTGCGTGCGATGCCCAGGCGAGCCCAGGGCAAAGCCTTCGTGGCCTGAACCGCCTCATAGAGTTCGCGAGCCTCGGTGTGGTTGCCCAGGCGAATGAAGAGCTCGGCTCCGATGCGAGCCGCATAGAGCCAATACTGGCCGCGGCTCACAAAGCGAGTGCGGCACAAGGCAGCCGCCGCAGCAAAATCCGATCGCTCGATGGCCTCAAAAATGTCGCCCAGAACGGTTTTGCGATGGCGCGCTTGCAAAAGGCGCTGCTCCAAAGAGGCGGCGGTGTGAGGTTTGAGCAGGTAGCTGTCCAGTGCGGTTTCAGCCGCCTCTGCCACTTTGGCGTAAGAGGCTTCACCGGTGACCATCACAAAGACGGTGGCGTAGGGAAGCAGTTGAGCCCGGCGCAAGTCGTCGAGCAGGTCCTGGCCGGACATGGGCGAGTTGTCGAAGTGGTAATCGCACAGCACCACATCGAACACCCGGCCTTCGAGGGCCTTGCGCCCATCCAAGGCTCGGCTGGTTTGCACGATGTGGACCACGCCCATCTGCCGCAGCATGTCGGCAAGGATGCTGCGCGACGTCGGATTGCTGTCAATGACGAGCGCCCGGCATTCGTGAACGTCGGGGTAAATGAGGCGGGTCATTGGACAGTGGCCCTGCTCACTGGCTGCCGTGCTGCGCAAGCTGCGCCATGGCAGCGTCATTCGTTCGGCTGACTTCGGTCATGGCAGCGCTCTCCTGTTCAGACCCAAAATATCGGTCTTTCGCAGAATAGCTTGAGCGTTTTAGCGCCGCCGTGAAGCTGTGTGACCCATGTCACGGTAGCGAGGCCCACGCCTGGGAGACGGGGGAGGGCGCTGCGCCCGCGTGGACGCAGCCTGAAAAAACCGCAGGTTGCCCCTTACTTGAAGATGTCCTTCACCCGGTCAGACCATGATTTGCTGGAGGGTGAATGGTTGCCGCCGCGAAACGACTCTTCCAGCTCTTGCATCAGCTTGCGCTGATGCTCGGTGAGCTTGACCGGGGTCTCTACCTGGATGTGGCAATACAAATCGCCCGGATAACTGGAGCGCACGCCTTTGATGCCTTTGCCGCGCAGCCGGAACTGCTTGCCATGCTGCGTGCCTTCAGGCAATTCAATCTCGACCTTGCCCGCCAAAGTCGGCACTTCGATGGTGCCGCCCAAGGCTGCGGTGGTCAGCCCGACTGGCACGGTGCAGTGCAGGTCGTCGCCATCACGCTCGAAAATTTCATGGGGCCGGATTCGGATGTCGACGTACAGGTCGCCTGGCGGTCCGCCGTTGGCACCCGGCTCGCCGTTGCCACCGAAACGAATGCGCATGCCTTCGTTGATGCCCGCGGGAATTTTCACTTCGAGGGTCTTGTTTTTCTTCAGCTTGCCTTGGCCATGGCAGGTCACGCAGGGCTCGGGAATGACCTTGCCCGTGCCATGGCAGTGAGGGCAGGTTTGCTGAATGCTGAAGAAGCCCTGGCGCATGGTGACCGAGCCAGAGCCGCTGCAGGTGGTGCAGACCTTCGGGCTGGTGCCGGGCTTGGCACCGGTGCCATGGCAGGTTTCGCAGCTCTCCCAGCTGGGGATGCGGATTTGGGTTTCCTTGCCTTTGGCAGCATCTTCCAGGGAGATCTCCATGGCGTAGGACAGGTCGCTGCCTCGGTAGATCTGCTGACCGTTGCCGCGCCGGGCCCCGCCTTGTCCGAAGATGTCGCCAAAAATGTCACCGAAGGCCTCGGCAAAGCCACCGCCTGCTGCAAAGCCTTCCGGCCCGCCGCGGCCCCCCATGTTCGGGTCGACGCCTGCATGGCCGTACTGGTCGTAAGCGGAACGCTTGGCCGCGTCAGACAGCACCTCGTAGGCCTCTTTGCCTTCCTTGAAGCGCTCTTCCGCTTTCTTGGCCTGGTCACCTTGATTGCGGTCAGGGTGGTGCTTCATGGCCAACTTGCGGTAAGCCTTCTTGATGTCTTCTTCGCTGGCGTTCTTGGCCACACCAAGAACTTCGTAGAAATCACGTTTCGCCATGGGTAGTTCCTGGTCCTTCAAACAAGAACGCCGCGTTGAGTGTCCACCAAGGCGGACGGCTCAACGCGGCGGTGACAACTGAGGGTCGGGGGCCTGGACGGGCCGACGAACCACCAGTTGTCCGTGCGCTTACTTCTTCTCTTTGACTTCGGTGAATTCCGCGTCGACCACGTTCTCATCGCCCGGCTTGGCAGCACCGTTGCCGGTGTTGTTGCCGCCACCCGCCGGTGCCGACTCGGCGCCGGCTGCAGACGGCTGAGCCCCTTGGGCATCCGCGTAGATCTTTTCACCCAATTTCTGGCTGACGCTCATCAACGCCTCGGACTTGGCATCGATCACCGCTTTGTCCTCGCTGGTCAATGCCGCTTCCGCGTCTTTCAAAGCAGCTTCGATGGCCTCTTTTTCGGCCGCCTCGAGCTTGTCGCCATGCTCGACCAAGCTCTTCCTGACACTGTGGACCAAGCTGTCTGCCGCGTTGCGGGCCTGAATCAGCTCCAACTTCTTCTTGTCCTCGGCTGCGTTGATCTCGGCGTCTTTCACCATCTGCTGGATCTCGGCCTCGGTCAAGCCGGAATTGGCCTTGATGGTGATCTTGTTTTCCTTGCCGGTGCCTTTGTCCTTGGCGCCGACGTGCAGGATGCCGTTGGCGTCGATGTCGAAGCTGACCTCGATCTGGGGCATGCCACGCGGTGCCGGTGGAATGCCTTCGAGGTTGAACTCGCCCAAGCTCTTGTTGCCGACCGCCATTTCACGCTCGCCTTGGTAGACCTTGATGGTCACGGCCGGCTGGTTCTCTTCAGCCGTCGAGAAGGTCTGCGCGAACTTTGTCGGGATGGTGGTGTTCTTGGCAATCATCTTGGTCATGACGCCGCCGAGGGTTTCAATGCCCAGGCTCAGCGGGGTCACGTCCAGCAGCAAGACGTCCTTGCGGTCGCCTGCCAACACCTGGCCTTGAATGGCCGCGCCCACGGCCACCGCTTCGTCGGGGTTGACGTCGCGGCGGGGTTCCTTGCCAAAGAACTCCTTGACCTTCTCCTGGACCTTGGGCATGCGGCTCATGCCACCCACCAAGATCACGTCGTCGATGTCGCTGACCTTGATGTTGGCATCCTTGATGGCCGTGCGGCAGGGCGCCATGGTGCGCTCGATCAACTCGTCGACCAAGGACTCGAGCTTGGCGCGGGTCAACTTGATGTTCAGGTGCTTGGGACCGGACGCGTCCGCGGTCACATAAGGCAGGTTGATGTCGGTCTGCGCGCTGTTGGAGAGTTCGATCTTGGCTTTTTCTGCCGCCTCTTTCAAGCGCTGCAAGGCCAAGACGTCCTTGCTCAAGTCAACGCCTTGCTCTTTCTTGAACTCGCTGATGATGTGGTCGATGATGCGCTGGTCGAAGTCTTCACCGCCCAGGAAAGTGTCGCCGTTGGTGGACAACACTTCGAACTGCTTTTCGCCATCGACGTCGGCGATCTCGATGATGGACACGTCGAAGGTGCCACCGCCCAAGTCGTACACGGCAATCTTGCGATCACCCTTTTCAGTCTTGTCCAGGCCGAAGGCCAACGCGGCCGCCGTGGGCTCGTTGATGATGCGCTTGACATCCAAGCCCGCAATGCGCCCGGCGTCTTTGGTGGCCTGGCGTTGGGCGTCGTTGAAGTAGGCCGGCACCGTGATCACGGCCTCGGTGACGGGCTCGCCGAGGTAGTCTTCGGCGGTCTTCTTCATCTTGCGCAGCACTTCGGCGCTGACCTGCGGCGGGGCCAGGCGGGTGCCACGCACTTCGACCCAGGCGTCGCCATTGTCGGCGGCCGTGATCTTGTAGGGCATCATGTCGATGTCCTTCTGCACTTCTTTTTCAGCGAACTTGCGACCGATCAGGCGTTTGACGGCGTACAGGGTGTTCTTGGGATTGGTGACGGCCTGCCGCTTGGCCGACGCGCCGACCAAAATTTCACCGTCCTCCTGGTAAGCAATGATCGAGGGCGTGGTGCGAGCGCCTTCGCTGTTTTCAATCACCTTGGTGGTGTTGCCTTCCATGATGGCCACGCACGAATTGGTGGTGCCCAAGTCGATGCCGATGATTTTTCCCATGTTCTTCTCCTGGATACAAATTAAATTGATGGCCCTGAGTTGCGTGTGATTCGCCGCTTTTCAAGAGCCAAGTAGAGGTTTATTGAGAAACCGTGACCAATGCCGGCCGCAACACGCGCTCGGCAATGGCGTAGCCTTTTTGCAGAACCGCGACCACGGTGTTGGTTTCCTGCTCCGCCGGCACCACGCTGATGGCTTGGTGGCGGTGGGGGTCGAACTTTTCAGCGGGGCCCGGGTTGATTTCGACCACCTTGTTGCGTTCCAGGGCGGCGCTGAGCTGGCGCAGGGTGGCATGCACGCCCTCCAGCACCTGCTCCTGGCTGGCGCCTGGCATGGCAATGGCCGCTTCCAGGCTGTCTTTCACCGGCAACAAGCTCTCGGCAAAGCTCTCCAGAGAAAACTTGCGGGCCTTGGAAACTTCTTCCTCCGCGCGGCGGCGGGTGTTTTCCACCTCGGCTTTGGCACGGAGAAACGCGTCAGACAGCTCGGCATGGCGGGCTTCCAGCTCGGCCCAGCGGGGATCGCGAGTGCCCTCGGCGTGCACGGCGGCGTCGCCCTCGGACGGGTGAGTGGCATTGAAAGTGGGTTCTTCGCGGGTGTTGTCTGTGGTTGTCATCGGTTTCACCTCTAGAGCAAGCGGATATGACGATGGACGGCCTCAATTCAAGAGGCCGCTGTCGACTACTTTGTAAAAATCAGTGTGCGGCGCCCAGCGCCCGGGCCCGTTGCTGCCGCTGCGGGGCGGCCTCGGGGTCTGGCGCAGCGTCCAGCGGCCAGCCGGCGAGGTGTTGCTGAGCAATGCCGGCCAGGGCCACCATCCACTCATGCTGGTCGTTCAAGCAGGGGATGTAATTGAAAGTCGTGCCGCCCGCAGCCAGGAAACTGACTTTGGCTTCCTGGGAAATTTCTTCCAACGTCTCCAGGCAGTCGGAGGTGAATCCGGGGCACATCACGTCCACGTGCTTGACACCTTGGCCGGCCAAGGCAATCAAAGTCGGCTCCGTGTAGGGCTCCAGCCAGCGGGCGCGGCCAAAACGGCTTTGAAAGGTGACGACCATGTCGGACGGCTTCAAGGCCAGCCGTTCGGCCAGCAGACGCGCCGTTTTGCGGCATTCACAGTGGTAGGGGTCGCCCAGCATCAATGTGCGGTGGGGCACGCCGTGAAAGCTCACCACCAGCTTTTCGCCACGCCCGTGCCGGGCCCAGTGGCGTGTCACCTGTTGGGCCAGGGCGTCGATGTAGCCGGGATCGTCGTGATACCGGGTGACGAAGCGCAACTCCGGCAGGTGCCGAATTTTGCGGCCCCAGGTGAAGACGGCGTCACAGACGCTGCCAGTGGTCGGTCCGGCGTACTGGGGATACAGCGGCAGCACCAGAATGCGCCGCACGCCTGCCTGCTTGAGCTTATCAAGTACTGCAGGAATGCCGGGCGAGCCATAGCGCATGGCAGGACGCACTGTCACGGGGTGCCCACGTTCACCCAAGTAGCCTTGCAGGAGCTTGGCCTGTTTCTCGGTCCAGACCTTGAGGGGCGAGCCCTCCGGAGTCCAGACGGTGGCGTACTTGTGGGCTGATTTGGCCGGCCGGACACGCAAGATGATGCCGTGAAGGATCACTTTCCACACCAAACGCGGAATCTCGACCACCCGGGGGTCGCTGAGAAACTCGGCCAGGTAACGCCGCAGGGCGGCTGGGGTGGGCGCGTCCGGGGTGCCGAGGTTGCACAACAAAATGGCGGTCGAAGGGAGGGCATCGCGGCCGTGGTCGACCGCGGGTTCTTTCGCAAAACGCATGCGGGGCCTTATCGAGGAATCAAAAGTTGAGCCCAGGCGAGCGCCACAGCGCTCAGCCCCTGGGTGTTCAGGTGGCAGCCGTCGTAGCGGTCCTCCACACCGAGCAATGCGTCCATGTTCACCCCCGCCAGGATGTGGTCCGGGACGCTCACCACACTGGCTTGGGCACGGGCGATGCCGTTGTCGGGTGTCCAGGGCACACGGGTGTTGCAACGGGTGGCCACGCTCACATGCACCGGGGCGCGCACGCCCAGGCTGCGCAAGGTTTTGACCACCGACAAGAGGCTGCTGCGGTAGCGCTCCTCGGGCTGCGTTTCGCCGAAGTCGGTCTCGCCTTGGACCCATACAACATGGGTGGTGCGGTAGAGGCTTTGCAACGATCTGACCTCGCTGACGAGCTGCTGGTCGATGTCGCCGCCCGGCACCCAGCGAGAAATGCCCGAACTGGTCACGGCCAGCGGGGCGATCACCACCTGCTTGGCTTGCTGGCCCTTGACCAATTGGTCGGCCAACAGGGTCCAGGGCTCGCCGCCTTGGCCCGTGGCGCCGAGGAGAGGTGAGCTGGCCAGGGTGCAGCCGCCTACCTGCCAGTTGAGCACTTCGGGGCGAGGTTCCCGGATGGCGAGCGTCTGCCCGTGGTTGCCGGCATTCGACTGACCCAGCACAAGGATCACCGCGGTGTCGGGTGTCTGCTCCGGGCAGGGAACACTTTTCTTGCCAGGCCACGCGGTCAGCCGCCCCAGGGCATCGGCTTCGGCGCCCGGTGGCAAGGGCGGCATGACGACGGGGCTGACAGTGGGCTGTGCCAGCGCCACAGGCGGCATCCAGCGTTGCACCAGCTGGAAGCCGCCCCAGGCCAGCAGCACGGCCCCCACCAGCACCAAAGCGGCTGCCAGCCACCGCAGTCGGGCCGCCGGTCCGGTCATGGCGTCATCCCAGGGGTGGTGAACGGGCAGCCCGCTGCGCCGCTGGACGCCGACCTGACCCGCTCCCAGCTGACCGACAGGGTCTGACGCCCGACAGGCAAGGCCGCCAAGGCGTGGTTTGGCGCTGCGGGCGTGAAAGATCGACGCCCGCCGGCTGGGGAGATGAGGGTGGTCATGAGCCTCGGATGATACCCAGGCTGTGCGGCTCGAGCAGGGCAGGCTCGCCAGGTGGTTGGCCTCGGTTGGCGCGAAGTTTGCTACGCTCAGCCAGTGAGCACAGCCTCCACGGGTGCACGTCACATCACCGTTGGAACATCGACTGAGCAGGAGACAGGTCCGCGCATGAAAGACAGTTTTGACGAGATGAACTCACTGGCCAACACGGTGCGGCCCCATTACGAGGCTTACCACCGTTGGCTCACGGACCAACCGGCCGATGCCATGCGTGCGCGCCGTGAAGAAGCGGAGATGATTTTTCGCCGCGTCGGCATCACTTTTGCGGTGTACGGCGCCAAGGACGAAGACGGGTCCGGCACAGAGCGCTTGATTCCCTTCGATTTGATCCCACGGGTCATCCCCGCGCATGAGTGGGCAGAGATGGAGCGGGGCCTGCTTCAGCGCGTCACGGCGCTCAATCGGTTCTTGCACGACATCTACCACGACAAAGAAATCATTCGCGCAGGCGTGGTGCCGGCCGAGCAGGTCAGCCGCAATGCCCAGTTCCGTCCGGAGATGAGCTGGGTCGACGTGCCGTGCGGCGTGTACTCGCACATCAGCGGCATCGACATCGTGCGCGCTGGCAATCCGGACGGCAGCGGCACTTACTACGTCTTGGAAGACAACCTGCGCGTGCCCAGCGGTGTGAGTTACATGCTGGAAAACCGCAAGATGATGATGCGGCTGTTTCCCGATTTGTTCAGCCAGCACCGGGTGGCACCGGTGGCGCACTACCCGGACATGTTGTTGGAGACCCTGCGCGCCGTGGCGCCGCCCTCGGTCAACGAGCCCACGGTGGTGGTGCTCACGCCGGGGATGTACAACAGCGCTTACTTCGAACATGCCTTTTTGGCCCAGCAGATGGGCATCGAACTGGTGGAGGGCCAAGACCTGTTCGTGAAAGACAATTTCGTCTACATGCGCACCACCCAGGGCCCCAAGCGGGTGGACGTGATCTACCGGCGGGTCGACGACGATTTCCTCGATCCCAAGGCGTTTCGGCCCAATTCGACCTTGGGCTGCCCGGGCTTGCTGGACGTGTACCGGGCGGGCAACGTGACCCTGTCCAATGCGATTGGCACGGGCGTGGCCGACGACAAGTCGATTTATCCCTATGTGCCGAAGATGATCGAGTTCTATCTCGGGGAAAAGCCCATCCTCAACAACGTGCCCACCCACCAGTGCCGGGTGGAGGAGGATCTGCGCTATGTGCTCGACCACCTGGACGAGTTGGTCGTCAAAGAGGTGCACGGCGCAGGGGGCTACGGCATGCTGGTGGGCCCCGCTGCCAGCCGCGAGGAACTGGCAACGTTCAGGGAAGCGCTCAAGGCTCACCCGGAGGGCTACATCGCCCAGCCGACCTTGAGCCTGTCCACCTGCCCCACGTTTGTGGAGAGTGGGGTGGCACCCCGGCACATTGACCTGCGGCCTTTCGTGCTGTCGGGCAAGACGGTGCAGGTGGTGCCGGGGGGGCTGACGCGGGTGGCGCTGAAAGAGGGGTCCTTGGTGGTCAATTCGTCGCAAGGTGGCGGGACGAAGGACACCTGGGTTCTGGAGGACTGATGCGATGAGCGTGTCGGTGTTTGATGATGATCGTGTCTTCACGGTTGCTGGACCTTCGGCGTTGAAGGGTGTTGGGCGTCTGCGCAACGCGTTGCGTGCCCCTGCGGTCTCATTGGAGTTTGACCATGCTCTCTAGAACAGCGGACCACTTGTTTTGGATGGCGCGCTACATGGAACGCGCTGAGAACACGGCCCGCATGTTGGACGTGAACTACCAGACCTCGCTCACGCCGCAGTCGGCAGACGCCGCGGAGAACGGCTGGCGTGGCCTGTTGAGCATCTCTGAGCTCACGCAGGATTACGCTGCACGCTACGGCGAGGTGACGGCGCGCAAAGTCATGGATTACATGATTGCAGACGAGGACAACCCCTCAAGCATTTACCGGTGCCTGATGGGCGCGCGAGAAAACGCCCGTGCGGTTCGCGGGACGTTGACCACCGAGGTCTGGGAAACTCAGAACCAGACCTGGCTGGAGTTCCAGCGCATGGTCAACCAGCGCGCTTACCAGCGTGACCCTGGCAACACCTTCGAGTGGGTCAAATTCCGCTCACACCTGTCTCGTGGCGTCACCGTGGGAACGATGCTGCAGGACGAGGCCTTCCACTTCCTGCGCATCGGCAGCTTTTTGGAGCGGGCGGACAACACGGCGCGCATGCTGGATGTCAAGTTTCATGCGGTGGCCAGCGAGTTCTTCGGCTCAGGTGGCGAACAGGAATTCGATTTCTATCACTGGTCGGCGATTTTGCGGTCGGTGTCGGGCTTCGAGGTCTACCGCAAGGCCTACCGCAACGTGATCAAGCCGGAAAAGGTGGCCGAGCTGCTCATCCTGCGGGCCGACATGCCGCGGTCACTCGCGGCTTGCATGCAGGAATTGATGCTCAACCTGCGTCAAGTGGCCAATGAGCAGTCGAAAGACACGCTGCGCCTGGCCGGCCGCCTGCAGGCCGACTTGCGCTTTGGCCACATCGATGAAATTTTGGCCACGGGTCTGCACGCTTTCTTGACGCAGTTCTTGGAGCGGGTGAACACCCTGGGCGCCGGCATCAGCCGAGATTTCCTGGTGCCTGTCCGCAGTTGAGGTGGCGTGGGCTGGAGGGCAGGCGAGACTGCTTTCCAGGCCTGCGACCAGGATGGCCTCCGAATGCGAAGACGCCGGCGTCGCGCCGTTGCGGCGCTGGCGCCCGGGCCCTGTGATCTTTTTTTTATCTGTCGGCCCATTCCAGCCGGCTTTTGCCCAACCAGGAGTAACCCATGTCGATCCATGTGGCTTTGAACCATGTGACGCATTACCAGTACGAGCGGCCGATTCAACTGGGCCCGCAGGTCGTGCGCCTGCGTCCCGCGCCGCATTCGCGCACCCGCATCCTCAGCTACTCGCTGCGGGTGGAGCCGGCCAGCCACTTCATCAACTGGCAGCAAGACCCGCTGTCCAACCATTTGGCCCGACTGATGTTTCCAGAGAAGACCTCGGTTTTCCGCATCGAGGTGGACTTGGTGGCCGAGATGTCGGTGCTCAATCCGTTCGACTTCTTCCTCGAGCCGTCGGCCGAGAATTTCCCATTCGCCTACGACGACACCTTGTCGCAGGAGCTGGCGCCTTACCTGGTGAAGCAGGAACTCACACCGTCGTTTGCGCGCTACCTCCAGGGGCTGCCAAGCAAGTCCATGCGCACCAACGATTTCGTGGTGGCGGTGAATCAGCGCTTGCAGGGTGACATCCGCTACCTGATCCGCATGGAGCCCGGTGTGCAGTCGCCGGAACAGACCTTGGACTTGGGCTGCGGCTCGTGCCGGGACAGCGCTTGGTTGTTGGTGCAGTTGTTGCGTCACCTGGGTTTGGCGGCCCGGTTCGTTTCGGGTTACTTGATCCAGCTGAAAAGTGACGTCAAGGCCTTGGATGGCCCCAGCGGCCCGGAGCAAGACTTCACCGATCTGCACGCTTGGTGCGAGGTGTTCTTGCCAGGGGCCGGCTGGATTGGCCTGGACCCGACCTCGGGCCTGCTTGCGGGCGAGGGCCACATCCCGCTGGCCTGTTCCCCGGAGCCTTCGTCGGCCGCACCCATCACCGGCGTGCTCGAGCACTGCAACACCACGTTCGAACACCACATGAAGGTCACCCGGGTGTGGGAAGCACCCCGTGTGACCTTGCCTTACAGCGACACCCAGTGGTCGGCCATCGACGAGATGGGCCGACAGGTGGACCGCGACCTCCAAGCGCACGACGTGCGCTTGACCCAGGGAGGCGAGCCCACGTTCGTCTCGGTGGACGACCGCGAAGGCGCTGAATGGAACACGGAAGCCCTGGGCCCCAAGAAGCGGCTGTTGAGCGTGAGCCTGATGGACCGGCTGCGTGCCCAGTACGGCAAAGGTGGCTTGCTGCACCACGGCCAGGGCAAGTGGTACCCCGGTGAGCAGCTGCCGCGCTGGGCGCTCAATTTGTACTGGCGCAAGGACGGCGAGCCGGTGTGGACCCGTCCTGAGTGGCTGGCGGATGAGCACACCCAACACGGTGCCACCGAGCAGCATGCCCGCACGTTCCTGACAGGGGTTGCGCAGCGGTTGAAGGTCGACCCACGGCATGTCTTCGCGGCTTATGAGGACACCTGGTACTACCTTTGGAAAGAACACAAGCTGCCGATCAACGTGGACCCGTTTGACGCGCGCCTGTCCGAGCCCCTGGAGCGTGAGCGCCTGCGCAAAGTCTTTGACCAAGGCTTGGCGAAGGTGGTGGGGCATGTGTTGCCCGTGGCCCGGCCTCCCTTGTCCAAGCGCTGGTTGTCAGGTCCGTGGTTCTTGCGCGGCGAGCGTTGCCACCTGGTGCCCGGGGACTCGCCCCTGGGATACCGCCTGCCGCTGGACTCCCAGCCCTGGGTCAGCGACAGCGACCGGCCTTGGATTCACCCTCCCGACCAGGGACAGGACCACCCGGCGCTGCCTGAGCACGCCAGCCTCGGCAAGGACGCTGCACCCGAGCACCCTGCCTCGCAGGCCGCCTTGGTGCCCCCAGCTGCCTTCCAGTCGGCCGCCGACGTGGTGCGCACCGCGATGGCCGCCGAACCGCGAGAGGGCCGGCTCTACGTCTTCATGCCGCCGACCTCGTCGCTGGAAGACTACCTGGAGTTGGTGTCGGCCATTGAAAGCACCGCCGCTGAGATGCAGCTGCCGGTGGTGCTGGAAGGGTACGAGCCGCCCAAGGACCCGCGCCTGACGGTGCTGCGCGTCACCCCCGACCCGGGTGTGATCGAGGTCAACGTGCACCCGGCGCACAGCTGGCCGGAGCTGGTGGGGCAGACCACCCACCTCTACGACGCCGCGTTTCAAACCCGGTTGTCGACCGAGAAATTCATGCTCGACGGGCGCCACACCGGCACGGGTGGCGGCAACCACTTTGTGCTGGGCGGCGCCACCGTGGCCGACTCGCCCTTCCTGCGGCGGCCCGATTTGCTGGCCAGCATGATTGCTTATTGGCACAACCACCCCGCACTGAGCTATTTGTTTTCGGGCCTGTTCGTGGGCCCCACCAGCCAGGCACCGCGCGTGGATGAGGCGCGCAACGACTCGGTCTATGAGTTGGAGATCGCTTTTGCCGAGCTGCAACGCCTGTCGCGCGAGAACGAGGGCGAGTCGCCGCCCTGGCTGGTCGACCGGCTGCTGCGCAACCTGCTCATCGACTCGACTGGCAACACGCACCGGGCCGAGTTCTGCATTGACAAGCTGTACTCTCCCGACGGGCCGACAGGTCGTTTGGGCTTGCTGGAGATGCGCGCGTTCGAGATGCCGCCGCATGCGCGCATGAGTTTGACGCAGCAGTTGCTGATGCGGGCACTGGTGTCGCGCTTCTGGCAAAAGCCGTATCAACCGGAACGGCTGCAGCGGTGGGGCACCGAGTTGCACGATCGTTTCATGCTGCCGCACTTCCTGTCGCAGGACCTGGACGATGTGCTGGAGGAGCTCAGGGCGTTCGGCTACAACTTCCAGGCCGACTGGTTCGCGCCTCATTTCAACTTCCGTTTTCCACGCCTCGGTGACTTCCAGACCTTGGGCGTGGACGTCGAGCTGCGCATGGCCCTGGAGCCTTGGCATGTGATGGGCGAGGAAGGGGTGCCGGGCGGTGCCACGCGATTCGTCGATGCGTCATTGGAGCGCATCCAGGTCAAGGTCACGGGCGCGGTGGGTGAGCGCCACGTGCTGACCTGCAATGGCCGGGCCGTGCCGTTGCAGCCCACCGGGGCCACGGGCGAGTTCATCGGAGCGGTGCGCTACCGCGCGTGGAACCCACCGTCGGCGCTGCACCCCACGATCGACGTGCAAGCACCGCTGACGTTCGACTTGGTGGACACCTGGATGAACCGCAGCATGGGCGGATGCCAATACCACGTGGCCCATCCAGGGGGCCGAAATTACGAGACCTTCCCGGTCAATGCCTTCGAGGCCGAGGCGCGGCGCCTGGGCCGGTTTTTCCGGGAGGGCCACACCCCCGGCTCCTTGACGGTGGCACCAGAGAAGCGCAATCCGTACTTTCCGTTCACCCTGGATTTGCGCTGGTCGCCGCCGTGAACGGGCCCCCAAAGGCAGGCTGGATTGCAGTGACAATGCGGCCTGTTTTCAACCCGAGGGGTGTTTTGACCATGATCTCAGGGAGCCGTGGTGCAGGGCGGCTGGGCAGGTGCGCCATTGGGCTGTTGTTGGCGTCCGCGCTGTGCGTGGGGGGGCTGACGGCCTGCGACAAAACCGACCCTGCCAAGGCGGGCACGGCCTCGGTGGCTGCGACGCAACCCTGGGCAACCCTGGGCCCGTCCTCGGGCACCAGCCTGACCTTGATTGCCGGCGACGTTGGCGGTGACGGCGCCTTGGATGGCCAGGGCACCGAGGCGCGCTTCAGCCGGCCCGCCGACGTGGTGGTCGATGCGGCCGGCAACGTGTACGTGGCCGACATGTCCAACCACACCGTGCGCAAAATCACCCCTGCGGGGCTGGTGAGCACGCTGGCCGGCTCGAGCGGAGAGTCGGGGGATGCAGATGGGGTGGGTTTGGAGGCACGCTTCCACACGCCCAGTGGCCTGGCGGTCGATGAGCAAGGCAACGTTTTCGTCAGCGACACTGAGAACCACCTGGTGCGCAAGATCGACCGCCACGGCAAGGTGAGCACGGTGGCTGGCACGTCTGGCGAGGCCGGAAACACCGACGGCGAGGGCGACGAGGCGCAGTTCAATGCGCCCGCGGCGGTGGCCTTGGCCCCCGATGGCAGCCTGTACGTGGCCGACAGCGACAACCATGTGATCCGCAAGATTTCCCCCGGTGGCAAGGTCAGCACCGTGGCGGGGCTGGCGAACGAGGAAGGCTCGACCGATGGCGTAGGCCCACAGGCAAGGTTTTCAGCCCCCCAGGGGTTGACGGTCGACCGCACAGGCCATGTGTACGTGGCCGACACCGGCAATGAGACGCTGCGCAAAATCACCCCTGCTGGCGTCGTCACGACCGTGGCAGGGCGGGCGGGCAAGAGCGGGCACCGCGATGCCGCAGGCCCCGCCGCGCGTTTCAATGGCTTGATGGGGGTGCGGGTGGACGCCCAGGGCACCCTTTGGGTGGTCGACGGTGACAACCATGTGCTCCGGCAAGTCACGCCGCAGGGCCTGGTCGGCACCTGGGCCGGCACGGTCGACAAGCCAGGCAGCACCGACGGCATGGGACGCGAGGCCCGTTTCAACAGCCCTTCCGGCTTGGCGCTGGACGCTGCAGGCAATGTCTACGTTGCCGATACCTTCAACGAAATCATTCGCAAGATTTCGCCCGCTGGCGAGGTCACCACCCTGGCCGGCTGGGCACCGCATCCTGGCACAGGGAACGGCACGGGGCAGGGCGCTCGCTTCGATCAACCGCAAAGCGTGGCGGTGGACGCGGGGGGCGCGTTGTACGTGGCCGACCGGGAGAACCACACGGTCCGTAAGGTGCTGCCCAGCGGCGTGGTGACCACCCTGGCCGGCCAAGCCGGTGAGCCAGGCCAGAACGACGGCAAGGGCGTGCAGGCGCAGTTCAGCAGCCCCCAAGGCGTGGCAGTGGACGCCAGTGGCCATGTCATCGTGGCCGACAGCCACAACGACACCCTGCGCCGGATTGCGCCCGATGGCACCGTGACGACGCTGGCCGGTGAAGCCGGTGAATCGGGCGCCACTGATGGCCCCGGCAGGAAGGCCCGTTTGAACACACCCGCGGGTGTGGGGATGGACACGCAAGGCGCCCTGTACGTCGCGGACTTCGAGAACCACACGGTGCGCAAACTGAGCAAGGGCACAGTGACGACCCTGGCCGGGGCGGCCACCGAGGCCGGTGCCGCGGACGGCCCCGGTGCGACGGCACGGTTCAATGAGCCTGCCGACGTGGTGGTGGATGCCAGCGGCCACATTTACGTGGCAGACCATGGCAATCACGTCATCCGGCGGATCACGCCCGACGGCATGGTGAGCACCTGGGCCGGCGTGGCCGGCAAAGCCAGCCAAGTCGACGGCCCAGGGCAGGCGGCCCGCTTCCATCATCCACAGGGCTTGGCGTTGGACGAAGCCGGCAATCTCTATGTGGCCGACTTGGGCAATCACGCCTTGCGCAAGATCACGCCGGATGGCACCGTCACCACCTTGATCGGCACGGCCAGGGAAGGTGGCATTCGATTGGGCAGCCAAGCGCCCCGGCTGGACGCCCCCAGCGGCTTGGTCTGGCTGGGCAATGGCCGTCTGGCGGTGCTGTCCAACCACGCCGTGTTGCTGGCCACCGTGCCGGTGACGCCATGACCGATGCCGCCCGCTGCCCTTTGAGGGCTTGAGCCCCTTTCGCCCCTCGACACCGCATGTTGCACCAGCTCCTGTCCCGCTACGCCACCCAGGACGGTCGTTACGACGAGCTGCTGGACGCCTCGCGCACGCCCCGTCCGCCCTGGGCGCACTTCATGGCCAGCTTGGCTCAGCGCAAAGGCCCGGAGGTCAGCAACACCCTGGCGCTCATGGAGCGCGAGATTCGGGAAAACGGCATCACTTACAACGTGTATGCCGATCCCCAAGGCGCCGACCGTCCTTGGGAGGTCGACCCCCTGCCGTTGATGCTGGGAGCGCAGGAGTGGGCGGACATCGAAGCGGGGGTCGCCCAGCGCGCCGAGCTGCTCAACCAGGTGCTCGGGGACGTCTACGGTGCTCAGACGTTGATGCGCTCAGGCGTGTTGCCGCCCTCGGTGGTGTTCGGCCACAGCGGCTTTCTTCACCAGGCCCAGGGCATCCGGCCGCCGGGCGGTGTCCACCTGTTCCAGTACGCCGCCGATCTGGCGCGGGCGCCGAATGGCCAATGGTGGGTGGTGGGCGATCGCACCCAGGCGCCGTCCGGCATCGGCTATGCGTTGGAGAACCGGCTGGTGGTGTCCAGGGTGTTTCCCGCCTTGTTCGGCGAGCTGCACGTTCAAAGCCTCGCCCCGTTCTTTGCCGGGCTGCGAGACGCCCTGCTCAGCTTGGCGCCCAAGAGCCCGGAGCCGCCGCTCATCGGCCTGCTGACCCCTGGCCCTTACAACGAAACCTACTTCGAACACGCCCTCTTGGCCCGCTACCTTGGCCTGGCCTTGGTCGAGGGGCATGACCTCACCGTGCGCGACGGCTGCGTCTGGATGAAGACGGTGGAGGGCCTCAAACGCGTGCACGCCTTGCTGAGGCGCCAGGACGACGACTACTGCGACCCGCTGGAGTTGCGGTCAAATTCCGCCCTGGGCGTGGCCGGCCTCACCGACTGCGCCCGCCGCGGCACGGTGCTGATCGCCAATGCGTTGGGCTCGGGGGTGCTCGAGTCCAGCGCCTTGCTCGGCTACCTGCCGCGGCTGTGCGAGCGTTTGCTGGGCGAGCCATTGAAGATGCCGTCGGTGGCCACCTGGTGGCTGGGCGAGCCGGCTGCGTTGCAGGACGCCTGGCAACGCCTGGACCAGCTGCTGGTCAAGCCCATGGTGCCTACGGCCTCGGAGCCACCGGTGTTCGGCGCCGATCTGTCAGCTCCTGAGCGCACGGCGCTGCAAGCCCGTGTCGCGCAGCGCCCGCAGCGCTATGTGGCCCAGGAATGGGTGCGCCTGTCGCAAGCACCGGTGATCGAAAGCGGCGGCCCCCGCGACCAGCTGGGTGCGCGCAGTGTCGGCCTGCGGGTGTTCGCCGTGGCCACGCCGGACGGCTACAAGGTCATGCCAGGCGGGCTGACGCGGGTGGCATCGGAAGCGCATTCGCGGGTCATCGCCATGCAGCGCGGCGGACGCTCCAAAGACACCTGGGTCTTGTCGGAGGCGCCCGCCAACGCCTCGCTGTCCCTGACCGCCAGCCGGGTGACCGCCAATGACTTGAACCAGCACCGCGCCAACCTGCCGTCGCGCGTCGCCGAAAACCTGTTCTGGCTGGGCCGCTACGGCGAGCGTTGCGACACGTCCGCCCGTTTGCTTCGGGTGGCCATTGCCAATGTGTTGGGTGAGGCGCCCACCGGCGGCTTGGCCCCCGAGCTGGTGCTGGCCGAACGCCTGGGCCTCATCGACGAGGCCGACCAGGCGGTGCCTGCCACCTTGATCCGTGCCGCGACGCACCCGGACGAAGGCCTGGGCGAGCAGGTCAAGCAGCTGTCGCGGGTGGCGTTCAGCCTACGCGACCGCATGTCCAACGACAACTGGCGCACCCTGCACCAACTCATTTCCGACAGCGTGTTTCAGCGCGGTGCCTCGGTCCGGGGGGCGCTGCAGTTGCCGCTGACCCTGAGCTGGCTGGACCGGGCCATCACCGGCTTGATGACGTTGTCCGGCTTTGTGCTCGACGGCATGCCGCGGGACCTGGGGTGGCAGTTCACCTCCATGGGCCGGCGCATCGAGCGGCTGTCGAACCTGTGTGTGGCATTGCAGGTGGCCAGCCAAGACGGGCGCTCTCAGGGGCTGGAGTGGTTGCTCGAATGGACCGACACGGCCGTGGTGTACCGCTCCCGGTATCTGGTGGCGCCTGAGTGGTTGCCGGTGCTGGATTTGCTGTTGCGCGATGAAACCCATCCGCGCTCGGTGACCTACCAGGCCCGGGGATTGGCCCACTGCCTGAACAAGCTGCAAACGGCCGGGCAGGGCATGGCGCCCGATCGCGCCCGCGAGGTGCTGGCCCCGGCGCAGGCCCGCCTGGCCGCCTTGTCGGCTGCCGACCTGACACCCGAGAGCCCCGCGCTGGCGGGCGTGCTCGCCGGGTTGCAACAAGCCGCCAGCGCCGTGTCCAACGAGCTGACCTTGCGGTACTTCTCCCATGCGGCGTCTCGCAGCGTGTTGTCGTTGGTCGCTTGACGGGGCACCCAGGCCATGTCTTTTGTACCGCGCCCCTTGCCCGCCGAGCCTGGCGCTGCCAGCCGCCCGGCCCGCTACGGTGTCAGCCACGAGACCCGCTACGCCTATGCCTCGGCGGTGAGCCAGTCCTGGCAGCTGGCGCGTCTGAAACCGCGCAGCCTGCCGTGGCAGCGGCTGCTGTCGCACGCCTTGCAAATCGAACCCGCGCCCGATGAATGCCATGAAGCGCTCGATGGGTTTGGCAACGCGGTGACGCACTTCGGACTGCATACCGCCCACCGGGTGCTCACCGTGCGCATGCAAAGTGTGCTCGAAGTGGCCGACCGGCCGGCGTTGCCCACCTTGCCAACGCAAGCTTGGGAGCAGGTGCGCTCGGCGGTGCACCAGCTGCCCCAGGCGACGGACCTGCACGCGGCGCTGATGACGGAGGCCACCGCGATGCTGCCTTTGTCTGAGCCGGCCCGCCTGTATGCCGAGCCCAGCTTGGTGCCCGGGCGCGACTGGCTCGACGCGGTCACCGAACTGATGCACCGCATTCACGTGGACTTCGAGTTCGATCCTGCTTCCACCACCGTCAGCACCTCGGTCGACGAAGTGCTGCACCAACGGCGCGGTGTGTGCCAGGATTTCGCTCACCTGATGCTGGCGGCGCTGCGGGCCCACGGCCTGCCAGCCCGCTACGTGTCCGGCTACCTGCTCACCGATCCCCCCGCGGGCCAACCGCGGCTGGTGGGCGTGGACGCCTCACACGCGTGGGTAGCGGCCTATTCGCCACTGCATGGCTGGGTCGAGTTCGATCCCACCAACGACCAGCGCGCGGACCGGCGCTACATCACCCTGGCCTGGGGCAGTGACTTCGCCGACGTGGTTCCCGTGCGTGGGGTGATTCTGGGCGGTGGCGAGCAGGAAATGACGGTCAGCGTGAACGTGCTTCCGCTGGGCTGACTGGCACGGGCGTCGGGCACAATGCCGGGCTTCAATCCGTTGGCCCCCCAAGGGGCCCGAACGACAAAAATGAGAAGACGCCGGGAGACGCACCGGGACACACCCTGGACCGGGCGGTCCGCCATGCGTTTTCGGAGGTGTGAACCTGCATCGATCCGCTCGGTCGGCGCACCGTCCGTGCCCGACCGGTCACGCCGTTTGCAGAGGGTGTGACTGAAGCCCTGTTCAATCCGCCCGATGGGGCCTACGATGTCCCGCTGCTGTCTGTTCGCAACCCCGGCCACGTGATCTCCACGGTGGCCCGTGAAATCCGTCGCGTGACGGTGAGGAGGTGACCTGTATGCGCTTTGCTGTCGTCTGTCGTCATTTCATGAGGCCGTGCAGCCCAAGGCTCGTGCGCCGGCTGACCGGCTGGGCTGCCCTGGCTTGTGCGTTCAATGGCGCACTCGCGGCGCCGCCTGCGTCCGTGGCACCACCCCCGGCGGCATCGGCCGCCAGCGCAGCCCGGGCCTCCCAGGCCGCCGTGCAAGGGGCGGAGCGGCGCCAGGCCGACGAGGCGCAGCGGCAACTGCGCGCCGAGCGACAAGCCCAGGACAGGCAGGAGGCCGCCGTCCAACAGCGTCGCGAGGCCTTGTGCCACACGAAGAAGACGCAGCTTCAGGAAGCGCAAGCCGCTGCGCCCACCGCCCCTGACCGCCAAGGGGTCATCGACCGCGCCACGGTGGCCATGACCCTGGCCTGCCAGGCGGCCCGTTGACCACGGAAGGCCTGTGCCCATCGAAGTGGCTTGTCATCGGCTCGTCATCTGGGGCTGTCACAGTGCAGCCCGCGCAAGCGGCGTCGCACGCCGCGGATCAGCGCCTTCCCCACTGACCGGCCGAGTTTTCCATTGGTGTTGCCATGACTGATTTTCCGGCCGATGCCGTCCCCGCGGTACCCCCCGCGGTATCCGCGGTACCCGCCCCACCGAAGCTGCTCAGCCGAGAAGGGGCCATCCTGGCGTTCAATCGCCGTGTGTTGGCCCAGGCCCGTCGGTCCGACGTGCCGTTGCTGGAGCGCCTGCGCTACATCTGCATCGTGTCGTCGAACATCGACGAGTTTTTTGAAGTCCGGTTTCCCGACTACATCGAAGCGGTGCGCATGCCCGATGCCATCGTCTCCAACCGCGAACTGCAATCGCTGGTCGACGAAGCCCATGCCGTGATCAGCGACCACTACGTGGCCTTCAACGACGAGGTCATGCCCTTGCTCAAGCAAGAAGGGATCGTGATCCTCAACCATGCCGATCGCAATGAAGCGCAGCGCCGTTGGGTGCAGCACTTCTTCGTCAACCAGGTCCGCCCCCTGCTCGTGCCGGTGGGCCTGGACCCGGCGCACCCGTTTCCCCAGGTGGCCAACAAGTCCCTGAATTTCATCGTCCGCCTCAACGGCAAGGACGCCTTCGGCCGCGCCAACAGCATCGCCATCGTCAAGGTGCCCCGGGTCTTGCCGCGGGTCATCCGGCTGCCGGACAAGGTGTCGCCCGACCGGCAGGCTTTCGTGCTGCTGACCAGCGTCATCCGTGCGCACTTGGAAGAGCTTTTTCCCGGCCGCGAGGTGCAAGCGTTCTCGCAATTTCGCATCACCCGCGACTCGGACCTTGACGTGGGAGAGGGCGACGTCGCCAACCTGCGCCAGGCGCTGCGCTCCGGGCTCACCACCCGCCATTTCGGCCAGGCCATTCGGCTCGAGGTCGTCAACACCTGTCCGGCCGAACTGTCCGAATTCCTGTTGCAGCAGTTCGGCCTGCCGGAAGCGGCCCTGTACCGCGTCAACGGCCCGGTCAACCTGGTGCGGCTGAACCAGTTGATCGATCAGGTTGACGCGCCCCACCTGCGCTTCCCGCCGCACGAGCCGGTGTGGCCCGAGGGCCGCCTGCCGCACCACAAGTCGATCCTGCAGCGGCTGCAGGACAAAGACATCTTGCTGCACCATCCCTTCGAATCCTTCGAGACCGTGGTGCAGTTTCTGCGCGAAGCGGTGCACGATCCCGACGTGCTGGCCATCAAGCAGACGGTCTACCGCACCGGCAGTGAATCCCCCCTGATGGACCTGCTCATCGAGGCGGCCCGCCGTGGCAAGGAAGTCATGGTCGTGGTGGAGCTCAAAGCCCGCTTCGACGAAGAGGCCAACATCAACTGGGCCGAGCGGCTGGAGGCGGTGGGCGCGCAAGTGGTCTACGGCATCGTCGGCCTGAAGACCCACGCCAAGTTGCTGCTGCTCACCCGCCGTGAGGATGGGCGTCTGCGCCGGTATGCGCATTTGTCCACCGGCAACTACAACCCCAAAACGGCCCGCCTCTACACCGACCTCGGCTACCTGACCGCCGCCCCCGACATCACCGCCGACGCCGACGCCGTGTTCCAGCAGCTGGCCAGCCTGGGCAAGATGAAGTCGCTGCGCTGTCTGTTGCAAGCGCCGTTCACCCTGCACCGGCAGATGGTGGCGATGACCCTGCGGGTGGCGCATGCGGCGCGGCGCGGCGAGCCGGCGCGCATCGTGCTCAAGCTCAACGCGCTGACCGATGTGCCCTTGATCGAAGCGCTGATTCAAGCCGGCATGGCCGGGGCCCGGGTCGACCTGATCGTGCGAGGCGCCTGCATGCTGCCGCCGGGTCTGCCCGGGGTGACCGACCGCATCCGGGTGCGCTCGGTGGTGGGGCGCTTCCTCGAGCACACGCGCATCCTGTATTTCCGGTGGGGCGCCGAGGCCGACGACGAAGCCCTGTACCTGTCCAGCGCCGACTGGATGAGCCGCAACATGTTCCGGCGCATCGAGATTGCCTGGCCGGTGCGCGATGCCGCGTTGCGCCAGCGTGTGATCGACGAGTGTGTCGTGCCGTACCTGCACGACGGCGTCGACTCTTGGTTCCAGCAGTCCGATGGCAGTTATGTGCCCTCGGGGCTGGCGGGGCCCAGTGCGCAACACGCGCTGATGGACCTGTTCACGCCCCACTGACCTGGGCCGCGGGGGCCCGTGATGACGGGCAACCGGCTCCAGCCGCGGCCTCGGCGTTTTCAGGGCTTCTCGACGAGTTCCAGGTGCAGCGCCTGGGTCCGGCTCCAGGCCGAGACTTCTTCGTTGAGCAAATGCCAAGTGCGCGGGTGAACGGGCACCCAATCGCCGGGATAGCGGATTTGCACGGTGGCCTCGTTGGGGGGCGCCTGCAGACGCAAGGCCTGCTGCCGCAAGTCGCTGCGGGCGTGGCAGATGATGACCGCCAAGCGCAAGCACAGGACCTGCCGTGCCGCCACAGCGTCCGCCAGCCCAGTTTCCACCTTGCGCAGCCCCCCGCGCTGCGCCAACAGCAGCATGCCCAGCCGCCGTTGCTGTGACTGTGAAAAGCCAGGAGCGTCCACGTTCGTCATCACGTAGGCGCTGTGCCGGTGGTGATCGTGGTGGGAAATCATCATCCCGATCTCATGCAGGGCCGCGGCCCACAGCAGCTCGCGGCGGGCTTCGTTCACCGCCCGTGAGGGCGGGTTGCCCGGCTCGAGCTGCGCATGCAAGGCCCCGGCCACGGCCATCACGCGCTGGGCCTGCGGCACGTCGATGCCAAAGCGGCTCTGGAGGTCGCCCACCGAGGCGTCGCGGATGTCCTGAACGTCCTGCGGCCGCCCCTCGGCCGCCAGCCGTTCGTTCAAGTCGAAAATCACCCCTTGGCGCAGGGCGCCGCGCGCGGGCAGAAGTTCGTCAATGCCGAACTGCGAAGTCAGCGTGTACAGGATCGACACCCCGCCGGCGATCACCGCACGCCGGTCCTCCTTCAAACCCGAAAACTCCAGCTTGCTGACATGCCCCGCCTTCAGGCACTGCCGAATGACCCACTGCAGGCTGGCGGGGGTGATGCGGCCGTCGGTGATGCCGTGCGCCTGAAGCACCTGCGACAACGCCCCGACCGTGCCAGACGACCCCAGCGCTTCCTTCCAGTGCACCGGCGCAAATGGCACCAGGGCCTCCTCGAGCTCCGCGCCGGCGGCGATCTGGGCATGGCGGAAAGCGCTCTCCGTCAGCTGCCCATCGGCAAAGTATTTCATCGACAGGCTGACACTGCCGATCTGGAACGACTCGGCCTGCAGAGAACGCGCGCCGCGACCCAAAATCATTTCCGTCGAGCGCCCGCCGATGTCGATCACGAGCCGTGGCAACTCCGAGGGCTGCAAGCGCGCCACACCGGCAAAAATCAGGCGGGCCTCCTCGCGCCCCGAGATCACTTCAATGGGAAAACCCAGTGCCTGCTCGGCCCGGGCCAAAAACGCATTGCGGTTTTGGGCTTCACGCAGGGTCTGGGTGGCCACCGCGCGCACCCGCAGCGGTGAAAAGCCCCGCAAGCGACCGGCAAAGCGCTCCAGGCACGTCAGACCGCGTTGCATCGCCTCTTCGGTCAGCATGCCGTCCCGGGTCAGTCCACCGCCCAGCCGAACGGTTTCCTTCAGGTAATCCAGGCGCCGATAGCGCCCTTGCTGCACTTGGGCCAACTCCAGGCGGAAACTGTTGGACCCCATGTCGATGGCGGCCAGGGGGCCGTCGGGTTCCGAGGGCATGTCGGGGTCGTTGGAAAGCGTTGAAGTCATCCTCGCATTGTCCTGTGAAACCGGGACAGCGCTCCACCTTCAGGCGCCGCAGGCACGCCCTGGCGGTTCAGACGTCGCTGCGCACGTCGTAGAGCCGGTCGACGTTCACCCGCACCAGCACCGCTTTGTCCGGCACTGTGGCAGCGATGGCATGGGCCGCCTGCGAAGTGTCGCGTGAGATCGGCTGCGACAAGGCGTCGCCATTGCGGTTGGTGATGGCGGCCACCACCGGTGTGTTGGCACTGGCGCCCCGCTTGACGACGATGGCCGTCTCTCCACTGGCGAGTTTGACGAAACAACCCGGTGGGTAGATGCCGAATTCCTTGATCAACACCGCGGCCAACGGATTGGCCTTGCTCTGCGTGTAAAGGTCGCGCGCCGCCTGTTGCGCAGGTTGCTGCGTGCGCCCCGCCCGGGCGCTGTGCTTGGCGGTGAAACAGTCGACGAAACGCAGCAGCTGTGAAGCTTCGGTGGGCTCTGTCAGGGCCAGCGGATAACCGCCGCCGCCGCTTTGCTCATGATGCTGCTCGACCGCTTGCAGCCATTCTTCGTCCTCCAGACCTGCTTCACGCAGCAACAGGGCGCTGGCGTCGGTGTGGCCGTCAATCTCTTTGCGTTGCTCTGGCGTCAGGGGCGTGGTTTGCGCTGCCAGCCGCCCTTGCAGGTCCAGCACCGACAGGTTCATCGTCAACGCGGCACCGATCAGGCTGTCGCGCCGCGCCGCGGGCCACTCCAGGCGCCGGGCCACCAGGCTGCACAGGGAGGCGACGTGCAGGGAATGCACCACGCCGTAGTGCGCATAACGTGTGTGGTCATGGCGCAAGATCATGAAGATCAGCAGGTCGGTGTTGCGGTCGGCCAAGCCTGCGATGTGCTCAACCGACTCGCGCACCCGCTCCAGGAAGTAGGTCTCGGTGGACGAGCGCAGCAGCGTCCCCAGGCGGGCCTGCAGGCCGTCCCAGCGGCTCGACAGGCTGCCGTCCTTGGCCTTTTGCGGGTGGTTGTCGCCGCCCGAGCGTCCAAACTCGTCGGCATCGACGAACATCCCGCGCTCGAGCAAGGTCTGCACCATGTTGGCATCCGCCAGAACGTGCCCGCGAGCGAGCAGCAACTTGCCGTTCGCATCGCGCACGCCCCAGGGCAAGGCCTGGCCGGCTTGCATCTGGTGGCTGACTTGTTCCAAGGGCAACAGCTTCATGGTGTAGGCAATGCTCCAAACGATGGATTCCTGCCCAAGGGTTATCGCCCGTTTGGCGGGGGTCTTGAGGATGTGAGTGCCGACCCTCCAAACCAAGTGCACATTTCCCGCCCATCAACACGCCCAGGCGCTTGCTTCCCTCAGCCGCGTCCCACCGGCCGCTCGGGATCACTGCACCACTCGCTCCAGGACCCGGGGTAGAGCTTGGAGCGTGTCAAACCCGCCACTTCCATCGCCAGGAGGTTGTGGCAAGCGGTGGCGCCCGAGCCACATTGATGAACCACCTCCGCCACCGGGGCATCGCCCAGCTGCGCCAAAAACTCACTGCGCAGCACGTCGGCCGGCTTGAAGCGGCCGTCCGCGTCCAGGTTGTGTTTGAAAAAGCGGTTGCGCGCGCCCGGAATGTGGCCTGCCACCCGGTCCAAAGGCTCCACGTCCCCGCGATACCGCTCCGGGGCCCGGGCGTCCAGAATGAACCGTTGGTCCAGTCCCGCCAACAGCTCGTCCGCCTGTACCGTGTCCCGCCAAGCGCCCACCCTCAGTGTTGTCGAATCCGGTGCCAACAATTCAGGGATGTCCTGCGTCAACGGGCCGCCGGCCTGAAGCCAGGCGTCCAACCCGCCGTCCAGCACCGCCACCGAGTCCACACCCAGCTGGCGCACCATCCACCACGCCCGCGCAGCGAACATGCCTTGGTGGTGGTCGTACACCACCACCTGGCTGGACCGCGTCACTCCACGTGCACCAGCCGTCTGAGACCAGGCCGCCGGGTCGGGCAGCGGATGCCGGCCGTTGCGCCCAGTCTTCGGTCCTGACAGGTCGCGGTCGAGGTGCAGATAATGCGCGCCTGGCACATGCCCTTGGCGGTAGGCCGCCTCACCGGCCTCTGAGTCGTTGAGCTCAAAACGGGTGTCCAGGACGACCACAGGGGTGCCTGGCTCCAAGAGTTCGCGCAGTTCAGGTGCGGAGATCAGGGTGGTGTAGGTCATGGTCGGGTCAGGTCGATGAGCGAAACACAATGCAGGAATGATGATGCCGTGGGAAAGGGCGGGGACATGCATGCAACCCGCCCCCGCCGGACATCATGGCGCACTGGGGATGTTGTCAGGGGGATGAAGGCGGCCCAAGATCGGCCTGCCCTGCGGCAAGGCTCACACAGCCCGTCGTAAAGCCTTCCGATACCAGCGGTGAAAGTGGCGCATGCCGTCTTCCATCGGGCTTTGGTAAGGCCCCGATTCGTCGTCACCGCGCTCGAGCAGTGCCTTGCGTCCGGCGTCCATGCGCAGGGCGATCTCGTCGTCCTCCACGCAAGTTTCCCAATAAGCCGCCTGATGGGCTTCCACGAACTCGCGCTCAAACGCTGCAATTTCTTCGGGGTAGAAAAACTCCACCACGTTGAGCGTTTTCTGCGGGCCTTTGGGGTGCAGGGTCGAGACCACCAGCACGTGCGGGTACCACTCGACCATGACGTTCGGATGGTAGGTCAGCCAAATGGCGCCATGGCGGGGCAGCTGCCCATTGCCAAACTTCAGGACCGCATCGTGCCATTGCCGGTAGACCGGCGAGCCCGCCTTGGCCAGGCCTTTGTGAAGCCCGACCGTTTGCACCGAGTGGTGCGAGCCAAACTCCCACTGCAAGTCGTCGCAGGTCACGAACTGGCCCAAGCCAGGGTGGAACGGGCCCACGTGGTAGTCCTCGAGGTACACCTCGATGAAGGTTTTCCAGTTGTAGTCGCACTCGTGAACCTGCACCTTGTCGAGCACGTAGCCACTGAAATCAAGCTCGGTCTTGCCGCGCAGTTCGGCCAAGTCACCGGCCACGTCGCATCCGTTGCGCTCGAACACCAGCCCGTTCCAGGTCTGGATGGCGTAATTGTTGAGGTTCAGGCAAGGGTCTTGCTCGAAATGCGGCGCGCCGATGAGCTCCCCGTGCAGGTCGTAGGTCCAACGGTGCAAAGGGCACACGATGTTGTGCCGTGTGTTGCCGCGCCCGCGCAGCATCACCGCTTGGCGGTGGCGGCAGACATTGGAAATCAATTCAAGGCCCTCGGGCGTGCGCACCAACGCCCGGCCCTCGCCTTCGTGGGCCAACGCGTGGTAGTCACCCACCTCGGGCACCGACAAGGCGTGGCCTAAATAGCGTGGGCCATGCTGAAAAATCAGCTCCATTTCGCGCTGGTACCAATCGGCGCTGAAATAGGTATCGACTGAGAGTTGTGAGCGCTCTTGCTCCAGCTGTTCGAGGCGAATGTCCAGATCAATCAGGTCAGACATGATCCCCAGAGTCTCCCAAAAACCAAAGCCATCCAATCCAACCCACCTTGCACTGTGTCAAACCGACTCGCACAGCTGCGCGATGGCGGGGGTTGGCCCATTGCCCAGGGCACGCTGCGTGCCCGATGGGCCGCCATGCCGGCTCCCTGAGGGAAACCCGAATCGTCCAGCCCAAGGCGCCCGCAGCGAGCGGGGCCCGGGATTGTACCCGTGTCCCCTTCATGAGACACAATGCGGTTCAGCCGCCGTGAGACGGGCTGCCCGGCTGCTGCCCCGGCTTCGTCTCACCTTAACCTCCTTGACCCCCCAGCATCCACACGGTCGTCCCCTTTGACCATGTCTTCCGCTGTTTCCAATACCGGCGCAATCCCTGACGAGGCGCTGTGGCATGACGCCTTTTATCGCTTGGGACCGGTGGCCAACCCGCAGGCGTTGGCCAGCCACTTGCGTGGCTGGGCCGAGGGTCTGACGGGATGCCTGTGGGTCGCTCCTGAGGGCGTCAATGGCGTGCTGGCCGGTTCTGAGCCAGCCCTGGCGCATTTCAGACAACAGCTGAGCCAAGACACCCCTTGGGCACCGCTTTTTGCGGGGCTGAACTTCAAACGCAGTGCCTGCCGCACGCCACCTTTTGGGCGGCTGAAAGTCATGTGCTGCGCAGAGCTGCTGCCGTTGTCGCTGCCGCCGTCACGCAACCCTTTGGCTGGACCAGGCGCTGGGCTGGCCCTGTCGCCCGACGCCTGGCGCGAATTGCTTCGGCAAGACGATGTGGTGTTGCTGGACAACCGCAACAGCTTCGAGTTCCGCCTGGGCCGGTTCCGGGGCGCCATCGACCCGCAGGTGGAGAACTTTCGGGATTTTCCGGCGTACGTCAGAGAACGGCTGCCGGCCTGGCAAGCCGAGGGCAAACGGGTGGCGATGTACTGCACGGGCGGCATCCGTTGTGACAAGACCAACGCTTGGCTGCAAAACCAGGGCCTGGAGGTTTTCACGCTCGAAGGCGGCATCCTCCACTATCTTGCACAGACGCCGGACGCGCACCGTGAGTGGGAAGGCGAATGCTTCGTGTTCGACAACCGCATTGCCCTGGATGCCCAACTGCAGGAAACCGGCACCACCGCCGACGCCGTTTACACCGCTCCGCAAGACGCTTGGCGTTTGGCCCGCGCACGGCGTTTGGGCGGCAAGGCATCCGGTTGAGGCACGGGTCACCGGTCCCATTTGCCAAGGAGGCCCTTGGTCTCAAGCCGCCACCGCGTCCAACAACTCCGTCTCGATCTGCAGCTGCAGCTTGCTCTTCTGCAACGCCGCCCCGTCGATCAGAAACGTGTCTTCCACCCGCTCGCCCAGGGTGGTGATCTTGGCCAACTGCAGGTTGATCTGGTGTCGCGCCAGCACCCGGGCGATGGCGTACAGCAAGCCCGAGCGGTCACTGGCCGACACCGTCAGCAGCCAACGCTGAGCGCGGTCGTCCGGGCGCAAGGTGACCCGAGGCGTCACGGGGAAAGAGCGAACCCGGCGTGAGATGCGGCTGCGTCGAGGCTCTGGCAGGGGGCTGTCACCCTGCAACGCCAGACCCAGCTGGGTTTCGACCAACGAGATCAAATCGCGGTGATGCTGCTCCAGCTGCGGGCTGATGACTTGGAAGGTGTCCAGCGCATAGCCCGCCCGGGTGGTGTGGACCTTGGCATCCAGGATGTCGAAGCCCGCGCCATCGAAGTAGCCACAGATGCGGGCGAAAAGATCGGCGCGGTCGGGGGAATACACCAGCACCTGCAAACCTTCCCCCAATGGCGAAAGCCGGGCGTTGACCAGCGGTTTTTCGCTGCGCAGGTGCCGTGACAACGACCGTGCATGCCAGGCGATGTCGTTGGCGTCGTGGCGGGCAAAGTAGCTCACCTCCAGGGTGTCCCACAGAGGCTGCTCAATCCCCTGGGGAAACGACAGCAAATTGAGCGCTTGCCGCGCTTCCACTTTGCGTGCCTGGAGCTCCGCGTCGGTGTTGGGTTGCGCGCCGCCCAAGGCACGCAAGGCCAGGCGGTACAGGTCTTCCAGCAGCTTGCCTTTCCAGGCATTCCAAACTTTGGGGCTGGTGCCGCGGATGTCGGCCACGGTCAACAGGTACAGCGCGGTCAGGCGGCGTTCGGTGCGCACCACCTTCACGAAGCGCTCGATCACCTCGGGATCCGACAGGTCCTCTTTTTGCGCGGTGTGCGACAAGGTCAGGTGGTGCACCACCAAGAACTCGACCAACTCGGTGTCGACCCGGGGCAACTGGTGGTCGCGGCAGAAGCGGCGTGCCTCTTTGGCGCCCAGCACCGAGTGGTCACCGCCCCGGCCCTTGGCCACATCGTGGAAGAGCGCAGCGATGTACAAAAGGTAGGGCCGGTCCCAACGCGATGCCAACTCCGAGCAGAAGGCGTACTCGTGCGCATGTTCGGGAATGAAAAAGCGCCGCACGTTGCGCAGCACCATCAAGATGTGCTGATCGACGGTGTAGACGTGGAACAGGTCGTGCTGCATCTGGCCCACGATGCGCCGAAACACCCACAGCGTGCGCCCCAGCACCGACGTCGCGTTCATCAGCCGCAGCGCATGGGTCTGCCCTCCGGGTGCCTTGAGGATCTTCATCAAGGTGCCCTGGTTGACAGGGTCGCGGCGGAAGTCGCTGTCCATCAAATCGCGGGCGTTGTACAGCGCCCTCAGGGTGCGCGCCGATAAGCCGTTGAGGCCTGCTTGGGTTTGATACACCCAGAAGGTGTGGAGGATGGCGTGGGGGTCGCGCTGGTACAGGTCATCGCTGGCCACTTCCAGCATGCCGCCACGGTCAAGAAACTGGGGAGTCAAGCGCCGCATGGGCGCGTCCTGCAGGCCGTTGATGCGCTCTTCCATGTTCAGCATCAAGATCTCGTTGAGCTGAGTGACGGCCTTCGCGGCCCAGTAATAACGGCGCATCAGGGTCTCGGAAGCGCGTTGGCCACGGGTACCTTGGTAGCCAAAGGTGTGAGCGACGGCGGTCTGCAGGTCAAAAACCAACCGGTCCTCGCGCCGACCGGCCACCACGTGCAGTCGGGCGCGAATGAGCTTGAGCAAGCCTTCATTGTGTTGAAGGCGTTTGGCCTCGAACGGCGTGATCAACCCGTTGGACGCCAGTTCGGCCCAGGTTTTGCCGAACCCGGCCGCCCGTGCCACCCACATCACCACCTGCAAGTCACGCAGCCCGCCGGGGCTTTCCTTGCAGTTGGGCTCCAGCGCGTAGGGGGTCTCGTCGTATTTCTGGTGCCGCTGCCGCATTTCCAGGGTTTTGGCCCGCAAGAAAGCACGCGGCTCCATCGCCTGGGTATTGACCAGCCGAAAGGTGTTGAAGACCCGGCGCGAGCCACACACGAAACGCGACTCGAGCAAGGCGGTTTGCACCGTGACGTCCCGTTGGCCTTCTTCGATGCACTGCTCCACCGTGCGCACGCTCGAGCCGATCTCGATGCCGGCGTCCCAGCAGGCGGTGATGAAACGTTCGGTGGCCTCGGCGTGCACAGGCGCTTCGTCCGCCCGCAGGGGTCGATCGCCCAGCGGTCGCAACAACACCAGCACGTCAACGTCGGAATACGGAAACAGCTCGCCCCGGCCGTAGCCCCCAACGGCCAGCAGCGCGGCGTGTTCTGGCATGCCGGCCTGGTCCCACAGTTCTTTGAGCGCCTGATCAATCAGTTTCGTCAGGCTGCGGGTCAAGGCCGTGGCGGCCGACGCCCTGGGCCTGCCGGCTTGAAATGCCCCGAGCAAGGCGGCTTTGCTGTCTCGAAGGCGCTGGCGCGGTGTCTGGGCCGACAACGGGGCCGCCTGCGCTGAGGGGGTTGGCTCAGCGTGCAGGCTGTCGGGCTCGGCCGTCGTCATCCAGGGGGCAGCTCCAGCTCAGGTGGCGAGGGCGGTCACGAAGTCGGGCAGCGGGGGCGATCCCTCGGACACCGTCAGCACTTCATAACCCGTTTCGGTGACGAGCACCGTGTGTTCCCACTGTGCCGACAGCGACCGGTCTTTGGTCACGATCGTCCACCCGTCCCCGGTTTCGCGGATGTCGCGCTTGCCGATGTTGATCATGGGTTCGATGGTGAACACCAGGCCCGGCACCAATTGAAGCAAGGTGCCCGGGCGTCCGTAATGCAGCACCTGGGGGTCTTCGTGGAACTTCTGGCCGATTCCATGACCGCAAAACTCGCGCACCACAGAATAGCCTGCGTTCTCGGCAAAGGTTTGGATGGCGTGACCGATGTCTCCCAGAAAGGCACCGGGGCGCACCTTGACGATGCCACGCCACATCGCCTCATAAGTCATATGGCACACCCGTTTGGCGGCGATCGAGCCTTCGCCCACCACGAACATGCGGCTGGTGTCGCCGTGCCACCCGTCCTTGATGACGGTGACGTCGATGTTGACGATGTCGCCATTTTTCAGCGGCTTGTCGTTCGGAATGCCATGGCAGACCTGGTGATTGATCGACGTGCAGATGGACTTGGGGTAGGGCTTGTAGCCGCTTGGCGCGTAATTCAAAGGTGCTGGAATGCCCTGTTGCACGTTCACGATGTGGTCGTGCGCCAGTTGGTCCAGCTGGTTGGTGGTCACGCCCGCCACCACGTGGGGAGTCAGCATGTCCAGGACTTCGGACGCAAGGCGTCCCGCAATGCGCATTCCGTTCACGCCAACGGCGTTTTTAATATTGATCGTCATGCCTTGAATTATCACTCGGCCGCTAAAATTGCCAATTCACCCCGTCTTTGCTCGCGGCTTGCCAGCCGTTGCCTTTTGCCATGCATTTGTTCCATTTTGAGGGCGGCAACGCCTTGTCGGTGTTCCGCTCGCAAGCCTTGCTCACCGCCTTGCAGGCCGTGGTGCCCCGGGTGAAGGCAATTCAGGCCCGCCACGTGCACTGGGTGGCCAGCGACCAGCCTCTGGACGGCTCCACCACTGACCGCTTGGCCGCCTTGCTGCGGTATGGCGACGTCGCGACCTCTGAGGCGTCCGCCACGGAGAGCGTGGTGGTGGTCGGTCCCCGTTGGGGCACGGTGTCACCATGGGCCAGCAAGGCCACCGACATTGCCCGCAACTGCGGGTTTCCGGTGCGCCGGGTCGAACGCGTGACGGAATACCGCTTCGTCTTGAAAACTGGCCTGCTGGGCGGCAGCAAGCCGCTGAGTTCTGAAGAACTTCAGACCCTGGCGCTCGGGCTGCATGACCGGATGACGGAAAGCGTGTGCTTTGAGCGTCAGCAAGCAGCCCACTTGTTCGATGAGCGCGCTGCGGCGCCGCTGTGCCATGTGGACGTGCTGGGCGCTGGCCGCTCAGCCTTGGTGACCGCCAACGTCGAGTTCGGCCTGGCCCTGAGTGACGATGAGATCGATTACCTGTTGCAGGCCTTCACCGGCTTGAAACGCAACCCCAGCGACGTCGAGCTGACGATGTTTGCCCAGGCCAACAGCGAGCACTGCCGACACAAGATCTTCAACGCCCAATTCACCATCGATGGGCAGGCGCAGGTGCAATCCATGTTTGCCATGATTCGGCACACGGAGGCGCAGTCGCCTCAGCACACCGTGGTGGCCTACAGCGACAACGCGTCTGTGATGGAAGGCGGGCCCGTCGAGCGGTGGGTGGCCCCGTCGGCCACCCTGGCGCCCAGCCTTTACCACGCAGTGCCGGATGTGGCCCATGTGCTGATGAAAGTGGAAACCCACAACCACCCGACTGCGATTTCACCGTTTCCCGGCGCCTCCACTGGGGCAGGCGGCGAGATCCGCGACGAAGGCGCCACCGGTCGCGGCTCCAAACCCAAGGCAGGTCTCACGGGTTTCAGCGTTTCCAACCTGCACCTCCCTGGCCTGCAATCGCCTTGGGAAGGCCCCGACTCAACGCCTTACGGCAAGCCGGCACACATCGCCAGCGCCTTGCAGATCATGATCGAGGGCCCCCTGGGCGGTGCAGCGTTCAACAACGAGTTTGGCCGGCCCAGCCTGGGTGGCTATTTCCGGGTCTATGAGCAGACCGTGGGCCAGGGCACGCAGGCCGTGCGCCGCGGCTACCACAAGCCCATCATGATCGCCGGAGGGCTGGGCACCATCATCGCGTCGCAAACCCACAAAAAGATCTTTGGCGCCGGCACGCTCCTCATCCAACTGGGGGGGCCGGGCATGCGCATCGGCATGGGCGGCGGTGCGGCCAGTTCGATGGCGGCAGGCGTCAACGCCGCCGAACTCGATTTCGATTCCGTGCAGCGCGGCAACCCGGAGATCGAACGGCGCGCTCAGGAAGTGATCAACCATTGTTGGGCCTTGGGCGAGGCCAATCCCATCTTGGCCATTCACGACGTGGGTGCGGGCGGCTTGTCCAACGCTTTCCCAGAGTTGGTCGATGGGGCAGGGCGGGGCGCGCGGTTTGACCTGCGGAAGATTCCGCTGGAAGAAAGCGGGTTGGCGCCCAAGGAAATGTGGTGCAACGAGAGCCAGGAACGCTACGTGGTGGCGTTGGCCCCCGAGGCCCTGGTGCTGTTTCAAGCCCTGTGTGAACGCGAGCGTTGTCCCTTTGCGGTGGTGGGCGTGGCTACTGAGGAAACGGAGCTGGTGCTGGAAGATGGCCCCGGAGGGCAACGGCCCATCGACATGCCCATGGAAGTGCTGCTGGGCAAGCCGCCCAAGGTGCACCGGGATGTGCTGCGTGTGGCACGGCAGGTGGCCCCGCTGGCGTTGGACAACGTCACCTTGGACACGGTGGCCATGGACGTGCTGCGGCACCCCACAGTGGCCAGCAAACGGTTCTTGATCACCATCGGCGACCGCACGGTCGGTGGCCTGAGCAGCCGCGACCAAATGGTGGGCCCGTGGCAGGTGCCAGTGGCCGACTGCGCTGTCACCTTGGCCGACTTCAAAGGCCTGAGAGGCGAAGCCATGAGCATGGGAGAGCGCACGCCGTTGGCCGCCCTGGACGCACCGGCCTCCGGCCGCATGGCGGTGGGCGAGGCCCTGACCAACCTGCTGGCTGCGCCGATCACGCTGTCCAAGGTCAAACTCAGCTGCAACTGGATGGCGGCCTGCGGCGAGCCGGGTGAAGACGCCGCCTTGTACGACACCGTCAAAGCGGTCGCCTTGTCCCTGTGCCCTGCGCTGGGCATCGGCGTGCCGGTCGGCAAAGACAGCCTGTCGATGCGCACGCGCTGGAGCGAACCCACCAGCGGCCAGACCCGGCAGGTCACCTCGCCGGTGTCGTTGATCGTCTCGGCGTTTGCCACCCTGGACGACGTCGTGCCCACGTTCACACCGCAGTTGCAGCGACCCAGCCCGGATGGCGTGCCCGACACCACCCTGGTGTTGATCGACCTCGGCCAAGGCCACAACCGCCTTGGTGGCTCGGTGCTTGCGCAGGTGCTCAACCAGTTCGGCGATCGGGTGCCGGATCTGGAAGAGCCCGAGGCCCTGCGCGCTTTGGTGACGGCCATCAATGAGCTGCGCGAGGCCGGCCATGTGTTGGCGTATCACGACCGCAGCGACGGGGGCCTGTGGGCTACGGTGTGCGAGATGGCGTTTGCCGGGCAGGTGGGGGTGAGCCTCAATGTCGATCTCCTGGTCACCGAGGGTGACGGCATCAGCGACAGCCGCATGGATTGGGGCGACTCCAAAAACTGGGCCGGACAGGTGGGCGCCCGTCGCACCGAGCTGACGCTCAAGGCGCTGTTCAACGAGGAGCTGGGCGTGGTGATCCAGGTGCCCACGGCCGTGCGCAACCAGGTCATGCAAACCTTGCGCGCCCATGGCCTCAGCCGCCACAGTCACTTCATCGGCAAAACCCAGGAGCGACTGTCCATCGATGTCTGGCGCGACACCAAATTGATCTACGGCGCCTCGTTGCAGGCCCTGCAACAAGCCTGGGACGAGGTCAGCTGGCGCATCGCGCGTTTGCGCGACAACCCGGCCTGTGCCGATGCCGAGCACGCGGCCGTCGGCCTGGCAGAAGACCCAGGTTTGCACCTTCACCTGTCGCCGGCACTGCAAGCCGCCATGGCCGCTCCGCTGTCGGCACCGGCCGTCAACCTCAGCCGACCTCAGGTCGCTATTCTTCGGGAGCAGGGGGTCAACAGCCACATCGAGATGAGCTATGCCATGTCACTGGCAGGTTTCGACAGCATCGATGTGCACATGACCGACCTGCAGTCTGGCCGTGTGCGCTTGGATGACTTCCGGGGTCTCGTGGCCTGCGGTGGCTTCAGCTATGGCGACACCCTGGGCGCGGGAGAAGGTTGGGCTCGCTCAATCTTGTTCAATCCCGCGCTGGAAGAAGCTTTCAGCCGGTTTTTTCAACAGCGTGACCGCTTTGCCCTGGGGGTGTGCAACGGCTGCCAGATGCTGGCGGCCTTGAGCGCGATCATTCCAGGCACCGAAGCCTGGCCACGCTTCACCCGCAACCTCAGTGAACAGTTCGAGGCCCGCTTGAGTTTGGTCGAGGTGCTTGACAGCCCGTCTTTGTTTTTCAAAGACATGGCTGGCAGCCGCTTGCCGATCGCGGTGTCCCACGGTGAGGGTTGGGCCGACTTCTCCCAACGTGGCAATCCCGCCGCGGTTCATCGGGCCATGCGCTTTGTAGACCACCACGGCCAGGCCACGGAAGTCTACCCCTTCAACCCCAACGGCAGCCCAGAGGGCCTGACGGCCGTGACCACCGCCGATGGCCGCATCACCGCCCTCATGCCGCACCCAGAGCGGGTGTTCCGTCATGCACAGATGAGTTGGACCTCGGGCGACAAACGCCAGGCAAGCCCTTGGCTGCACATGTTCACCAATGCCTACCGGTGGACCCGCAGCGCCTGATGGTGTCCGCCGCACTTCCTTTCGATCGTTCCGCTCAGGGGTTTGCCCGTTATGTTTGACCACATCCGTTCTGACATGCGTGGCCAGGAAGGCACCTGGGGATCGCTGGGTTTTTGGGTTTTGCTGGTGTACCGGTATGGGCGCTGGCGCTACACCGTGCGTCCGGCCCTGTTGCGCAAGGTGTTTTCACTGTTTTACAAAATTTTCTACAAGCTGGTCCAGGTCGCCAGCGGGATGGAGTTGCCCTGCGAAGCGGTGATCGGCAAGGGCTTCGTCATCGACCACTGCTTTGGCATCGTGGTCAGCGGAGACGCCAGTTTCGGTGACCACTGCCGCATCAGAACTGGTGCTGTGGTGGGGCTCAACCGGGTCGACCAGCCGGGCTCACCTCAAATCGGTCACCATGTCGACATCGGTGCAGGCGCCAAGCTGCTGGGCCCAATCACCATTGGCGACAACGTGTTGATCGGTGCCAACGCGGTCGTGATCCACGATGTGCCGGCCAACTGCATTGCTGTCGGCGTGCCGGCGGTGGTCAAACCTCGGCGCCCGCCAGCGGCCGTGCAAGCCGATCAGGGTTGAAGGGGAGGTTGCGGTGCGGGCTTGGGCAGCTGCGTGGGCCCAGTGACTTTTTCCACGCCGCGCTGCACATGGGCGCCCGCCTTGTTCACACCGCGTCCGGCGGCCGTGCCCACCCGCTGAACACCCCGTTCCACTGCAGACCGCGCCCGCCGTCCCCCGCGCTCTGCGGAGTTGACCACCTGGGTGCCTGTGGCTGTCACCTTGCCGCCGACCGGCTGGGCTGCTGGCGTGCTGGAAGCTGGGGGCGCCGACGCGGCTTCTTCGGCGCTGGCCGCAGCGCCCAGGCCCATGAGCAGGCTCAAGGCCAGGCTTTGAAAGGCAAAACGTGGTGACTTCATGGCAGGGACTCCTTGGTGGGCTGGCCGTCATCGACTTCGGGCGCAGCAAGCTGGCAAGCCGGCAACGACTCCGGGGCACTTGAGCCCGCCATCCATTGGCCGTTGACCAGCTGTTCGTTCGGAACGAACTGTGCCTTGTAGGCCATTTTCGGGCTCCCGGCAATCCAGTAGCCCAAATAGACATGAGGCAACTTGAGCAACCGGGTCTGTTCAATCTGCCACAGCACGTTGTAGGTGCCGTAGCTGGCCCGGTCGTCCGGCTCGTAAAACGTGTAGACCGCCGACAACCCGTCGTTGAGCACGTCCAGGATGGACACCATCTTGAGCGCGCCCAGCCCGGTGTCCCCCTGCGCAGGCGGCAGGCGAAACTCCACCAGCCGTGAGTTCACCCGCGTCTGCAGCAAGAACTGGGTGTACTGGTCGACGCTGTCCTGATCCATGCCACCCCCCCGGTGACGGCCGTTTTGGTAGCGCAGATAAAGCTGGTAGTGCTCGGCCACGAACCCCAGCCGCAACACCCGGGTTTGCAATTGTTCGTGCGCTTTCCAAGCCCGGCGCTGGCTCCGCGTGGGCGCAAAGGTGGCCACCGGAATGCGCAGGGGCACACAGGCCTGGCAACCGTCACAGTAGGGACGGTAAGTGAACAAGCCGCTGCGACGAAAGCCGTTGGCCACCAGACCCGAGTACATGTCGGCATGAATCAAATGGCTGGGCGTGGCCACTTGCGAGCGCGCCATGCGCCCCTCGATGTAGCTGCAAGGGTAGGGCGCCGTGGCGTAAAACTGCAACGACGACAGGGGAAGCTCTTTAGGATGTGTCACGGTGGGCGGACATCAAGGGCGGCGAGGGTCGGACGCCATGTCAGGCGAAGACGGGCTGGACAAGAACGGCGGTGGCGCAGCAGCGGTATCCAAGACATAGGACCACAAGGCCGGATGATAGGACCAGTCGCCCATGGACGGCTCGTTGACATGGGTGGCCAGGTGGTCTTCAAAAGCGGCCCGCTCGAGGGTGGTGGCCCCCAAAGAGCTGAGGTGTGGCGTGCGTTGCTGACAGTCAATCAGGGGCACATGATGTGCCCGGCACAGTGCCACCAGGGCAGCCAGCGCGACCTTGGAGGCGTCGGTGCGGTGAGAGAACATGGATTCGCCAAAAAACATCTGCCCCAGACTCACGCCGTACAGCCCGCCCACCAGCTCTCCGTCGATCCAGGTCTCGACACTGTGTGCGTGGCCCAAGGCATGCCAGCTCACGTAGGCGTCGATCATTTCCGGTTGAATCCATGTGCCGGCTTGCCCGTCGCGCGGCGTTCGAGCGCAGTGTTCCATGACCTTGCGAAAAGCACTGTCCACCCGCACCTCGCAATGCAGCGAACGGCGGAAGTGGGTCAAGGTCTTGCGCAGTGAGCGCGAGACCTTGAAGTCACGGACCCACAGCACCATGCGCGGGTCGGGCGACCACCACAACACAGGCTGCCCGTCGTTGTACCAAGGGAAGATCCCCCGCGAGTAAGCCTGCGTCAGCCGCGCCGGGCTCAACTCGCCACCGGCAGCCAGCAGCCCGGGCGCCTCCGAGCTCGCAGGCAGCGCCAACCGGGTGTCCGGAAAGGCAGCGCTGGGGCCAGACAGCCAGGGCACCATCACAAGGCTCCAGCCACATCGCTGCCGCGTGCCCGGCGCAGGGCCTCGCCCAGCGAAATCACCGCCATGGCGTAATAGCTTGACCAGTTGTAGCGGGTGATGACGTAGAAATTGCTGGTGCCTGCCACGTAGCTCGGGGCACTCTCACCGTTGAGCAGCTTCACCAATGCCAATTTGCCCGGATGGTCGAGCGCAGTACTTGGCAGCCAAGCCCCCTTGTCAACGAACTCTTGCGGTGAAAACAGCGGCACGATGTCCGGCCCCAACAAGGCGGTCAGTGCTTGTGGCTCTGCTGGCGGGGTGACCTCGAAGTGGGTGGGCCAGTCACGTTGCCAGCCGTGCGCCACAAGGTAGTTGGCCACACTGCCGATGACGTCCGCCGCGCTGTGGCTGAGGTCAATGTGGCCGTCGCTATCGAAGTCGACGGCATGCTGTTCAATGCTGCTGGGCATGAACTGCGGCATGCCAACGGCACCCGCAAAGCTCCCTTTTAGCCTCATCGGGTCAATTTGCTCTCGGCGTGCCAAAGCCAGCAAGCTCTCCAGTTCGGTGCGGAAAAAAGCGCTGCGGTCGCTGCGGCCCGATGGAAAGTCAAAACTCAACGTGGCCAAGGCATCGATCACTTTCAAACGGCCCATTTGCCGGCCGTAGATCGACTCCACGCCAACGATGCCCAGCACGATGTCGGGTGGTACGCCATAGCGCTGCTCCGCGCGCCGCAACCACCGGTCATGGGCCTGCCAGAAGGCCAAGCCCGTTTTCAGCCGCACCGGCTCAACCATGCGGGTGCGGTAGGTGAACCAGTCCTTGGGTGTGGCCACCGAGCTGGGCATGATCAGGCGCGTGACCGTGGCTTGATAGCGGGCCTTGCTCAGCACCGACAACACCCAAGCCTCTGGCCAGCCGCGCCGCTGCGCAAGGTCGGTGGCAAACTGACGAACGTCCTCGCGCTGAGCGTAGGGCGTGTCGTTTACGGGTTGGGCTTGCCCGCTGAGCGGGGTCAGGATCACAGCGCCCAGCAGCCCTGCGCTCAGCGCACGGCGGCACCGGGACAGGCTGTCTTGGAGTCGGTCAAGGGGTTTCAAAGTCATGCTCATGCGGCGCAAGGCGGGTGAAAAGAGTCACGGGAATCCCGGCGGTTCATTGTCAGCCTTTTGGCCAAGGGCGCTGGGCGACGTGGTCCGCAAACAGGCGGTCGTCGATCACGTAACTGCCCTGGGGCGGCTTGGACAAGATGCCATTTTTGCGCAGGCGGTCCAGTGCGACCCGCACTTTGGCAATGGTCGGGTGCAGGCTGCGAACCTTGGCGAGCTGGTCCAGACTTTCCTTGCTCAGAGGGGCCAGCCCGCGCGCCAAGGCGCTCAGCACCGCTTGGTCGATCAAGGGCAAGCCGTGCAACAGCGTGTCCCAGCCAAACAACTGCCGCTCGTCGCTGACAAACCGGGCCAGCGCAGCGTCCAAATTGGTCTGGCCCTCGGCCGACAAAGACTTGACGAGGTCCTTCATGAGAGCGGGTTTGAAGCCGATGTGTTCGAACACACGTTGCAAGTCCGCCAGCACCAGTGACTTGCTGGGGTGCACACGCTGGAAATGGGCTGCCAGCTGTTGTAAAAATTCGTCGCCCAGCACCGGAAAATCAATCAATTGCGCAAATTGGTACATCGGTGCGCCGGTCGCCACGGTCATGGCGGCCAAGCCCTCCTGCGAGGAGCCGGTGAACACTGCGTGGACCTGGTGTTTGTGCTTTTGCAGCACCGCCCGCAACGTGGCCAGGGTCCCTTGGCCATTGGGCAGGTCGCCCAGCACTTGCACTTCATCCAGCATCAGCAACACGGGCGCTTTCGAAGCCGCCGCCAGGCGGCCGATCAACGCGTCCAGCCTCAACTCCGCCACCTCGGGCAGGGGACGTCGCTTCGGCTCATCACCCAGCTCCAACTGGGCGCTCAACACCCCCACGCGGCGCACCGGTGTCTTGGCCAGTTTGCCGGCCCGACCTTTGGGCACCGTCATGTCGTCCAGCGCCTCTTCCAGTGCGTGATTGATGGCCTGCAGAGGCGCACC
>JAZKHH010000028.1:0-1866 GCA_040385465.1 Pseudomonadota bacterium | reverse complement strand
TGAAGGACCACATGCCCGACGACGGCCTGCTGGTGGACTTCATTCCGCAGATTGCGCCGACGGCCGAAGCGCAAAGGAAGCTGCTGGTGACCAACCCCATGCGTTTGTATTGGCCCGAGGAGGCAGCATGAACACCACCACCCTGCTGCTGCTCGCAGCCACCGCCGCAGTCGCCGGTTGCAGCCAGACACCGCTGCGCCCCGGCAACGCTGCTGCCGGCTGCGCCGCGCTGACCGGTCCCGTCGCCGCCGCGGCCATCGGCCTGCCCACGGGTGGAGCCACCATCACCTCGGCCAAGCTGATGCCCGCCTCGCCGTTGGCGGTGGCCGAGCGCGGTCCCACGCCCGCAGCCACCATCACGCCGGCCGCGCCCGAGCACTGCCAGGTGCTGGGCCGCATTGCACCGCTGGACCCGGCGGCGCCGGCCATCCAGTTTCAGATCAACCTGCCCACGCAGTGGAATGGGCGCTCCCTGCAATACGGCGGCGGCGGTTTCAACGGCGTGTTGATCACCGGCGTGGGCCTGCTGCCCGCCGCACGCTTCGAGCAGCCGGCGCCGTTGGCCCAGGGGTTCGTGACCATCGGCACCGACTCCGGCCACCAGAACCAGCCCGGCGTGCCGCCCCAGGCCTTTGCGCTCAACGACGAAGCGCTGGTCAATTTCGCCCACGCTTCCTACAAGAAGGTGCGCGACGTGTCCGTGGTGCTGATGCAGCGCGCCTACGGCCGCAAGCCCGAAAAGCTGTACTTCGCAGGCAGCTCCGAAGGCGGCCGCGAAGGCGTGACGATGGCGCAGCGCTACCCGGCCGATTTCGACGGCATCTTCAGCCGCGTGCCCGTGCTGCACTGGACCGGGCTGCAACACGCCGGCCTGCGCGACGGCCTGGCGCTGGTGGGCGACGGCTGGATTCCGCCGGCCAAGGTGCAACTGGTGCACCGCGCCGTGCTGGCGGCGTGCGACGCCGCCGACGGCCTGGCCGACCAGGTGGTGTCCGACCCGGTGGGCTGCCGACAGCGTTTTGACATCGGCCGCCTGCAATGCCCTGGAGCCGACACGCCCGAGTGCCTGAGCGCGCCGCAAGTGAACGCCGTGCGCACGCTGCACAGCCCGCTGCAGCTCGACGTGGGCCTGGCCAACGGCTTGCGCGAGTACCCGGGCCGTGGCCCCAGCGCCGAGGGCCTGGCGTCCTCCGGTCCAACGGGCGGCTGGCAGGCCTGGTGGACGGGCACGGCAGCACCGGCCTTTCCGGCGGTACCCTCCAACGGCATCGCCTGGCTCTACGGTGGCGGCGCCATCCAGTACTTCTACGCGAACAACCCCAATGCCGACCTGAAGACCTACCGGCCGCAGGACCACCTGACGCGGATCCGACACGTCTCCGCGTTGATGGACAGCACCAACCCCGACCTGTCGGCTTTTGCTGCACGTGGCGGCAAGCTGATCCTTCTGGAGAACATGGGCGACTACGCGCAGAGCCCGTACGCCGGCATCCAGTACTTCGAATCGGTGCAGCGCCGTCTGGGCGTCGATCGCACGGCCGGCTTTGCGCGCTTGTACACGGCGCCGGGGGTGGACCATGTCGGCACCGGCGGCCCTGCCAATGCCGATTTTCTGGGTGCTCTGGTGGCCTGGGTCGAACAAGGTCGTGCCCCCGCCGGCCTGCAACTGGTCGAACAGTCCGCCAAGCCACCGTTTGCCGTGACCCGTGCCCGTCCGTTGTGCGAATGGCCGCTGTGGCCTCGCTACAAGGGTGGCGACGCGACCACGGCCTCCAGCTTCGAATGCAACCGTTAAGGAGCCCGCAATGTCTCTGGACAAACCCTATCTGGACGTGCCCGGCACGACCATCTTCGACGCCGAGCAGA
>JAZKHH010000027.1:0-5380 GCA_040385465.1 Pseudomonadota bacterium | reverse complement strand
TCAACCTGCTGGACCCGATCAAGAGCACCATCATCACCCCGGGGCTGGACATGTCAGGCAAATTTGCCGAGGCAGGCATCCCGGCCAGCATCGTCACCAAGTACCTGGCGGAGCACGGCGTGGTGGTCGAGAAAACCGGTCTGTACTCGTTCTTCATCATGTTCACCATTGGCATCACCAAGGGCCGCTGGAACACGCTGCTGACCGCCTTGCAGCAGTTCAAGGACGACTACGACCGCAACCAGCCGATGTGGCGAGTGCTGCCCGACTTCATCGCCAAGTACCCGCGCTACGAGCGCATGGGGCTGCACGACCTGTGCCAGTCGATCCACGCCATGTACGCCAAGGGCGACGTCGCCCGGCTGACGACCGACATGTACCTGTCGGACCTCGAGCCGGCCATGAAGCCCAGCGACGCTTACGCCCACATCGCTCACCGCAAGACCGAGCGGGTCTCGATCGACCAGTTGGAGGAGCGCATCACCACGTCCTTGCTGACGCCATACCCCCCTGGCATTCCGCTGTTGGTGCCGGGCGAGCGCTTCAACAAAAAGATCGTCGACTACCTGCGCTTCACCCGGACGTTCAATGCAGCTTTCCCGGGCTTTGACACCGATGTGCACGGCTTGGTGGAAGTGGACGAAGACGGCGTGCCGACCTATTACGTCGACTGTGTGCGCGAAGAGCTGATCGCCTAAGCTTGCGAAATGAAAGCAGGGGCGGGCGAGCCCCTGAGCCTCATGCCAGCGGCACCCCGCCGGATGCGGCTGGCGCCGTGAGGCAGACGCGACTCAGGCGTCCGCCACCCCGCCCATGACCTGGCTGTAGCCAGCGTCCACGTAGGTGATCTCCGAGGTGATGCCGGCGGCCAGGTCGGACAGCATGAACGCAGCCGCGTTGCCAACGTCGTCGATGGTGACGTTGCGGCGCAAGGGTGCCGCCGTCTCCACGGCTTCCAGCATCTTGCCGAAACCCTTGATGCCCGAAGCCGCCAGCGTCTTGATCGGACCGGCTGAGATTGCGTTCACCCGCACCCCTTTGGGACCCAGGCTACTGGCCAGGTAGCGCACGCTCGCCTCCAGCGAGGCTTTGGCCAGGCCCATGGTGTTGTAGTTCGGCACGGTGCGCACGGCGCCCAGGTAGGTCAGGGTCAGCAAGGCCGCCCCGGACCTCAGCCGTGGCGCCGCTGCCTTGGCCATGCCGGCGAAGCTGTAGCTGGAGATGTCATGGGCGATGCGGAAGGATTCCCGCGACAGCCCTTCGAGGAAGTCGCCAGCGATGGCTTCCCGCGGGGCGAAACCGATCGAATGCACGAAGCCGTCGAATTCGGGCCAGACCTGGCCCAGGTCGGCGAACATCGCGTCGATCTGTTCGTCGCTGGCCACGTCACAGTCAAACAACAATTGGGAGTCAAACTCGGCGGCCAAGCCGGCCACCCGCTCTTTGAACCGTTCGCCAACGTAGCTGAAAGCCAGTTCGGCACCCTCTCGGTGGCAGGCCCGGGCGATGCCGTAAGCGATGGAGCGGTTCGACAAAACGCCGGTGATCAGGAGTTTCTTGCCCTTTAAGAAAGCCATGGGTGGTCCTCTGGTGAAATTCGCGGATCAAGGCCTGGCAAGGCCAAAGCGGCGAATTTTGGCATGCGCCGCCAGCGTCCGGGATTCCCCGGAGCGCGGCCCCAGGCACCGCAGGATGCAATCGTGCTTGAACCGGGGTTTTGAGCGGGGTACAATGCGCGGTTACAAGAGCTGCATGGGCTGATTTTCCAGCCCATTTTTTTTGGTTTTTGTGTTTTGTTTGAATGGATGAATTGGGTCACGGCCTTTTTCAGGCAACGGGAAACGGGAAACGGGAAGACACGATCACAAGCCTTTGCCAAGTGGCGGGGTGGCCGGCATTGGGGCAGTGAGGTTGGCGTTTTCGAGGTTGCTTGCTTGAGTGGGCGGTGGTGTGGTGGCGGTGCCTTCCGAATGCACAAGGTGGTTTCAGTGCACGAAGGCTTATGGATGGGTCAGAGCGTTGAGTTTGAATTGGCAATCAGCGGTGGAACAAACAGTGTCCGGCTTGGGTTACGACCTGGTGGACACGGAGCGTGGTGACCGCGGCCTGTTGCGGGTCTACATCGATTGCCTGCCTGAGGCTCAGCAAGAATTCATCACGGTCGAAGACTGTGAAAAGGTCACCCGCCAGCTTCAGCACGTGCTGGAAGTGGAGGGCATCGCCTATGAACGGCTGGAGGTCTCCTCGCCTGGGCTCGACCGTCCGCTCAAAAAGTCATCCGACTTCGCCCGTTTCGTGGGCCATGAAATCGATCTGCAGTTGAAAGAAGCGTTTGGCGGCCGCAAGCGGTTCCGAGGCACCTTGCTGGCGCAGGAACTGGCCCAAGGCGTTGAGGATGAGCAATCCCCCGCTCCGAGCGCTCCGGTTGGAGATGCCATGACCTGGCGCTTGGTGTTCCCTGAAGGGAAGACCAGCCAGGTGCTGGGGTTTTCGTTGCACGAAGTGCGCGAAGCCAAATTGGTGCCGGTGGTTGATTTCAAAGGGCGCAGGTTCGCTGCGCCGCCAGCAGATTCGAATAACGAGGACAAAGAAGACGGAGATCGAGACGAATGAATCGCGAACTGTTGATGCTGGTGGATGCCATTTCACGTGAAAAGAACGTGGAACGCGAGGTTGTGTTCAACGCCGTGGAATCGGCTTTGGCCTCGGCCTCCAAGAAGCTGCATGGCGGTGAAGTGGACATGCGGGTCAATATCGACCGCGACACGGGTGAGTACGAGACCTTCCGCCGCTGGCACGTGGTGCCCAACGAAGCCGGCCTGCAGTTGCCCGACTCCGAAATCCTGCTGTTTGAAGCCGAAGAGCAGATCTCCGACATCGAGGTAGACGACTACATCGAGGAGCCGGTGGACTCGGTCTCGATCGGCCGCATTGGCGCCCAGGCCGCCAAGCAGGTGATCCTGCAGAAAATCCGCGACGCTGAGCGTGAGCAGCTGCTGACCGACTTCCTCTCGCGCGGCGAGAAGATTTTTGTGGGCACGGTCAAGCGCATCGACAAGGGCGACATCATCGTGGAGTCGGGCCGCATCGAAGGCCGCCTGCGCCGCAGCGAAATGATTCCCAAGGAAAACCTGCGCTCCGGCGACCGGGTGCGGGCCTACATCGCCGAGGTCGACCCGACCCTGCGCGGCCCGCAGATCCTGCTGTCGCGCAGCGCGCCCGGTTTCATGATCGAATTGTTTGCCCAGGAAGTGCCGGAAATCGAGCAAGGCCTGCTGGAGATCAAATCGTGTGCCCGTGACCCGGGTTCACGCGCCAAAATCGCCGTGCTGTCGCACGACAAGCGGGTTGACCCCATCGGCACCTGCGTCGGTGTGCGCGGCTCCCGCGTGAACGGCGTGACCAACGAGCTGGCCGGCGAACGTGTGGACATCGTGCTGTGGTCGGAAGACCCGGCGCAGTTCGTGATCGGCGCCCTGGCGCCGGCCAACGTGCAGTCGATCGTGGTGGACGAAGAGCGCCATGCGATGGACGTGGTGGTGGACGAGGAAAACCTCGCCATCGCCATCGGACGGGGCGGCCAAAACGTGCGCCTGGCGTCCGAGATGACCGGCTGGCGCATCAACATCATGACGGCCGAGGAATCCTCGGCCAAGCAGGCCGCCGAGAGCGACACCCTGCGCACCCTGTTCGTCGACAAGCTCGACGTCGACGCCGAAGTGGCCGACATCCTGATCGCCGAGGGCTTCTCCAGCCTCGAAGAAGTGGCCTACGTGCCCATGCAGGAAATGCTGGAAATTGAAGGCTTCGACGAAGACACCGTCAACGAACTGCGCACCCGTGCCAAAGACGCGTTGCTCACGCTCGAGATTGCCCGTGAAGAGGGCAAGGAAGGCGTGTCGCAGAACTTGAACGACCTAGAAGGCCTCACGCCCGAATGGATCGCCAAGCTCGAGGCGGGCGGCATCCACACCCGTGACGATTTTGCCGACCTCGCGGTCGACGAACTCAACGAACTCACGGGCATGGACGACGAACAGGCCAAGGCGCTGATCATGAAGGCCCGTGAACACTGGTTTAAGAACTGACGCGACACTCCGTCGAGAACAACCGCGTACCGAAGACCCAAGCAAGGATGAAACAATGGCTGTGACCACCGTCGCTCAACTCGCCGCAGAGCTCAATCGTTCCGCAAGTGCACTGCTGGAGCAGCTGCAATCTGCGGGCGTCAGCAAGGCGTCGAAGGACGACGCTTTGACCGATGCCGACAAGGAACGTCTGCTCGACTTCCTGCGCTCTGCGCATGGCACGGCGGTGGGCGAACGCAAGAAGATCACCGTGACCCGCAAGTCCACGAGTGAGATCAAACAGGCAGACGCCAGCGGCAAGGCGCGCACCATCCAGGTGGAAGTGCGCAAGAAGCGCACCTTCATCAAGCGCGACGACACCGTGGCCGCGCCGGTCGAAGAGGCCGCCGCGCCCGCGATGGAGGAAGCCGAACTGCAGCGCCGCGAAGAAGAAGCCCAGCGTCAAGCGGAGCTGTTGCGCCGCCAGGAAGCCGAGCTGGAAGAAAAGCGCCGCCTGCGCGAGGAAGCCCAAGCCTTGCGCGAGCAAGAAGCCAAGGAAACCCAGGCGCGGGAAGCGGCTGAAACGCTGAAGAAGGCCGAAGCGGCCGCTGCGGCCGCCGTCAAGGAAGTGGTGGCCAACGCCACCACCGCCGTCGGCGCGGGCGCCCCGGCGCAAGCCGCCGCACCCGCCGCACCGGTGGCCCCGCCTGCCGAGGTCAAGCCGGCGCTGCGCGTCATCAAGGCCGCCGACGTGGTCGACGAGGAAAAGCAGCGCGCAGCCGACTTGGCCAAGCGCCGCAAGGCCGCGGAAGACGAAGCCTCGGCCATTCGCGCCATGATGTCGGCGCCGCGCCGTGCGGCCATGGTGGCCCCCAAGCCGGTGGAGCCGCCCAAGCCGGAAGTCAGCAAGGAAGGCATCAAGGGCACGATTCACAAGGCACCGGGCACGCCCGGCGCAGCCACGACCACCGCGGTGGCCAAGCCGGGCGACAAAAAATCGGTCAAATCGGAAAAGCTGTCGTCCAGCTGGGCCGACGATGCCAAGAAGCGGGGCGTCAAAGGCCGCACCGACGCTCCCCCGGCAGGCGCCGCCCGTCCGGGCTGGCGTGCGCCGCGTGGCGGCCGCCGTGGCGACCGTTCGCATTCCAACACCCAGACTTTCGTGGCACCTGCCGAGCAGGTGATCCAGGACGTGCACGTGCCGGAAACCATCAGCGTGGCCGATTTGGCCCACAAGATGAGCGTGAAAGCCTCCGAAGTCATCAAGCAGTTGATGAAGCTGGGCCAGATGGTCACCATCAACCAGCAGCTCG
>JAZKHH010000026.1:0-74442 GCA_040385465.1 Pseudomonadota bacterium | reverse complement strand
AGCCCCGCCGGGAAGAATGATTTTTTGAGTGGTGTCAGGGGTCATGCAAGGCTCATTTTGATCGGATGGCGATGGCGGACCATTCGCCCCAGCCGGTGCCGGCGTCTGTGAACGTCACGGGGAATTCGGCGGCCAGTGCAGGTGTGGAGAAATCGAGCTGGACCCAGTCGGGCGCAATGGGCAGGCTGGAGCGGCTGGCCGGCTCACCCATCACCTCGACGAATTGCTGGCCGCCCGTGGGGCCGGACCGATAAAGCAGTTGGTCGCCACGCCGCAGGTTCAAGGTGAGCGCGCCGGTGTCGGCGTCGCCGGTCCGACGGCTGCCCAGCACCACCATGTCGTCGATCCTGCTGTTCAGGTAATCGCTGCCTTGCCACTGATGGGCGGGCTGCAGCCGCTGCACGCTCACCGTCGCCGCGGTCGGGCCAGGTGTGACGAGGTTGACGTGGAACACGGAGGCAGGCATCTGCAACGTCAGGCGACACCCGACTTTGGCATCTCCTTTCCCACCTGCGCCGGCAGCCGCATCCACGTCGACCAGGGTGAGGGCCTGGTGCCGGCTGTCGGCCAGGACATAGCCGACGAACCCCGTGCTGTGGGCCCGGCGTCCGACCGCCCGCGCCACATCCGGCCTGGATTGCCCGCTTAAGGCCGCACCGACGCCGGTGTTGGCAGCGTCCACAAAGCGAATGCCATGGGGGGACACCTGGCGTTGCGGATCGTAGAACCAGCCCGTCACGCGGAAGAACCGCCTGTCGCCTGGCACGGGTTGAACGGCGTCCACCGCACCGGTGCACGGTCGGGTGGGCAGGGGGGCCAGCGTCACCCCCAAGGTCTTGCCCAGGTCTTTCAGCGGGGCGAGGCCGAAGACAACCAGGTTGTCTCTCACCGGTGCCTCGGCGACGGCCAGCACGCGATTGGCGTCGGGGTAGACCTGGCGGATCTGCGCCTCGTCGCGCACCCGCATCTCCAGCGCCAGTGCGGCGATCCAACGTTCAAAATTCGCCTGCTTCTTCTGCGCCACATCGATGGCCAAGCGTTGGCGCGGCACCATGGCGAGCAGCACCAGAAGCAAGAAAATCCACGCCGTGCGGCGGACCCGGCTTTGCGCGGAGAACCGAGACAACATCAGCACGCACAGTGCGGCCCAGGCCATCAGTGACGGTGTCGTGTAGCGGCTCGTCAGGGCCTGGTCCAGGCCAAACATCAATCGTCCGCCTGCCGTGCCCAGCGCCGACCCTCCGATGTAGAGAACGAAGGTGAGCAGGGCCACTGCCAAGGTGTGGTGGCGGGCGTGCGGCACAGTGCGCCAGGCCAGGAACACTGCGCTCAAGACAAAAAATGTTCCGCTGCCCAGCGCCAGGTGGCGTGCATGCGCGCCACCCTCAGGCCAAAAATGGGCGAAGGGTCCGCCCAGGTACAGGAGGATGAATGCGGCCACACCCAGGGGGTTGTCACGCAGTGCCAGCGCGAGAGAACCATGGCCGGCCGGGGGCACATAGTCGTGGAAGTACACCCCCAGGCACAGGCACGACAGCACCGCCAGCACAACCACCCGGCGCCACGACTCGCGAACCAACACGGCATACAGCGTCATCAGCGGCAGCGTCAACACGCCGTTGGCCATGGTGCCGATGGAGGCGATGCCCAGCAAGGCGGCCCCTGCAAAGGCAGTGGGTGACGGGGTGGGTGAAGACGCCGCACGGTGCAGGCAGTAGAACGCCAAGAGCGGCACCAGCTGCGCCAGGATGAACTGGCTTTGGAACGCCCACAGCAGGTTGTCCTCCTGAGACCAGGAAAACAGCCACGCTGCCAAGAAAAGACCGACGAAGGCATCCTTGCCGCCGGCCAGCTCACGCCAGGCTGTCCAAAAGACCCACCCTGTCACACCGAGCAACAGGTAATTGACCACCAGCAAAAAGCGGGTGGTTCCGCCAAACCAGGTGATGTCCGCCCAGAAAAGCAGCCTGGACAACACGATGCGGTGCTCGTTGTGCTGGGCCCACCAAGCAGAAACCTCGCCCCCGGTGACTTTGCCGTGAAAATCCACGTAACCGTCCCACATGTCCCAGAACGGCACGGGTGAGAAGGTGCGGGCCCCACCGGCCACGGCCAAGGCAATGAAGCCGAGGGCCAGCACGGTGAACAACAGGGTCAGCGCTGGCTGGGAAGACAGTTTTTTCAGCATGGCCGGCCTTCAGCCCAGCGAATCGGGGCAGGTGGCCGATCCCAGGCGAAGCAGCGCAGCTCGGCAAATGCCAGCGCGTTGCAAGACTTGTCGGTCTTGAGGGAGATGCCACCAAGCGCTGCTGCCATGGGATGTGTGTTCACCAAAAGTCTTTCGTCAGCCCGGGCATGCTTTGCGCCCCTCGAAAAAGCACGGGGTTGCCCGCTGGGGCCTGGCAGCTGCGGGCAAAGCGGATGATTTTAGGCCACACGCCCGGAAGCGGTCCTGGAACGCCTGCGGGGCTCCTCAAGGTGACGCTGCCCAACGCAGGGTCTGCGTCAAGCGCGCGCGCTCGGCCCCATCCAGTCGCGGGCGGCGCTTTCCACCACCGCGGCCAGGGGCAGGCCTTCCTGCCGGCGCTTGCGCAGTTTGGTGGCGTCGTTGCCGGCGAACAGGCTGTCGCGGATCAAGTTGTTGCCGTTGAGCGCATTCAGGTCCAGGGCATGCTCGTCGATGCGCGTGAGGGTGCGCAGGATGTCGTCGCGCAGCTTGTGGCGTTCCTTGGTTTGCGGGTCGACGATCTCACCGTCCAGGCCGAAGCGGCAGGCCTGGAAACGGTTGAAGGTGTAGACCAGGTAGTCGTCTTCGACTGGCTCAAAAGGCCGCTCCGTCATCAGGTAGCGGCAAATGCACTGCAAGTAGGACGCCAGCGCCGCTGCCTTGTCGACCGTGAGCGGCGTGTCGCAGACGCGCAGTTCGATGGTGCCGAAATGCGGACTGGGCCGGATGTCCCAATAGAAGTCCTTCATCGACTTGACCACGCCGGTGCTGGTCATCTTGTCGAAGTAGCGGCCGAAGTCATCCCAGGTCAGACAGAACGGCGCGCGGCCCGACAAAGGGAAAGCAAACACCGAATTCAAGCGGGCCGAGTCGAATCCCGTGTCGACGCCCTGCACGTAAGGCGAGGAGGCGCTCAGGGCGATGAAGTGGGGCACGTAGCGCGACAGCGCGTGCAGCAGCCACAGGGCGGTGTCGCCGTTCTCGCAGCCCACGTGCACATGCTGCCCAAAAATGGTGAACTGCTTGGCCAGGTAGCCGTACAGCTCGCTGATGTAGCGGAAGCGGTCGGTCGGGTAGATCTGCTGCGAGCTCCATTGCTGGTAGGCATGGGTGCCACCGCCCGCGATGCCGATGTTGAGCCGGCGCGCGCCGTCGGAGAGCTGCTTGCGCAGGTCGTGCAGCTCGGCCAGCAACGGGTCGTGCTGAGACTGGATGGAGGTACCGATCTCGATCATGCTGCGCGTGATCTCAGGCTTGACGTCCCAGCTGCCGGTGTGTTTTTGCAGCACCCGCAGCAGGTCGTCGGCCTGGGGCACCAGGTCGTGGTCATGGTTGCTGAGCAACTGCAGCTCAAGCTCGACGCCCAAGGTCAATGGTTTGGAGGTGGAAAAGGGCCCTAGGGCGCAGGCGTCACGAGCGGGTTCAGACATGGCGTTCACTTCGACAAGTTGGAGAGCAGGGCGCCACAGGACGGCAGGAGAGGGCAGCGTGCGGCATCAGGCGCTCAGCTTCCTTCGCCTTCCTTGGCCAGGTGGCGCAGCGACCAGGTGGTCCACAAGGGCCCGGTCAATTGCATCAGGGTGGTGGCCACCAGCAGGGCCCGGATGACGTCGGTCTCCATTCCCGGCAGCTGGGTGGACCAGGCGAAGGTGTCCGCCGCCAGCAACACGGCGAGGCTGCTCATGGGCTGCAAGGCCAGCGTCAAGGCCGCTGCTTGTTGCCAGCCCAGGCCGCTGGGCTTGGCCAGGGCGGCAATGGCCACCCCCTTGCCCACCAGGCGCGCCACGATGATGGCCAGCACCCAGGGCCACACGGTGGCCACGCCGTCCATGGTCAGCAACACGCCCAGGCAGATGAACAGGAAAGCGCTGAGGGCAGAGCCGGCCGAGCCAAGCTGGGGCTCCACGTTGAGTCCGTGGCGCATGCGGTTGCGGGCCACGACGCTGGCCACCAGCAACGCCAGCAGCGGCGACAGCGTCCACTGTGCCGCCAGCAGGCTGGCACTGATCACCAGGGCGATCTGCAGCACTGGCATGGCGGGGGTGTCGCGCACCGACGGGGTGAGTTTCTCCAGCAACAGGGCGCAGGCGATGCCAAGAAGCAGCGAGCCCACCACGACCACGAAGGCACCGGTGGCCGCGTTGGCCAAGTCGTGCCCCGGCGTGGCCGCGATCACCCGCCAGATCTTCAAGGCCAGCATGGCCAACACGCTGTTGATGGCGGTCATGATCAGCAGCCGTTCGGTCACTTGGCCGCGTGGCTTGGACTCGTGCATCACCGCCATCACGATCACCGGCGAGGTCGACATCGCCACCGCCCCCACGGCGGCCGCCGACAAAGCCGACACGCCCATCCACATCAAGGTCAACATGACGGCCAGACCGGCCAGCAGGCCTTCCAGCACGCAACTCACTGCCAGGCCCGGATTGTCCAGCAGCCAGCGCAGCCGGATGCGGCTGCCGAGTTCGAACACCAGCACCGCGATGGCCAGGTCCAACAAGGGCTTCCAGGGGTCCAGCTCGGCACGCTCAAGCAAACGCAGCAGCAGGGGGCTGGCCAGCACCCCCACCAGCATGTGGCCGCACACGCGCGGCAAACGCAGCCGGCGGTGCAGCTCCTCGGCCAGCACCACCGCCAAGGCCATCAGCAGGGCCAAGCCCAGCACCGGGTCGGCGCCCCGCAGCGGGTCCAGCGACCAGGTGCCGGGCAGGTTCGGCACGCCCGTGGTGGCGGTGGCGGCAGCCGCGTCGGAGGCGGGCGTGGTGACTGAAGGGGAGGCGGCGGGAGGCAAAGTGGAATCAGTCATGCATGCGAGAAACTCGAAACAAGGGCCGGAGGACGTGAACACACACCGTCTCGAGCGCGCAGCAGGCGCCCCGAGGCAGACCCGCCGGGGCAGATTCCGGTCGAAAAGGGGGCACCGTACCTGTGGAACCGATTGCAGTCAACGTCTTGAAATCGATTCCCCCGGCTTCATATGGGAAGCTGTTTGGCACAGCCTCGGCGGCCGGTGTTGCCGGGGCGCGTCGGTTTGCCATTTCAATGCAACGTCAACAACAAGCCATCCACCTGTCTCACGAGAAACCTTATCAGCACCATGGAAAAACAAACCCGCGCCTTTCAAGCTGAAGTCAAGCAGATCCTTCACCTGGTCACCCACTCCTTGTATTCCAACAAGGAGATTTTCCTGCGCGAGTTGATCTCCAATGCGTCGGATGCCTGCGACAAGCTGCGTTTCGAGGCCTTGAACCAGCCCGACCTGCTGGAAAACGCGCCGGAGCTCCAGGTGACGGTCGAATTCGATGCCGAGGCCAAAACCATCGCCATCACCGACAACGGCATTGGCCTGTCGGCGGATGAGGCGGTGGCCAACCTGGGCACCATCGCCAAGAGCGGCACGCGCGAGTTCATGGCCGCTCTGGAAGGCGACCAGAAAAAAGACGCCCAGCTGATCGGCCAGTTCGGTGTCGGTTTTTACAGCGGCTTCATTGTGGCCGACCGCATCGTGGTGGAGTCACGCCGGGCGGGCCTGCCAACACCAGAAGGCGTGCGCTGGAGCTCGGAGGGCACGGGCGACTTCGAGGTCGAAACGATCGAGCGCGCCGAGCGGGGCACCCGCGTCACCCTGCACCTGCGCGACGGCGAAGAAGAGTTCCTCTCCGCCTGGAAGCTGCGCGCCGTCATCAGCAAGTATTCCGACCACATCTCGCTGCCGGTGCTGATGCGCAAGGAGGAATGGGACGAGGAAGCCCAAAAGCAGGTGCAACGCGACGAATGGGCCCCGGTGAACAAAGCGGCTGCCCTGTGGACGCGGCCCAAGGGCGAGCTCACTCCGGAGCAGTACGAGGAGTTCTACAAGCAGATCAGCTACGACCGCGAAGCCCCGCTGGCTTACACCCACAACCGCGTCGAAGGCCGCAGCGAGTACATCCAGCTGCTCTACATCCCCAGCAAGGCGCCGTTCGACCTGTGGAACCGCGACAAGCGCGGCGGCGTGAAGCTCTACGTCAAGCGTGTCTTCATCATGGACGACGCCGAGGCGCTGATGCCGGTGTACCTGCGTTTCGTCAAGGGCGTGATCGACAGCGCCGACCTGCCGCTCAACGTGTCGCGCGAGTTGCTGCAGGAAAGCCGCGACGTCAAGGCCATCCGTGAAGGCAGCACCAAGCGGGTGCTGGGCATGCTCGAATCGTTGGCCCACAGCGAAGACGAGGCCGAGCGCGCCAAGTACGCCGCCTTCTGGAAAGACTTCGGCAGCGTGCTCAAGGAGGGCCTGGGCGAAGACCATGCCAACCAGGAGCGGCTGGCCAAGCTGCTGCGCTTCGCCTCGACCCATGCGGACGAGGGCGTGTCCTTCGCCGACTACGTCGGCCGCATGAAGGAAGGCCAGGAAGCCATCTACGTCATCACCGCCGACAGCCTGGCCGCCGCCAAGAGCAGCCCGCAGTTGGAAATCTTCCGCAAGAAGGGCATCGAGGTGCTGTTGCTGACCGACCGGGTCGACGAGTGGATGCTCAGCCACCTGTTCGAATTTGACGGCAAGCCGCTGCAAAGCGTGGCCAAAGGCGCCATCGACCTCGGCAAGTTGCAAGACGAGGCCGAGAAGAAGCAGGCCGAAGAAGCAGCCACCACCTTCAAGCCGGTGCTCGACAAGCTGAAGGAAACGCTGAAGGAACGTGCCAAGGATGTGCGCATCACCACCCGGCTGGTCGACTCTCCGGCCTGCCTGGTGGTGGAAGAGGGCGACATGAGCGGCCACCTAGCGCGTTTGCTCAAGCAGGCCGGCCAGCCGGCCCCGAAGTCACTGCCGACCTTGGAAGTGAACGCCGAGCATGCCTTGGTCAAGCGCCTGCAAGACGACACCCGTTTCGACGATTGGGCCCACATCTTGTTCGACCAGGCCTTGCTGGCCGAGGGAGGGCAGCTGGAAGATCCGTCGGCTTACGTGCGCCGGGTCAACGCGTTGCTGCTGGCTTGATGCCGCCCTTCTGAGCCACTGGGCCGGCGGCTGCCAAGAGCGGCACCGCCGGCCTCGCTGCCCGGCGAGGCGGCCGATTGGCGGAGGGTGCAGGTGGTGAGGCAGTGTGGGCTGGCTGGCTGGTGGGGTGCCTGCACGTTGTTGCCGTCCCGAGGCCAAGGCGGCAGGGTGTTGTGTTTTTCAGCCCCGGCCGGCCATGGCCGCGATTTGCTCGCGCAGCTGGGTGGTTTGCTGGGCCCAGTACGACGCGCCACCAAACCACGGGAAGGCGATCGGAAAAGCGGGGTCTTGCCAACGCTTGGCGAGCCAGGCGCTGTGGTGGATCAAGCGCAAGGTGCGCAGCGGCTCGATCAACGCCAGCTCGGCGTCGTGGAAGTCGTGAAAATCTTCGTAACCGCGCAGCAGGCAACGCAGTTGCTGACGGGCTGCGTCGGGTTCGCCGGACAGCAGCATCCAGATGTCCTGGATCGCAGGCCCCATCATGGCGTCGTCCAGATCGACGAAATGAGGTCCGTCGGGCGTCCACAGCAAGTTGCCTGCATGGCAGTCGCCGTGCAGGCGCAAAGCCTGGGGCTGCACCCGGTCGAAGGCGTCGTCGACCTGCTGCAAAGCCTCCTGAGCCGCAGTGGCCCAACCGGTGGCGGCATCGGGCGGCAGGTCGCCGTGCGCCAGCAACCAATCGCGCGAGTGCCACCCCAGGGTGGCCGGCGTGAGGTGCACCCGGTGCGCAAACGCGCTGCGCGCACCCACCCGGTGAAGCCGACCCAGGAAGCGCCCGATCCACTCCAGGGTGGCCGGGTCTTCCAGCTCCGGCGCACGGCCCGCCCGGCGCGGCGTGACGGAAAAGCGGAAGCGGTGGGCATGGCTGAGCTTGTCGCCGTCGGTCGACGCTTCTGCCTGGATGCTGGCGTCGGCCAGGGTGGTGGGTTGCCCATGAACGTGCACGTCGTGCCCTGGTGCCGCGCTGAGCGTCCACGGCGCCATCACCGGAATCTCATCGGCCACCAGTTCGGCGGCGAAGCCGTGTTCTTCCAAAATCTGGGCATCGGTCCAACGCAGCGGGCGGTAGAACTTGACGACGCCAAAGCGCCCGTCGTCGAGCCCGACCTGGAACACCCGGTTCTCGTAAGAGTTCAGCTGCAGCAGCCGCCCGTCTGCCGGCAGCCCGACCGTGTCCATGGCCTGCAACACCGCCATGGGGGTGAGCTGGTCGTAGGGCGTGGCAGCGCCCGGCGCAGGGGGCTTGGAAGACAACGGGTGCTCAGACAAGGCGCGGTGCGTGCTCGTGGCCCGGGGTCAAGAGCCACCCGAAGAGGCGTAGCGCGCTTCCTCGACGTCGGGGGTGGCTGATCTGTCCGACTTGCTCAGGCGCTCCGAGGGCACCATGTCGTCCAGGGTGACTTTGACGATCGCGGGCTTTTCCACCGCATTGCGCAAGGCCGCGGCGGCCGCAGCGGCTGCGGCTGTGGAGGCCGACGAAGGCCCTGCGGGCATGGCCCTGCCTGCCCGGGCCTTGGTGGAAGGCGACGGCGCCCCCCCGGCGTGGCTGGCATGCTCGGAAAGCGGCACGGCCTCTTCCTCGCCGTCGAGGTCGACATCGAGCTCACCTGGCACGGACGGCGGCTCGTTGCCGAACTCGTCGAGGCGGCTGTCCAGGGCGAAAAACGAGTCTTGAAAGACGCTGGACTCCTGCCACAGGATGTTGCGCTGCGCACGGCGCGAGGCCACCGTGTGGGCCAACGCCTCCCGAGCGCGCGACAGCGCTTCCTCGGGCTGGCCGCTGTCTTCGGTGGCAGAGGGCGAGGACTCGAGCGTGTCTTCGCCGTCGGGCTGGGCGCCTTCGAACCGCGAGACGCTCGGGTTGAAGGCGGGATCGGCGTCCGCCACAGGGCCGTTGGCGGTGTCCATGGCCGCAGTCTCTGGCGCCACCATGGCGGCGGCATTGGCATTGGCATCGGCATCAGCCTGTGGTGCCGTGGCAGCCGTTGGCTTGGCGGCTGGGGGGCGCTTGGCCGCGTGCCGACTGGTCGAGCCCAGGGAAGACGACGCCTGCGGTGCCACCTGCGACACCGCCAGGTGCACGGCGGCGGCTTGGGCGGCTGCCGCTCGAGCGGCAGCGGCCAGGCTCTGGGCGGCCGAAGGGCTTTCCAAGATAGACGTCGTGCCCATGGCCGCAGCAGCTGCGGCTTGAACGCTGGCCGCGGGTTGGGTTGCAGCGGCCGCCGCCGCTGCTGTGGCCGCCGTCGCGGCCTTGGGCAGCAACGCGTGGATCTCGGCCGCGCTGGGCAATTTGCCGGCGGGGGTGCGCAGGTAACGCACACGGCAGCTGCGCAGCACCGAGCGCTTGATTTTCATGCTGCGCCGCAGGTGCGGGTTGGCGTCGCTGCTGCGGTCTTTGTCGATGTCGATGGCGGCCAACACCCGGCCATTGGGGGCGCAGATCGCGAAACTCACGTAATTGGTGCCCAGCAGGTCGTACCAATAACGCAGCTGGCCCAGGTCGATCGGCTGGCAAAAGCGCACCAGCGGCAGCTTCGACAGAATGACGTGGTTGGGCAGCGTCTCCTTGAGCATGCGGTAGACCCGGCGTTCGCCGGTGGTGAACACAGCCCGCGCAGTGAGAGCCCATTCCTTGGGCAAGGGGGGGGCGGCGGGCTTTTTCTTTTGTTGCAGCCACAACGCAGCGAGCGAGCCTGCCACCAAAAGCAGGCCGATCAGGGCCACCAACCAAAGAGGGATTTCAATCATGGTGCGGGGGTTCAGGGCCTGCTTGCGGGACAGCAGGCGGCCTGCCCGATGCGGCGGAGGAAACCGTGCATGTTACTGACTGTTTTCATCGCCCACCACCCCCGAATGATGGTGGTGCGGCGTCTCATTGTGTGGTTGCCTGTGCGGCCAAGGCGCGTCAGCCACCCACACCGAGCAGTTCCACCTCGAACATCAGGGTGGCATTGGGAGGAATCACCCCGCCAGCGCCGCGTGCGCCATAACCCAGCTCGGGCGGGATCACCAGGTGGCGCGTGCCGCCCACTTTCATGCCCTGCACGCCTTCGTCCCAGCCGCGAATGACCATGCCTTCGCCCAGCCCAAACTCGAACGGATCGCGGCGGTCCTTGCTGCTGTCGAATTTGGCACCCTTGGTGCCCTCCTTGAACAGCCAGCCGGTGTAGTGCACCGTGACGGTTTGACCAGCCTGTGCCGTGGCACCCTCGCCGAGGGTGATGTCTTCGTATTGGAGTCCGGAATCGGTGGTGACCATGGTGGGGTTGTCCTTGCTGAGCGGGGGGTTCGGTGGCAACCCCGCATCATGCCACCGTCAGCCAGCGGACTTGCCAAGCCTTGAGGGCCGCATGGAGACCGTCTTCCAACGACCCGGCCTGCCAGTGGTCTGCCGGCAGGTTCAAGCCCAGCACCTCTGCCGCTTGAGACAACGCGGCGCGGGGGGCCTCGGGGGTGTCCAGCAACACCGTGGGCGCACCGATGTGCTTGGAGAGCTTGCGGCCTTGCGCGTCGAGCACCAACGGGCCATGCCAGTAACGGGGGGTGGGCAGGCCCAGCAAATGTTGCAGGTGGATCTGCCGGGCGGTGTTGCCACTCAAATCCTCTCCCCGAACGACGTCGGTGATGCCTTGCGCGGCATCGTCGATGACCACCGCCAGCTGGTAGGCCCACAAGCCATCCCGGCGGCGCAGGATGAAATCCCCCACCGCCCGGCTCAAGTTCTGGGTTTGCAGGCCGAGCCGGCGGTCTTGCCACTGGAGGTGAACGGGGGCGTCCAAGGTGCCGGCGCGCACGCGCAATGCCGTGCCGACCTGGATCGGCAGACCCCGGTCGCGGCAGGTGCCGGGGTAGGGCAATTCACCGTCGGCCTCGTCTGGCGCAGCGCCTGCGGGCCGGCTTGGATTGGCCAGGCCGGCCCAAGCCAGGCGGATGGCCTTGCGGCTGCAGTCGCAGGCGTAGACCTGCGAGCGTGCCTGCAGCGTGTCCACGGCCGCCTGGTAGGCGGCGCCGCGTTGCGATTGCCACACCGGTGGCTCATCGGGTTGCAAGCCCAATCGCGCCAGCTGCGCCAGGATCACCGGCACCCAGATCGGGTCGCAGCGCTGGGCGTCCACGTCTTCGATGCGCACCAGCCAGCGCCCCCCATGGGCCCGTGCATCCAGCCAACTGGCCAAGGCCGTCACCACCGAGCCGCTGTGCAGCGGCCCGCTGGGAGAAGGGGCGAAGCGGCCGACGTGGTGGTGGCGCATCGTGATCGGCTCGCACTGACCAGGGGCTTGATGGGCGCTCAAGCCGCCGAGCCCAACCCGGTTTGGCGCTCGAGCAAGGCTTGGCGGGTGGTGGGCAGGGCCAACTGCGCCAGCCACCATTGCAGGGCCAACCCCGGTGGGGCGTGGTCGCCGGACTGGCGCCAGGCGTAAGCCAGAGTGGCTCCACTGAGCGGACGGCGCACCCGCTTGACGACCAGGCGCCCGGTCTCGATGTGGGGCCGCGCCAGCGGCTCGGGCAAGAAGCCGCAGCCGAGGCAGCGCAACTGGGCCTCCAACTTGGCCTGCAGCGAGCCGACGGTCAGCACGTCCTGGCCGACCAGCAGGTTGACGGACACCGGCGACAGGCGCAGCGCCGAGTCGGCCACCGCCACGGCGCGGTGGGCCTGCAACTGCGCATCGCTCAAAGGCTCGGCCAGCGCCGCCAGGGGGTGGTGGGGGGCCACGGCGAAGACGAACGCGAGCGTGCCCAGGGATTGCACCTGAATGCCCAGCGGCGGCGGGTGCGGCGCACTGGACACGCCGATGGCCAAGTCGGCTTGGCCGCTGACCAGCGCTTCCCAGGTGCCGGTCAAGACCTCGGTGCGCAGCCGCAGCCGCGTGCCCGAGGCGGCCAACATGCCTTGAGGGTTCAACGCGTAGAACGCCTCACACAGTTCGAGCAAGGTGGCCGACGAGATGACCCCGTCCACTGCCAAAGCCAACTGGGTTTCCCAACCGGTGGCCACCCGCCGCACGCGGTTGGCCACGCTTTCCATCTCAACCAAAAGCCGCCGGCCCTCTTGCAGCAGTTCCTCGCCCGCAGCTGTCAGCCGGGCCTGCCGGGTGCTGCGGTCAAACAGCAGCACATCCAGGGCGTCCTCGAGCTGACGCACGCTGTAAGTCAATGCGGAGGGCACCTTGTCCATGGCCCGAGCAGCGGCCGCAAAGCTGCCCGCGCGGGCAATGGTGTCGATCATGGCCAGGGCTTCGGGGGTCAAGGCGAGGTGGCGCTCGGGCATGGGCAGGCCTTCGGAGGGGACATTCATCTTATTTGAACAGGGTCGTCAAAGCGCTTCACCCGCAGGCAAGGCCCATCCTTCTACAGTGGCGGCATGCGGTGGCGTTTGCGCCATTCCACACCACCCCACCGTCAGCCCCAGGAGGAGATTTTCATGAAAGTCATTCGCCGTTCTCAAGACCGTGGCCAAGCCGACCATGGTTGGTTGCGCAGCTTCCACAGCTTCTCATTTGCCGATTACATGGACCCGCAACACATGGGTTTTGGCAACCTGCGCGTGATCAACGAAGACTTCATCGCGCCCGGCACCGGTTTTGGCACCCATGGCCATCGGGACATGGAGATCGTCACCTACATCGTGTCGGGCGAGCTGGCCCACAAGGACAGCATGGGCAACGGCGAAGCCGGGGCCCAGAACAACGGCGTCATCCGCCCCGGCGATGTGCAACGGATGAGCGCGGGCCGCGGGGTGCGGCACAGCGAGTTCAACCACAGCGCCTCGCCCACCCACCTGCTGCAGATTTGGATCCAGCCCAACCAGTTCGGCATCGAGCCCAGCTACGAGCAAAAACATTTTGCCGACGAGGAAAAACGCGGGCAGCTGCGGGTGGCGGCCAGTGCCGACGGGCGCCAGGACTCCGTGAAAATACACGCCGACGCGGCCATGCATGTGGGTCTGTTTGACGGCGAGCAAGGTGCCGCTCTGACGTTGGTGCCGGGACGCCAAGCCTATGTGCAGCTGGTGCGCGGACGTCTGCAGGTCAATGGAGAATGGCTTGAAGCGGGTGACGCCTTGAAATTGTCGGGTGAGCCGCAGCTGAGCCTTCAACATCAGGCGCAAGATCCCGAGGCCGAAGTGTTGGTGTTCGATTTGGCGGCTTGAGGACCTTGTGGCACAAGGTGCTTCGTTCATCGGGCCTGTGGGTTCTCGCAGGCCTGCTTTGCAATCGCTCGTGAATTCAACTTCAAACAGAGGAGTCAGACCATGGCAAACATCGCAATCGTCTTCCACAGCGGCTACGGCCACACGCAGCGCATGGCCCAGGCCGTGGCCGAAGGGGCACAAGGCGAGCTGATGACCATCGACGCCGAAGGCAACCTCACCGAGGCGCAATGGACCCAGCTGGCGCAGGCCGATGCCATCGTGTTCGGCTCGCCCACTTACATGGGCAGCGTCTCGTGGCAGTTCAAGAAGTTCGCCGATGCGTCGAGCAAGCCCTGGGCGGCCCAGCTCTGGAAGGACAAGATCGCCGCGGGCTTCACCAACTCGGCCTCGATGAACGGCGACAAGCTCTCGACCCTGCATTACCTCTTCACCCTGTCCCAGCAGCACGGCATGGTGTGGGTGGGCACCGGCATGATGCCTAGCAACAAGAAGGCTGCCGACCGCAACGACCTCAACTATGTGGCCTCCTTCTCAGGCGCGATGGCGCAGTCGCCGTCGGACGCCAGCGTGGCTGAAATGTTGCCGGGCGACCTGGAAACCGCCAAGCAGTTCGGTGCGCGCGTGGCCGCGATCACCGCCCGCTTCAACCGCTGAGGGCCGGCCCATGGTCAGCGCGCTCACGCCATCTTCCTCGGCTTCTTCTTCGTCAAGCTCGTTTGCGGACGTGCGGCTGCTGGTGACCGCGGGCAGCTCTCGCCGCGGCTCCTACAACATGCAGCTCGCCCGCTGGGTGGCTGCGCAGGCCACTGCCGCTGGCGCGCAGGTCACCTTGCTGGATTTGCAGTCCCTGCAATTGCCGTTGTACGACGCCGACCTGGAGGCCGAAGGCATGCCGGCCGGCGCGCTGACGTTGCGCCAGCATTTCGCGCACCACGAGGCCTTCATCGTTTGCGCCCCTGAGTACAACGGCTTTCCCACGCCGCTGCTGATCAACGCCTTGGACTGGGCGTCACGGCCAGCGGCGGACGGGGCGCTGCCCAGCGGCATCGACGCGATGAAAGGCACAGTGGCGGGCTTGCTGGGCGCCTCACCCGGTGGCCTGGGCGGCCTGCGGGGGCTCGTGGCATTGCGCTCGTTCCTGCAAATGAACCTGGGCATGCTGATCGTGCCGGAGCAACACGCCCTGGGCTCGGCCATGAAGGCTTTTGACGCCGAAGGGCAACTGAGTGATGCGCGGCAGCAGGAGGGGGTGCACCAGGTGGTGCGTTCGGTGTTGCGCACGACGGCGGCCTTGGTGTCATCGAACGCCGTCACCGGCACCCGCGCGCAGGAGCGCGCATGACGCAGTGGCTCGCCGTCTTCGCGTTCTTGCCGCTGGCCGACTGGCTGGGCCTGGTGACCTTCGTTGGCGGGTGGCTTGTCTACGCCTGGTTCGCCCGACGGCGTGCCTTGACGCACCCCTCCATCCTCGTGAGCACGAACCGCATCCGGCGGGCCTGGATGCTGCAAACCACCTACCGCGATGTGCGCATGCTGGATGGTGCGGTGATCCAGAACCTGTCGACCAGTCCGTCCTTTTTCGCCTCGACCACCATTTTGATCATCGGTGGCTTGTTGGCGGTGCTGGGCACGACCGAGAAGGCCTCGGAGTTCGTGCGCGAGATTCCATTCGCGGTTCGCACGTCGGCGCTGGTGTTCGACTTGAAGGTGGTGGTGATGTTGGCGGTGTTCGTTTACGCCTTCTTCCGCTTCACCTGGTCGATGCGGCAGTACACCTTTGGGGCGTTGCTGATCGCCTCGGCGCCGGAGGCCAAGCAGTTTGAGGCTGAGAAGCTGCCTCGGGATGCGTTCGCGGAACGGGCAGGGCGGGTGGTGGGCATGGCGGCAGAAACCTTCAACGACGGCCTGCGGGCCTACTATTTTTCTTTTGCCGCGATGTCCTGGTTTTTCTCGCCTTGGCTGTTCCTGGCAGGAACGGCGGGGGTGATCTACGTGCTGTATCAGCGGGAGTTCCACTCCGATGTCTTGGCGGTGTTGAACTCGATTTGAGCCAGGGCTGCGGGCTCGGCCGTCATCAAGGCTGGGCAGGGACGGGCGGGGCGGCCCAGGGCCCGCTCACCCGGTCAAGCCAGAGTTGGGCGACGGTCCGCAGGTCGGGGTCGGTTTTGTACTGAGGGTCGCGGGCGTCGAACAGCACGGTGTGCTGGCGTTGGGCCCGCACCAAGCTGAAGGCATGGGCAAAGCCGCGGCTGTTGTCGAACATCAAGGTCATGTCGGCCAAGGGGGCGGCATGTCCGACGGCGGCCTGAGTGCGGGGAAAGCGGTCGATCAGTTTGTCGAAGGGCACATCGTGGCCCCCCTGTTTCTTGCGCGTGCTGACGCGAAACACCGACAGGTCGGGCGAGGCCAGCCCCACGAACAGCAGCACCACGAAATATCCGGCGGCTTGCATCGCTTGGATGTCCTGTGCTTTGGACGCATGCCCCCCGCCGGGCACGGGCTGCCAGTGCGAGAACACCGTCTCAAACGCGAAGGGCATGCGGCGCTCCATCACCAGCGCTTTGAAGGCACGCACCGCCTCTTGCGACAAGGTTTGCCAACGGACGTCATCGTCGCGCAAGGCTTGCGCCCAGACGGGCAAGGGGTGGCTGTCCGGAAGAATGGAGATCATCAACCGGTCGGCATTGATCCGGGGCAGCTGCAGTTTGCCCGCCAGCCTCTCGTACCAAAGTGTCGATTTGCCCGAGCCGTTGTGGCCGGCCAGCACAAAGGCCGCAGGGCGGGTCTCGCCCTCCAAGGCCTGTTTCAGCAGCACGTCCAGGCTGGGCCGGGGACGGCTCACACCGCGGCTCACGCGGCCTTGATGGCGCGGAATTTTCCGCCGACCAGGCGGCCCACGGTCACGGTGCCGTCGGCCGCCTCACGCACGACCTTGGACGGGTCGCCCGGAAACACCGAATAGGAGAACACGTCATTGCCCGCCTGGGAGCGGAAGATCACGCTGCGGTCGATGCCCGGCTTTTTCAGCGCCCGGCCGGCCTTCGTGACCAACACCGTGGCCTGGTCACCCAAGGGAACCGCCGACTGCGTCGCCTCACCGGTGCGCACCATCGTCATGCCGCCGCCAAAACGCGCCACCGGGTGGCCTTGGACCACCAGGTCGTCGTTGAGCTTGCGGTTCTTGTCCAGCAAGCGTTTTGCTTTGGCAGGGTGGGGAAAGGTCATGGCCGAATGATCGTCGAAATTCAAAGTCCGCGCCCCGGGCTCACCGGCACTGCGGGCAGGCAGGGGCTCAGGCCCCCAAACTGATGTTGACCCGGTGCACGCAGCCCTGGGCCGCGTACAGGAAAATCTGGTCTTGCCCCTGGCGCCGGGCAAAGCTGTAGAAGTTGCCGCCCTGGCGGTCGTACTGGCCTGGCACCCAACCCAGCCCCATCAGGTCCTGAACGGCAGCCATGGGAGCCACGCAACCTTTTTGCCCGTCCACGGCCCGTGCGGTGCGGCTGCGAACATTGGCTTTGGCGCGGCGGTCGTAGGCGCTCAAGCCCACATCGAAGTAGCGGCCCGACTGGCCGGCGTTGACCGCGTAATACGCCGCATCGCCGCCGATCAGCGACTCGCGCATCGGTGCACCGAAAGTGCCTTCAAAACGCGCCTTGCTCAGGCCCCCCGGTGACTCGCGCAGCAGCTCGAACAGCCGGCCCCACAACTCAGGCGCACCCACCTCGGGCGCCGCCACGCCGTCGGCGCGCTGGCCCTGGACCGGCCGCAAGTCCAGCAAATCGCCCATCTGGGTGAAGGGAGGCTCACCGCCCGCGAAAGCAGGCGCGGCCAACACGGCCCACAACGTCAGTGCGGCGCCCATCGGGCGGCTGGATCGAGCGATGGATGGATTCGGCATGGTGCTACCTCGACAGTCAAGAAAGCGGCCAACAGGCCCGCCGAGAAGATGATGCCATTCCCGAGTGCCTCTGTCTCCAACGCACCGCTTGGTGGAGCGGGATTACACCCGGTTTGAGGGTATTTCTGTGGTCTGCACCACGAAGTGTCCCCGCAGGCTTCAGGCATAAAGGTCTGTCCCTGACACAACGCGTCGACGTCGCCTTGCCTTCGGACTTCCGAGGGCTGCGCGACCCCTTCTCCGGCCCTTCGCACCCTCGGGAGGCGCCGGCATCTCACGCACAATGGCGGGATGAGCGCAAACGCCCCACTGTCCAACGCCCCCCGACCGACTCACACGCTGCTCCTGGTGGACGGCTCCAGTTACCTGTACCGCGCTTTCCACGCCTTGCCCGACCTGCGCAGCCCGGACGGTTTCCCCACGGGTGCGATCCACGGCATGGTGGCCATGATGAAGCGCTTGCGCGAGCAGATCGAGGCCGACCACGCCGCCTGCGTGTTCGACGCCAAGGGCCCCACGTTTCGCGATGGCTGGTACGCCGAGTACAAAGCCAACCGCAGCGCCATGCCGGAAGACCTGGCGCGCCAGGTGGAGCCCATCCACGAAGTGGTCAAGCTGCTGGGCTGGCCGGTGTTGATGGTGCCCGGCATCGAGGCCGACGACACCATCGGTACCCTGGCCCGGGTGGCCGTGGCCGCGGGGCACAAGGTGGTGATTTCCACCGGCGACAAAGACATGGCGCAACTGGTCAACGCCGACGTCACCCTCATCAACACCATGAGCAACGAAACCCTCGACGTGCCCGGGGTGCTGGCCAAGTTCGGCGTGCCGCCGGACCGCATCGTCGACTACCTGACGCTGACGGGCGACGTGGTGGACAACGTGCCTGGGGTCGAGAAAGTCGGCCCGAAAACCGCCGCCAAGTGGATTCTGGAGCATGGCTCGCTGGACGGCGTCATGGCGGCGGCGCCCCACATCAAGGGCGTGGTGGGCGAAAACCTGCGAAAGGCGCTCGACTGGTTGCCCACCGGCCGTCGGCTGGTGACCGTTGACACCCACTGTGACCTCGCAGGCCATGTCGACGGTTGGCCGGTGATCGACGCGCTGGCGTTCCAGCCGCCCGACCTGCCTGGCCTGCTGGCCTTCTACACCCGCTTCCAGTTCCGCACCTGGGAGCGCGAGCTCAGTGCCCAACTGCACCGCACGAGCGACCTGTTCGATGCCGCAGCGGCGCCACAGGATCCTTTTCCAGCCCTGCCGGCGGCGTTGGCAGCCCCGGTGGGCGACCTGCGTTACGACACGGTACTCACCCGCGAGGCGTTGGCCGAGTGGGTGGCCAAGGTGCGTGCTGCGCCCCTGACCGCCCTCGACACCGAAACCGATTCGCTCGACCCGATGCGCGCGCGCATCATCGGGCTGTCGCTCAGCGTCAAGCCCGGCGAGGCCGCCTACATCCCGCTGCGCCATGACTACGCCGGCGCGCCCGACCAGTTGCCGGTCGAGGACGTGCTGGGCGCCCTGCGCCCGTGGCTGGAAGATCCCCAGGCGGCCAAGGTGGGGCAAAACTTCAAGTACGACCTGCACGTGCTGGAAAACGCCGGCGTGCGGGTCGCCGGGTTCGTGCACGACACCTTGCTGCAGAGCTACGTGCTCGAAGTCCACAAACCGCACGGTTTGCAAAGCTTGGCCGAGCGTCATCTGGGCCGCCATGGCCTGAGCTATGAAGACCTGTGCGGCAAGGGCGCGCAGCAAGTCGCACTGAGCCAGATCAGCATCGAGCAAACCTCGCATTACGCCTGCGAGGACAGCGACATGACGCTGCACGTCCACGAGACGCTGTTCCCGCACTTGCAGGCGGAGGCCGGCCTCGTGCATGTCTACAGCCAGATCGAAGTGCCGGTGTCCAAGGTGTTGCAGCGCATTGAACGCACGGGCGTGCTGATTGACGCGGCGTGCCTCGCGGTGCAAAGCCGCGAGATCGGCGAGCGGCTGGTGACCTTGGAACGCGAGGCCCATGAACTGGCAGGCCGGCCTTTCAACCTGGGCTCGCCCAAGCAAATCGGCGAGATCCTGTTCAACGAGCAAAAGCTCCCGGTGGTGCGCAAGACGGCCGGCGGCGCGCCGAGCACCGACGAAGCGGTGCTGGAGCAACTCGCCCTCGACTACCCTTTGCCCGCCAAAATCCTGACCCACCGCAGCCTGGCCAAACTCAAAGGCACCTACACCGACAAGCTGCCGTTGATGATCCACCCGCAGACCGGCCGGGTGCACACCCGCTACGACCAAGGGGTGGCCGTGACCGGGCGCTTGTCGAGCAACGAGCCCAACCTGCAGAACATTCCCATCCGCACGGCCGAAGGCCGGCGTGTGCGCGAGGCGTTCATTGCTCCGCCTGGGCATGTGCTGATGAGCGCCGACTACTCGCAGATCGAGCTGCGCATCATGGCCCACATCAGTGGCGACACCAACCTGCTCAAGGCCTTCACCGACGGCGTGGACGTGCACCGCGCCACGGCGGCAGAGATTTTTTCGGTGACGCCGGAGGCGGTGAACAGCGAGCAGCGGCGCTATGCCAAGGTCATCAATTTCGGCTTGATCTACGGCATGAGCGCCTTCGGCCTGGCCGCCAACCTCGGCATCGAACGGCACGCCGCGCGCGACTACATCGAACGCTATTTCGAGCGTTACCCTGGCGTCAAGAATTACATGGAAGCCACCCGTGCCCAAGCCAAGGCCCAAGGGTACGTCGAGACGGTTTTTGGGCGGCGCTTGTGGTTGCCGGAGATCAACAGCCCGAACGGCCCTCGCCGCGCTGGCGCCGAGCGTGCCGCCATCAACGCGCCCATGCAGGGCACCGCGGCCGACCTGATCAAGCTCGCCATGATCCGCCTCCAGGACCGCCTGGATGCCGAGCAGCGTGCCACCCGCATGGTCATGCAGGTGCATGACGAGCTGGTGCTGGAAGTGCCCGAGGCCGAGCTGGCCTGGGCCCAGGCGGAGGTGCCCCGGGTGATGGCGTCGGTGGCCGAGCTGAAAGTGCCGTTGCTCGCTGAAGTGGGCACGGGCCGGCATTGGGAAGAGGCTCACTGACCCCTCCGCAAGAAGCCCTGCCCAGCCGCTGTCACTTTCACCTGCCCATCGCTTGGCACCCCGCCTGGGGGCGACCACTGTGACCCTGTTGACGAAGAGCGCACCATGATTTTGCTGCTGTCCCCCGCCAAGACCCTGGACTACGACACGCCACCGCACGTGGCGGCGACGGACGACCCCGGCTTCCTGAGCCAGTCGGCCGAACTGATCCGGCTGCTGAAAAAGCACTCGGCCGACGACATCGCTAATTTGATGAACCTGTCACCCGCCCTGGCCGAGCTCAACGCCGGCCGCTACAAGGCATGGCGCCGGACCTTCACCGACGCGAACAGCAAGCCTGCCGTGCTGGCGTTCAATGGCGACGTCTACGAAGGCCTGGACGCGGCCTCGCTCAAACCCGCCGAGCTGGCGTGGGCCCAGTCGCACGTCGCCATCCTCAGCGGTCTGTACGGCGTGTTGCGGCCGCTCGACCGGATGCAGCCCTACCGCCTGGAGATGGGCACCGCTTTGCCCAACCCCCGTGGCAACACCTTGTACGCGTTTTGGGGCGACACTTTGGCCGAGCACTTGAATGACCGACTGGCCCATGAGCGCCATCCCTGCATCGTCAACCTCGCGTCGCAGGAGTACTTCAAAGCGGTGTCGCGAAAGGCGCTCAAGGCATCCGTGGTCGAGTGTGTCTTCGAAGACTGGAAACCCGCCGGTTACAAGGTCATCAGCTTCTTTGCCAAACGGGCCCGCGGCTTGATGGCCCGCTACGCCATTCAACACCGGGTCAAGCAGCCCGAGGCCTTGCAGGCATTCGACAGCGAGGGCTATGCGTTCACGCCACAAGCATCGCAAGCCCAGCGCTGGGTTTTCCGCCGCCGGCTCAATTGAGGGGTTGAGCAGGCTCCCATGGCGTCACCGGAACGCTCAAGCAGGGCCCACCCTTGTAAAAGATGACACTGCATGTGACGCAGCTCAAACGACCCCCCAGGGCCGCGTGACAAGCCGACTCGAGAAGCGGGACAATCCATCTTCTGCGCCATCACTCAGCGCATGACGCAGTCAGAGGGTGCGGAAGTTCATCACACCTTGGGGGCTGCGGCCTCGACTGGACACCGGCCAACCGACCTCATCCCACTCTGTTTTTTGCCATGAACCAACCTTTGACTCCCGAACTGGCCCAGTGGCTGGTCGCCCAGCGCCATGCTGGCCACAACGACGAAGCCATTCTGCGGGCAATGCTGCAAAGCGGCTGGACCGAATCCAGCGCACGTGTGGCGTTGTCGCGCACCCTGGTCTTGCTGAAGGATCCTGTACCCGCCGTCCCTGCGGCGGCCGCTGCGGGCGCTTACACCCCCGGCCTGCCCGAACCGAAGATCGACTCGGGGGCCACCAGCGTGTGGGCCGGCGACCGGGAGGTGCAAATCCTGACCGTCATGGCATCGCCGCGTGTGATTGTCTTCGGCAATTTGCTGAGTGCGGAAGAGTGCGCCGGTTTGCGGGAGGCGGCCGCACCGCGCCTGTCGCGCTCTGAAACCGTGAAGGTGGACACCGGCGGCAGCGAGGTCAACGAATCGCGCACCAGCCAAGGCATGTTCTTCATGCGGGGTGAAAACGATGTCTGCAAGCGTTTCGAGGCCCGCGTGGCGGCGCTGTTGAACTGGCCACTCGATCACGGCGAGGGCTTGCAAATTCTGCGTTATGGCCCGGGCGCCGAGTACCGGCCCCACTACGACTACTTCGATCCGAACCATTCCGGCACGCAAGCCATCCTCAAGCGCGGCGGCCAGCGGGTCGGCACCCTGGTCACCTACCTCAACACGCCGACCTGCGGCGGGGCCACCACCTTTCCCGACGTCGGCCTGGAAGTGCAAGCGATCCAGGGCAATGCCGTCTTCTTCAGTTACGACCGTCCTGAACCGTCCACCCGCACCCTGCATGGCGGTGCCCCGGTGCTCAAGGGCGAGAAGTGGGTTGCCACCAAATGGCTGCGCCAGGGCCATTTTGAATGAGCTGCACCAGGGCAGGGGTGGCGGTCGGTGGCCATTGACCGCGCGCGTCGAACCGCCCGAGCCAAAGCCCTGAGTCGGGCCGGCCAGAGCCGACCCGACCCGGTGTGGCTGTTCGACCTGGACAACACCCTGCACGACGCCGCCCACGCGGCGTTCCCGCACCTCAGCGACGCCATGACCGACTACATCGTGCAGCACCTGCAGATGACGCCAGAAGAGGCAGGCGCCTTGCGCACCCACTACTGGCGCCGCTACGGTGCCACGCTGCTCGGCCTGGTCAAACACCACGGCGTGCAGGCCTCGCATTTTCTCGAGGCCACCCACCACCTGCCCGAGCTCGAACAGCGTTTGCGAATGAGCCGGCCCGACCGCCATGCGTTGCAACGCCTGCCAGGCCGCAAGTTCATCCTGACCAACGCGCCGCGCGGCTATGCGCTGAGGGTGCTGCACACCTTGCGCCTGACCGACTGTTTTGACGGCATCGTCTGCATCGAGGACATGACAATGTTCGGCCACCTGCGCCCCAAGCCTGACGCCCGCATGTTCCGCGCCTTGGTCGCACGGCTGGGGGTGCCTGCCTCGCGCTGTGTGCTTGTCGAAGACACCTTGGCGCACCAGCAGGAGGCTCGCCGGGTCGGGTTGCGCACGGCCTGGATGCAGCGTTACCTGCGCCGGTCTCCGTCCCCCATTCACGCGCACGGCGTTCCTGTGGAAAACACACGCAAAGTCAGTGATCACCACGGCGGTAGGCCCCAGTACGTGTGTGCCAGAATCAAACGACTCCGCAGTCTGCGTGTTTTTTGTGGTCCTCCGAGATGACATCTTCCTTGCCTTCCAGCGACATTTCTCTTCCTGTCACCGTGCTCAGTGCGACGCCTGCCGCCTTGGCTGTGGCGGACATGGCCACTGTCTCCGCCACCGCTGGTGAGCCGGCGGCCGCAGGACGCAAGCGCCCCAAGCCTGGCGAACGCCGGGTGCAGATTCTCGAAACCCTGGCCACCATGCTGCAGCAGCCCGGGGCCGAACGCGTGACCACCGCGGCCCTGGCCGCGCGCCTTGGCGTGAGTGAAGCGGCCCTGTACCGCCACTTCGCCAGCAAGGCCCAGATGTTCGAAGGCCTGATCGAGTTCATCGAGCAAAGCGTGTTCACCTTGGCCAATCAGATCCAAGAACGCGAGGCCAACGGCCCCGCGCAAGCGCGCCAGATGCTGTCCATGCTGATGCAGTTTTCCGAGCGCAACCCTGGCATGACCCGCGTCATGGTCGGCGACGCCCTCGTGTTCGAGAACGACCGCCTGCTGACCCGCATGAACCAGTTCTTCGACCGCCTCGAGTCGCAACTGCGCCAAGCCCTGCGCAGCGCCGCCGACACCGCCGGCTCGACGACGCCCACCGTTGACGCCAACGTCCACGCCGCCATCCTTACCGCCTTCGCGGTGGGTCGGTTGCAGCGGTTTGCACGCTCCGGCTTCAAGCGCAGCCCCACAGAGCATTTGGACGCGGCGTTGCTGAGGTTGTGCCCTTGATTTGACGGAGTTTCAGCGTCGAATCTGTCGAGCCTGTTGCCGCTGCGGCTCACGCCAAGCGCCGCGCAGGGGACGGAAGTTGAGCCAACGAAGCGGGTGAGTGAGCGCGCTGGCGAGCCAAGCGGGTGGCATGGCAACGAGCAGGCGTGCTGAGCCACAGAGGGAAGAGGGCGAAAGAAGACCTTCTCGAAGCAACGCCGAAGGCCAATGAGCTTACGGTGACCATGACATCGCCAGTCGATGCCAGACCGTCTGCACCATTGGTGGTTGAATGGCGTCAGCGATTGGGATCAGCGACCCTCGGCGGGTCGGCCCATCGCTCACCGCCTTCGCCCCTGCAACCCCTTGTCACCGCCTTACCCGCATCCGGATGATCCTCACCCTAGAGCGAGCCGGCCAGCGCCTGTGCCTGCTGCCTGAAAAAGCCGTGTTCCTTCCAGACAGCCACACCTTGCTGGTGGCCGACATGCACCTGGGCAAGGCCGCCACATTCTGTCGACTGGGCGTTCCCGTGCCCCAAGCCACGAACGTTGAAAGCCTTCAGACTTTGGCCACGTTGGTGGTCCGCTGGCAGGTTCAACGGGTGGTGTTCTTGGGCGACTTCCTGCATGCGGCGGACGCCCACGACCCACCGACGCAGGCTGCTTTTTTGCAATGGCGCCATCAATCAAGTCATGCCGCGCTGTCTTTGGTGTTGGTCCGCGGCAACCACGACCAGCACGCCGGCGACCCTCCTGGGTCTTGGGGTGTCACGCCGGTGGACGAGCCGTGGTTTTGCGAGGGATTGACACTCCTGCACCACCCGAGCGCTGCGCCGGAAGAAGCAGCGCTGTGCCTGGCAGGGCACGAGCACCCTTGCGTGCATGTTCACGGCCGGGGCCGTGACCAACTGCGTCTGCCGTGCTTCCACGAACGCGGTAACGTTTTGGTGCTGCCGTCGTTTGGCGCGTTCACCGGCATGCACGCCGTGACCGCGAGACCGGGGCATGCACTTTATGCCGTGGCCGGTGACCGGGTCATGGTTGTCTGAGGTCGGCTTTCGTTGGACCGCTGTTGTCAGCCCCTGGCGGAGCGTCACGGTCACGTCGAACAGGCGTTGCCTGCAGGATTGACAGCGGCCTGGGTGCGCCCATTGGTGCCGTCAAAGTAATACTCATCGGCCCTTCGACTGCCTGTGGTCGTACTGTACACGCGGCGAATGACCGGCCTTTCAACGTACGACGTGAGGGTTTCGTCTTGACCGACCTGAATCAATGCTTCAGTGCAGGTGCCGATGGCTTGGTCGGTCCACATCTGAATTTGTGGGTACTCTGAGGGTTGAGCATCCGCTTTGAACACAGTGACTTCAAACCTGCCGACGCCGTCATGGGTATCGGTCAAAACGCAAAAAAGGCCTCCAGGCGCCACAAATCCTTGTGAGGAAGTCGAGTTGTTCACCCTCGCAGACGCCGTCCATACCATGGACTGAGCAGGATTTTGAACAACGTAAAGAATGGTATTGCCGTAAACAGGCCCATACAACATAACGCCTACAACCACCCCCGTTTGATTAAGGTAGGGACGTGAGCAAAACTCGTTGGGCATTCCTACGTGCCCGGCTGCTCCATCCAAACGGTGTCCCTGCGTCAATGCAGTAAGACCTGTCACTGGCGGTAAACGAGTTACATCTGGCGTCCGTCGGCTTGTCACTGAATCAGATTGACCATGAACTGAAAGTCCAAAGAACAACAGGAAAACAAATGCAATTCTCTTTGAGGCCATTTGATATTTTTGGATAAACTACGGAGTCGAAAAAGACCATTCAGCAACCAACGGTTGGTTGTCTAAAAGACCTTTAAAATTTGCGGTGTAAATTGTTGCATTTTTTAGCTTTAAAATTGGAGATAGAATTGCGACGTAACCAGTACCTGCTAGATTAGGGTCGTTTCTCGAATTTAAAGAATAGCTTGGAACCACGTTGCCGTTTTCCCTAAGTTCAAAACTTTGCACCATGAGGCTTTTGCCGGGATCCACATGTATTGAAACTGCGTAGCCGGCTCCTCTGGGTGAGGGTGACTCAGGCTCTTGTTCGACTCTGTCTGTAACCGCTCCGGGAATGGGCCAAACGACGTAAGGGGTATTAGGAGCTCCCTGGCGACGATACGCAGAATAGCCAAAATTTAAGACAAAATATTTTCCAGCTATAGTTATTGACTCAGACGGTTTTGCTCCCATGCCAATGTCGAAATTTGCATGATTTAAAAACGGAATTCTGTGGTATGCCGTAGACATGAAGTCGTTGACTGCTTGCGCTCCGAGAACCGGTCTAATTAGCGCAACTTCGTCAATAATTCCGCCGGTATATCCGGCTGCATTTGCACGGTCCGTCCAGGTGACGCCACTAAAATAAGGCAAATCGGCTCGCTCAAAATGATCTAAGCCCTGTTTCGCAACAAGGTAGTTTGTATGCCGTTGAGCAGCCAGATCAAGCTGATTATTTTGTGCAATCAGACCAAGGCCCGTTTGCTTTCTAATTTCGTTTACGCGCGCGAAAGCTTGTAGAAGGTCTTGATCAGAATATGTGGCCGGCGAAACGCTGACAGTTGGGAGGAAAACTGTGGGTGCATTCGTGGTCGGAGCCGGACTGGCGTTGGAGGGGCTGGAATCGTCGCCGCCTCCGCCACAGCCAGAGATGAAGATGCAGGCTGTAGCTATATTAATGAATAATATCCGACTTTTTTTCATTGAAGTCCTAACTTTTTATGAATAATAGCAGTATGTCATTGCTATCGCATTCGTTCTTTCCAATACATTGCCTGCGGCGTCTGTCAAAGATACCCTCCAGCCTCCTCCTTGTGCGTATCCCGTTGCATTGGACGTCCGCAGTAAATCGGGACTCACAACGGCACTGCGGTAGAAGCTGTCACCAGTTGTCATTTCGTTGGTCGGCAGCAAGAAAAGCAAGGGTTGTGAGGGGGCCGTGTTTCGGCAGTTTGGCATCAAGACAATGTCATCGTTTAAAACCGTTGTCGTGGCCATCAATGTGAAATTGCTGCTCAGCTCATTGACTGGTACCCAAACCCCTCCGCGACAAATCAAACCTCCACCGTTGTCGTTATCTACGCCAATACCTCCAACAACTGCACAAGCCGTTCCAGCCATCCCGTAACGCATTATTCCTCGGTAAACGCCACTCGGTGAGCAGACTGCCAATCCGCCTCCCTCAAGAGCCGCAATGGTGGTCGGCAAGCAGCTGTCGTTCTCGCGCACCGGCGCGTTCAAGCGCAGGTTAGGCGCAGCCACGGTGCGGGTGGCCGTCAATCCGCCACCCAGCTCCATGTCACCGGCATCCGTCACTCGGACCAGGGTGCCGGTAGACCCACTTCGAATCAAAAAATCACCAGGGCTGACTTGGATGGTGTTTGTATTGACCTGTGTCGTGAACGTGCCGACGGCAAAGTTGCCAGTGACCGCGTCTACCACCCCCGTGCAGCTGACGGAGAGCCGGCCCCCCGGTTCGGCCCGCACGCAGGTTTCGCCATCGGCCCGCAGAACGTTGAGCGGTGCGTTCGCCAGCGAGAGTGGCGCATTGGCCGTGATCGGCGCTTGAAACGTTGCAGTGCCACGAAAGTTTGCCGTGTCGCCCACGTCAAGGCGGCGGGCCACGGTCAAGTTGCCTGCCAAATTTGGATCTCGCGTGTCACCGATGCGAACGAAGCTTGCCCATGCACTGGACCTCGTCCCGACCCTGACGCCGACCACGCCTGCGGGAGTGGTTGCCACAGGGTTCAGGTCCGTCCAGGTGTCGTTGAAGCCTCGCAAAACGGCAGGCGTGGTGGGCGGGGGGCCTGGGCTGGCAGGCAAAGAGACAGCCCCGTCGGCACCCAGCTGGGTCAAGATCGGCCCAATCACCACCCCCTCCGTCTGCATGGTGCCGGGCACCAAGATCGGCCCGTCCAGCACCACCACGCCATCCACGTCACAGTTGAACAAAGCGGGCGTGCAAGCGCTGGGCGAGCGGCGAAGAACGATGCGGTAGCCCACGCCATTCACGTTGGACGTGGTGGTCGTCCATCCACTGGGCAAATAGCCCATCAGGCGCAGGTCTTCTGTGTCCAATGTCCAAACAGGTTCAGTGGCGGATCCAGCAACCTCCACGGTCCGCCCATTGACCGTGAACGGCAGCCCACTGACGAGGGCTGTCATGTTGGCAGAAATGGCAGTGTTGGTCGCATTGCGAAGCGTTTCCAACACCGTCGCTTCGGCCTGGCCGATTCGGGTTTTGTACGCCAGCTGTTGGTTGCTCATGTACCCGGCCATGGCCATGCCGACGATGGTCAGGGCCAACAAGGCGTAGATCAAGGCGTTGCCACGTTGCTGCGGCGGTGGTCGTGGCCGTTGGCTAGACCGCTTGGCGCTTGCCGACGTCGTCATGCACATCTCACCGGTATCAACGCCGGATGGCGCGCATGTCCAACCCCATGGGGGTGACTTCGGCCTTCAAAGAAGAAGCGGCGGAGACTGCAGACGAAAGACATAGAAAGCTGGTGAGTGTTCGCAAAGGGCAGGGGGCCTGGCCGCAAAGCGAAGTGGGTACGAAATTGCTGCCCATTGTCGGAACGCACAGGTGCGGGGCCATCTGCAAAAAACCGATCCATCCGCCAGTTTTCGCAAGGTGGTTTGTGAACGGTGACACCCGCTGGGGCGTTCGGAATCTTAGCGGCCTTCCCCACGGCCGCTGGCGTGTCGAGCACCCCTCTCATGGGGGCCTGACGCCCGCCCCGTACACTTCAACCCTCCTGTTTTTTCACCTTCGCACCCATGGACGATCCGCTGCGCGCTTCGCTGGCCGCCTTGCTGCAACGCGCCGAAAACGTGCTGCAGCGCCTGGAGGCGGTGCTGCCCCAGACCCTCACCGCACCCGACTGGTCAGCCTCCATTGCCTTTCGCTACCGCCGCAACGGCAGCTCCCGCCAGTTGGTGCCCGTGCGCCAGGTCTCCAGCATGCGCTTGGCACAGTTGATCGAGATCGGCCCCCAGAAGGAGCGGCTGTTCGCCAACACCGCCCAGTTCGTTGCCAGGCAGCCGGCCAACAACGTCTTGCTGACCGGCGCCCGCGGTACTGGCAAAAGTTCGCTCATCAAAGCGTGCTTGAACGAATTTGCGCCGCAAGGTCTGCGTCTGATCGAGGTCGACAAAAGCGATTTGGTCGACCTGCCCGACCTCGTCGACCTGGTGGCGCAGCGGCCGGAACGCTTTTTGGTGTCTTGCGACGACCTGAGTTTCGAAGACGGTGAGCCAGGTTACAAGGCGTTGAAATCGATCTTGGATGGCTCGGTGTCAGAGGCGTCCGAAAACGTGCTGATCTGCGCCACCAGCAACCGCCGCCACCTGCTTCCGGAGCACATGAGCGACAACCTCAGCTACCGCACCACCGACGACGGTGAAATCCACCCGGGCGAGGTGGTGGAGGAAAAGATCTCGCTCAGTGAACGCTTTGGGCTGTGGATCAGTTTCTACCCTTTCAGCCAAGATGAGTACCTGGCCATCGTGGGGCAATGGCTCAGCCATTTTGGCCTGGCACCGGCGCACATCGAGGCGGCCAGGCAACCCGCGTTGATCTGGGCACTGGAGCGCGGTTCGCGCTCGGGACGGGTGGCGTTTCAGTTTGCCAAGGACCACAGCGTCCGACGGGCTACAACGGCCGGTGTGATGCCATGACCACCACGCCCACCGAGTTTCCGTCGGCTTCCTCCTCCGCAGACACCGACCGCGTGCCGGTCGACGTGGCCGTGGGCGTGTTGATCGATGCCGGGGGCCGCTTTTTGCTCACCTCCCGTCCGGAGGGCAAGGTTTATGCGGGTTTTTGGGAGTTTCCCGGCGGCAAAGTGGAGCCGGGCGAAGAGGTCGTCGATGCCTTGCGCCGCGAGCTTCAAGAAGAGTTGGGCATCGTCATCGCCACCGACACCACCAGCGTCTGGAAGATCGGGCTGATGGACTATCCGCATGCCCGCGTGCGGCTGCATTTTTGCAAGGTCTGGGCTTGGCAGGGCGCATTGCAGATGCGCGAACAGCAGCGCATGGCCTGGCAAAGCCTGCCCGTGGCCGTGGAGCCGGTGCTGCCCGGCACCTTGCCGGTGCTGGATTGGCTGGCCCAGGAGTGCGGCCACACGGGGCCCACCTGCTGCCCGCCAAGCGTTTCCAGCCCACCCCCTGCCGTAAACTGAGTTGACGATGACGACCACGACACCCCCCGACTGGCTGGACGAAGTGACCTGGGATGCGAACGGCCTGGTGCCGGTCATCGCCCAGGAAGTCGGCAGCAACGACGTGCTGATGTTCGCCTTCATGAACCGGGAAGCGCTGGCGTTGACCGTCGAGCGCGGCGAAGCGGTGTATTGGAGCCGGTCGCGCCAGCGTCTGTGGCACAAGGGGGAGGAATCCGGGCACCTGCAAAAGGTGCATGAAATTCGCCTGGATTGCGACAACGACGTGGTGCTGCTCAAAGTCACGCAACTCGGTCACGATCCTGGAATCGCTTGCCACACCGGGCGACACAGCTGCTTTTTTAAGCGGTACAACGATGGATGCTGGCAAACCACCGACCCCATCCTGAAAGATCCGGAGCACATCTACCAATGAGCAGCAGCTCTCCCCCGCTGTCCGAAGACGTACTGGCCCGCCTGGCGCAGGTGATCGAGCAGCGCAAGCTGTCCGATCCGCAGCACAGTTACGTGGCGCGGCTGTTCGACAAAGGCCTGGACGCCATTTTGAAGAAGGTCGGCGAAGAGGCCACCGAGACGGTGATGGCCGCCAAAGACGGGGAGCCGGACAAGGTGGTCTACGAGGTCGCTGACCTGTGGTTCCACAGCCTGCTCGTGCTGTCGCATTTCGGCTTGCAGCCAGCCGATGTGCTCAACGAGCTGGCGCGGCGCGAAGGCTTGTCGGGGCTGGTGGAAAAAGCCCAGCGCGGCAGCGCAGACGCTTCCAGCCCCTCGGCTGGCTGACTCCGTGCGCCGCGACCTTCCCAGCCGGGCCGAGGCCCAACAACGCCAGCTTTCTGACTGGCGCCAGATCACTTGGATCCTTTACGTGCTGCTGGCGTTGGCACCCCTGACGGCCGGGCTGTCGGCGGTGGGCGCCGTGGTGATCAACCACCTCAAGCGGAGTGAAGTGGCCGGTACGCCGTTCGAAAGCCATTTCCGTTCGCAGCGGCAAATGTTTTGGCGCAGCCTGGTCTGGCTGGTGGTGGGCTTCTTGAGCGTGTGGTGGCATTACTTGGGGTTGGTGTTCTTCCTGGGTGGCCTGGGGTGGTTTGTGTTCCGGCTGGTCCGGGGGTTTGCATACCTCAGTGAGGGCAAGCCCTTGCCGGGCCGCGTCAGCGTGATGTCTGCAACCCTGGCATCCTCTGTGCCCTCCCCATCCTCTCCCGCCTCCCCATGAGCGAACAACACGATCCCGACTGCGTTTTCTGCAAAATCGTGCAGGGGCAGATTCCCAGCCGCAAGGTCCATGAAGATGACCACGTGCTGGCCTTTCATGACATTGCCCCATGGGCGCCGGTGCATTTTTTGATTGTGCCCAAGAAGCACGTGGTCTCGCTGTATGACGTGACGGCGCAAGACCAAGCCTGGCTGGGCCACATGCTGGCGCTGGCGCCTGCACTGGCGCGCCAGCAAGGCGCGTTGAACGGCTTTCGTTGTGTGGTCAATTCCGGCCACGATGGCGCCCAGGAAGTGCCTCACCTGCACCTGCATGTGATGGGCGGGCCCCGGCCATGGGCACGGGGTTAGGCCAATTCGGGCCCTTCCCCTAAAATCCCCTCATTCCTTAGGAGACGTTTCATGGGCTCACTCAGTTTGTGGCATTGGTTGATCGTGCTGGTGATCGTGGTGCTGATTTTCGGCACCAAAAAACTCAAGAACATGGGTTCAGACTTGGGCGGCGCCGTCAAGGGTTTCAAAGACGGTCTGAAAGACGGCAACACCTCTGCCGAGGTTCCGCCCGCGCAAGTCACCACGGCCAAGACCGCCGACCCGCAGGTGGTGGACGTGGATGCGAAAACCAAGCATTGATGCGCGTTTCTTGGCAATGCCTTCGAGCTGCGGCGGCTCGGGTGCCCCCGCGGGCGCTCAGCCATGATTGACTTCGGCTTCGACAAACTGGCCTTGATCGGTGCGGTGGCCCTGATCGTCATCGGCCCTGAACGGCTGCCCCGGGTGGCCCGCACGGTGGGCCACTTGCTGGGCAAGGCCCAGCGCTACGTGGCCGACGTGAAGGCCGAGGTCAACCGCACGATCGAGCTGGAAGAACTGAAAAAGATGAAGGGCCAGTTTGAAGACGCCGCCCGCGGTGTGGAGCAGACCATGTCCCACCAGATGAAAGAAGCCAGCCACGCCATGGACGAGGTGTGGGCCCAATCCATCTTGCCCCCCAACAGCGGCCAGCACGACGGCGATGAGCCCGTGCCCCATTACCAGCATCCCCGCAAGCGGTGGCGGCTCAAGCGTGCCGCCATGCCCCAGTGGTACAAGCAGCGCCACGGTGTGCGCGCCAAGGCCCAGTCGGGTGCGGCCCGTGTGGCGCGCTTTCGGCCCACCCGCCCACCGTCGTCATGAGCACCCCCGAGGAGCTGGAAAGCCCCGAACAGCCATTCGTGGCCCACCTGGTTGAGCTGCGTGACCGCTTGTTGCATGCGGTCTATGGCCTGGCCGTGGCGGTAATCGTGCTCGCTTTGTGGCCAGGTCCCAGTGTGCTGATCGATTGGCTGGCCATGCCCATCCGTGCCCACATGCCGCCCGATGCCCGCCTGATCGCAATTGGCGTGTTGTCGCCGGTGTTGGTGCCGCTCAAGGTCTTGTTGATGGCGTCGGTGCTGGTGGCGCTGCCTTGGCTGATCTACCAGGCCTGGGCGTTCATCGCCCCGGGCTTGTACAACCACGAAAAACGCTTTGCCTTGCCGTTGATCTTTTTCGGCAGTTTGCTGGCCTACATTGGCATCGGTTTCGTCCAGTTCTTCGTGCTCGACGGCATGTTCGCCTTCATTCAAAAGTTCACCCCCGACTCCGTGGCCGCCACACCAGACGTGGCCTCCTATGTTGAGACCATTCTGGGCCTGTACATCGCTTTCGGCCTTGCCTTTCAGGTGCCCATCGTGGTGATCCTGCTGGTGCGCGTGGGCCTGGTCACCATCGAAAAGCTGCGCGCATTCCGCGGCTACTTCATCGTGCTTGCCTTCGTGATCGCTGCCATCGTCACCCCGCCTGACGTGATCTCCCAGCTGGCCCTGGCCGTGCCCATGTGCCTGCTCTACGAAGTCGGCATCGTCGCCGCCGGCTGGCTGGTGAAACCCGCTCCTTCCGAGGATGAGCCGCTCAAGGACCCTCCGACCGCGTGACGCCGTTCGGCCCGCACGAGGGCGATGCGCAGCGAGCCGAGCCGATGTTCAGGATCCCCCGTTAGGCCTTGGTGAGGAGCGCAGCGGGACAAGGGTTGCGGCGAAGCCGACCGGGGACCCCTGTTTGAGCCCGCAGGGCGAGTTGGGGGTCCCCGGCCCTTGGCCCGCGAGCACCGCAGCGTCCCCTCGCGCAGCGAGGGGCAGGGCCGTCGGGGGTCGCTTTTTGCCTACTTTTTGGCGACGCAAAAAGTGGGTGCCCCGTCGGGGGCAGTCCCGACATGCAGGCACATCACAAGCAGCTGAACAGCAAGCCTCAGCCCATGCAGATGCAGATGCACATGCGGCCACTCAGTCAAATCACTGCCGCACCACCGTCGGCTTGGGTCTCTGCGCCACCCGCACCGTCAAATCCACCGTCCGACTCCCCCGCTGCACCCGAATCGGCACCTCACTGCGAGGCTTCAATTCAGCCACCGCATTGAGCAACTGAATCGTGTTGCGGATCGGCACCTCATTGATCTGGACGACCACATCGCCGGGCCGAAGGCCGCCCTGCGCCGCTGGCCCACTTTGCAGCACCCCCGTGATCAGCACCCCTTCCTTGACCGGCAGATCAAAGGTCTGCGCCATGGCAGCCGTCAAATCACGAGGCTCTACGCCGATCCATCCCCGCTGAACCTCGCCGTTTTGAATCAAGCTTTCCATCACCTGCTTGGCGCTGTTGACCGGAATGGCGAAGCCGATGCCCATGCTGCCCCCGCTGCGCGAGTAGATGGCCGTGTTGATGCCCAGCAAGTGACCCTGCACATCCACCAGCGCCCCCCCGGAGTTGCCTGGGTTGATGGCGGCATCGGTCTGGATGAAGTTCTCGAACGTGTTGATGCCCAGCTGATTCCGGCCCAACGCGCTGACGATGCCCGAGGTCACGGTCTGCCCGACGCCAAACGGGTTGCCAATGGCCAGCACCACGTCGCCCACCTCCACATGGTCGGTGTTGCCGAAGGTGATCACGGGCAGCTTGTCGAGTTCGATTTTCAGCACCGCCACATCGGTGTCCGGGTCGGTGCCCACCAGCTTGGCTTGCGCCTTGCGCCCGTCGTTGAGCTGCACTTCGATGTCGTCCGCGCCTGCGATGACGTGGTTGTTCGTCAGCAAATAGCCCTCGGCAGACACCACGACGCCTGAGCCCAAACCCACTTGCGGCTGATCGTTCTGCTGTTGGCCTCCCTCGCCAAAAAAGAACTGGAACCAAGGGTCGTTCGGATTCAAGGCTGGGTGCCGGGGAGGCGTTTTGCTGGCCGTGATGCTCACCACCGCCGGCGCAGCCCGCTTGGACGCCGCGCTGAAGCTGCTGCCCGCCGAACTGGCACGCAGGGCTTTTTCGTCGGCGGTCACAATCGAAACCACATCTGGCCGGCGGCCACCGCGTTGCAACCACTCCGGCTTGAGGGTGGACACCGTGAACAGCACGGCGACCGCCACGGTCACCGCTTGCGAGAAAATCAACCAAGTCTTGCGCATCAGAAAGAGTCCATGGCCCAGCAATCAGACCTCACGTCCTACCTTGCCAAGCTGTTAGAGATTGATAATTTTCGCGATTATGGGCCGAACGGTTTGCAAGTTGAGGGCAAGGCCGAAGTTCACAAGATCGTTTCTGGCGTCACGGCAAGCCTGGCGTTGATCGACGCGGCGATTGACGTCGGCGCCGACCTCATCCTGGTGCACCACGGCCTGTTCTGGCGGGGCCAGGATGGCCGTCTCACCGGCTGGCTCAAACGCCGCGTCGAGCGCTTGATGGCACACCAGGTGAATTTGCTGGCGTACCATTTGCCGCTGGACGCTCATCCGCAATGGGGCAACAACGCCCAACTGGGGCAAGGCTTGGGCCTGCAGGCCGATGCGCAGTTCGGAGAGCAGCGCCTGGGCTTCGCCGCCCCCACCCCCGAGCTGTGGACGCTGGACGCATTGGTCCAGCGCACCGAGACGCTGACCCGTCGCGCCGTGGTCTGCGTGCCAGGCGACGGCCGGCTGCTGCGTCGCGTGGCCTGGTGCACCGGGGGCGCGCAGAGCTATTTCGAAGGCGCCATTGCCGCCGGGGCCGACGCGTTCATCACCGGTGAAATTTCCGAGCCCCAAGCCCACCTGGCCCGTGAAACCGGCGTGGCTTTCCTGGCCGCCGGTCACCATGCCACCGAGCGCTATGGCGCACCGGCGCTGGCGGCCCACGTGGCCCAGACCTGGGGGCTGTCGCATGAATTCATTGACGTGGACAACCCCGCATGAGCCTCACCACGACCCACGCTGGGGCAACGCTTCCTTTGGCGTTGACCATGGGCGACCCGTGCGGCATCGGCCCTGAGCTGATTGCCATGCTTTTCCGGCCTGGCACGGGCGTGTCGATGGCCAACTGCCTGGTGGTCGGCGATGTGGCGGTGATGCGCCGGGCGGTGACCCTGACCGGGCAGTCGTTGCCCGTGGCGGAACTCGACGACCCGTCTGGGCTGTGGCAGGTGCCGCCGGGCTGCCTTCCCGTGTTGCCACCCCAGGGATTGCCAGCTGGGCTGATCGACTGCTCGCTGGGCCAGGTCCATGCCCAAGCGGGTGCGGCGGCGGCGGCGTGCGTAGCACAAGCCGCCGCCTGGGCATTGCAGGGCCAGGTTGCCGGCTTGGTCACCGCGCCCTTGAACAAGGAAGCGATGGCCCTGGGCGGGGTGCGCTTTCCAGGCCACACCGAGCTGTTGCAGGCCTGCGCCGGCCAGGGCAGGGCGGTACCGCCGCCGGTGCGCATGATGCTGGCCAACGAGGCCCTCAAGGTGGTGCTGGTGACGGTTCACCTGTCGTTGCGCCAGGCGCTGGACGCAGTCACCTTCGACGCCGTGCTGGAGACGGTGCGCATCGCCCACCGTGCGGCCACCGCCTGGGGTCAACCGGCACCCCGCATTGCCGTGGCCGGGCTGAACCCCCACGCGGGCGAGGCCGGCGCTTTCGGAGACGAAGAAATCCACATCATCGCGCCCGCGGTTCAAGCGGCGCGGGCCGAGGGCATCGATGCGCGCGGGCCGTACGCCCCCGACACTGTCTTCATGCGCGCCCGCAACAGTGCCGACCATCCCGGAGAGTTCGATGTGGTCGTGGCCATGACCCACGACCACGGGTTGATCCCCGTCAAATACCTGGGCTTGGACGAAGGCGTGAACATCACGCTGGGCCTGCCATTCGTGCGCACCAGTCCTGACCATGGCACCGCTTTTGACTTGGCCGGCAGCGGCCGTGCCAACCCGGCCAGCCTGCAGGCGGCCCTGCGCTGGGCCCGTCGCCTGCTGACCCCGTGAGGGTCAGTGGGCCAACCGACTTCTGGCCGGACAGCTGACCCGACCGTCCGTTGCGCCGATGCGTGCGTGCCGGGTGAGATCAGGGCAGGGGCGCTGGCTCGGCCTCGCTCAATGCTTTGACGGCTTGGACGAACGCAGCGCCGCCAGCTGCTTGCGAGCGCGGGCCGTGGCCCGCTCCAGCAGGAATGCACTCTCCACCGCCCGCATCCGCCCCGACTCGCACATCCGCGCCAGCATCCGGGAGGTCAGGGAGATGGTTTCCTGGTGCAGTCGCCCGTGGGTGAAAACGAAGAACGAACGACCGGGGCTCACAAAACTCAAGCGCACCTTCTGCCAGTTGTCGTGCAGGTGCATCTGGTACGCATAGCCCAGTTGAATGTGGTTGATCAAATCGCTGCCGCGTGTGGGCGCGGCAGGCTCGGTGATGCTCAGGTCGATGTCCAAGCCGCTGCCCGTGGCTTCGCCCACGTCTAGGTCGAGGTCCAGGGTCTCCCCCGTCTCCCCCCGCAACGCCTCAGGCAGTTCATAAGGGGCGGCTACGGCCGGTTCGTCGGCACTCAAATCGATGTCGATCTCGCCGTTCCAATCGACGGCGCTTTCCTCCACCAGGCCTACGCTCTTGGCCTCTTCCGGGGTGAACCGGCGCTCCACCTCGTTGGCTGGCAGCACCGGCAAAGGCTCGCCCCGCCAGCTGCCGTCCACGCCTGGGATGGGCGCGTTGAAGATCGCGTCCAGCTCGTGGATGAGCATGTTCTGGTCGAGCTCCGTCAGCGGCGCCCGTTTCAACGACTCGGCATGCGAAGGCAGCAGATCGCCAAAGAAAGCATCGTGCGCGGCCTCGGGCCAGCCGATCAGCCGCATGCCTTCCTTCAGGTCCTTCATCAGCCCTGGCAGCTGCATCAGAAATTTCTTGCGCAGGGTGGGTGAGCCTTTGGGCTGCACGCTCATGATGACGTCGCGTCCGGTGCGCCGCATCTGTTGGGTCAGCGGATCGGCCGCGCCGCCGCGGCGGAAGGCCAGCACCAGTGCCTGGCTCCACACCTGCGACAGGAAATCTCGCAGGTAGGCGGGAATGTCGACTGCCTTGAGCGACAGCTGCAGCTGCTGCATGTAGCGCTGCTGAACCCGCAATTCGGATTCCTTGCTGGCCAGCAATTGAGCTGTTCCACTGACGGCGTCAGGGCCGTCCGGTTGTTGGAGGATGAAAGACTCGAGGTCCCCCAGTTTTTGGCTGAACAGCTCGACCTGGTCGAAATCGCCGTCCACGATCTCTTGCACCAGCTCGCGCACCCGCACCAGCAACTGCGCGCCGGGCCCTTCATCGAACTCGTCGAACGCACAAGCCAGCGAGCCGATGCGGTTGACGAAGCGGCGCACCGGGTGTTTGCGCGAAGAGAAAAAAGTGTTGTCGTTCAGGGCCACACGCAGCACCGGCAGCTGCAGCCGGGCGATCTGACGCGCCATTTGCGGTGGCACCTTCTGGTCCGAGAGGATCTGGTCGAACAGGCTGCCGACCACGTCGATCACCATGTGATCGAGTTTGCCGCTCGAGGCCTGGATCAACTCTTCGCGGTGGGTGCGAATCAGGTTGACGGCCATCAAACCGGTCAAGCCTGCCTGGTGGTTCGCCGCCCCTTCAAACGCCGACAGCGCACTGTCCCGCGCGCCCGCTGGCCCGCTGCGCCGTCCGCCGCCTGCCAGACCTTGAGGGCCCAAGCCATCGGCCGAAGCGAGGGTCGGTTGGTCGTCAAACGGCATCGGCTGGCTGGCCAGGTAGGTCAGCCGCCGCAACAGCGTCATCAACTGGGCATTCGACGCCCCCCCGCTGTCCGCTGCGCCCATGGCACCGCTGTCGTAAGCACTGTGGCGATAGGGCGCATGGGCGCTGTGGGGAGGCACGCCGTGCCCCGTGCGCGGACCACCATCGGCGGCGCCTGTTCCCGAACCGGTGCCGCGTCCCCAGCCACCGCCGGTCTCCATGGCATCGTGGTGCGAGGAACTGGCGAAGCCGTGGCCGCTCTGGGTCGACTGGCCCACATCCCGTGGCAGCCGGTCGTGAGACGTGGCGTGCTGGCTGTCCAGGTGCGTGCCAGGGCCCTCCACGGTGCGCACCGCGAAACTGACCGGCTGCACGCCACGCCCTTGGAACTCCTGGCGCACGGTCTTGTAACACTCGCCCATGGCCTCGGACATCGCCCGGCCCAGCTCGCGTGACAGCGTTTTGCGCAGCTCGCGGTCGTCGGTCAGCACCGAGATGGCGCTGTAGAGCGACTCACCGATGTTGCTGGGCCGCAAAGGATTGCGGCTTTCGTCGGCCCGCCCGATGTTGAGCACCGAGCCCATGTAGGGCGCCAGCTCACGTAGTTCCACCTCACAGGCATGGGCGATTTGCTGCCCGATGCGGTTGGCAAAAACCTGTTCTTCAACCTGATCGTCGTCCACCAGGCTGAGCGACTGCCAGTCGCTGCCGGTCTTGGCAAACGCCTCTTGCCGTGGCATGGCTTCTTTGGACACCAACTCGTGGAGCCGGTCGTTGAACTGCGCCTGGAACCGGCTGGCCTGGCGCTTGAGCTCCAGGCTGGCGTTGACGAGGAGATCGCGCTCCGCGATTCGGGTGGCGCCAGTGGACTGCGCCACCAAACTTTGAACAACGAGTTCCCCGACCGCGCTGGCGGTTGCTTTGACCTGATTCAGTGCCGAGTCCAGGGCGGCTGGCAGTCGCAAGTCGTTGGAGCTCATGGGAAACGAGTGCGCATCACTGGGTGGCCTGGCAGATGACGGGGCGTGCTGTTGTCGCGCAGTATGGGCCTAAACAACCGCGTGTAGGACAACAAATGACGCGCCACGGTGAGCAGCCTCGGCCAGAGCGTTACTTCTTCAACGAGTCCCGGATTTCACGCAAAAGCACCACCTCTTCCGGCGTGGGCGCCGGCGCGGCCGGCGGGGTCGAATGCTTCTTCAGGCGGTTGATCTGTTTGATCATCAAAAAGATGATGACCGCCAGGATCAGGAAGTTGATGGCCACCGTGACAAAGTTGCCATAAGCGAACAGGGGCACGCCGGCGGAGGTCAAATCGGCATAGGTCAGCGCACCTTTGTAATTGGCGGGCGGGTCCGCCAGCATGATGAAAAAATTGGAGAAATCCAAGCCGCCCAGAACCCGCCCCACGACCGGCATGATCAAGTCTTTGACAATGGAGTCGACGATCTTGCCGAACGCCGCCCCGATGATCACGCCCACCGCCAGGTCGATCACATTGCCTTTGACGGCAAATTCCTTGAATTCCGAGAAAAAGCTCATGTCGGCGGACCCCTGGGGTGGTGGTTGGAGGGCAGCAGTGTGGTCAAGGGTGAGCAGCTTGTCCAGCCAGGTGACGGCCGATCGTCGAAAACTGCACGGGCGCGCTGGAAAGCGGCATTGACAGCCGCTATACTGTACGGCTCTGCGGTGGCTGTAGCTCAGTTGGTAGAGTCCAGGATTGTGATTCCTGTTGTCGTGGGTTCGAGCCCCATCAGCCACCCCTTTTTCAAGTTGCAGATCAGAGATTGGGGTCTGCAACATGGCACTTTTAAGCCGCTCAGCCAGCCAGTGAGTGACGAGCAAGCAAGTGGTTGGGGCACCAGGAACGGGTCACCGCTTCAGGGCCACCCTGCCAGACCACCCCGCCAAACGAAAGCCGCCCAAGGGCGGCTTTTTGCTGGGCAGTTACAAAGGAAAAAGAGGGGCAGCATGCCCACCTCTCACCATCGCACAGCCTTGCACACCACCGGTTCGTCTGAAGCTGGCACAGCTTTCAGGCCAACCGGTGTGGCAGCTGGGGCTTACTTCGACGCAGCCTCAGCAGCGCTCTTGACGGCCGAAGCGGCATCGCTCGTGGCCGAAGCGGCACCCGCCACTGCGTTGGCGACAGCCGCGTTGGCCGAAGCGGCTGCGGCGTTGGCTTCGCTGCTGGCGGCCGCAGCGGTCGCCGTGGCGGCTTGCGAGACCGCCGAAGCAGCATTGTTGACGGCGGCTGCAGCCGCTGCGGTGTCATCGGGTTTCTTGCCGCAGGCAGCCAGGGCCACGGCAGCAACGAGGGAAGCCAACAGGAGCGACGTTTTCATACTTGTCCTTAGGGAAAATGGAAAGATTCACCAGCTCGACGCCAACAGCATCAGCGGCTCGGGCCAGACTTTGATGGGCGGGCTCAAAGGCCTGTGCCTGAGCAGCCCGAGAGCTCAACCGGCGATTGTATTCAGATTAAGGGACTTCCCCTAAAGGCCCAGGGTGGTCGCTGGGAAGGCGTCGCTGGAGCGTTGCAAAACCGCGTCAAGCGCTTCCTGAGCCTGAACGAGGTCGGTCTCAGCGGTGGACACCGAGCCGCGGTAGCTTGGACGGTCGACCAACCGAATCACCTGCTGCCCCGGGATCAGCAACTGCGTCGGGACGTCGCCCACCTGTTCCGAGTCCGCGGCCCGGCAGCTCACCACGTGCGTCCATCGCTGACGCCAGGCCACCCAGCGGGCATGGTGCCGTGCCATGTCGTCGTAATGGCTGGCCAACAGCGTCAGGCTGCGGTAGGGCTGGGCCCATTGGGTGAGGGCGTCCACCACCTCCTGCTCGCTCAAGGGCCAGTCGGCGAAGTGCAGGTCGCTCAGGAACACCTGGCGCCCGCCCTGAGAGGGCAGGTTGCGAAAAGCCTGGCGCAGGGCGTCAAAAAACGCGCCACGAGAGGTGATCAACGTGTAGGAAGGCTCGCCCATGGAGGGCATTTTGCGCCAAATCGAGGCCCCTACAATGCGGGTCCTCTGCTGGCCTGAGACCCTTGTGACGGGTTGCCCCATGACCGAACTTGCCAAATCATTCGAACCCGCCGCCATTGAAGCCCATTGGGGCCCGCTGTGGGAACAAAGTGGGGTTTACGCGCCGACGATGGACCCCGCCAAGCCGTCGTTTTCCATCCAGCTGCCGCCGCCCAACGTGACCGGCACACTGCACATGGGGCACGCGTTCAATCAGACCATCATGGACTCGTTGACGCGCTACCACCGCATGCGGGGGTGCAACACTTTGTGGGTGCCTGGCACAGACCACGCCGGCATCGCCACCCAGATCGTCGTCGAGCGCCAGTTGCAGCAGCAGGGCCTCAGCCGCCACGACCTGGGGCGCGCCGAATTCGTCGCCAAGGTGTGGGAATGGAAGGCCCAGTCCGGCTCCACCATCACCCGCCAGATGCGCCGCATGGGCGACTCGGTCAGCTGGGCGCACGAGTACTTCACGATGGACGACAAGCTGTCGCCCGTGGTCACCGACACCTTCGTGCGCCTGTTCGAAGAGGGGCTGATTTACCGGGGCAAGCGCTTGGTCAACTGGGACCCGGTCTTGAAGTCCGCCGTCTCCGACTTGGAAGTTGAAAGCGAAGAGGAAGACGGTTCACTGTGGCACATCCGCTACCCGTTGGAAGATGGCAGCGGCGAGCTGGTGGTGGCCACCACCCGACCGGAAACCTTGCTCGGCGACGTGGCTGTGATGGTGCACCCGGAAGACGAGCGCTACAAGGCTTTCGTGGGCCGGCGCGTGCGCCTGCCCTTGTGCGATCGCACCATCCCGGTCATTGCCGACGAACACGTCGACCGGGCGTTCGGCACAGGCGTGGTCAAGGTGACGCCTGCCCACGATGCCAACGACTACGCGGTCGGCCAAAGGCACGGGCTGCCTCTGATCATCGTGCTCACCCTGGACGCCAAGATCAACGACAACGCCCCGGAGGCTTACCGCGGCCTGGACCGCTTTGTGGCCCGCAAGCGCGTGGTCGCCGACCTCGAGGCCCAAGGCCTGTTGGGGGAGGTGAAAAAGCACAAACTGATGGTGCCGCGCTGTGCGCGCACCGGTCAGGTGATCGAGCCGATGCTCACCGACCAGTGGTTCGTCGCCACCACCAAACCAGGCGCCGACGGCCACAGCATCGCGCAAAAGGCGATCGACGTCGTGGCCCAGGGCGAGGTCACGTTTTTCCCGGAGCAGTGGGTCAACACCTACAACCAATGGATGAACAACATCCAGGACTGGTGCATCTCGCGGCAGCTCTGGTGGGGCCACCAGATTCCGGCCTGGTACGGCAGCCAAGGCGAGCTGTTCGTGGCGCGCACGGAAGCCGAGGCGCGCGTCAAAGCCGATGCGGCGGGCTATGCCGGCCCCCTCACCCGCGACCCGGACGTGCTCGACACCTGGTACTCCTCGGCCTTGGTGCCGTTTTCAACCCTGGGCTGGCCGGCGTCGAGCCGCGAGCTCGATTTGTTCTTGCCTTCCAGCGTCTTGGTGACCGGCTTCGACATCATCTTCTTCTGGGTGGCCCGGATGATCATGATGACCACGCACTTCACCGGCAAGGTGCCTTTCAAGCATGTCTACATCCACGGCTTGGTGCGCGACGCGCAAGGCAAGAAGATGGCCAAGTCGGAAGGCAATGTGCTCGATCCGGTGGACTTGATCGATGGCATTGACCTGCCGACCCTGCTGGACAAGCGCTCGACCGGACTGCGCAAGCCAGAAACCGCGCCCCGGGTGCGCAAGGAAACGCAGAAGGAATTCCCGGATGGCATTCCCAGCTTCGGTGCCGATGCGTTGCGCTTTACCTTTGCGGCGCTGGCCAGCCTGGGGCGCAACATCAATTTCGATGCCAAGCGCTGCGAGGGCTACCGCAACTTCTGCAACAAGCTCTGGAACGCCACCAAGTACGTGTTGATGAACTGCGAGTCCGAGGATTGCGCGGTGTCCTCATCGTGGCAGGACCTGTCGCTGAGCCCGGCCGACCGCTGGATCGTCAGTGAACTGCAGCGCGTGGAAGCGGTGGTGGAAAAAGGCTATGCCGACTACCGCCTGGACACCGTGGCGCAGGCCCTCTACCAATTCGTCTGGGACGAGTACTGCGACTGGTACATCGAGATGGCCAAAGTGCAGCTGCAAGGCGGCGATGCCCAGGTGCAACGCGCCACCCGCTTCACCTTGATCCGCGTGCTGGAGACGGTGCTGCGCCTGCTGCACCCGATCACCCCCTTCATCACTGCCGAGCTCTGGGAGCGGGTGGCCCCGGTGGCCGGCAAGAAGGCCGCCGGCGGACCTGAAAGCCTGGTGCTGGCGCCGTACCCCCGCGCCCAGCCCGAGCGCATCAACGCAGAGGCCGAGGCCTGGATGGGCAAGCTCAAGGCGCTGGTAGGCACCTGCCGCCAGCTGCGCAGCGAGATGAACGTGTCGGCCGGCAAGCGGGTGCCGCTGGTGACCCTGGGCGACACCGCCTTCGTCACCGCCTGCGCGCCTTTGTTGCAGGTGCTGTGCAAGCTCTCCGACGTGCAGGTGCTCGACACGGAGGCGGCCTTTGGCCAGGCCGCGGCGCACTCCGCGGTGGCGGTGCAGGGTGAGACCCGCATGGCGTTGAAGGTGGAGATCGACGTGGCCGCCGAAACCGAGCGGCTGGGCAAGGAAATTCAGCGCCTGGAGGGCGAGCTCGGCAAGGCGCAGTTCAAGCTGTCCAATGAAAGCTTCGTGGCCCGGGCGCCCGAGGCGGTGGTGGCGCAGGAGCGCCAACGCATTGCCGATTTCATCGCCAACCGTGACCGCCTGGCCGCTCAGCTGGCGTTGCTGTCACGCGCTGCGGGTTGACGAACAAACAGCCCACCCGTGCTAGGGCCTGTTCACACGACGGAAGCACTGGCTTGCGTCGTGTGAACAGGCCCCAGGGGTCAAGCCAATTCGCGTTGCTCCCATTGACGCGACACCACGCGGCACAAAATGCCGCGGGGAGCGGCCTCACGCCACTCCACCTCGGCGCCCAACTGCTTGGCACGCTTGCGGATGCCGCCCAAGCCCAGGCCGTGTGACCAGGTTTGGGGCGTGCAGCCTTGCCCGTTGTCGGTGACGTTCAGTTCCATCTGGTTGTTGAACAGGCGGAAGTGCACCTCCACGCGGCGGGCTCCGGCGTGAGCGATGACGTTGTTGATCAGCTCGCGCAGGATGCGTGTGAGGGCCGACCACTGCACCACGTTGAGCTGGGTGTCGGCATCGAACTCACACTTCCAGCCCAGTTCAATGTGGGCCGCGCTGAGGCGTTGCGTCAGGTCGGCCTTCCATTCGGCGGCCGCATGCGACAGGCGGTGGTTGGAGGCCGCCAGGCCGCGCGTCAATGTTTTCAGGTCTTGCAGGGTGTGGCGCGCGTACTCTTCGATCTCGGGTGAGGGGGCGGTGTACATCAACGTCAGCAGGCGCGCGCCGATGTCGTCATGCAGGTCCTGCGCCAGCCGCGAGCGCTCTTCGTTGCGGCCTTGCTCGACGGCCTTGTCGAAGGCCACGGCGCGGCACAGCTGCTCGATGATGCGGTCGGTCAGACGCACGTCTTCCGAGGTGAACAAGCGCAAGCCGCGGTGGGCGAATCGCAGGATCATCGACTGCGGAGGACAGGCCTGCAGATCGTCCGACAACGCTGGAATCGGCAACAGCAGGGTGGAGCCGTCGGCCACCACCCGCGAGGCCCCACAGGTCTTGTTCAAGATACGCAACTCCAGCGGTTCGAACAACTCCTGCAACAAGCCCGACAGCAACCGTGGCGTGCGCTCCGGGTGTTCTTCCACCTCGCGGGCGACGCGGTAGAGCCGCTCGAACATGCGCTCCGCGCTCGGCAAGCTGCTGCCCAACAGCTGGTTCACCAACCACTGCCGCGAGGCGATGTAGACGCCAATCGACAAGAACAAAGCCAGGGCAAACGAGGCGAATTGGCCCAGCGAGAACATGGCGACGAACAACAGATTGAGCGACATCGCCACCGTGCTCACTGCGGCCAGCAAGGCGAACTCCCGCATCATTTGTTGCGACTTGGACAAAAACGGCACCAGCAGCAGCAACGAGGTCAAAAACACATACCAGGTGGTTGCCCCCATGCTGGCCACACCGTGGCGCAGCTCTGGCATGGTCGAGCTGGTGGCGATGGCCAGGCTCAACAACAGCCACGTGCCCATGGCGATGGCCACAAACCGGCGCAGCACCACGGCAAAGGGGTGCGGCTCGGTGCGGTACGACACACTCAGCACCAACATCGTCAGGGCGCCCAACAAGGCACACACGCCCTGGGTCCACCACCATGCATGGCTCAGCCAGCCGGCCTGGTGCAGGCCCAGCAACAGCACCGCGCTGGCCCAGGCCACCCCCGCAACCCAGGCACCACGGCGCACCGAACTGGGATGAATGCAGGCTGCGTGGACCACGGCCGCCGCGGTGATCAGGTCCAGGGCCATGCGCACAGGCAGGTCGTATTCCGCCACGTTGAACGGCAGCCCCAGGCGCAGCGCCGACTCCACGCTGATGAACAGAAGATTGCCCACCTGGCACAGCGACATCAGCGCATACAAGCCGTTGAGCGGGGTGAGCTTGGCCAGGAACACGGCCACGGCCACGGTGAACAACCCAAAGGCCAGCGCCGTCAGCACCCAGAACAGCACGGGCAGACCGGTCAACCCCAGCGGATGGGTTTGCAACCGCGCCATTCTGCCGTTGTCGAACAACAACCCGATGTCGCGCTGGCTGAGCACCTCGGCCAACTGCGCGTGCATTTGGAGGTGCTGGGCGCGGTCCACGTCGTGCACCAGCCAGCGCGAGGAGCGTTGCAACGCCTGGGCATCCGGTGCCACCACCGGTTGACCCGCGTTGCGCGATGTCATGGCGATCAAGGTGCGGCCCACAAAGGGTTTGAGGGCCGCCTCGTTGGTCGCCACCAGCTCAATTTGGCCGTCTTCGCTGCGCTGCCACTGCGCATCCATTTGCAACGGCAGAGAAAGTTGGTAGATCAACAGCGCCCAACCCCCGCAGGCCAGCAGCAGGGCAGCTGCCAGCACGCGCCAGCGCCAGCCGCGCCACAACACCTTCGGCGCGGGTTGCCAAATCGGTGGTTCCGACAGGAAGGGTTCGCTGAGCGACACAGGCGAACCCATCTCCAAAGCACCGGACAAAGAGAAGGCGCTGGTCACCGCAATGTCAGCCCGGGTGCAGGGTGGGCGTTACACCAGGCCTTGCTTGCTCGCCAACACGGCGGCCTCGGCCCGGCTGGACACGTTGAGCTTCTTGTAGATGGACTTGATGTGGTCATTGACGGTGAACCACTTGATGCCCATGAGGTTGGCAATTTCCTTGATCGTGAAGCCCTTGCTCAGGTAGGTGAGCACTTCGCTTTCGCGGGGCGTCAGACGCTCGTGGTCCGGCGGTGCCGGGCGCGGCAGGGGCGAAGGCTTGCTGCTGGAAAAGCCAGGGTGCGGCGCCGGGCCGGCGTCGGCGCCGTTGTTGCCGCGGAACTGCGTCAACAGGCGCCGCGCGATCGCCGGGCTCAGCGGCGGCTGGCCGCGCACGATTTTTTGAAGTTCCTCGACCAAGACCTCGAAGCGGTCTTCCTTGAGCAGGTAACCGTCGGCGCCGCATTGCAGTGCGGGGAACAGGTGGTCGTCGTCAGAATAGAGCGTGGTGACAATTTTCGTGGCCGGGTAGCGTGCCAAAGCAGCCAGCAATTCCAGGCCATTGCCATCGGGCAGTTCGAGGTCGACCAGGATCAACTTGAACGGGTCGGTGGTGTCGGGCACGCCCGTGGAGGTGATGGCACCGATTTGCCGCCGCGCAGACTCCAGATCCCCCGCTTCCGCAATGAGGATCTCGTCACTGAAGCTCTCTCGAACCACACGCGACAAAAAGGCTCGCGCAACCGGGTTGTCTTCAACAACCAGAACCTTCACTGCCATGACCAGCTTACCTTGGGTTGAACTGCGGTTACGAATCCGGCGATGCTATCAGGGCCTGAGGGTGAAAACCCGGGAATGAATGTCCAAGAGGGTGATGAACCTGAGCAGGGGTCGCCTTCCAGTGCGAAACGCTTGGGGCATGGCCCACGGTGCCGCCCGGGGAGGTGCGCTGCAAGCAGGGCGATGGCGCTCTGTGCCTTTGCTGCTCTGACCCTGCCGGCAGCCCAGGAAAGACGTCATTGCAGCCTGCAACGCCTCGCTGTGACCCCGCTTGGTCCGTCGCCGCTGCTTGAGCCTGGTCCAAGTTCGTCACCCCTCTGAGGCCACCGCCTCCTACAATCCCACCGATGAGAATTCTGATCGCCAATGATGACGGCTATTTGGCCCCGGGTCTGGCTGCGCTGGTGCGCGCCTGCACAGGCCTGGGCGACCTGGACGTCGTGGCGCCGGAGCAAAACGCCAGCGGCACCTCGAATTCACTGACCTTGAACCGGCCGCTGCAGGTCTGGACCGCGGACAACGGCTACCGTTACATCAACGGCACCCCTTCCGACTGCGTCCACGTGGCCCTGACCGGGCTGCTCGAGCACCGCCCCGATCTGGTGGTCTCGGGCATCAACCAGGGCGCCAACATGGGTGACGACACTCTGTACTCGGGCACCGTTGCCGCGGCCATGGAAGGCTACCTTTTCGGCATTCCCTCCATCGCTTTTTCGCAAGTCGACAAAGGCTGGGTGCACTTGGACGCCGCCGCCGAGGCGGTGCGCCAGGTGATCCAAGCGGTGTTGCAGCGCCCGCCGCCCGGCCCAAACTGGCTGCTCAACGTCAACCTGCCCAACAGCCCGCAAGCGCCGGCGCTGACCCGGCGGGTGACGCGTCTGGGCCGGCGGCACGCCAGTCAACCGGTGATCCGTCAACAAAGCCCCCGAGGCGACACCCTTTACTGGATTGGCGCCGCGGGCGATGCCCGTGAATGCGGGGAGGGCACGGACTTCCACGCCGTGGCCCAAGGCCAAATTTCCATCACCCCGTTGCAAATCGACTTGACCGACCATGCTGCCTTGTCGGACTGGGGCGGCTGGTGGGAAGCCACCTCCCGCAAAGGCACCACTCCACCATGACCACCCGCGGTCCGTCGAAGTTTCCGTTGCGGTTGGACCAGATGGCGCCGGCGGTCAAAAAGAAGCCAGGGGCGACCGGCGGGCCTGGCGCCGCCCGCTCAGGCGATGCCCCCAAACCCGTGGCGCAGCCCTCTGGCATGGGCATGGACTCGGCCGACGTGCGCCTGAAGATGGTCGCCCGCCTGAAGGCGGGTGGTTTGAACGATGAACGTGTGCTGGCGGCGTTGAGCAACATTCCGCGTCACCTGTTCGTGGACGGCGGGCTGGTGGCCCAGGCTTATGAAGACACCAGCCTGCCCATTGGCCATGGCCAAACCATCTCCAAACCCTCGGTCGTCGCTCGCATGCTCGAGCTGTTGCATGGCGGGCAGACTGCCCGCAAACGTGGCAACCTGGGGCGGGTCTTGGAGATCGGCACCGGCTGCGGCTATCAGGTGGCCTTGCTGTCGGTGCTGGCGCAGAGCGTGATCTCTGTGGAGCGGCTCAAACCCCTTTACGACAAGGCCCGTGAACTCCTGGCACCGGTGCGGTCCAACAACGTGCGGCTGGTGTATGCCGACGGCATGCTCGGCCATCCGCCCAACGCGCCTTATGACAGCATCATCGCGGCCGCCGGTGGTGAAGACCTGCCTGAGCCATGGCTCGCGCAACTGGCGCCGGGTGGGCGCCTGGTGGCGCCGTTGGTGGACAAAAATGCGCCCGCCGGTCCACGGCAGGTCTTGGTGGTCGTGGACCGCACCGAACATGGTTTGCAGCGCAGTTTTCACGAAACGGTGCTTTTTGTCCCCCTAAAATCCGGCACCTTATGAGAATGCTTTGGAACATGCGATCGTTGAGTTTGTCAGTCCCGGTCGACCGCGGTGCCCCCCTTTGCTTCCGAGCCCATTGGCTGGCCGCCTTGACGGCTGTGGCTTTGGCCAGCGGCTGCGCCAATCCGAATCTGCGTGCCCCGGTGGAAGACCGGATGGTGGGAGCGTCGCGTCCCGTCTTGGCAGCAGAACTGCCGTCATCGCCCCCGGTGGTGTCCACCGCCACGCCTTCGAGCGTGGCCACGCCGTTGCCCGTCGAAAGCACGCCCTCGCGCGTGTTGCCAGGCGCTGAAAACGCGGGCAAGCCAGGGTATTACACCGTCAAGCCTGGCGAAACGTTGATCCGGGTGGGTTTGGAGTCCGGGCAGAACTGGAAAGACATCGCCAAGTGGAACAACATCGACAACATCAACGTGATCGAAGCGGGCCAGGTGCTTCGCGTGGTGCCACCCGGCACTGACCTGTCGCCCGGTTCTCGCCCGGTCAGCAGTGCCAAGGTCGATGCCCGTCCTTTGGAGGTGAAGCCTGCCGTCGCCGCGGCCCCCACCCCAGTGGCCCCTGTGACGATGCCACCACCGCCTCCGCCCATCCCCACACCGGCCCCCTCGGACTCGGTGGCGGCGGCCAGTCCCTCCACGGGCATGGGCGCCACCCCAGCCCGGGAAGACGAGAACGTTCAATGGATGTGGCCCTCCGCTGGCGCCGTGGCCTCCACCTTCGACGAAGGCAAGAACAAGGGCGTCACCCTCAATGGCAAGCTCGGCGACCCGGTGCTCGCGTCGGCCGACGGCCGAGTGGTCTATGCCGGCTCGGGCTTGCGCGGTTATGGCAACCTGGTGATCCTCAAGCACAACAACACTTACCTCACGGCCTACGCCCACAACCAGGCTCTGCTGGTCAAGGAAGACCAGACCGTCAAGCGTGGCCAAAAAATCGCCGAGATGGGCTCCACCGATGCGGATCGCGTGCAGCTGCATTTTGAAATCCGCAAGCAGGGCCGGCCCATCGACCCCCTCAAATTGTTGCCGACGCGCTGACCGAACGCTGAGCGTCGTCCCTGAAGCGAACACCGTTCGCCTCGCCTTTTCCTTGTCCTTTTTTCTGTGCGTGTCCCACGTTGCACAAGCGTGGGCAGCCCCTGTTCATGACCCTCAGCACCCCTGAAACCGCCTGGCTGCGCATTGAATCCATTGACCTCGAAGGCCAAGGGGTGGCTCACAACGCAGAGGGCAAGGTGGTGTTCGTCGAAGGCGGATTGACCGGCGAGGAAGTGCAGGTCAAGGTGCAGCGTCGCAAGAACAACTGGGAGCAAGCCACGCTGAGCGCTTTGCGACGTGAGAGCGCCCAGCGTGTGGTTCCGCAGTGTGTGCACTTCGGAGTGTGTGGCGGCTGCAAGATTCAGCATTTGCACGCGTCGGCCCAGGTCGCCACCAAGCAGCGCGCTCTGGAAGACAGCCTGTGGCATCTGGGCAAGGTCAAGCCTGAGCTGTTGTTGCGCCCGATGGAAGGACCGGCTTGGGGCTACCGCTACCGCGCCCGGTTGTCCGTGCGCTACGTCATCAAAAAGGGCCAGGCGCTGGTGGGTTTCCATGAGCGCAAATCCAGCTACGTGGCCGACATGACCCGCTGCGAGGTGTTGCCCCCTGCGGTCAGCGCCCTGCTGGTGCCGCTGCGCACCCTGATCACCGCCATGGACCAGCGTGAGCGACTGCCGCAGATCGAAGTGGCGGTGGGCTCGGACGTCACGGCCCTGGTGCTGCGCCACCTCGAGCCGCTGGGCGATGCCGACCTCGAGCGGTTGCGTGCCTTTGCGCAAGCGCATGGCGTGCAGTGGTGGCTGCAGCCCAAGGGGCCGGACACCGTGCACCGTCTGGATCCAGACGACAGCCTGCCCTTGAGTTACGAGTTGCCCGAGTTCGGCATCCGCATGCCGTTTCGACCCACGGACTTCACCCAAGTCAACCACCAGGTCAACCAAGCGTTGGTCAGCCGTGCCTTGCGCTGGTTGGCCGTGCGTCCCGACGAGCGCGTCATCGACTGGTTTTGCGGTCTGGGCAACTTCACTTTGCCCTTGGCCACACAGGCACGGGAAGTCCTGGGGTTGGAAGGCAGCGAGACCCTGGTCCAACGGGCTCGCGACAATGCCGCGTTGAACAAGGTTTCTGCCCAGTTCGGTGCCCGCAACCTGTTCGAGCTCGGCCCGCAAGACCTGGTGGCGCTGGGCGCTGCCGACAAGTGGCTGGTGGACCCACCCAGGGAAGGTGCTTTTGCGCTGGTCAAAGCCATGGTGGACCTGCACCAAGCCGGCGGGCCGCCTGCGGAGGTGCTGCCACGGCGGATCGTCTACGTCAGCTGCAACCCCGCCACGCTGGCGCGCGACGCCGGCTTGCTGGTGCACCAAGCGGGCTATCGCTGCCTGGCCGCAGGGGCGGTCAACATGTTTCCCCACACCGCACACGTTGAAAGCATGGCGGTGTTCGAGCGCGCTTGAACCCGCTCAAGAGCAGCAAAGTGCTCAGGCCATGAGAAAGGGCCCCAAAGGGCCCTTTCTCTTGCTGCTGCAGCCCCTGCACAGCGGCAGGGCGTGTGGCTCTTGTCCTCAGTCGTCGCTGCCACCAAACACGGTGAACAAAGACAACAGCGACTGGAAGATGTTGTACACGCTCAAGTACACGCCCAGCGTGGCCATGATGTAGTTGGTCTCGCGGCCTTCCTGAATCTGACGCAGGTCGTAGACGATGAAAGCCGAAAAGATACCAATCGACAAAGCCGCCAGAGTGGCAAACAAGGCCGTGGACTGCAGGAACACGTTGGCGATCCCGGCAACGAGCAGCATCACCACGCCAATGAACAAGAACTTGCCCATCGACGAGAGGTCACGCTTGATCACGGTCGACAGGCTGGCCATGCCGAAGAAGATCAAGCCGGTGCCTGAAAACGCCAACATGATCAGCTCACCGCCGTTGGACTTCAGCAAGGTGAAAGCCAGCAAGCGCGACAGCATCAGCCCCATGAAAAACGTGAAGGCCAGCAGCGACGCCACCCCAACTGCGGAGTCACGCGTCTTTTGAACCAGGTACATCAGGCCAAAAGCACCGCCTAGAAACACCAACAAGCTCACCATGGGTGACAGACCGCTGACCACCCCGGTGGCCACGCCGATCCAGGCGCCCAACACGGTGGGCACCATCGACAGCGCGAGCAGCCAATAGGTGTTGCGCATGACACGATTGCGTTGCTCGACCGAGGGCAGCGAGCCGACATACCCCGGGTGAGCGGTTTCCAGACCTGGGTTCATGAGACCTCCGTTGAGATGAACAAATGAGAAAACACACTGAGAAGCGAACGCCGATTGGACGCGTTGCCGAGATTCTAGTTCCCTCAAGCCAGCAATCCTCGTGCCGCCGGAATGCGCCTGGCCAAAGGGTGGCAGATTGCCCGGCTGTGCCCTGGCAGGCATTGTGGTTGAGAATTCAAGGTTTTCAACTTGGAGCCACTCATGCAACAAAAACATATCTTGGGCCTGGAAGACGTCAAGCGCATTGCCGCGGCCGCCGAAGCCGAGGCCCTGGGCCAGCAGTGGAACGTGACCATTGCCATCGTCGACGATGGCGGCCACCTGCTGTGGTTGCAGCGCCTGGACGGTGCACCGCCGGTGTCAGCCCACATCGCCCCGGCCAAAGCCCGCACAGCCGCCTTGGGACGCCGCGAGAGCAAGGTCTACGAGGACATCGTGAACCAGGGGCGGGTGGCTTTCCTGAGCGCGCCTGAGATCGAAGGCCTGCTGGAAGGCGGCGTGCCGGTGATGGTTGGGGGACAGTGCATCGGCGCAGTCGGCGTCAGTGGCGTGCAGTCCAGCCAGGACGCCCAAATTGCCAAAGCCGGGATCGCCGCCCTCGGGGTCTGAGCCGCCGCGTGCACACCTAAGACAGGGGCGCTCGTCTATACTCCCGAGGTTATTCTTTTTCACGCTGAGCCCAAGGCCCCACGCACGTTGTTGCGTTCGCTGCGTCAAGCCTGTGGACGCGATGCGGCCGGCCTTGGGCGCACCAAAATACAACGGAGAATCCCGTGCTGCCCGTTCTGCCCCCCGCCGTACTCGCACTTGCAGACGGTTCGGTCTTCCTGGGTCACTCCGTCGGCGCACCTGGTCAAACCGTCGGCGAAGTGGTTTTCAACACCTCGCTCACGGGCTACCAGGAGATCCTGACCGACCCGAGCTACTGCCGTCAAATCGTCACCCTCACGTATCCGCACATCGGCAACACCGGTGTCAACGAGGAGGATGTCGAGTCCGACCGCGTCCACGCTGCCGGTTTGATCCTCAAAGACTTGCCGATTCTGGCCTCCAATTTCCGCATGGGGCTCACCCTGCCGGCTTACCTCGTCCGCGAAGGCACCGTGGCGATTGCCCACATCGACACCCGTCGCCTCACCCGCCTGTTGCGCCAGACCGGTGCCCAAAACGGCTGCATCCTGACCTTGCCCGCCGGGCAGGCGATCGAGCCCTCGCACATCGAGACCGCCATTGGCCAAGCGCGCAACGCATCCTCCATGACCGGGCTCGACCTGGCCAAGGTGGTGAGCCGGCGCGACAGCGCGCCATGGCGTGAAACCGAATGGGTGCTGGGCACCGGCTACGGCGAGCTCAGCTCCCCCCGCTTTCACGTGGTGGCCTACGACTACGGCATCAAGCGCAACATCCTGCGCATGCTGGCCAGCCGCGGCTGCGCCGTGACCTTGGTTCCAGCCCAAACGCCTGCGGCCGAGGTGCTGCAGCTCAAGCCGGATGGCATTTTCTTGAGCAACGGGCCGGGTGATCCGGAGCCCTGTGATTACGCCATTTTGGCTACCCGAACCTTGGTCGATGCGGGCTTGCCCACCTTCGGCATTTGCCTGGGTCACCAGATCCTGGCCCTGGCCTCAGGCGCCAAGACGTTCAAGATGAAGTTCGGCCACCACGGCGCCAACCACCCGGTCAAGGACCTGGACAACAACCGCGTCAGCATCACCAGCCAAAACCACGGTTTTGCGGTGGACGAAAAGACGCTGCCGTCGTGCTTGCGCCCGACCCACATCAGCCTCTTTGACGGCACGCTGCAGGGCCTGGCCCGCACCGACAAGCCCGCTTTTTGTTTCCAGGGCCATCCGGAGGCAGCGCCGGGTCCGCACGACATCGGCTACCTCTTTGACCGCTTCACCCAACTCATGTCCGCGCGCTTGACGGAGAAAACCCATGCCTAAGCGCAACGACTTGAAATCCATCCTCATCATCGGCGCCGGCCCGATCATCATCGGCCAAGCCTGTGAGTTCGACTACTCCGGCGCGCAGGCTTGCAAGGCGCTGCGCGAGGAGGGCTACCGCGTGATCCTGGTCAACAGCAATCCGGCCACGATCATGACCGACCCGCAGATGGCGGACGCGACCTACATCGAGCCCATCACCTGGCAAGTGGTCGAAAAGATCATTGCCAAGGAGCGGCCGGATGCGCTGCTGCCCACGATGGGCGGGCAAACCGCCTTGAACTGCGGCCTCGACCTGCACAAGCACGGCGTGCTGGCCAAGTACGGCGTCGAGATGATTGGCGCCAACGAGCAGGCGATCGAGAAGGCCGAAGACCGCCTGAAGTTCAAGGACGCCATGACCCGCATCGGGCTGGGCTCTGCACGCAGTGGCATCGCCCACAGCATGGACGACGCCTGGACGGTGCAAAAGCACATCACCACCCTGACGGGCGGCACTGGCTTCCCGATGGTGATCCGCCCCAGCTTCACCTTGGGTGGCACCGGTGGCGGCATCGCCTACAACCCGGAAGAGTTCGAAGAAATCTGCAAGCGCGGCTTGGACTTGTCGCCGACCAAAGAGCTGCTGATCGAGGAATCGCTGATCGGCTGGAAAGAGTACGAAATGGAAGTGGTGCGCGACCGCGCCGACAACTGCATCATCGTGTGCGCCATCGAAAACCTCGATCCCATGGGCATCCACACCGGCGACTCGATCACCGTGGCCCCGGCGCAGACCCTCACCGACAAGGAATACCAGCTGCTGCGCAACGCCAGCATCGCCATCCTGCGGGAGATCGGCGTGGACACCGGCGGCTCGAACGTCCAATTCTCGATCAACCCCAAGGACGGCCGCATGGTCGTCATCGAGATGAATCCCCGGGTGTCGCGTTCCTCGGCCCTGGCCTCCAAGGCCACCGGCTTCCCGATCGCCAAGGTGGCCGCCAAGCTGGCGGTGGGCTACACCCTGGACGAGCTGCGCAACGACATCACCGGCGGCGTCACGCCAGCCAGCTTTGAGCCCAGCATCGATTACGTGGTCACCAAGATCCCGCGCTTTGCCTTTGAAAAATTCCCGGCGGCCGACTCGCACCTGACCACCCAAATGAAGTCGGTGGGCGAGGTCATGGCCATGGGGCGCACCTTCCAGGAAAGCTTCCAGAAAGCCTTGCGCGGCCTGGAGACTGGCATCGACGGGCTGACCGAGCGCTCCACCGACCGCGACGAGATCGTCGAGGAAATCGGTGAACCCGGTCCCGAACGCATCCTGTTCGTTGCCGACGCTTTCCGCCTGGGCATGGGGCTGGACGAAGTGTTCGAGGAAACGGCCATCGATCCCTGGTTCCTGGCCCAGATCGAAGACCTGGTGAAGGTGGAGCAATCCTTGAGCGGCCGGGCCCTGGAGGGCTTGAGCAGCGACGAGCTGCGCTTCTTGAAGCAAAAGGGCTTTTCCGACCGCCGCCTGGCCAAGTTGTTGGGCACCGACCAACATGCCGTGCGCGCCCTGCGTCACCGCCTGAAGGTGCGCCCCGTGTACAAGCGGGTCGACACCTGCGCTGCCGAGTTCTCGACCCAAACGGCCTACATGTACTCGACCTACGACGAGGAATGCGAGGCCGAGCCGACCGACCGCAAGAAGATCATGGTGCTGGGCGGAGGCCCCAACCGCATCGGTCAGGGCATTGAGTTCGACTATTGCTGCGTGCACGCCGCACTCGCCCTGCGGGAAGACGGGTACGAGACCATCATGGTCAACTGCAACCCTGAAACCGTGTCCACCGACTACGACACCTCTGACCGCCTGTACTTTGAGCCGGTCACCCTGGAAGACGTGCTGGAGATCGTCGACAAGGAAAAGCCGCACGGCGTGATCGTCCAGTACGGCGGCCAAACGCCTTTGAAGCTGGCGCTGGAGCTTGAGCGTGCCGGCGTGCCGATCGTGGGCACGTCGCCCGACAACATCGATGCCGCCGAAGACCGCGAGCGGTTCCAGAAACTGCTGCACGAGCTGGGCTTGTTGCAGCCCCCCAACCGCACCGCCCGCACGGAAGAGCAGGCGTTGGTGCTGGCGCAGGAAATCGGCTACCCGCTCGTCGTGCGTCCCAGCTACGTGCTCGGTGGGCGCGCGATGGAAATCGTCCACGGCGACAAGGACCTGGAGCGCTACATGCGCGAAGCGGTCAAGGTTTCCGAGAAATCCCCGGTGCTGCTGGACCGTTTTCTGGACGATGCCATCGAGGTGGACGTCGACTGCATTGCGGACGGCACCGACGGCCCCCAAGGCGTCATGATCGGCGGCATCATGGAGCACGTCGAGCAGGCCGGCATCCATTCGGGCGACTCGGCCTGTTCACTGCCGCCTTATTCCTTGTCCACGGCGTTGCAAAACGAATTGCGCCGCCAGACCACGCTCATGGCCCGCGCTCTGCAAGTCAAGGGGCTGATGAACGTCCAGTTCGCCATTCAGGGCGAAGGCGATCAGGCGGTGGTGTATGTGCTGGAGGTCAACCCGCGGGCCTCGCGCACGGTGCCCTTCGTGTCCAAGGCCACCAGCCTGCCGCTGGCCAAGATCGCTGCCCGCTGCATGGTGGGCCAGGCCTTGGTTGACCAAAAAGGGCTGCGTGGCGGGCCGTTGGCGGAAGTGATTCCCCCGTACTTCAGCGTCAAGGAAGCGGTGTTCCCCTTCAACAAGTTCCCCGGCGTGGACCCGATCCTGGGCCCCGAGATGCGCTCGACGGGCGAGGTCATGGGCACGGGGCGCACCTTTGGCGAGGCCATGCTGAAGAGCCAGTTGGGAGCGGGCTCGCGCCTGCCGTCCAAAGGCACGGTGTGCATCACAGTCAAGACGACGGACAAGGCGCGCGCTGCCATGGTGGCCCGCGACCTGAATGCCCTGGGCTTCGACCTCGTGGCCACCAAAGGCACCGCCGCGGCCATTGCGGCAGCGGGCGTGCCGGTGAAGGTGGTTAACAAGGTCAAGGAAGGCCGTCCGCACATCGTCGACATGGTCAAGGCGGGCGACATTCAGCTGGTCTTCACCACGGTGGACGAAACCCGCACCGCCATCGCCGATTCGCGCCACATCCGCCAAGCTGCGCTGGCTCAGCGGGTTACCTACTACACCAGCATGGCAGGCTGTGAGGCCGCGGTGGAGGGCATGAAGCACCAGGACGATTTGGTGGTGATGTCGCTGCAGGAACTCCACGCGAAATTGCACTAAACTGTTTTTCGCCTTATTTTTCGACAGTGTCTGAAATCCGCCGCCACCTTCTTGTGGCGGCGGACTCATTTTTGTTTCAGGAATTTCCCATGAGCACCATCCCTCTGACCCGACGCGGCGCTGAAAAACTCAAGGAAGAGCTGCACCAGCTCAAAACCGTCGAGCGGCACGCGGTGATCCAGGCCATCGCCGAGGCACGCGCCCAAGGCGACTTGTCGGAAAATGCCGAGTACGAAGCTGCCAAAGACAAGCAAGGCTTCATTGAAGGTCGCATCCAGGAAATCGAAGGCAAGCTCGCCGCTGCCCAGATCATCGACCCGTCGTCGCTGGACGCCGGTGGCCGGGTGGTGTTCGGCTCCACCGTGGACCTGGAGGTCGAGGATGCCGGCACCGAGGTCACCTACCAGATCGTCGGCGACGATGAGGCCGACCTGAAGCTGGGTCTAATCTCGATCAGTTCGCCCATCGCCCGCGCCATGATTGGCAAAGAGGCGGGCGAAGTGGCTGAGGTCCAGGCCCCCGGCGGCCTCAAGCGCTACGAAATCCTCGAGGTGCGCTACGTCTGACAGCACCTCTTCACGCCCACGTCCAGCGCTTCAGCGGGCGGGCATGTGCCTGGCGGGCGTCTGGCTGGGCGTGCTGTTGGGCGTGGCCTTGCTGGCCGCCCCGGCGGCCTTCGCAGTGTTGAGTCGGGAATTGGCCGGGGCCTTGGTCGGACGCCTGTTCGCGCAGGAAGCGGCTCTCAGCCTGTTTTTGCCGTTGCTGTTCGTCATGGGCTTGCGTGGCCGTGGCGAGACCGACGCTGAACCTGCCCTTCGCTTGGCCACCGACGTGCGCCTGTGGGCTGCGCTGGGCGCCTTGCTGTGCACCGTCCTGGGGTATTACGCGCTGCAGCCGATGATGGTGGCGGCCCGTGCCGGGCAGGGCCCGCTGTCGTTTGGGGCCTTGCACGGCCTGTCTGCCATGTTCTACGGCATCAAGGTGCTGCTGGTGCTGCTGCTGGCCTGGCGCTTGTCGTGTTGACCCCGCCATGCCCTCGGCCAGGGCACCGGTTCGCTCAATCGGTCACGGTTTTTTTGACGCTGGTGACCCGTTTGCGCGCGCGCTTGAGTTCGCCACCGGCAGCCATGCGCATGTTGCCCACCACCGTGACTTTTTTCACCTGGGGACGGTGGTTGCCGCTCTTGGAGAACTTCACCACTTTCACCACTTTCGGTCCTGGCATGCGGTCATCGCGCTCGACCTTTTCCTTGGGCGGCGTCGGCCGCCAAAGCACCAGCAACTTGCCAATGTGCTGGATCGGGGCCGCCTCCAGCTCGTCGGCCAAACGGCTGAAGAACGCCTCACGGGTGGCCCGCTCGTCCGAAAATACCCGAACTTTGATCAAGCCATGCGCGTTCAACGCCAGGTTGATTTCTTTGACGACCGCAGGGGTCAAGCCCTCGTTGCCGATCATGGCAACGGGGGAGAGATGATGCGCTTCGGCGCGTTTTTCCTTGCGCTGGGCAGGGGTGAGTTGGATGGCAGGCATGTCCGTATTATCGACGCCCCATGAAGATCAATTCCAAAAGCAAGAAAATCAACAAGGCTTGGATCAACGAGCACTTCAGCGACCCCTATGTCCGGCAGGCTCAGCGGGAGGGTTACCGGGCCCGCGCCGTCTACAAGCTCAAGGAGATCGACGAGACCCTGGGGCTGCTGCGTCCGGGACAGGTGGTGGTGGATCTGGGCGCCGCACCCGGGGCTTGGAGCCAGTACGTGCGCAGGCGCTTTGCGCCCAAGGAAGCCGGTGCTGGCGGCGCGGCCGCGGGCCAGCTGCAAGGCACCCTGATCGCCCTGGATGTGCTGGAGTTCGAACCGATCGAGGGTGTGCACTTCATTCAGGGCGATTTTCGAGAAGAAGGCGTGCTTCAAACGCTGCATGCGGCGCTGCAGGGGAAGGCCGTGGACGTGGTGATCTCCGACATGGCGCCCAACTTGTCCGGCATCGAAGGCACGGACGCCGTGCGCGTGGTGCACTTGGTGGAACTGGCGGTGGAATTTGCCCTCGAACACCTTACCGCCAAGGGGATTTTGGTGTGCAAGGTGTTTCATGGCAGTGGTTACAACGAACTGGTCAAGCTTTTCAAGGACAGTTTCCGCGTGGTCAAACCCATGAAACCCAAAGCGTCACGTGACAAATCGTCTGAAACCTTTTTGGTGGGCATGGGTCCGAAGCAGGGCCAGCCGGGCTTGCACCGCGGTGGTGAATAAGAGACCCTTTCGGGGGCCAGACTCCCTTTTTCGGGGGGCCTTGCGTGGCATAGAATCGTCCCCAAATGGCATGAGTATCGAGATTTTTGATGAACAGGCTCCAGATCGCGACTCTGGTGTTGTGACCTGAAAAGGAGACGCGGTGAACAATCAGTGGTTTTCCAAAATTGCGGTCTGGCTGGTGGTGGCACTTGTGCTGTTCACTGTCTTCAAGCAGTTTGACCGAGGCGTGGCCCCGGGCAAACAAGTTCAGTACTCCGAATTCCTGGATGAAGTGCGCCAAAAGCGCATCAAGAGCGTGTCTTTGCAGGAAGTGCCGGGCGGTGTCGAGATCAGCGCCACTCGCAGTGATGATTCCACTTTGCGCTCTGTGGGCACCCGCCTGGATCCGGGCTTGACGGGCGACTTGATCGCCAACGGTGTCAAGTTCGAGGTCAAGAAGCCGGAAGAGCCTTCGCTGCTGATGAACATCTTGGTGTCTTGGGGACCGATGCTGCTGTTGATTGGCGTTTGGATCTACTTCATGCGCCAGATGCAGGGCGGTGGCAAGGGCGGTGCCTTCAGTTTCGGCAAATCCAAGGCCCGCATGCTTGACGAGGCCAACAACGCCACGACCTTTGCCGACGTGGCGGGTTGCGATGAGGCCAAGGAAGAAGTCAAAGAACTGGTCGACTTTTTGAAAGACCCCCAGCGGTTTCAAAAGCTTGGCGGCCGCATTCCCCGTGGCGTGCTGTTGGTGGGCCCTCCAGGAACCGGCAAGACCTTGCTGGCCAAAGCGATTGCCGGCGAGGCCAAAGTGCCTTTCTTCAGCATCTCGGGTTCCGACTTCGTGGAAATGTTCGTCGGCGTGGGCGCAGCTCGCGTGCGCGACATGTTCGAGCAGGCCAAGAAGAACGCGCCTTGCATCATCTTCGTCGATGAAATCGACGCGGTGGGCCGCCACCGCGGCGCCGGCCTGGGCGGCGGCAATGACGAGCGCGAGCAGACCTTGAACCAGATGCTGGTCGAGATGGATGGCTTCGAGACCAACTTGGGCGTGATCGTCATGGCCGCGACCAACCGGCCTGACATCCTCGACCCGGCCCTGCTGCGTCCTGGGCGTTTTGACCGCCAGGTCTACGTGACCTTGCCAGACGTGCGTGGCCGAGAGCAAATTCTGACGGTGCACATGCGCAAAGTGCCCGTTGGGCAAGACATCCGTGCCGACATCCTGGCCCGCGGCATGCCGGGGTTCTCCGGCGCGGACCTGGCCAACCTGGTCAATGAGGCGGCGCTGTTTGCCGCGCGTCGCAACGGCCGTGTGGTCGAGATGGTCGACTTCGAAAAGGCCAAAGACAAGATCATGATGGGGCCAGAGCGCAAGTCCATGATCATGCCGGAGGACGAGCGCCGCAACACCGCTTACCACGAGGCTGGGCACGCGTTGGTGGCCCGCTTGATGCCCAAGACCGACCCGGTGCACAAGGTGACCGTGATCCCGCGCGGCCGTGCCTTGGGCGTGACCATGCAGCTGCCGGAAACCGACCGCTACAGCCTCGACAAGGAGCGCATGTTGAGCACCATTTCGGTGTTGTTCGGTGGGCGGATTGCCGAGGAGGTGTTCATGCACCAGATGACCACTGGCGCCAGCAACGACTTTGAGCGTGCCACCTCAATCGCCCGCGACATGGTGACTCGCTATGGCATGACCGATGAGTTGGGCCCGATGGTGTATGCGGAGAACGAAGGCGAGGTGTTCCTGGGCCGCTCGGTGACCAAGCATGTGAACGTGTCCGAGCAGACGATGCAAAAGGTCGATTCCGTGATCCGCCGGATCATCGATGAGCAGTACGCGATTGCGCGCAAGCACATCGAGGACAACCAGGACAAGATTCACGCGATGGCCAAGGCCTTGCTCGAGTGGGAAACCATCGACAGCGACCAGATCGAGGACATCATGAACGGCAAGCCACCCCGCCTGCCCAAAGACTGGACGCCTCCGGCCAACAAGCCGCCCAGCGGTCCGGCGTCGCCGGTGGCCACCGATGGGGCACCTGCCATCATCTGAGTCCGCTTCGGCTGTTGTTGTCTCTTGATCAAGGGCTTGTGGCGCAACCACAAGCCCTTTTTCCATGTGGGAAGGGCATCGCTTGCACTGGCAGACCACCCGTTTTCAAATCGATCTGAGCCAGCCCCGTGTGATGGGCATCGTCAACCTCACGCCCGACTCGTTTTTCGACGGCGGCCGTTTCAACGAGGTGCCGTCAGCGGTTCGGCATGCAGAGCGTCTGTTGGCTGAGGGGGCCGACATCTTGGACCTGGGCGGAGAATCCAGCCGTCCTGGCGCCCCGCCGGTGGATGAGACCGAAGAATGGCGGCGGGTTCAGCCGGTGTTGCAAACCGTGTTGGCCTGGAATTGCCCAGTGTCGCTCGACACCTCCAAGCCAGAGATCATGCGGCGTGCGCTGGACCTGGGGGTGGACATCGTCAACGACATCCATGCCCTGCGGTCGCCGGGGGCGCTGCAGGCCGTGGCGGCTTCAGGCTGCGGGGTGTGTCTCATGCACATGCAAGGCGGCCCCCAGACCATGCAGGCGCGTCCCGTTTACGACCAGGTGGTGGACGAGGTGCTGGGGTTCTTGACGCAGCGGACTCAAGCGGCCTTGGCCGCGGGCATTGCCGCCGAGCGCATTGTCGTGGATCCGGGCATCGGCTTTGGCAAGACCGTGGCCCACAATTTCGAGCTGCTGGCCGGGCAGTCTCGGCTGCAGGTGCTGGGCCGTCCGCTGTTGGTGGGATGGTCGCGCAAGTCGTCGCTCGGCGCCGTCACCGGCCGCACGGCGTCCGAGCAGCGGCTGCCCGCCAGCCTGGCGGCGGCTTTGGCCGCGGTGCTCCATGGCGCGCGGGTGCTGCGGGTGCACGACGTGGGGGCCACGGTGGACGCCTTGAAAGTGTGGCGTGCGGCTGGGCTGCCGCACAGCCCCTGACCGACAGGCGCTCGATCCGGGGGACAATCCAGCTTCACTGGCCACTGACTGATTGATCCCGCCCCCATGAAAAGAACGTTCTTCGGCACCGACGGCATTCGAGGCACCGTGGGCCAGGCGCCCATCACCCCCGACTTCATGCTCCAGCTGGGCCACGCGGTGGGCCGGGTGCTCAAGACCACCATCAACCGGCCGGCGGTCTTGATCGGGAAAGACACCCGCATCTCGGGCTACATGATCGAATCGGCGTTGGAGGCTGGTTTTTCGGCAGCCGGCGTTGATGTGGTCTTGACCGGCCCACTGCCGACCCCGGGCGTCGCTTACCTGACGCGGGCGCTTCGGCTGGACCTGGGCGTGGTGATCAGTGCCTCGCACAACCCTTTTGCCGACAACGGCGTCAAATTTTTCTCCGCCCGAGGGGAAAAGCTGCCAGATGCCTGGGAGGAAAGCGTTGAAGCGGCGTTGAAGGAGCCCCCTCGCTGGGTGGATTCGGTCTACCTCGGTCGCGCGCGGCGCCTGGACGACGCCCAGGGCCGCTATGTGGAATTTTGCAAAAGCACGTTCGGGGTCGATCTGTCGCTCAAGGGCTTGAAGATTGTCGTGGACGCGGCCCACGGCGCTGCTTACATGGTGGCGCCCTACGTTTTCCATGAACTGGGCGCTGAAGTCATCCCGATCCATTGCCAACCCGATGGCATGAACATCAACGACCACTGCGGGGCCACGTCACCTGCAGCCCTGGTGGAGGCCGTGCGGCACCACCAGGCCGACTACGGCGTGGCGCTGGATGGGGACGCCGATCGGCTGCAACTGGTGGACGACCAGGGGCGGCTGTTCAATGGCGACGAGTTGCTGTACGTGATGGTGGCCGATCGGTTGAACCAGGGCCAACCGGTGCCGGGGGTGGTGGGCACCCTGATGACCAACATGGCCGTGGAGCAAGCACTGCGTGCGCGGGGCGTTGATTTCGTGCGGGCCAAGGTGGGCGACCGCTATGTGTTGGAGGAGCTGTTGGCGCGTGGGTGGACGCTGGGGGGTGAGGGCTCCGGTCACCTGTTGGTGCTGGACCGGCACACCACGGGCGACGGCATCGTCAGCGCGCTGCAAATGTTGCAGGCGGTGCGCCGCACGGGCCAGTCGCTGGCTCAGCTTTTGGAGCAGGTGCAGGTGTTTCCCCAGGTGTTGTTGAACGTGCAGCTCGCGCTGCCGCCGGACTGGGCGCAACGGCCGGCCTTGGTGCAGGCCCACGCGGAGGTCGCTGAACAACTGGGCGATCACGGCAGGGTGCTGATCCGTCCTTCTGGCACCGAGCCTGTGGTTCGGGTGATGGTGGAAGCCAAGGATGCGGCACTGGCTCAAGTCTGTGCCCAGCGCTTGGCAGACGCCTTGCAGTCGGGCTGAAAGCACTGTCACACGCCCGTTGACCGTTTGTCATGGTTGTCATGAAGGTCGGCCATGTTGTCACGGAGCTGTCACATGCGGCTTCTACAGTCCACCCCATTGCATCACTTCACACCCTGCTACAGGGTACAGAAAGGTCTGTCATGAGCTTGTTCCCACGTTCTGTGATTTTGCGTTCGGCCCTGGTTTTGGGTGCTGCGACGGGTGTGTCGGCGGTTCACGCCCAGGAAGTGACTGGTGCGGGTGCCACCTTTCCGGCGCCGCTGTATGCCAAATGGGCGGATGCTTACAACAAGGCGACTGGTGCACGCATCAATTACCAGTCGGTGGGCTCGGGTGCCGGCCTGCGCCAGATCCGCGGCAAGACCGTGGACTTCGGTGCGTCCGACATGCCTTTGTCAGACGAAGAACTGCAGAAAGACGGCCTGATTCAGTTCCCCGTCGTCATCGGTGGCGTCGTGCCGGTGATCAACATCCCAGGCATCCAGCCAGGGCAAGTGAAACTGACGGGCCAGGTCCTGGGTGACATCTACCTGGGCAAGATCACCAAGTGGAACGATCCCGCCTTGACCGCCATCAACCCGGGTGTTCCCTTGCCGGGCGACGACATCCAGGTGGTGAGCCGTGCGGACGGTTCGGGCACCAGCTTCATTTTTACCAATTACCTGTCGAAGGTGAACGCCGACTGGAAAGCCAAGGTCGGTGAGGGCACGGCCGTCAAATGGCCCACGGGCTCGGGCGGCAAGGGCAACGAAGGGGTGGCGGCGTACGTCAAGCGCCTGCCCAACTCCATCGGCTATGTTGAATATGCCTATGTGAAGCAGAACAAGATGACCTACACCTTGTTGAAGAACAAGGACGGTCAGTTTGTCGCTCCAGACGACGTGAACTTCAAGGCGGCTGCGGCCAGTGCCGACTGGTCCAAGACCTTCTACCAGGTGTTGACCGAACAAGCCGGCAAGGACGCTTGGCCGCTGTCGGGCGCCACCTTCATCATGATGCACAAGGCGCAGGACAAGCCCGAGCAGGCGACGCAGTCGCTGAAGTTCTTTGACTGGTCCTATGCCAACGGTGACCAGATGGCCGCCGACTTGGAATACGTGCCGCTGCCCGACACGGTGAAGGCCTTGGCCCGCAAGGAGTGGGCCCAGGTCAAGGACGCGTCTGGCAAAGCCGTGGCTCTCAAGTAAGCCTTCACCGTTTGATGCGGTGCTGTTGACAAGCTGTACACCCTGCAGCAGCGGCCTTCCAGGCCCTGCTGCATTTTGCTGAATGGAGACCCCCGTGGCCGCTACACTGCCCGCTTCGCCTTACCACGACGACGCCATGCCACGTTCCGATCCCCTCGATTCACCCCCGGTGACGAGGCGTTCAGCACCTTGGGTGGATGTACTGTTTTCGTTGCTTGCGCATCTGTCAGCGGTCCTCACTCTTATCTTGCTCGCCGCCATCATCGGCTCTTTGGTGGTGGGCGCCTGGCCCTCGATCGAGACCTACGGGCTGAGTTTTCTGTGGCGCAGCGACTGGGACCCCGCCAACGACAGCTATGGCGGCTTGATCATGATCTGGGGCACCCTGGCGACCTCGCTGATCGCCTTGTTGATCGCAGTGCCGGTGAGCTTCGGCATCGCCCTGTTCCTGACCGAGTTGTCGCCCTCGTGGCTGCGGCGCCCTCTGGGTGTGGCGGTGGAGCTGCTGGCCGCGGTGCCTTCCATCGTCTACGGCATGTGGGGGCTGTTGGTCTTCAGCCCAGTGCTGGCCACCTACGTGCAACAGCCGCTGCAAAAGCTGGTGAGCGATGTGCCGGCCCTCAAAATGTTTGTCGCCGGCCCTCCCGTGGGGCTGGGCATCCTGTCGGCCGGCATCATTTTGGCCATCATGATCATCCCGTTCATCGCCTCGGTGATGCGCGATGTGTTCGAGGTCACGCCTCCGATGCTTAAAGAGTCGGCCTATGCCCTGGGCTCCACCACTTGGGAGGTGGTGTTCAAGGTGGTCTTGCCGTACACCAAGACCGGGGTGGTCGGCGGGATCATGCTGGGCCTGGGCCGGGCGATCGGTGAAACCATGGCGGTGACCTTCGTCATCGGCAACGCCAACCAGCTCAGTCCGTCCATCTTCCAGGCGTCCAGCAGCATCACCTCGACCCTGGCCAACGAGTTCGGCGAAGCCGCCGGCTTGCACCAGGCCTCGCTGCTGTACCTGGCGCTGGTGTTGTTCCTCATTACCTTTGTGGTGCTGACCTTGTCCAAGCTGCTGCTGGCACAGCTCAAGAAAGGCGAGGGGAGCCGTTCATGAACGCCATCAGTTCGTTCTTGTGGTGGGGTGTGCCGCTGGCGTTGCTGGCCGTGGGGACCGTCATGGCGCTGGGCTGGCGTCGTCAGCTGCAACTGAGTTTCCCCAATGAAAATCCGGCGCACCTGCAGCGGCACTGGCGCAGGCGCGTCATCAATGCGGTGGCCTTGGCGTTGTCGTTGTCGGCCATGGCGTTCGGCCTGTTCTGGCTCGCGTGGATTTTGATCGAGACGGTGCGGCTGGGCATTGAGGGGCTGTCGTTCACCCTCTTCAGTGAAATGACGCCGCCGCCAATGGCCGAGAGCGGGGGCCTGGCCAATTCGATTTTCGGCTCGCTGGTGATGGTCTTGCTGGCCACCGTGATCGGCACGCCGGTGGGGGTGATGGCCGGCATTTACCTGGCGGAATATGGTCAGAAGACCTGGCTGGCGCGCACCACCCGTTTCGTCAACGACATTTTGCTGTCGGCGCCGTCCATCGTCATCGGGTTGTTTGTCTTCACCGTGATGGTCTTGCCGATGCGCGGCTCTTCCGGCATGGCCGGGGTGTTTGCGCTGGCGCTGATCGTGGTGCCGGTGGTCTTGCGCACCACGGAGAACATGCTGACCCTGGTGCCCAACGGCTTGCGCGAAGCAGCCTATGCCTTGGGGGCGCCGAAGTGGAAGGTGATTTCCAGCATCACGCTCAAAGCCGCGCGTGCCGGGGTGACGACGGGTGTGTTGCTGGCCTTGGCGCGCATTGCGGGAGAGACCGCACCGTTGCTCTACACCGCGGCCTCCAACCAGTTCTGGACGTCCAGCGTGTGGCAGCCGATGGACAGCCTGCCGGTGCGCATCTTCAAGTTCGCCATGAGCCCGTACGAGAACTGGCAGCAGCTGGCCTGGGCAGGGGTGTTCTTGATCACGTTGGGCGTGCTGATGCTCAACATCCTGGCCCGCGTGCTGTTCCGCAACAAGAAGTGATGCAAGGGGAATTTCATGGACAAAAAAGTTGACGTGCGCGCGGGTGAGAAGGTCAAGCTCGCGATCCACAACCTGAACTTTTACTACGGCAAGTTCCAGGCGCTGAAGGACATCACCATGGACATCCCCGAGAAGAAGGTCACGGCCTTCATCGGGCCGTCCGGCTGCGGCAAGTCAACGCTGTTGCGCACCTTCAACCGCATGTTCGAGCTCTACCCGGAGCAGCGGGCCGAGGGCCAGATCTTGCTCGACGGTGAAAACATCCTCGAGTCGCGCAAGGACGTGTCGCTGATGCGTGCCAAGGTGGGCATGGTGTTCCAGAAGCCGACGCCGTTTCCGATGTCCATCTACGACAACGTGGCCTTCGGCGTGAAGCTGTTCGAGAGCCTGCCGCGCATCGAGATGGACGAGCGGGTGGAGTGGGCGCTGAAAAAAGCGGCGCTGTGGAACGAGGTCAAGGACAAGCTGGGCCAAAGCGGCTCCGGGTTGTCGGGCGGCCAGCAACAACGCTTGTGCATTGCCCGGGGCATTGCCATCAAGCCGGAGGTGCTGCTGCTGGACGAGCCGTGTTCTGCCCTGGACCCGATCTCCACCGGCAAGATCGAAGAGCTGATTCATGAGCTCAAGGACGACTACACCGTCGTCATCGTGACCCACAACATGCAGCAGGCTGCCCGCACCTCGGACTACACCGCCTACATGTACCTGGGCGATTTGATTGAATTCGGTCCCACCTCGGACCTGTTCATGAAGCCCCGCCGCAAGGAGACCGAGGACTACATTACAGGCAGGTTCGGCTGAACGCAGCCGGTTCCCATTCCTCCTTCAGCTTGCCGAGACCCATCATGAGCGAAAAGCACCTCTCTACCCAGTTTGACACCGAACTCAGCGGCATCTCCACGAGGGTGCTGGAGATGGGCGGCTTGGTCGAGTCCCAGGTCGCGCAGGCCATCTATGCCCTGACCAACTTCAGCGGTGAGACGGCCTCCCAAGTGCTGGCCCAGGAAGAGGTGGTCAACACCATGGAAGTCGAGATCGACCGCGACCTGTCCAGCATCATCGCCCGCCGCCAGCCCACCGCCCGCGACCTGCGCTTGCTGATTGCCATCAGCAAGACCATCGCCAACCTCGAGCGGGTGGGCGACGAGGCGGCCCGCATTGCCCGCACCGTGCAGCGCCTGATGAACTCGGGCGTGAGCTCGCGCATGCGGCTGCCGGTCAACAGCTTGGCCTTCGAATCTGAACTGGCCATTGCCCAATTGCGCAAGGCCCTCGACGCCTTTGCCCGCCTGGACGTGGAAAAAGCGCTGGAAGTGCTCAAGCAGGACGACCAGATCGACCAGGAGTTTGAAGGCCTGATGCGCAAGCTGATCACCTTCATGATGGAAGACCCGCGCACCATTTCCTCGAGCATCGACCTGATCTTCGTGGCCAAGGCCGTCGAGCGGGTGGGCGACCATGCCAAGAACCTGGCCGAAGCCATCATCTACGTTGTCAAGGGCACGGACGTGCGGCACAACTCGGTGGCGCAGGTCGAGACGATGGTGCGCTGAGCGCGCACCGCGGATTTCACCGCACAGCGTTTTCTCGCTTTTTCTTTTTTCTGTTTCTTCTTCTTCAAGTTGTTCTGGCGAGGAGCCTTCCATGAGCAGGGTCTTGGTGGTCGAGGACGAGTCAGCGATCGCGGAGCTGATTGCGATCAACCTGCGCCACGCGGGTCACGAGGTCATCGTGGTGGCGGATGCCCATCGGGCGCAGGCCGAGGTGGACCGGGTGCTGCCCGACCTGGTGGTGCTCGACTGGATGCTGCCGGGCCAGCCGGGTGTGGCATTGGCCCGCGGTTGGCGCAGCCAGACGCGCACCCGGGAGCTGCCGATCATCATGCTGACCGCGCGGGCCGAGGAAAGCGACAAAGTGGCCGGGCTGGACGCCGGTGCCGACGACTACCTGACAAAGCCGTTTTCGCCCAACGAACTCATGGCGCGCATCCGGGCGGTGTTGCGGCGCAAGGCGCCCGAGTCGCTGGACACGGCGGTGGAAGTGGCCGGCTTGACCTTGGACCCGTCCACCCGGCGGGTCAACCGCCAGGGCGTGGAGGTGAAACTGGGCCCCACCGAATTCCGCCTGCTGCATTTCTTCATGACCCACCCCGAGCGGGTGCACAGCCGGGCCCATGTGCTGGACCGGGTGTGGGGCGACCATGTCTTCATTGAAGAGCGCACGGTCGACGTGCACGTCAAGCGCCTGCGCGAGGCGCTGGACCCGGTGGGTTGCGCGCGGTTGATCGAAACCGTGCGGGGGGCCGGCTACCGGCTCGCCCAGCAAGCCTTGGCCAGCACGCCCTGATGGCATTCGGCCGGCCAGTGGCATCCATCTCACCTGTGGGGGCCTGACCCGATGAGCGGCGTGTTCCCCGGCATTCTGTACAGCACCTTGACCTGCTTGTGCGCCACCGTGCTGGGCATGGCGGTGGGAGCCATTTGGTCGTTTCCCACCTTGGGCGCCTTGGTGGGCGCGGTCACCGGCACCTTGCTGTACGCCACGCTGCAGTCTCTGCGGGCCCAGCGATTTTTGCGCTGGCTGCGCGACACCGCGCCGCAGGCGCCGCGCAATTCAGGCTTGTGGGGCGAGATCGGCTACCGGGTGGAGCGCCTGGTGCGCTCGCGGGAACGCACCCTGGTGCAGGAGCGTTTGCAGCGTGCGCAGTTCCTGTCGGGCATTGAAGCCTCGCCCAACGGCGTGATGATGCTGGACCGCAACGACCAGATCGAGTGGTGCAACTCGGTGTCGGCCCAGCACTTCGGTCTGCAGCGCGACAACGACCGCCGCCAGAGCGTGACCAACCTGATCCGCTCCCCGGTGTTTGTGGCCTACATGCAGGGCAAGGTGTTCGATGAGCCGATTCTGCTGGGCGGCCCGGGTGCCCGCCAACGTCTGATGGTGCTGGTGCGCCCTTACGGCGACGGCATGAAGCTGGTGCTGTCTCAGGACGTGACCGAGCGCGAGCGCAACGAGGCCATGCGCCGGGATTTCGTGGCCAACGTGTCGCACGAGATCCGCACGCCGTTGACGGTGCTGTCGGGCTTCATCGAGACCATGGGCAGCTTGCCGTTGCAGGAAGAGGAGCGTCGACGGGTGATCGAGCTGATGTCGCAACAGACGCTGCGCATGCAGACCCTGGTGGCCGACTTGTTGACCTTGGCGCAACTGGAAGGCAGCCCGCCGCCACCACCGGGTCGCTGGGTGCCGGTGTCGCGCCTGATGCAGCAGGCCCAGGCCGACGCCCTGGCATTGTCGGGCGGGCGCCATCCCTTGAGCTTCACCGGTGAGATGGATTTTGAGCTCGCGGGCTCGGAGTCGGAGTTGCAAAGTGCCTTGACCAATCTCGTCAGCAATGCCGTGCGCTACACGCCGGCGGGGGGCGGGGTGGCGGTGCGTTGCGGCTTGCGGGCCGATGGCACGGCCGAGCTGGAAGTGCACGACACCGGGGTGGGCATCGAGAAAGAACACATTCCGCGCCTGACCGAGCGCTTCTACCGTGTGGACGGCAGCCGTTCGCGGGAAACCGGCGGCACCGGCCTGGGCCTGTCGATCGTCAAGCACGTGGTGCAGCGCCATGGGGCGGAGATGGACGTGCGCAGCGAGCTCGGCCGGGGGTCCACGTTCCGGCTGATCTTTCCCGCCACGCGGGTGAGGGCGCTGACAAGCCTGCCAGCGGCTGCCACGGCGACGGCCAAGACGCCGGCGTGATCGGTGGCGGGGGCCTGGCGGAGACGGACGAAAGAGGCCTGAGCCGTTGGCGCCGCGAACGCGACAACGGCAAGGGGGCGCCCAGTTCACAGGGGGTTTTGCATCAAGCAGCCCCCACACCGTTCGGGGCAGAGGGTAGGCGTCGTGGGCACCTTCAACGCCGCATGCGCGGCACCGAATCTTTGGGCTCCCGGCGGTAGATGACGAAGTTGTCGTCTCGGTTGGTGGGGCGCCTTTCGGTGGCGATGAACATCCAACCGACCGGTGTGGCGCTGACGTCGGCACCCGGGCGCTCGGACTGGATGAGGAATTCGCAGGTGGTGTCGAAGCTGTCGGCCTCGGCTTCGACCTTGTAGCGGCCGAAGTAGATCAGCCCAGCCACCAAGGCCTTCGAGCCGTCCGGCACGGCCACGCAGCTTTCCAAGGGCACGTGTTGGGCCACCCGCTGCACCAACGGGCGCAGGCTGCGGGCGTAGTCGAGCAAGGGCAGCCACAAGCTCATCAACAGCAGCCAGCACAAGGCCACGCCACCGGCCGGCAGCACCAGGCTCTTCCACAGCGGATGCCGGTTGCGCCCGGCACGCCAGTGCACCAGCCAGCCCCAGGCCACCGTGCCCAGGAGGGCCGCCACCAGGGGCACCCACTGGAAGCTGTGGTTCAAACCGGGCGCCAAACGGGCCACATTGGCTGCGGGCTGGGTGGGGTAGCCCGTCTGCATGGCGACGTACACCACCCAGATCACCAGGGCGCCCATGCTGAAGAAGCACACCGAGAACCAGTCGATCGCCGCCGAGGTGCCGCGGCCCAGCGTGGGCAAGGCAAAGGCGGCCAAGACAGCAAGCGACGGCACGGCCAACATCAATGCCCGGTCCGAGCCGCCCATGAGCACGCTGGCCGCCAAGCCGATCGCCGCGGAACTCAAGGGCAGCGAAATGTGGCGTCGCAGGCCGTGCCGGCGCCAACGCCACAAGGTCCACAACGTCAGCGGCCACGCCGGCCAGGTGAACCAGGCCAGCATGCGCACGATGGCGAAAGGTTGCGGCGCCTCACCCGCTTGGAGGCGCCACGCCCACGCATTGAGGCCGCTGGCCACGGCGGCGGCCAAGGCCAAGGCCAACAGGCCCCAGGCGGCGAAGCGGCGAACTTCGGGGTAGTGCGAGCGCCAGCAGATCAAGGTGCCCAGGACCCCCATGCCCATGGCCATGGCCGGCGCCCCGCTGGCGGCCATGATGGTCAGCGATGCCAGCAAGGCCAGGCAGGCCTTCACGGGGCGAAACGGGCAGGCCGCCAGGGCGTACAGGTACAGGGCAGCCCCGACGAGCTGCACCATCTCGGGCGTGGTTTCGTGCCCCAGTTGCAGCAAGCCGAGGGTGGCCATCTGGGCCAGCAGGGCGCCATCGGCCACGGCCCGGGCGTAGTCCATGGGTTGGGCCTCGCCGCCAAACGCAAACGGCAGCGGCTGGGCGGCTTCGGTGCGGGCCAGGTGGTAGGTGGCGTACCAGGTCAAGGCGAGAGCCACGCCCAGCAGGATCGCAAAAGGCAGGCGGGCGGCCAGGGCGGTGGGGATGAGCCCGCCCAGCACTTTGATGGACAAGGCGCCCAGCCAGTAGGGCAGCAGCGCCCCCTCCGCCGTCAGACCTCCCAGCTCCGGCTGCAACCAGGCAGTGTGGCCCGCCGCAATTTCCAGCATGTAGCCGAAGGCAGTGATGTCGGCGCTTTTCCAGGGGTCGCGGCCGAACAGGCCGGGCAGCACATAGGCCGCGCAGAAAAGCAGCAGGGCCCAGCGGGGCATGCGCTGGGCGGCGCGGTCGGTGACCAGGGCGGGGTTGGGCGAGCTCACAGCGATCGCTCCCCGGGGCCGGGCACGTCGGAAGACAGGAAAGGGGCGCTGGCGGGGATGTCCGGGTTCAATGAATGTTCCTGGTGACCGGTGGCGAAGACAGATGGATCGGGAAGATAGCGCATTGCGAGGGTCGGTGGCCGCCTCGGCGGTCGGCCCACAAAAAAAGGCAGCCGAAGCTGCCTTTTGATGGCCGGCGAGGCCCGAACGTGGCGTTCAGGGCGCTGCCGGGGTGCCTGCGCGGCATGGCCTTGAAGCGATCGCTCAGGCCGCCGGGGGAGACGGCTTCTTCAGGCCGACGTGCGCAAACTTGTTGCGGAACTTCTCGACGCGACCGCCCAGGGAGTCGACGCTCTTCTGGGTGCCGGTGTAGAACGGGTGCGACTCGCTGGTGCTTTCCAGCTTGATCAAGGGCACTTCACGCCCATCATCGAGCTTGATGGACTCGCGGCTGGTGGCGCACGAGCGCGTCACGAACTTGAAGCCGTTGGACAGGTCGACGAAGCACACGTCGTGGTATTTGGGGTGAATGCCTTGTTTCATACGAGCCTTTCGCGGGGGGTGCCGCTGAGTGAGGTGGGGTTCTTGCGCCAGTTCACAGCGCAATGGCAGCCACGCCGGGGCCTCGGCGCACTTGCCTGTTCATGTTGCGAACAACCCGAAAGTATAGCGGTTGGGTGATTTTTCAGCCACCCCGGCGCATCATGTCGAAGAAATCGAGGTTGTTCTTGCTCGATTTCATCTTGTCGAGGATGAATTCCATCGCCTCGATCTCGTCCATCGGGTAGAGCAGCTTGCGCAAGATCCAGGTCTTTTGCAGGATTTCCGGCTTCAGCAGCAGCTCTTCGCGGCGGGTGCCCGACTTGTTCAGCAAGATCGACGGGTACACCCGCTTTTCCGCCATGCGACGGTCGAGGTGGATCTCGCAGTTGCCGGTGCCCTTGAACTCTTCGTAGATCACCTCGTCCATCCGGCTGCCGGTGTCGACCAGCGCGGTGCCAATAATGGTGAGCGAGCCGCCTTCTTCAATGTTGCGCGCCGCACCGAAGAAGCGCTTCGGGCGCTGCAGGGCGTTGGCGTCAACGCCACCGGTCAGCACCTTGCCAGACGACGGCAGCACGTTGTTGTAAGCGCGGGCCAGGCGGGTGATTGAGTCGAGCAGGATGACCACGTCTTTTTTCAGCTCGACCAGGCGCTTGGCGCGCT
>JAZKHH010000025.1:0-112274 GCA_040385465.1 Pseudomonadota bacterium | reverse complement strand
AACAGCCGCTTCCTTGCAGTCAGCATGCGTATGCTTGCCAGCACCCACCGGCAGCAATCGCTGCATACGAGCCATTGGACTGGCGTTCCGAACAGACGTATTGTTCGATGCAGACAGTCAAAACAGCTAGGTTACCCAACGGTCACAACCAACCTCAGTCCGCGAGACCGTGGCTACAGATGGGCTATGAATGGGCTACAGACGGGCTACAGCACCCAGAAAACAAAAAAGCCCTCGTTTCCGAGGGCTTCAGTGCCAAGCAAGTGCTTGATTTAGTTGGTTGCGCGGGCAAGATTTGAACTTGCGACCTTTGGGTTATGAGCTCGAACATTTGATGAAGGTGTTACACCTTTGCTTATTGCTCTAATTGTTCTATTTTGGTGTCCCACTGGGAGATTTTCGGTAAACTGGAGCAATTTCAAACAACGACCGAGCTCTGTTGAACCCGCTTAACCCCGTCCTATTGGACCAAGAAGACACAAGCTCTTCTTCCTCGAGCCTGGGATTTGCGACCATTGGGTGGCCCGAAGCGCTACATCACGCACTGATTTGGGCGGAGCAAAACGCGGTACTCCGCCCTCTTCTCCTGGTCATTGACGCGTGCCACTTGAAGAAGCGGCCGGTCCATCTCGGGAAAATTCTGGGATACCTCACCCAGCAAATTCCCATGGCACTCCTGCGCCAGAGGTCCGCCGAACACGACTTCGTCGACGACGTTCGCACCCTGGCAGAGGCGTTTGCGGCCGATGATGCAATCAAAGTTGAGTATCCGCCAGGTCGCACCATGAAGTCCATGCGGCAGGCACTGCTGCCCGGGGAACTCACGGCCCTCCCCCTGATTGCGATGCTCTCACGTGACATCTCTGCCGATTCCACTGGGGCATCCGAGGAACACGTTTGGCTCGAGCGTCTGCGGTTTTGGTGTCTGATTGAGTTTTTAAAGCACGTCCGCCTGGGTCTCGCGCCACCAGGGCGACTTGACGAAGTAGCGCAGAAACTTCGTCAGTGCATTGATAGCTACCCCGAGAAGCGGGAATGGGCCAACCTGTTCTGGCAGCTTCGGAGCCCATCGCGCACGCACGCAGAAATGCACGGACATCTCAAACTGCGCGCGGGCGCCCTTGGATCGACCAACTCGCACTCAAGTGCTCATAAGAATTTCCTGAAAAATCTGGAGCAGATTGACGACCCAGAAGTCAAAGCACCAGAGGGCAAGGTCGACTATGACTTCCAGTTTGCGCGCACGTTTGGGCGCGCATCCAAGGCAACTATCCCATTGGTTTTCGCGCCGGTTGCGCGTGTATCAAACCCGCTCTTTGACACCAACGAGAAGGATGACAACGATCCAATGCCGCTAGCACGAATCGTACTTGCCGACGATTCAGGACAACTTCCTCCACCATTTCATGCAGTTGACCTCGATAGCGATCTCACGCCGATCGAGCAAGAACGCGAACTCAAAACCCTTCAGCTTTTGTCCATTGAGGATCAGCAGAGGCTCCCCTTCACCTGGACCAAGCCCAACAAGGATGAGCGGACTCGAATCGCCAACTGGATCAAAGCCAGGTGGGATTTCCCTCTTTTGCCCGATCAGTGCGTAGCAGCCCTGATGTATCTGGCGGCCCAGACAGCCAAGTCGGTGCGCCTTGCAATGGAGATGGAAGTCACGTCCACCACTCAAACTGACTGGTGCCTGGATCCCAACAGTTGGGTGCTGCATCGCCTGCCACCGCGCCGTCCAGGCGGCGCCAAAGCGACGCAGAAGCAGCGCGATCACGTTCAGCCCATCGCGACCCGAATCGTCATTGAGCTGCCTTCCACCTTGCGGGAGAGACTAAATGAGTGGTACCAAGTGGCGCCTGCGGCCACACTCGCGGACCTTCTCGGCAGCCCCCTTGCGATGGAAGCCAGAGTGCGGACCGCGCTCAAGGAGATCGCGCCGCGCGTAACGCCAGCCATGCTGGGAGATTGGCTCGCGCAGGACGTCTTCGAGCACAGCAAAGATTCAGTGTTGACTCATCTCGCGAGCAGTAACTCACGCTCAGCCCTACCCGGCGCTTGCGCATATGCTTCCTACGACGACAAGGCATTGAGGCCGGCAGTTCTCATTCAGCCGGTAAATCAAATGCGCGTCGAGCCGCAAGCAGCAGCAAAAGCACCGATAAACTGCGCTGGCAGTGAACTGAGAGTCGAGGAACAATGGCTTCGAGACAACCTCGACCAAGTACGCCAACGAGTCGACATACTCGCAGTGGACCCCGGACTATGGCTTGAGTATCACAACGCGCTGACGACCTACGTCACCTTGGTTTTGCTGGCCGCCACTGGGGGAAGGCCGATTTCCTCCCCTTTTGAGGCTGCCAGCGATCTGAACCTCAAAACAAGTGTCGCCTACATCGAGGACAAGGTCTCGAGCTCTCTACATGCCGGCCGCCTCGTTCCGCTCGCAGATCGGGCCGTTCGATTGGTTCGATTGAGATACCTTTCATGGTTGAAGCAGCTTTCGTCCATCCTGAGCCACGTGTCGGGGCCGGCCCTGCCGGACGTCAAGCATCTTGGAGAACTCAAGGAGCAGTCACAACTGCCATTTCTGTTCTACATGACACGCTCGGACAACGACGAATTGCGTCACCTCGAAGTCACAGAACGGACACTCGGCACGATCGGCAAATGGAAACCAGGTTTCAAGGCAAACGTATTTCGCCACCGCCTCTCGACCTGGCTTAAGGACCACGGCGCAAACCATGAAGTGATCAATGGGCTGCTTGGCCACAACGAGAACGGCACAGTGATCTGGGGGCCCTATTCAACGCGCTGCTGGGCGGACGACGCGGCTGCCATCCGTCCCCTTCTTAACAAGTCCTTGCAGTCTCTCCAAGTGCGACTGCCTCGCACCTTCGCCTCAGCCCCAGAGCTGGCTGACGTTGCAAAGCTGAAATGGCCCGCAGCCCATCTGATAGAACACATTTTTGGGCGTCAAGCTCGCCAAGCGCGCCAAGAAGTGGCCATCTCCGCAGCGCGCGAGCAGGCTGAGCTGGAGCTCGACGTCGCGTTCGCAGACCTCAAAGCGCGCAATGTCATGTCCAATCCCGCGGAGGTGGACCGCGTTGCCCGGAACATGCTCCAGCGACCCGACGGCATGCCGCACCCACGCAGCGCATTGCGCTACCGGGCCTTTAGCGAATGGGTGCAACGCAACTGGTCCGACGGAAGCGCCAGAGCGATCGTGCGACGGCGCTACCTTCCTCAACTCGAAGAAGCCACACCCTTCAAATGCACGGCACCACATGCGGTCGATTTGCTCGTTGATATTCGTGAGTGGTACACGAAGAGCGATCTGCTACCCGATGGCGTAAGGCGGGGTACGCAATTGGCACGACTGGCAGCAGCGATCGGTCTCATGGTGGACTCGCGACTGGCAGCCACTGCGGTGCTAGAAGCCGTTCTTCACGGCAAAGACTGGCAACTCGTTCGCATGAACAGCCGCTACTTCTTCGAGTACTCGCAACAGCTTTCCACGGATCCATCACTGCCAACCATGCGCTGGGCAATTTCACCACGCACAGCCGAGGCACTGTCGCTTGCGACCATCGACATGGCGGACGGCCCCGCAAACGAAGCCGTCACAAAAGCCGGCTCTTCCGTAGACAAGGTCTACCAAGAATTGAAGCGGCTTTTGAAGCTGCGCGGTGCAGTGCGACCAAAGAGCGTGACGCAAGCAATGGCCGAAGTGGTTCGGCAGGCCAACTGGCAGCAGTTTCCCGGCCTCTGCGCCGCCTACCTTGAAGCAAGCATCACGTCTGTAGGCCTGGACCACTCAACCTGGTACCGGCTGGTCAACGGCTCGGCAATGCTTGAGCCAGATCAACGACCAGATGTAGAGCCAGGTGTTTCCGCAAAGGATCTGGCGCAGGGTATCGCCCCCGAACTAGACGAAGAATTGATCAAACGACGAGAGGGCGCTCGCGCGCTTGATTCATTTTCTCCAGCCCTCAGCAGCTCTGATTTCATCAGCCCAATTGCGGGCAAATCTATCTTGAGGAAACCCAAGGAAGGTGAAAAAAGAAAACGGCGAAAAAGGGCGACCATAGCGGAGACCATCCGCGCCATCCCCTCTCTTTCGACAGGCGTGCCCGAGAAAACGTCGCATGCCGATCTGAACAAGGCCGAGTCTCAAGACGCCGCCCGCGCCCTCTTCCTCTCCGTGCAGCGCGCCCTGGAGCACCCACACGGAGCTCTGCCGAGTCGCAGACGTGCGGTCACTGTGGCCTTGCGACAGGCAATCAGCGATCACGAGCTCGCCAGTCCAACCTGTGTCTTGTACGTCGATTGGATTCGTTCGCGCTGCTGGGAGGAGGTCAAGAAGGATCAGCTTCTCACTCTGAGCTCCATCGATCGATATTTCGACGCATTGGCGGCTTGCTTCGAGCAGCTGGGACACAACCACGATCTGACGCGCTGCGACGAGGAAGAAGTTACCAGCTTCTATGTCGATGTGATGAATGCTCGACGGCAGTCTCAAGCTTCCAATGACAAGGAGCGTTACAAGACTTGGGGTCTTGCACTGAGTCTGCTGAAACGGTTCCATCGATTTGCATCCCATTACTATGGCGTCGAGGACCCAGACTGGTCCGAAATCGATGGGGAAGAATCGACGCTGTCCATCTCTCCCCGGCTCGTCCTGGAGAAAGAGTATCTGCATGCTCTGCATGCATTGGTGGGAGAAGCAAAGCAGGCTCAGGAGATCGAGACTACACATGGTTTCATGCTGATCCTGGCCATGCGCTTTGGGCTGCGGGGCGCGGAAGCCGCAAAACTCAAGCAATCCGACTGGCTCGTCCTCCCTGGAGAGTCCCGACTCGTGCTCGTTCGAAACAATGGGTTGCGCAAACTCAAGACCATCGCGTCGCGCCGACAGGTTCCGTTGTTGTTCAAACTGACCGACTTCGAGAAACAAGTCATCGAAAGGCATTTCGAGAAGCTGGATGCGAATGCCGAACGCGGAGAGGACAGGCCCTTGTTTCCCCTGCTTGCCATCAACGACAACGACGCTGCGTGCAAGGCGGCCAAGTACCACATTTCGCTGCAGCTCAAGCGATCCACACAGAATCCGCGGGTCAGTCTGCATTCGGCGCGCCACACCTTCGCGAACATGGTGGCGAACATGCTGATGGAGATGCCTGGCACCGTGCGTCGGGGCATGTTCGCGATACCGCCCGACGGGATCTGGGTTGAGCACGTGCGACGACTTGTGCTCTGCGACCCCGAAGTCACTCGGCGCAGCACCTGGGCGCTCGCGCGCCTGATGGGTCACAGTCATCCCCGAACATCTCTGCGCAGCTACATTCATCTGCTGCCAGAAGTAACCGACGCCTTGGTGGAAAAGCTGGGTCGCACGCAGAACCATGAGGTCACTTCCATCGCACCTGAAGCGGTGATCGACCTCGATGCAAGACCCGCGGCGCCTGACTATCTAGCGAAAAACGGCAAACGCTCCAAACTCGCGCCGCCAATCGTGCCCACTGCGGCCAAGGCGCTAAGGGCGTTGCGCATGTTCAAAGACTTTGTGCCGGCACATCGCATTGCTTCAGCTTGTGATTTGTCTTTATCCCAAGTGGATATTTTGATGAGTACGCTTGCGGAGGTCGATGAAACTCTTGCTCGACACCCCCAGTCAAACTCTCAGGACCTTGGTCCGTCCAGACTGTTGAGCCACATTCGAGCAGTCCAGATGGTGGCCTTGATCGATTGTGCGGAGTCCGCTGGACATAGTCACTGGATCCCGACAGAAGCTCAGGGCAGCGAGCACCTTGAGGCAACCACGCTGATCGGGCCATCGCGGCAGATCGTGCTTTTCTCACCTGCGCAGTTCGAGTTCATTGCATTCGTTGTGAAGACATGGAACTTGAACTCCAACGACTACAGAATGGTCGGCGCGCGCGGCCTTAACCCACAGGTTCTGGACTGGGCTGCCCGCCATGGCTTTACACCCACACGGGCCGAAGACTTTGTTTACGAATCCAAGCGACCGAAGTCGCCAAAACGCCTGCGCACCGCGCCGCGGGAGAAACAATTCCAGCTGGACAGCATCGAGCTTGGAAGCCCACCCATGCCTGTGCGACACCGGTGCGTGATGCTTCCCGCAGCCCAAACCGTTCCGTCAAAGTGGAATTCCTTCGAGCTGCTGTTGATCGTCCTCGTGCAGCTCTTTCTGCATCAGGTCGCAAGAGCCGGCTCGGACGGAGACCACCCGCTTACTGGAGTGATCGCACCGTAGCGGCATGCTCCACATATGTGTGCTCTGGCTTGCCAAACTTGTCCCTGCCGGTCTTGACCTCCACAGAGATCAGTGTCCGGTCGTCGATCAACTTACCAAGCTCTTGAGCTGAAAGCTTCTGCTTGCCGAAGTAGACAATCATTCTTTGCTCGTTCTGATCCATAAGGGTAATCGCTTCTTTGTCGTTAAGTTGCCCCGTCACATAGCCGATCAATACGCTGTCTTCTGTCTTCGAACTGCTAAGGTCAGGCTTGGGAGCATAGCGCCCGCTCAGTTCAATTTCCTGTTCGCCATTGACGACAACGCCCACGCCGCTCTTCAACGTCTGGCCTCCACATTTCAACAGGATACTTTTGCGCAGCTCCTCGATGACTTCAATCTGCTCCTCAACAAAGGGCCACTGACTCCAAACGACGGGCGCAGCAGACTCGAACAGAAATGCTTTCGCAAACCTGACCAGGCACAAGATCTGTACACGCCACGGAGCATCTACACCAACATCGCAAAATTCAATATGGCGAACTGCACGAACACAGCCATCTTCTAGTTGCAGGCCGTCCCGCCGTACCAGCCTGTCACCGGGAAACTTGATCACGTCGATCGCCATCTGCTCCACGAACGAGGCAGGCGCTTCAAGCTGGCGGTCAAACAAGCCTTTGGGCGTCCATGTAACGAAGAGATGCTCGCCCGCGTTCAGCGTTTCGGCTTTCACTTCCATCATGGAAATCAGGGTGATCTTTATACTCTGAGTGTCAGCATCCGGACTCTGTTGCAAGTCAATCACGCGTCGATCCTTTCGAACAATCGCCGCACTCAACATTGAGTGCATCGCAAACTGGGGATCGGCAACATCGTTCAATTTCTATAATCGTGGCGACAAGCGGCGAAGGCTGATATCACTTACACCGGTTATTTGGTTGAATTCACGCTATGAGAGGATGAATTCAGCAATTGGGCGTCGTGAAAGGTATCCGATCGTCTCGCCTACTTCAATTGGTTTTGGCAACGACTTGAACAGGCTACACGCCGCTGACTTGAGCCAACTGGCCTTCGTGAAACGCGGATGACTCAGAGAGAGCAGCTGACAGGATGAACCGCCCCGGATTTCGTAGAGGCCGGTTGGTTTAAGTCAGACAGTGGTTGCCGCCTGATTGGCGAGGTGCCTGTAATAGTTTGCCCCAGTTTCAGCCGGAGGTATGTAGCCGATGGGCTCAAGCAGCCTGTGGTGGTTGAACAAGGAGATCCATTCCAGGGTGGCCAGCTCCACCGATTCGTTGGTCTGCCAGCCCTGCCAGGTGGAAACGTAGGTGAAGTCCGATACCCAAAGCTGGTTGGGTCGATCAGCCTTGAAGATTCGGTTGACCCGGTCCAGCGGGCATGGCGCCTTGCCATCACTGACGGTGGTGCGCACCATCTTGCCACGGCGCACGCTCTGCAAGCCCAGGCGCTTCATCAAGCGCTCGACCGTGCAGCGGGCAATGGAGATGCGCTCTCGGTTGAGCTGCTTCCAGACCGTGTCGGCACCGTAGACCTGCATGTTGGCTCGCCAGACGCGTTCGATGTGAGGCGACAGGACACCGTCACGCTGAACGCGCTGACATCGCAGTACCGGGTTGAGTTGCTGGGCAGCGTGGCGCCAGTAGCCATACGGGACGATCTGCAGCACTTTGCAGATCAACTCGACCCCGTAGGCCTTTCGATGGTGAGCGATGTATCCCTTCAGGACTTCAGACGGTGGTCGAGCTCCGCCTAGGCGAAAAACGCGCTAGCCAGCTTCAGAATCTCGTTGGCCTTGCGCAGCTCATTGTTCTCACGTTCGAGTTCCTTCAAGCGCTCCAGGTCGGTCGTCGTGACGCCGGCCCTGGTGCCGGTGTCGATCCGGAGTCCTCGCTATTGCTTCTCGACGAACCCGTGGCGGACATGAGTACACGGGAGCAAGAGCAGACCGTGACTTGCTCAGCCTGATAGCGGCCGGCAAATCCGTGATCGTGATCGAGTCACTGGCTTTGATCGCTCGCCGGGACCGGCGGGAAACCAATGGGCCTCCCACAGGTTGATCGTGCAACCGCTCACCTGAGCGGGGCTGTCACTTCTTGCTGCGTCGGCGCTCCGTCGTGACACCCATCAGGAGCAGACCTGCCAACAGCATGGCGTACGTTTCGGGCTCCGGCACGGGTGCCGCCAGCACGAACAGGCGCGAGTTGGCCGTGCCCGAGTCCTCGGCCACCAGGTACAGGTTGCCGAAATCGTCGATCGTCACGCCTTCGATGGCCTGGCTGGTGATGCCCGACAGGTCCAGGCTGCTGAGCACCTGACCGCTGCGGGTCACCTCAAGCAGCTTGCGCGAGTCCAGGCTCAGGATCAGCAAGTTGTCGGCGCCGTCGGTGCCCGCCAGCGCCGTGACGGGTGAGAGCGTCTGCACATCGGACAGGCTGACCACGCCCAGCATCGCCGGATCGAACAAGGCACCCATGGTGGACGCACCCGTGGCGAAGTTCAGCGTGCCGCCCAACACGCCTTGGGGTACGGCCTGCTTCACCGACACGAAGCTGCCGTCGCGGGGGTCGTACGAGAGGCCTTCGAGGCCGTTGTTGCCCACGCTGCCACTGCCGATGGAGGCCGACGGCGCGGTCGCCAGGTTGATGCTGCCGCCCGCCACGTAGCCGAACCTGAAAGCGTCCTGCAAGCGCTCTTCGGCCACCACCAGAACACCGTTGCCCAGGTACGCCAGGCCTTCAGAATCGCGGTTGCTGCTGGTGGTGGGCCAGCCGAGGTTGGTGCCACCACTGAACGACATGCTGCTCAACGTCTGGCCGGTGAGCGATATCTCGACCACGCCAGTGCCTTCATCACCCACGAAGAACAGGGTTCCGTTCGTGCCCCGGTCGCGCGCGAACGTGACGGCAGAGGCCTCCAGGCCCGACACCCCGTTGCCCGGATTGGCGTCAAGCGTGTAATTACCCGTGACCTGATAGGCGGACAGGTTGATGCTGCTGGCCGCAAAAGCATTGAAGCCGAGCGCGCAGTTTGCGGCCAGCATGATGGAGACGAGTTTCATGGGTGTTCTTGGTGACGTTCAAGCCTTGCGGCGGCGGGTGGCTGCACCAATCAGACCCAGGCCTGCCAACAACATCGCATAGGTCTCGGGTTCGGGTACCAGTGAGGGTGAGCCGATCTCCAGGCCGGAAGCGATCACGAATGCGCCGTTGGTACCCGCCGTGCTGAGCGTGCCGAGCAACACATTGTTCAGGCCTGCCGAGTTGTCGAAAGTCTGGAAGGGAGACGAGGCGTCGGACGCGCCAAAGTCAACACGCGCCTGCAGTGCGCCAGCAGCATTGAAGATGTTCAGCGAGTCGCCACCCGTGCCCAGGCCAATGCCTGCGCCGCTGTAGGTGCCGACCACCACGCCAGCGAAGGACGGGGAGCCGAACCAGTTGCTGAGGAAGCTGCTGGCGGTGGCTGCGGATCCTTCAATGAAGATCACCGACTGACCCGCGCCGATGCTGGACACCCCGGAAAGGTTGAGGGCCGAGCCAAACGCGTTGGAGCTGTCGTCCACCTTCCAGCCCGAGATGTTGACGGCGGCATTGCCAAAATTGGTCAGCTCGAACCAGTCAGCGGAGACCACGGAGTTGCCGCTGCTCCAGGGCGCGACTTCGGTGATGCGGACCTGGGCCGTGGCGGCAGTGGCCGCGAGGACAAGCGCAGAAAACACGGTGGACAGTGAGAGTGCGGAGCGCATTGACATGGGGACCTTTGCTGAGGGGATGGGATGGAATGAAATGGCGAACCCGCCGTGCTTGACCCCCTAGGCTAAGCAGGGTGTGCAACGGCGGTTTGACAAAGTTCCCTCCCCGGCATGGTCCGAATGGTCAATGGCCGAAGAAGGCAAGCGAGCCCCTAACGCGCGAGGCGCGCGGGCTACGTGCTTGAACTCAGGCCCTGCGGCGGCGGCGCGTGATCCAGCCCACCATGCCCAGGCCGCTCAGCAGCATGGCCAGGGTCTCGGGCTCCGGCACGGCCGACGTCACGGTGATGTTCAGGGTGTCGCCCACGTTCAGACCAGCGATGGTCCAGTTCACACCACCATTGCCGAGCGGGTCACCGATCTCAACGTCCAGAAACTCCAGTGGTAAAAACGTCACGATGGCATCTGCGCCATTGAACGCAATGCTGCTGCTGTAACCGAACTGCCGCGTCGCGGTGCCCTGGTTGCCGAAACTGCCCGTGCTCAGGCCGAACGTGTAGCGGTCGACACCCCCACCCGTGTAGTTGCGCAGCACAGCGTTGAAGGACAGGCCTCCCATCAAATCGGCCGCGTCAATCGTGTAGCCCAGCGTGGCCGAGGTGAGTGAGAAGAAGTCGATGTCGAAGGAGATCAGCCCATCGGTGCTGAAGTCGGCAACGTCGGCTGAGGTGCTGCCGACAACACCAGTAAAGGTGGCAGCTTGGGCAGGAGCAAAACCGGCCAGCGAGGCCGCTGCAACCAGGGCGAGGAGGTGTTTGTTCATGGTGTTCGGTTTTCTGGTGAGATGGTTCAAAGGGTGCCCTTGGTCCACGGGCCAGTGATGGCCAGCGTGACGCCGGTGTAGATGTTCACGAACAGCACACGACCATCGGGGCTGAACACGCTGCCGGCCCATTCGGTGTTGAGCTGGTTGCCGCTGCTCGCACCCGTCTTGCCCACCGCGTCGAGCTGGGCGCGCGTGAAGTTGTAGTTGTTCTTGGCGAAGATGTAGCTGCGGCCGTTGGGCGCCAGCACCTTGAGGTGTTGCGACGCGATGGGGGCGCTGGTGGGGCTGCCGTCGCCACCGTCTTCGTTGAACAGCAAGCCACCGCGTGGGCTGATGCAGATGTTGTCGGGCGAGTTGCCCACGACACGATCGCGGCTCACGAAGATGGCCTTGAGCACCATGGTGGCCAGGTCCAGTGACCAGATCACGCCGGCTCGGGCTGGGGCCGTGGCGGTGGCGGAGCTGGTGGCCTTGTCGGTGAAGAACACCACGCCATTGGCAACCCAGCAGCCTTCGTTGGCACCGAAGATAGCGCCACCGTTGGCATAGGCGCCACGGAAGGGCCCGCTGCCCGTGACCGTTCCGATGGTGGTGCTGATGGAAGCACGGTCCGCATCGGGATCGGCCACTTCAACCCATTCGCACTGGAACTCCTGGCACAGCGTGGGATAGCGCAGATCGGCGCCAGGTCGACCGGTCACAGCCAGACCTTGCATGCGGCCGCCTTCGTGCAGCGAGCCCAGACCACCCTCGATATTGTTGGGCAGAAAGCGATACAGGGTGTTCGCGTTGCCCTGATCTTCGGTGAGGTACCAGTAACCGGTGTCGAGGTCGAGCGCGCTGGCTTCGTGCGCCATGCGGCCCATGTCGATGATGGGGTTCACGTTGGCCGCGTTCTCGCTGGTGTCGGCCGGAATTTCAAAGATGTAGCCGTGCTTCTTGCCGGTGGAGCTGATGCTGTTGCTGCCGATTTCCTCGTTGCTGAGCCAGCTGCCCCAGCTCGACGAACCACCTGCGCAGGGGCGGTAGATGCCACCGAAAGAAGCGTAGCTCTCCACCCAGTTGCCGTCGCGAAACACCAGGTTGGTGTTGCCACCGATCTGGTAGCTGCCGCCGGTGAGACCGGTGTCGTACTTGGCCACGTTGGCGCGGCCGTTGCCGATGATGTTGTTCACGTTGGTGGACAACGACTGTTCGTGGTTGCGCACGAGAATGATCTCGTTGCTGCGACCCACACGGCGAGACACCACCACACCCATGCCGTCGTGCGCACCTGGCGTTGGCAAGCCGTCGCTCATGATGTCGCCGCGCCAGCCGTAGCTTTTGTAGGTAAAACCAGCCGGCAACTCAATCAGGGGCAGCCCGGTGGTCAGGTCTTTCACCGGCGCCGTGGGGCCGTAGGGGCTGGCCATCAGTGAGGAGGCATCGGCCGGCGCGCAGTTGGCGTTGTAGCCTTGGTCGATGGTGTTGGCCATCGCGGTGACGGGACCGGTGAACGCTGCGGTGATGGCCGCAGCGCCTCCGCCGATCAGCAGATTGCGGCGGGAAAGTTCGGGGGTTAGGTCGGACATGGGGATGGCTCTTTCTGTGGGTTGAAAACAGCCACAAGCTTGATGAGGCGTGTTGAAACCGCAGTGACATGCCCGATGTCGTTTGGACCCAATCCTTAACAGGAATTCACATTGCATGAGCCGATCGGCTCATCCCGGAATGCACCGCACGAGCTCAACGAACGCTGGCTTTGAGCGCCTGCTCGATCGCCGGCGCACCCACAGCACCGTCAATCCGCACGCCGCTGGCGGTGAAGATCGTTGGCGTGCCGGCCACGCGGTATTTGCTGGCCAGTTCGCTGTTGCGATCCAGCGCCTGCAGGTCGCACTTGGCCCCATCCAGCGAGAGCGGTATGTCCCTCATCACCTCGTTCCAGGCTTTGCTTCGATCGGACGCGCACCAGACCGCTTCGTTCATCGCACGCGACTGGGGCCCGAGGAAAGAGACCGGAAATGTGTAGAGCACCAGATCCGGAACTTCACTGAGCGTCTGATGCAGCCGCTTGCAGAACCCGCAGCGCGGATCTTCAAACGTTACCAACACACGCCCCGGCAGCTCGCGGCCCTTGACGGTCTTGATGGCATCGGCCAGGTTGAGTTGGGCGATGTCCATCACCGGTGTGGTGGCAATTTCATGCTCTTGCTTGCGCCTGGCTGTCACCGATGTTCGGGTGGCCACCTCCAGCAACTGCCCATCCACGAGGTGGGTGCCGGTGGAGTCGATGTAGAGGATGTTGCCCTTGACGATGACTTCAAAAAGTCCCGCCACCGGGGACGGCGCGATCGACTCCACCTTGGCGCCAACCAGGCGCTCGACGATGGCGGAGAGCGCCTGGGTGTCTGGCGCAACGGTCTGTGCCATGGCGGGCGCCGCCATCAGAAGGGACGCGCAAGCCAGTGGAGCGCCGCAGAGCGCGGCCCACCGCGTTCTGCAATGGAAGGAGGGAAAGTTCATGGTGCGGATGGGGTGGGAGCTCACAAGCGAGCGGTAGCTGAATGCTGCTCCGCCGATGTGACACCCGCCCGAAGACCGCGGCAGCTCCATGATCCAAACGGATGGTGATCACGGGCCGAACGGCCCATGTCAAACCACCGGGCTGCGTCCGTACACGTCTTCGAACCGCACGATATCGTCTTCGCCCAAGTACGAACCCGACTGGACTTCGATCATCTCCAGATCGAAGCGGCCCGGGTTCTCCAGCCGGTGCACCTTGCCCAGGGGAATATAGGTGGACTCGTTCTCGGTGAGCAGGAACTGCCGCTCACCACAGGTCACCTGGGCGGTTCCCTTCACCACGATCCAGTGTTCAGCACGGTGGTGATGCATTTGCAGCGACAGGGACGCACCGGGCTTCACCAGGATGCGTTTGACCTGGAAACGCGCTCCCGCATCCACGCTGTCGTACCAGCCCCAGGGGCGGTGAACCTTCCGATGGCTCTGCCATTCGTCCCGGCCCTCGCGCTTGAGCCGGTCCACCACCTGCTTGACGTCCTGCGCGCGGTCCTTGTGCATCACCAGCACCGCATCGGCGGTTTCCACCACCACCAGATCGTCCACGCCGCAGCAACTGACCAGGCGACGCTGCGACAACACCAGCGAATTGTGCGAATCGACCATCAGCACGTCACCGGCCACCGCATTGCCTTGTGCGTCCTTGGCCATGGCCTCCCAGACCGCGTTCCAAGCCCCCACATCAGACCAGCCGGCATCCAGACTGACCACCACGCCGGCGGGCAGTGCCGGGTCACGAGGACCGTCACCCGACAAGCGCTCCATCACCGCGTAATCGATGGAGTCGCTGGGGCAAGCGGCAAAGAGCGCGGCAGGTACACGCACGAAATCCTGGTCGGCGCTGCGTGCGCTCCATGCGGCCTGCACTGCCGAGGCCATGTCTGGCCGGCAGATGCGCAGCGCGGACAACCACACCGAAGAGCGCACCATGAACAAGCCAGCGTTCCACAGGTGGTCGCCTGAGCGCAGCAGCCGCTCGGCTGTCGCACTGTCGGGCTTTTCGGTGAAACGTTGAATCGTCCAGGCGATCCCGGCCTCCCCCTGTTCCGAGGCGGTCAGCGCCTCCCCACAATGGATGTAGCCGTAAGCCGTTTCAGCGGAAGTCGGTTGGACCCCAAAGGTCACCATCGCGCCGGACAGCGCCACCGGAACAGCCATCTGGATGGCTCTGCAGAAGGCCGCGGTGTCCTGCACGATGTGGTCGGCCGGCATCACCAGAAGCACCGGGTCTTCGTGATCCTCCATCGCCTGGAGTGCCGCCAGGGCCATGGCAGGTGCGGTGTTTCTTCCCATGGGTTCCAGCACGATCCTGCCCGGGCGCTTCATCTGCAACAGCTGCTCGGCGATTACGAAACGGTAGTCCTCTCCGCAGACGATCAGCGCGGGGGCCACGTTCATGCCCGGCAGATCGTCCACCCGCCGCAGCGTGGCCTGCAACAGCGAATCGGTGCCGATGAGGGACAACAACTGCTTTGGAAACTGGTCGCGGGACAGCGGCCACAGGCGGGTCCCTGAGCCACCCGAGAGCACCACGGGCAAGACAGAAATGGAGGTCATGGGGAGATCCGTCGAAATCCGCCAATCTAGGACCTCAGGGTGTGTGCTTGATGACAAGTGCGTCCAGAGCGGCATGGGCCGTTTGGACCAGCCCGCATCTAGCGCGGCCGAATTCAAGGTGTCACATGCGGCCTTCAAACTGCCTGTTCGGATTCTGTGGTCGTCGACGACAGAGACCTGGATTCCCGTCCGTTGCGAATGTCCGCTGTACCGAGGGAGCGCCCTTGAATCACACAACTTCCTCAGCCCCGTCCTCCGGCACCATTGCACGCAACGCACAGGGCGCATCCAGCCGGGGCAGCCTTTTGCACGCACTCGAGACGTCACTGAGCCCCCTCATGGGCGTGAGCTGCCTGTGGGCGCTGGCCATGGCCATGGACGGCGGCATCCACACGGAGTACTTCCTGCTCGGGCTGGCGGTGTTCGCTCTCACCTATCCCGGGCCATCGCGTCTCACTCTGTCGGCACAGGCCACGTTCGTCGACCTGCTGCTCAGCTGGATCACGACGATGGGCCTGCTGTTTGCCGCAGGCTGGGTGACCGGCTATGTACGCATCTTCCCTCTGGATGTGATCCTCACGTGGCTGACGGTCACGCCCGTGGCCGACTTCGCGGCATGGATGCTCCTGCGCTGGACGGCACCAGCGCTGGTGCGCCTGCAGGGTCCTGCGGAGCGTGCACTCGTGGTCGGGATGAACCACCAGGGTCTGGCACTCGCCGGCAATCTCGCGGCCACCCGATTCAACAACATCGAAATCGTCGGCTTCGTGGACGACCGCAGTCGCGAGCGGCTGGAGGCGGGCGACCGGTTCACCTTGCTGGGCCGCTTCGATCACCTGGTCGAAGTGATCAACAGCCAACGCATCGGCCTGATCTACATCTCGCTGCCCATGGCCTCGCAGCCACGCATCCTGAAGATTCTTGATGACCTCAAGGACACCACGGCGTCGATCTATTTCGTACCCGACATGTTCGTCACGGACCTCATTCAGAGCAAGCCCACCGTGCTGTGTGGCGTACCCGTCATTTCGGTTTGCGACACACCCTTCCAGGGCATCAACGGCGCACTCAAAAGAGGCAGCGATGTGGTGCTCTCGTCGTTAATCTTGCTGGCACTGGCGCCGGTGCTGCTGGCGATCGCCGCCGCGGTCAAGCTGGGCTCGCCTGGGCCTGTGATCTTCAAGCAGCGCCGCTACGGCCAGGACGGTGAAGAGATCGTTGTCTACAAGTTCCGTTCGATGACGGTGGCCGAAGACGGCCCCGAAGTCCGCCAGGCGCAACGAGACGACAAGCGCATCACCTCCCTGGGCGCGGTCCTGCGCAAGACCTCGCTCGACGAACTGCCCCAGTTCATCAACGTGCTGCAGGGGCGCATGAGCATCGTGGGGCCGCGCCCGCATGCCGTGGCGCACAACGAGCTCTACCGCAAGCTCATCAAGGGTTACATGGTGCGTCACAAGGTCAGGCCGGGCATCACCGGCTGGGCCCAGGTCAACGGCTTTCGCGGTGAGACCGACACCCTGGAAAAGATGGAGGGACGCATCGAGCGCGACCTCGACTACCTGCGCAACTGGTCGCTCAAGCTCGACGTTTTGATCATCCTCAAGACCATCCGCCTGGTGTTTCGTGACCAGCAGGCTTATTGAATGAAGCACCCCCCGCATCGCCTTCGGTCGCTCAGTATCTGCCGGACCATCTGGGTACCCGCGCTGCTGGTCTGCGGCGCCCTGGGCACGGCCACCGCCCAGGAAACCGACGGCCTGACCCTTCGGGCGGGCTATTCGCTGCAGCGCGACGACAACCTCTTTCGCTTGCCCGACGGGGTGGATCCGCAGACCGTGCTGGGGCGCCCCAGCGCGGCCGAGAGTGTTGGCATCGGTACGCTGGGCATGAGCTATGCGCACAACTACAGCCTTCAACGACTTGAGCTCGATGTCAGCCTGATGGACTACCGTTACCGCACCTATAGCCGCCTGAACCTGCTCGCCACCAACTACGACGTCACCTGGCGCTGGGCCCTCACACCGCGCTTTCGCGGAACCCTGACCGCTGAACGCGATGAAAGCGTCAACAGCTTTGATGACACCAGTGTCCTCACGCGCGGCAACCAACGCGTTCGCCGTTACGAGGGTTTTGATGCGCTCTACGAGCTGGACGGCGTCTGGCGGTTGGTGGCGGGCGTCCAGAGCACTCGCAACCAGAACGAGCAACCCCTGATCGGGGAAGACAGCTATGTGTCCAGATCGGCCGACGTGGGGCTGCGCTTTGACGCGCGCTCTGGCAGCTCGGTGACCGCGAGGCTGCGAAACGGCAGCGGCAACACCACCACTGGCGCGGGGGTGCCCGCTCCACTGAGAGACCCGGATTTCAATCAACGCGAGCAGGTGCTCGACATCCGGTGGCTGCTCACCGAAAAGGCCACTGCCGACCTCAGCCTGGTGCGGATCGATCGCACGCACGCACGCTTGGCCACCCGCGACTACAGCGGCACCAACTCGGCGCTGTCGCTGCGATGGGCCGCCACCGCCAAGACGCAGTGGACGCTGCAGTGGGCCTCCGATCTCTCGAGCTACCAGACCACCAATGCAAGCTTTGCCCGGACCGACCGCATCACCGCTTCCCACGTCTGGCAGATCGCGGCACGCACCAGCCTGCAAGCCAGCGTGAGCGAGTCGCGCCGCCGGTTCCTGGGCCCACCACCCGGGCAAATCCCCGACCCTCAGCGCGACACCACCCGCGACGCCTCGCTGGGCCTGCGCTGGAACGCCACCCGCAACATCGCACTCAACGCCTCGGTGCAGCACACGCAACGCAGCAGCAACCGGCCTGGGCTGGCGTTCTCGAGCACGCAGGCGGTGGTGGGTGTGAGTGTCTTCACGAACCAGTGACGACGCCACGGCATCGGGCATCCTCCGAACGGATCAATTCGGTGCCCGGCGCATACAAGCACCCACGCAACAAAACGTAAGCAAACTTACAACCAGGAATATGTCTTCCTTGTTTGTTGGAGTGTTTGATGAAAAAGCTTGTTCTCACCCTGTCGCTGATTGCCGCCGCTGCAAGTGCCTCGGCTGCAACCTTCACCAACGTGCCCGGCGGCGCAACCACAGGTTTGCCGTTCGCGTCCTTTGGAAACTCCCCCAATCCAAGCGGTGACTCTCCCCAGGTCGGCCAGGTGTTTTCACTGACGTCGGAAGCCCTGTTGTCGTCTTTCAGCTTTTACGCACTCGGCAATCAGACGGCTTCATTGCAGCTCAACGTGGCGCAGTGGAACCCCGACACGAACGCCAAAAACCAGGCGACCAATTTTGTCGGTCCGTCCCTGCTGACCAGCACGGGCTCGGCGCTCACCACCTACAACTCGACTGGCAACTTCACCACGATCGGTTTCGACAACCTCGGGCTGAACCTGAGCTCGGGCATCAAGTACGTCGCCTACCTGACCAGCAACGATCCGCTGTTGACGGGCATTCAGCTGTCGCGCACCCAAACGACGCAGGACAGCTCCGGTTTCGGCATTGGCAACGCATACCTCAGCACCATTCCAGGCCAGGGCTGGCAGTTGCCTTTCGGCGGCAGCGGTTTCCTGAGCCTGCAATACACCGCCATCACCGCGCCCGTGCCCGAGCCAGAAACCTACGCCATGCTGCTGGCCGGTCTGGGCTTGATGGGGGCTGTCGCACGGCGCCGCAAGAACCAGTCGGCCTGAGCGTGTACTGACAAGGGTTTACCCGTTAGCATACAAACAAGGGGGCTTTAGCAGCCGCTCCGCAGATGCGTCCCCCTTGTTCTCAGAGGAGCCCCCATGCTTGCTGTCAAGAAAGTCCGCAAACTCATTCACACCAACCCCGAGAGCCCCAGCGCCAAAGTGCTTTCGGCGCTGGTGATTGCGCTGGAATCCAACCAGGCATTTCCCCTGAACCAGCTCTACACCTTGAACTACGCGCAGTTCGAACTGGCCCTTGAAATTCTGTCCGAGTGGCGACTGGACCGCTACTACAGCAGCAAAGGTCGGTTGCTGGATCTGTCGGTGCATGCTGCGGAACTTCACAGCGCGTGAACCTGCGGGCAGGGTGCGCTCTATTCAGTCTCGTCGAGCTGCCACCCCTGCGTCAGAACGATGTGGTGACAGCACCAGTGGACCGAACCATGCACTGACCCGCTCGCCGGTGTTGTTGGAGTCGGTCATTACACCCATCGCCGTCAGGGGGCCGGGCGGCTCGCCGAATACCAGACGGTAGTCGGCCTCGATGTCGCGCTCGTGGTCGACCCACTGGTTGAGCCGCTGCGGCCCCGAGTCGATCACCAGCTTGCGGATGCGCTGGGTGTGTGGGTTGAGAATCACGCTGCCCACCGGGTAGCGGTGGTCCCACACGTACATGAGCGTTGCAAACGGCAGAGGTTCACCCGTGACCAGATTCGCCAGCTCCGAGAGCATGTTGTCCCGCACGCTCAGGCGACCACGGTCACCATCGAAAGTTACGATCACCCGGACCACCGCATCGTCGATGTCCTGGTCCCGCAGGTCGGCCTTTTCGTTGAGCGCGGGCACGAACCACGAGAACGCCAGGCGAGCAGGTGCGGGCCGGCCATCAGCGGGCAGGCGAAGGCGCAGGGTGCTGTTGCCCGCATCGCTCTGAGCATGCACCGCCAGCCGACCCTGGTGCACCGTGGGCAGGTAGCGGGTCGGCCTGTGGTTGCCATAGCGTCGGTGCACCCAGGTCCCCGTGGCCTCGTTGCCCAGGCTCTGGCTGGCTTTGGCCCAGGCCGACCCGGCCAGTTCGGAGGCCTCAGCCTCCCGAAAGGTATGTTGCGCAGCCTCGTCGGCTTCGTCCGAATCTTCGTTGGGCAACGACGCACAAGCGGCCAGCAGGGCGAGCGCCACGGCGGACACCCACCGCAGGCATCCCACGCGCATAACGGAAGCGGGTGTGCCACGCACGGGCCTGCGGGTCTCAGGGCGCCGCGCGGCTGGCGGCCGGCGTCTTGTGCTCGTCGAGCTTGTCGCGATGTGTCTCCAGCATGTTCTCGATGCCCACGCGGCCCATGCCGGTGAAGGGCTCCAGGCGCAAGACGGTGTCCTTGGCGCTGCGATCGCGGCATTGTTCGATCAGCGATCGGCCCGTGGCGTACAGCTGTGTGTTGCGACCCTCGCAGGCCGCCACCTGCTCGCGCAGCCCGGCGCCCTGGGTGTCGAGCTGCTGGCCACGTTGCCGTGCGCTGGACAGATCGCGATCCAGTTGAGCGAGCTTGGCGGTGAATTCCTGGAGCTTGCGCTCCTGTTCGGCATTGCGCGCCTGCAGCGCATCGCGTTCGCCGGTCGCGGTCTTCAGGTCGCGTTGCAAGCGCTGGGCTCGTGCCGATTCGTTTTGTGCGCGGTTCTGTGCGCCACCCACCTCCTCGGTCAGTTTGGCGCGCTCCTGTTCGGCAGCGTCGAATTTCTGCTGCAGCGCGCTCAACTCTTGAGTGGATTTCTGCACCTGCTGTTGGGCGCGGCGCAAAGCCTCGCGCTCGCGGCTGGCCCGTTTGTCTTCCTGCGCCATCGCGGGCAGCGCCAGACTGGTGGAAAGCAGCGCGAACAGCAGGGCACGCATGACGGTGGGCAACATCAGAAATCCTCCTTGGGATAGGGACGGCTGGCACGCAAGACCACGCGCGGCCGATCGCCTTGGGCGCCTGCCCGCACTAGCTGTTGGGCCAGCGTTTCGCGTTTGAGCTGGTGAGCCCAGTACAAGGGCGTGAGGCCATCGGCATCGGGCTGGTTCGGGTTCAGCCCATGGCGGAGCAACACCGACAGCACCTCTGGCAGGTTGTCGTTGATGGTCACCAGCAACAGGCCGGCGCCGGTGCGGTCCTTCACCTGCGTGTTTGCGCCCGCTTTGAGCAGCATGCCGACCACCTCAGGATGGTTGAGCTTCGCCGCGTTCATCAAGGGCGTGTGTTCGTTCAGTCCGCCCGCGTCCACTCGCGCACCGGACCGCAGCAGCAGACGCACCATGTGCGTGTGGCCGCGCAGCGCCGCTTGACCCAGCGGCGTGAGCGGTCCACCGCGTCCGTCCACTTCGGCGCCCGCACGCAGCAGCGCACGCGCGGTCTCCACATCCCCTTCACGCGCGGCTTGCAGCAAGGCGGTGTTGCCCCATTCGTCCACCGCATTCACCTGCGCGCCGTCCTTGATGAGCTGGCGCAAGGCCACCACGTCGGCCCGGCCGGCTGCGCCTATCAGTTGCTGGTCGAGCCCGCTGGCCATGCGGACCAAGGGGTCGTTGGCGCTGGCCACGGCCGCCTGACGCTGCCGCTCGGAGGTTGGGAAACGCTCGCTGTCTTCGGGTGTGAGGGCGCCCTGCTCGATGCGATCGCGCAGCGCGAGCTGATCGGGCGTGTGCCGCGCACAGCCCACCAGGCCTACACACACCGCGCCGACAAGCCATGCCCGCCCGATGTGGGTCACCAGGTCAGAACTTCGCATTGAGGTACACCTGCAAGGTGTTGATCGACAACGGCAGACCCCTGATTTCACGGCTGGAGAGCCAGCGTGCGTTGATCCAGGTGTTGCGGCTCAGACCGTACTGCGCACCCACGATGAAGCCCTTGTTGTTGGTGCCACCCAGGTGAAAGTCGGAATCGTTGAAGGCGTCCAGCGTGGCATCGGCTTCCAGGTAGCGGTAGGCCAGCGAGAGCTGCCAGTCGTTCTTGAGCAGCATGGCGGGCATGCCCACCGCGACCCTCACCATGTAGCCGGTGGTCTGCGGCGTCACATTCAGACCGGAGCGCGCGAGCGCCTTGCTGCTGCTGAAGCCGATGTTGCGCACATAGTCGCCACTGACGATCAGGTGAACCGGGTTGTAGAGGTTGAAGTCCACCGCGCCGGTGAGGTTGAGCACCTGGTAGTCGGCAGCCAGGCCGTAAAGATTCGTGTTGGGATTGCCGTCGTTGTCGATGTTGAAGAGCGTGTTGCCCTTCTGCCGGTAGTCGGGCGCGGTCTCGTTGGTGGTGGTGCTGTTGAAGGCGTTGCGCACTCCGCTGATGTTGCGGTAGTCGTACACGCCCAGACCCACCTTGGCACGCATGTCGTTGCTCGGCACCCATTCCAAACCGCCCTGCGCACCGATCAACCACTTGCTCTTGGCCTCGTTGCTGAGCGAGCGCTGCACCTCCTGCAGCGGGAACACCCCGAGTGTGGCAAACGGCCGCCACACCCGTGCCGACGCCGTGGGGTCTTCGTACTGCAGCGCCAGGCCGTCCAGGTTCAGGTCGTCGTCCCACACCAGGTCGGTGCTGAAAAACGGATTGGGCATGCGCCCAGCCGTGGTAGTCAGCCACGGCAGGAAGTCCTGTGAGCGGCCTTTGAGGAAAGCGCGATCGAGCGAGAAGTTGGACTTGTTATTGAAGTTGCCCAGTGTCTGGTTGGTCGACACCGGTTCGAACTGGCTGCCGGTGGCCAGTCGCAAGCCAGCCGTGATGTCGGGGGTGACTCGCGCGGTGAAGCCGAAGCGGGCACGCAGGCGGGCGCGGTCGCGGTCTTCGAGGGTGTTGTCGATGTCTTGGCCCTGCACTTGGAAGAACACCTCGGGAGCATTGGATTCGGAGAACATGTCGCGTTGCAGACCCAAGCGCAGGTCGCCCTCGAACTTGAAGCGGTCCACCCACTCCGGCACCGCGTTCACGTCGCCCCAACGCTCGGCCTTGGCCTGAGCCACCACCTCTTCGCGCACTTCGTCGGCGATCTGCTTGCGCACGGACTCGGGCACGAATTGCACGCGCACGGTGGACTGCTCGGTCTTCTTGGCCTCCGCCACCGAGGCCTTGGCCTTGGCCTCGGCTTGTTTGACCAGCGCATCGGCCTTGTCGGCCGGCAACACACCTTGCTGGACCAGTGCCTGGATGAGGTTGATCGTGGTCTGCTTGAGCGTCTCGAGATCTTCTCGCTCGTCGGCCTGCGCGGTACTGAGGCCAACGGTGATCAAGGCAGCCAGGGTCACTTGGCGCATGGCGTGGTGCAAAGGTCGTTTCATGGGAAGTCTCGCAAGGGGCGGTGTTTGAATGGAACTCAGGACCGCGTGTGTCAGGAGCGGGTGGAGATGCGCAGTCGAATCGGTTGTGGCATGTCGCCCGGCGCGCCCTCGCGCACGGGTGGGAGGTTGCGCAAGGCAACGCGCAGCGCCTCGTCAAGTTCGGGTTTGTCGCCGGAGCCCACCAGCTCGACCCGGGTGACCAGACCGCTGCTGTTGACCCACACATTGACCACACGCTGGTACTCGGCGGCTTCGCGCAACTTCTTGTCGCGCTGCACGGCGTCGCTGATGCGGTCCTTCACCAGCGCGCCGTACCAGGCGAAGCGGTTGCCGCCACCGCCTCCACCACCGCTGCCGATCAGGTCGCCACCGCCCGGTTTGCCCACGAGGCCGAAGTTGTCGCCACCACCGCTGCCAGCAGCATCCACGCCCAGGTTCGGGCCCGGGGGCGGCGCCTCTGAAGGCTGGTCGGGTGCGGCGTCCGGCTTGGGCACGTCGATCTTTTCCTGCTTCTGCTCCGGTGGGGGCGGAGGCGGTGGTGTCTTGGGCGGGGGTGGCGGAGGCGGCGGCTTGAGCAGCGAGATCTCCTGCACCGTGCGCTTCTTCGCGGGCTCGGTGGGTTTGGACATGACGCCATAGAGCCACACGGCACCTGCGATCAACAGGGCGACCAGCAGCAGCAGCGCTACCGCGCGACCATGGCGCCGCAGGAACGAATCGTCCGGTTTCACTTGACGAGCCGTTGCGTGACGAGACCGATCTGGTTGAGTTCGAGCCGCCCGAGAAGATCGAGCACCTCGACCACCTTCTCGTATTGCACGGCAGAGTCGCCCTTGACCACGATCGGGAACTCGGGCGTGCCCGCCTTGAACTGCAGCAGACGCGCCTCCAGATCGGCCAGCGTGGCCATCGGGTAAGCGTCGAGGTACAGCGCACCGGTCTCGGTGATGGTGATGGCGCGCGTAGCCGGCTTGGCCAGGCTTGGGGTGTCGCTGGCCTTGGGCAGGTTCACCTTGATACCCTGCACCGAGGCTGTCGTCATGAGAATGAAAATGACCAGCAGCACATACGACAGGTCCAACATCGGGGTGATGTTGATGTCGTCGTAGATCGCGCCGTCTTCCTGGGCTTTGGACATGTTCGTGTTCCTCAGTCGCCGTAGGTTTCGGCCATCTTGGTCACGAACTCGTCCACGAACACGTTCATGTCGTTGGAGATCGACTTGATGCGCGTCTGCAGGTAGTTGTAGCCAAACAGCGCGGGGATCGCCACGCCCAGGCCGGCCACCGTGGCCACCAGCGCGGCGGCAATGCCGGGCGCAATCGCGTTCACGTTGACGTCGCCCGCCGCGGCAATGGCGGCGAAGGTGATCATCACGCCCACCACCGTGCCCAGCAGACCCAGGAAAGGGCCGCCCGAGATCGCGATGGTGAGCATCACCATGCCCTTGTCCAGACGCTGGCGTTCGCGCGTGAGCTGCGCGTCCAGGCTGGAGCGCACCGCGAGCATGGCGCGCTCGCCCACCGAAGGTGCCACCACGCCATCGTGCTTGACCGTGGCGCCGTCGGCATGAAAGCGCGACTTGAGTTCGCGCGCGCCGACCTGGAAGATGCGGTGCAGCGGCGAGTCCTTGTACTGATCGCCCTGCGAGGCAAGCTGGTCGAGCTGGCTGGCGTGCACGGACGGGCCACCTTCGAGCGTGCGCAGGCGGTTGGCGAGCTGGTCAAAGGCCTCGGTGAAGCGTGGATTGCTGCGGTCCTGGCGCGTCAGCAGCACCGCCTTGGCCCACATGATGTAGATCGCGATGAAGAACATGAACACGCAGATCACCACCACCACCCAGCCGTCAACGGTGAGGTTGTTCATGGTGGCCATGAAGTAGCCGGTCTGTGCGCCCTGCTGGGTGGTCTCTTCCTCACCCATGCGCACCAGCTTGCCCGCCTGGCCCTGGCTGTCGGCCTGCGCGGCGATCCAGGCCTCGGGGCGCTGTTCGGTGGAGATCTGCACCTCGTCAATCTCGCCCACCAAGCCAGCGCCCACGCGCAGGGCGCCTGCCGGTGCAAAAGCAGTGGCGACATTGGCGACGGCTTTGCCGTCGACGTACAGCACGGCATTGGTTCCAGAGCTCACGGCCACATGGCGCCAGGCATTCAGCGCCAGTGGCGCTGCGCCCTGAGCCACCGTACCTCCCGCGCTCAGCACCGGCACACCGCCCCGAAGCGACAGCGTCAGGCCGCCAAAGGCCAGCAACTCGCCATCAACCCGCTCCGGTTTGATCCAGGCCGAAAACGTGAAGGCGGTGGCTGCCTGCAACGTGGCGTCGCCGACCTGCAAACCGCCGTCGGCATTGAGCCGCGCCGATCCACCGATCAAGCCACTGGGCACGAAGGTGGCGGTGCCACCCGACATGTGATGGCCTGCGGCGGTGGTGTCTTGTGGCTGGCCGCTGGCGTCGCTGAGGTGGTACACAGCCCACTGCGCGGCGTCGTACAGGCCCGACGCCGGCACCGGTTGCGCTGATTCGTTGCCGTAGTACAGCCACAAGTGCTGCACGGCGTTGCTGCCGGCCACGCGCGGCACCTGCACCCACACGAAGGCCAGTTCATTCGTGCTGTCGAAGCGTTCGATGTGGTGCGCGAGCACCGTCTTGTCGTCCTCGGCCACGAAACGCAGATCCGAGCCGTTCTCGTTGGCGGCGATGAAGTCGAAGTTGCCGGTGGACAGGCGCACCAGCACCGGCACACCCGTGGCCTCGGCCGTGATGCCGGCGGCCTGCGTGTCCAGCGTGATCTTCTTGCGGATCGTCCAGCCCTCGTCCCACCAGGCGTGGGCGGAGAGCGGCAACATCAACACGCAAAGGGCGAGAGCAAAAAAGCGTTTCATGGGAAGACAGAAAAGATGGCGTGCAGCCCGCGGCGCGGGTCATGCACGAAAGGTACGAAGGAACGATGGCGGTGGCGTTACAAAAGTGGGAGGACCATCCGTTCGGACTACTCGCCAAAGCCCAGCACGTCGACCCGTACCACCGATGGGCGTATCGCCGAAGCCATCTCTTGCGCGGCCTTGGCCGATTCGGCCGCCGCCTGGTTGAGCGCCTCGACCACCTTGCCGGTGTCGTCACCACCCGAGGTGGCGCCTGAGGAGGCCGCCGTGACCGCACTGGTGTCGGCGATTGGCGTACCCGCCGAGGTGCCGGAGACCGAGATGTTGTCGGCGCCCAGCACCACCAGCGCGGCGATGTTGAGGTTGCCGGCACGGATGCCGGCGTCGCCGGCGTTGACCGTGCCTTTGGGTGCGATCAGGTCGACGTCGCCAGCGACCACGCCACCGGACGACAGGGCACCGATACCGCTGCCCGACACCGCGCCCTGCAGCACCTGCGTGACATTGCCCTTGTCGTCCACCGTGATCAGCGGCGGGGGCACGGCTGTGGCTGTCTTCTTGCCCTTGCCGGCGTCGATGTCGCCTTCGCTGGACCACAGCAACACGTCGCCACCACCCACGGTGAGAATGCGCGACTGGTTGACCAGCATGTCCTCGCGGGCGAAGCCCCGAACCGTGCCTTCAGCAGCCGCCACGATACCCAGCACATTGCTGCCAGTCTTCACCAGGTCTGCCGGCGTGTTGGCCAGCCCGACGATCAGATTGCCCCCAGGGATGAGGAACTCGATGTTGCCGTTGCGTTCGGTCTTGATGCGGCTCGCGAACAGATCGATATTGCCCACGTAGGCGGCACCCGCACCGCCCGCGATGGTGTCGGACACGCCAGGGAACAACACCTCCAGAGCCGCGTAGCCCCGGCCGTAGTCGCCCGCAAAACCGCTGCTGATTTGGTTGGAGTCGCGGCCGGTGGTGCGCAGCGCGGTGAACACCATGCTGCGCACGCGCTCGCGCTGCGCTTCGGGTGTGAGACCTGCCACCGCCTGCACGGCGCCGGGCGCAGCGCTGGCGGACAGCGCGTCGTCACCCGCCAGCCAGCGCGCCAGCCACAGGTTGGTCGTTGAGCCGGGCTCGGCTTGAAGACGCGCCGCCAGGCGGTTGACCGCACCGGTGTAGTCGACACCCGCCGGGCCGCTGCCGGCCAACAGTTGCAGATCGGCGCCGGTGGCGGCCAGGTTGTTGTTGTCCAGGTCGCCCCGGCTGACGACCCCGCCCGACGTGCCCAGGTCGATGTTGCGCCCGGCATTCACCTCCAGCCGACCCTGGCCACCGATCCAGATCTTCGAGTTGTCACGCCGGTTCACACCGGAGAACTTCACGTCCCGACCGGCCTCGACGCGGCTCACTTCGGATGCGCTGCTGTGCTGCACCACCAGGTTGAAGTCCTTCACGTCGCGCCCGGCGCGCACCAGCGTCGGTTTGGGAACCGCTACACCGCCGTACAGGAACTCGGCTTGGCTGTCGTAGAAACCGCTCACGTCGCCCTGTACCGCATAGACACGCGCTGGCTCGTTGCTGCCGGTGTGAACCGGTACCGAAGCGTGGTCGATGGCAAGGGGTGCCTCGGGATTCACCACCAGCCGCGGAATCAACAGTTCGGTGGTGGTCTGGCTGACCGTGCTGGCCGGACGCAGCGGCGAGGGCACGAGCGCCGGGTCCTGGTCACCCATGGTGAGCGTTGAGTTCACCTGCACGGAGTTGGCCGCGAGCACCGACAGCTGACCTTGTGCGGATGGGCTCATGGTCAAGTTGCGGGTGCTGGTGCCAAGCTCGACACTCCCTTGGAACGCAGTCGCCGCCACGCTCGAAGGCAACAGGAACGCCAGGTCGAACAGGCCGGCGCGGTTACCTTCGGCCGTGGCCAGGAGGCTGGTTCCAAAGGCCGCAGTGAGATCCAGCGGATTCTCACGCAGCACCACCTGCCCGCTCAGGCTGGACAGAGAGGCTGCGCTGGCATCGCCGTAGGTGGAGAACAGACTGCGCGACGGTTGCACGCCCAGGGTGACCGCCAGGTTGCGCTGCGTTTGAGCCAGCAAATGGGGATTGAGCAGGTTGCTCACCGTCACATTCCCCTGCGCCTGCACGCGGGCCTGGGCATTGCCCAGCGCCAGCAGGGTCGCCACGGGCTGCGAGACGCTGTTCACCGTCTGATCGCTGGTGCCCACCTTGCCCTGCGCCTTGATCACCAACTCGTCACGCGCCGCGTAGTACTGCCCACCGAGCACATCACCGCCCGCTTCCACGCGCAAGTCGCCACCGCCGGTTTCGGTGAGCTGGGCGGTCTGCGGATTCGTGCCCGACACCCTGCCCTGCGTCGGTGTGCTGGCCGACACATCCTTGATGTCCAGCCCTGCGCGCATCGTCACATCGCCGCCGCCGAGCGCGCCCACGCCTTGCTGGAACTGGTCGTAACGCACCCACCAGGCAGGCTGGCGGGTGTAGGCGCCTGTCGCACTGCTGACCGCTCCCTGGCGGAACAACCACTGCGAATAGAGCTGTGCCGACGGCTTGCCCACGATGCTGCCCATGGCCCTCAAGTCGATATCACCACCGTCTTGTCCGAACACCGGGTTCAGGAGGGCGGGCGGCGTGGTGAAGCCCGCCACGGCGTCGGCCACCCGGCCGGCGGTGTAGATCACCGACTGGTTGTTGCCCAACACGATGTTGCCGCCCGCGGCGACCTGAATGTCGCCAGTGCCCGTGCGCACCAGTTTGCCGTCAGCCAGTATCACGCTGCCCGCGTCCTTGACGACCGACAGTGGATCGGCCGCGGCCGAGTCGGCGCCGGCCACCAGGCGGTAAGACCACGAGTTGCCCGCCCGCAGGGCCGCCGGGGAAGGCGTGGTGGCATTGCACGGGGTCGTGGTGCACGCCGTGGCGGTGCTGAAGCCGTCGGAGAGGTTGCTATCGAGTTTGAGGTCACCCTGCGCGCGCAGGGTCAACACACCCGGCTCGCCCGCGGCGCGCGCCGGTTCCAGATTCCAGTCCTCGGCGAGGGTCAGGTCTCGGCCGACGCCCCCATCGGTACGCACCTCCACACCGCTGAGCACGTGGAATCTGGCCTGGCCGGTCTGGCCCAGCTTGGTCGTGATGTCGTCGTGGTACTGGGCGAAACCGGTGGTGCCGGTGCCGGCGGGATCGCCGTTGTCGGCACGAATCGTATCCAGCGACAGCGTATTGGCCACGCCACTGCCCGTCTTCGTCAGGGTGTTGATGTTGTCGTACACCCGCACGGCCTCCACCGACACCGAGCGCGCACTGCTCATCGCACTGTCGAGCGCGCCCGGCTTCGCCGTCACCGCCACATCGGTGTACCCGCCAATGCGCGGTGCGCGCAGCAACACGGTACCGCCCTGTCCGCCCACGCCGCCACCCACCTGAATGCTTCCGCCATTCAAGCGAACGGTGCCATCGCGCGTGCCGATCACCACGTCGCCGCCGTCCTGGCCTTTGCCGCTGGACACCGCAGCCATGCGCGCGCCGGCTTCCACCGTCACGTCGTTCTTGGCAAACAGTTCGACGCGGCCCGCATCACCACCCGAAGCATCGAGCTCACCAGCCACCGTCAGGGCACCACCGTCCACCGAGACGCGAATGTCCTTGGCCTTGGTTGTGTCGGTCGCTGCGATCGCCACGTCGCCCTGACGCACGCGCAGGGTGCGCTCGCCGTCGAAGCCGGCCGTGAAGCTGCCGCTGCTCTCGACACCGCCCTGGTTCAGCGCCCGGTTGAGGTCGCTGTAACTGGCCAGGGTGCCGGCGTCGATGTCGACCCGGGCGCCATCGCCACGCTGGCCCGATGCATCGGCCACTGCCGCCCCGCGCACCGTGCGGTCGGCCAGGGTGACGGTCTTGCCGTTGGCAGTGGCGCGCACCACCAGTGCGCCCGCATCACCACCCGCCGCAGACGACACGTCCAGCAGCGCGCCGCTCACCACGGTCACGTTGCCGGCGGTGCTGTCCAGCGTGATCTGGCCCGCCTGAGCAGCCTCGCTCGCATCGAAGAAGCTAACCGTGCGACCGGCCACGTCGACCGACGCGTTCGCGCCAACGGTGAGATCGCCGCCCGTGGCTTTCAGGCTCACCGCGCCCGAGGGTAAAACGGCCAGCGTGTCGAAGTCCACCGACGCGCCAGAGAACGCGAGCTTTGCACCCAGCGCGGTCACGTCGGGCAGCGCGGCTGTGGCAGCGATGCGGTTGGCCACCAGCGATCCCGCGCTGGCAATTTCCTGGCTCGACAGACTCTCGCCGCTGAACCGGGCCACGTTGAAGGTGGTGGGTGCGCTGAAGCGGGTCTTGCCCTTGCCTGCTGCGGCCACCACCTCGTTGCTGGTCACGTTGACCTGTCCGAAGCCCTGGATGTCCTTGTCACCGGCGCCCAGCTTGAGCTTGTCGGTCACCACGTTCAGCGTGCCGTTGCCCAACGCACCGCCAGCCACGAAGTTGACCGGTGATGTGTTGTTCAGCGTGAGCTCCCGGGCTCGCACGGTGGCGGTGGCACCGGTGTTGTCGATGCCGGCCAGCCCAGCGCCTTGCAGGGTCAGGCTTTGCAGGGTGGCTTTGCCGTCACTACCGAGGCCGCCGACCTCCACATCACCGTACAGATCGAAGGTGCTGTAGCTGGTGAGCACCAGATTTCTGGTGTTGTTCAACGCCCTCAGATCGTCCTCGCTGTAGGTGATGCCCTCAGCTGCCACGGGGGCCGCGCCGAAGTTGATCCGATTGGCGCCCACCGACAGGTCGGCCGCCACTTCCACCCCGTTCTTGCGGAATTCGGTGTTGCCCTTGAAGGCGTTGTTGCGCGTGGCATCGATGTTGATCGCACCTGCCGCGCGCACCAAGCTGCCGGCCTCGCCGACCAAGCTACCGCTGCTGCGGTCCGGGCTGCCGGTGCGCTGGAAGCGCGCAGAGGTGGACGCGGCACGCACAAGCGCGCCATTGCCCGCCGTGGTGTAGGTGCCCGCGTCGCCTGCGTCGCCCTGGGCATCGATCACGCTGCCTTCTCTAAGCGTCAACGTGTCCCTGGCCGCCAGGATCACCTCGGGCGCCGCCAGCGAATGGCTGGCGTCGTTCGCCAGGGTCACGCTGTCGGCACCCACGGTGATCACCGTGGCGTCGCTCCCCACCGAGCGCGTGCCACCAATGAGCAGACTGCCCGCGCCCAGGGCATTGAGCTTGTCCACATCGATCACCGTGGTGGTGGATGGAATGCCGCTCGGTGTGCCGCTGGTCACAGCCAGGTTGGTGGCGCTGATGTCCACCGCCGCGGCCCGACCACCCTGGCCTGCCGCGAGATTGAAGCTGGCGTCCAGCTTCAGGCTTTCACTGCCCGCGCCGGTGGTCGTCACCGACAGCAGGCCCGCGTCTTGAGTACGGTGGTTGGTGCCCGCGAAAAAGTTCGAGGCCCTGGAAAGCGTGAACTCCGAACGCTCTCTCACCTGGTCACCGGTGAGCACCTGCACACCTTGCCAGCGCGCATCACGTGGGGCGCCACCGCGGCTGTCGGTCAGGTACCCGGCGGCCACACGAACCCCGTCCTGACCGGTGTAGGCTTGCCCAGGCATCAGGTCTTGCACACCCGTATTGACCTGCACCGCCATGGCACCGGGCAGAAGCGCGTAGTGGGCTGGCAGCAGCGTGTAGACCCCATCGGCCAGGCCCGGCACGCCAGAGAGGTACACCGCGTCGCCGGACTTGCGGTCGAAACCCTGCCCCTCCTGAACCTCGCTCGGGGCGATGCCGCCCTTGTAGCCAGGCAGGATGGCGTAGGTATCGGGCAGCGCGAGGATGTCGCGCAGACCGCCAGGCCCCACGGTCCATTCGTAGGCCTGCAGGTCGCCACCACCGGCCAGATCGACCTTGGCGCCCGCCTGCAGATTGACCACGCGGCCGCTGGTTCGAACAGACTTTTCGCCCAGTGCGGTCTGTTCGAGTTGCCCCGCTGGCACCCGGTCGGCATCCACGTCATACACCCAGGTGCGGCCGTTGAGCACTTTGCCGAAAGGCAGCACGGAGCCCGCCAGAGCAGACACCGAGGTGGTGCTCCCTGGCGTCAGGGTCACCGTGTCGGTGGCCTGCAGGTCGATGCGCCCGAACGGCGCCCACAGGTTGCCACCCTGGGTGATGTTGGCAGCCTGCACCGTGAGTGCGCCCAGCGCCGACATCGGCTGTACTGGCGCGTCGGTGTTGCGGCTGAACGTGACATCCCGTCCGCTGGCCATCACCGTGTAGTCGCTGTAGGTGGTGGGAGACACCACCGCACCGCTGAAGCTCAGGTCGGCCGTGGTGCGGAGTTCACCGACCGGGCGGGTGGTGCCGGCGCTCACACCCGCCAGCGCGATCTGCTCGGTGCCCTGCAGCTGCGCGCTCTGCATGCCTTCCAGGCGCAGTTTGCCGGCGAGCTCGAGTTGTTGCGCCTGCAGCGTGAGCGTGCCGGTGCCCGCGATGGCGCCACGGTTGCTCACTCGAGACGCGTCCTGGTTGCCCACGCGCAGGGTTTCGGCCTGGATCGACGCGTTACCGCCCTCGGTGCGGATCAGCGCCGCGTCGAGTGTCACTTCCCGCAACGCCTGTGCCCCGCCGGCACCCAGCGTCACGCCGTCCTTGATCTCGATCGCATCGCGGCTGGCCAGGCGAATGCGGTCGAACCCGGCGGCCTCCAACGCTTGTGCGCCGAGCTTGACGCGTTCCACATCCGCATTGGGCACGGCCGAATCGGCCGTCAAGCCAGTGGCTTGGGGGGCCACAATGGCCGCCAGGCTCAGCGTGATGTCGGGTTGCGGCGGTAGACCCAGTCCGGGCGCAATGTATTGGCTGAGCGTCAGGTCAAAGTCGCCGCCCCGCTGGCTGGCGCTGCCACCTGCGGCACGGATCTCCCCGTCCAGCAAGGCACCCTGCTCGACAAACATCTTCACCGTGCCGGCGTCACTGCCCACCGGCCGCCCCAGGCCACCGGCGTCGTTGGTCACACCGAGCACCACCGGTGCCGCACCGGACACGTCAATGCGCGATCCCGCCTGGGTGATCACATAGCCGCTGCGGGCATTGAGCTCGACGATTCCGCCGTTCACCACCTGGCCTTGCGTGAGTCCCTGGTCATCAACCGTGGTGAGGGCCTGACCCGCCACGTCCAGCACCGCCGAACTGCCCAGGTAGATCGCATTCACATTGGTCGCGCCGTTCACCTGTCCCTGCGTGCGATCCAGCGTGGCTGTGATGCTGCCGCCTGCGGCCTTCACCGTACCCAGGATTTCGATCTTGTTGCGAGCTTTGAATGCAACGCTGCCCAGGGGATCGGTTTCGATGCGCGCGCCCTCGCCCACCACCACCTCGCCAGTGCCCCGTGCGCTTTCCTGCGCGGTCAGGGTGAGCTGGGTGGTCTGGCGCTGCAGGTCGTCGCGCCGCACCACATTGGCGATCTGCTCGATCGGTGTGCCCGTGGCCACCACAGGGTGGCTACCCTGCAGTTCCAGGGTTTGCACGGTGGGTCGGATCACGGCGCCGGCCTCTACGCTGAGCCGATTCAACGCATTGAGGTTGACTTGGGCAAAGCCACCGATCTGAAAGAATCCTTCGTCCAGGTTGAGCACACCGGCCGTGGCGTCCGGCGTGCCGCCGATGCGGATGTCGTTGCTGCCGAGGGTCAGCGTGCCGCCCTTATCCGAGCCATAAGCGCGCAGATTGCGGTCCACCCCGTTCACCTCGAAACCCGACACGTCGATGTCGCCACCATCACCCAGTGCCAGTTCGCCTTGAGCGTTCAGGCGGGCACCCCCGGTCGCATCGAGCACGGCGCCCTGCCCCAGCGACACCACGCCGCGAGACACCACGTCGGTGCCACTGGTCTGCGACTCTGCAGAGAGTGTGATGCGCCCACCGTTGATCAGCGCTGCACCCGTGCTTGGCGCCTGGCCAGCCGACTCGTTGATCCACGCACCACGGGCCGAGAGTTGCACCCCGTCGGCGATGTTCACGCGGGGGTCCGCCAGATTGCCCGTCAGCGCGGGTGGCACCGTGGCCACGGTGTTGCGCGCGGCCAGACTGATGCGGCCACCGTCGGCGGCGATGTTGGCCGCCACCTCCACGCCACTGCCAATGAGGGAGACGCGCCCGCCTGGCGCGGCGCGCAGCGCATCCCGCACCGCCACGGCCTGGTTGCTGAACACCTCGAGCTCGGCCACTTTGTCTTTGCCCAGCAGCTGCGCGTCCAGCGTCAGCTCGGCGGTCAGCTCGGCGGGCAGTGCATCCCCGAAGCCGAATCCGCCGGGCAATGACATGGTGGCGTTCGAGATGGAAACCGCCTGGTTGATCTTGTAGTCGCGTGTTTTCACCGCCAGATCCGTTGCGTTCCGATCAGACACCACGTCGTCGAAGCCCACCGTCAGCCGAGCCCCCTGGGGTTGGGTTCCCGAATCACGCTGCAGTTCACCCACGGTCGTGCGGCCTTGCACGTCGGCCCGCATGTAGGTGCCGCCAATGCCGAACACACTCATGCTGCCGGCGTCCTTGCCTTCGACATAGCCCGGGTCGAAACGCATGTTCTCGCCCAAGTCGATCGTCTCCTTGACGTTCCAGCGGCCGTAATCGATGGTGTAGCGCGTTGCGATGCCGGTGTAACGCGTCTGGGCGTCCGCCTCGGCCAGATCAACGTACCCACCCGCCGAGCTCAGCAAGGTGGACTTCACCAATGCCGAGTCGTACCGCACACGACCACCCGAGAGGTCAACCTCCACACCGGATTCGATGATGGTGGCACCCTGTGAGGCGATGCTCACGCTGCCGCCACTGGTGGAGCGCTCGGCCACCGTGCGCTCCATGCGTGCCTGGTAGCTCTCCAGGCTGTCCCTGGCGATCAGGGTCGATTCCCCGGACTCGGCCTTCGCCAGTGCGCGCGCCACATCGACGTAAGCTTTTTGGCCACGCAGCGGGCCGTTGCGGTTGATCGGGGAGTCCTTGAGTTCGTCGCCACGCAGCTCCACCTCCACCGTATTGCGGGCTGCAGACACCTGAACTTCTTCGACACCGGCCACGTCAATGCGCGCGCCGCTGGCAATGTGCACGCGCGCCGTGCTGGACACTGGGCTGTTGCCGGTGAAGAGCGAGCCCACCGAGCCGGGCGCATCCACCGCCGTGATGCTCACCTGGCCCGATGGTGCCTTGATCAAGGCACCACCCGCCACGCGAATGTCTTGGCCCAGCACCTGAATCTGCGAACGCTTTTCAAGGCCGTCGGCCTGCGTGCCATCAACCGACCCGGTGGCGTCGGCCAGCTCGGGCAAAACCTGGGTGACGCTGCCGGCACCCATCACCACACGGCCACCGCGCTGCGCGCCGGCGGGGTCCAGCGTTCCGGAGGTGCTGCTGATCGCGCGGTCCTTGGCCTGCAGGTAAACCGATCCATTGGCCACCACCGACGTGGTTGCGCTGGCAAGACCCATCTGGTTGACGGCATACCCCACCATGGTCACGTTGCCCCTCGCGGCGGAGAGCTGGCCGAAGTTGCTCACATGGCCCAGCTTGTCGTCGCTGGGATTGGTGAGTGCAACGGCCTGGCCGTTCAACGCGCCGTCCCGGATGCCGGTGTTGGTGGTGTCGAAATCGTTCAGGCTCGCAGGCGAATCGATCTCCACCAGCAGCCCCCGCACATTCGTGTCCTCGCCACCTGCGGCGGTCAGGTACACCTTGGAAGCCGCGGCTGCGATCACCTGCCCGTCGGGCGCCGTGACCTTGCCCTTGTTGATCACCGTGGACGCGAGCAACATCACACGCCCGAAGTTGCCCGCCGTGATCTCGGCGCCTTCAAACACCTTGATGAATCCACCCGTGCCGACAAACTGGGGCGTGCGATCGCCCGGAAACAGGGACTCGTTGATGAAGCGGTCGGCGATGTCCAGGCTGGACGCCGTGAAGCTGTTGAGGTTCACCTGTGACCCACCCATGAAGGCGATGCCGTTGGTATTCACCATGATCACGTTGGCCTTCTGGCCGGCCGCCTGCGTAATGCTGCCCGCGATCACGCTGGGGTTGATGTCCCAGATGCGGTTGAGCGTGGTGAAGCTGGCACCTTGCACGAACTGGTTGTTGACCAGATCGTTGACCTGACCGAACTGCACCGTCTTGCCGGCACCGACGTTGAAGGTCTGCCAGTTGTGGATGGCCTTGTTGCCCACCTGATTGACAAACGCCCGGTTGCCAATGACGCTGTACCCCGCATTCGCCCCCTGGGGCACGGGCAGCTCAGCCAGTGCGGGCGCCGCCAGCAGCAAACTGCCCAGCAACACGCCGGCGCTGCGCGCGCCGCTGGCCGACTTGCCGCGCCCGCGCGCGCTCTCGGCGACGGGCACCAGACCCCCCAGGCTCGGGCTGAAGACGAGGCGGTAGCGTTGACGGTTCATGGGGTTCTCCTGCGCTGCATCACCACTCGTAGGCGACGCTGAAATGGAAGCGGTGGTCACCGCGGGCGGTGTTGCCCACGGCTTTGAGGGGGTACGCCCATTGCAGGGCGGCATCGAGACCGTTGAAGCCTTTGAGGCGCAAGCCCAGACCCAGACTCGCCAAGGTGAAGCGGCTGGTGGCCGTGATGGGTTCGAGCACGCGCACGGTGCCCGCGTCCACAAAGGCAATGGCGTGCAGGTCGGTTACCCCTTCGCCCAGCGAGGGGAAACGGCCCTTGAAATTGGGCGACTTGCCTTCCAGCGACACCGCCAGACCGGTCTCGCCCAACGCAGCCGACTCCAGGTAGCCACGCACCGTGTCAACACCGCCGATGGCGAACTGCTCGTTGGAAATGAGGGGCTGCCCGGCCACCTGCCAGGTGGTGCGCACGGCCACGCCATAGTTGTTGGCCATCGTGCGTTCCTGCGAAGCATTGCCGCGCAGGTAGGCATAAGACGGCCGACCTTTGAAGCGCTTGTCGGCAAACTCCTGCTCGTCGCTGCCCAGTCCCTGCACGTTGAAGTTGAACGACACGCCCAGACGCGTGGTGCCCTGCTCTGTCAGGCGCGTGCTGTCCCATCCGATGGTGAAGGGCGTGTATTTGATGGGCGTGTTGAAGCCCCCGCTGCCGATGAGATTGACCGACTGGTCGAAGTCTTTGACGTCCACGCCGAACGAGGCGCTGTGAAAGAACGAATCGCTGCCCGGCAAGGGCTTGATATAGCGAGCGCCCAGGATGGTGCCGCGGCCGACCACGTTGAGCGTGCCCACGGCCGACACGTCGGAGTCGGACTTGACGCCATAGAGCGCGAGAAACTCACCCCCTGCCAGGGGAATGGTGTAGTTGACCGAAAACACCTGGCTCTCGCTGGGGTTGCTGGGTGCGGTTTGCACGCTCAGGCCAATGCTGTGTTGTTGGCCCCAGAGGTTGTCGTAGCGCACGCTGGCGTTGAGCCGGGTGCGCGATGTGTCGGGGCTGTAGCGGTCGTTGAGCTCCACGCTGCCGTGCAGCGGCAGCTTGTCCTGCACCTTCAGATCCACCTCCACAGTGCCGGGCGTCTTGCCCGGGCGCAGCACCGGCGTGACGCGCCGGTCGGCGTTGCGGTTGAGCGCGGTCAGCTCGCTCTGCATGTCCTGAAAATTGGGCACATTGCCCTCGGCCAGCTCGGGCACACCGGCGCGGATGGCGCCCTGGTCGAAGTAGCGCGACTCCACCACCCGCAGGCGGTCCACCGGCGCTTCGGTCACGGCCAGGCGCACCACGCCTTCGTTCACCCGCTGCTGCGGAATCGTCACCAGCACGGTGAGGTAGCCCACACCGTGGTAGGCCTTCTCCAGCGCCTCGCGGGCTTTCTCCACGTCGGCCAGGCTCTTCTTTTCGCCCAGATGGGGATAGACCGCCTTCTCCACGGCCAGCGCGGGGATCAGCGTGGTGCCTTCCACGCGGTATTCGAAGATGTCGAACTGCGCCTCCTGGGCGTGTGCACCACAGCCCACGCACACGAGCAGCGCCATCACCCAACGCGACACACACCTATCCATTGCAAAGCGCTTCATCATTTCGAGAGGTCTCGCCACAGCCACACCACACAGGGCTTCATGAAAACGAAAAACCACCCCCTGTTGAAAGGGGGTGGATGGATGGAGATCCCCACCCGACTGGCCCTGCCAGCCCGGGCGTGACGGTCATTACTCGGCCAGAACCTGCGGTGCGCAGAAGTTGCCGTTGCGCGTGCCTTTGTGCACTTGCGTCGGGAAGGCGGCGAAGGTCGAACCCAGAGCCGGGTTGTTGGCCTGGAAGATGCCGCGGGTGTTCAGGGCGGTCGGATCGGAGAAGGTGTCCTTCAGCTTCGTGAAGAAGGTGTTGAAGGCCGAACCGTTGGGCCACAGCATCTGCAGCTCAGGCGACACCGGGTACTGGCCACGGATCGTGCTGATGCGCTGGTTGGCATCCTGAACCCAACCGTCGGCTGCACCACCACCGGCCACGTCTTCGGCGCTACCGACGGCGGTCTGGTAGGCGTTCGGCGACACGCCGTCGATCTTGATGTACTTCCAGCCAGCAGCTGGTGCGTTCTCCAGCGAGATCCAGCCGATGGCGTACTTGCCCAAGGCATCGGCCACGTTGTTCGGGTTGTTGCCAGCGTTGCGATTGATCACGCAGTTGCGTGCGTCGCCGGTGCCGGAGCCTTCGAACAGGGCGAAGGCGCCACCGAAGTCGTCGTAGTTGCCGGTGACGGCGTTGGCTGGTGAGGAAAACACCACAGCCGTCGGGTTCGCCAAATCAACCCGCTTGGGTGCAACGAAGCCGTTGGTTGGGTTCGCCGAGGCGCAGGGGTTGTTCAGGAAGAACGCGTTCGACACGGCCTGGGTGCCGGACGTTTCAACGCGGCGGCACAGGTTGACCGGGTTGGCGTCACCGGTGAGCGCGCCGTTGTTCACGTAGGCAAAGTTGTTGCCGTCGATGATGGCGGTGTACTCTTCCTTGGTGATGCTGGGCTGCGCCGCGCCGGGGGTGTAGTCACCCACGACCACGGAGCTGGCCAGGCGACCCTGGGTCTTCTGCCGGGTCTGCATGGCCTTGTACAGCTCTTCGCTCACCATCACGCCAAAACCCTGGCCGGCAAAACCGCCGAAGGCCTGGGTGGAACCCAACGCAGGCACAGGAACGCTCAGCGCGCCGGTGCTGGCCGAGCCGACCCACACGTTGGTGTCCACGTCGCTCAGGCCGGCGTTGGGCTTGATCGGGGTGGTGATGTCCAGCGTGCAGTTGGTGGCGGTGCAGCTGCTGATATTGGCCCAGCGCAGCAGGTTGGTCTGGCTGATCACGGGGCCGACGCCGGCAAAGGAGCCGTCGGTGTCGCGCTTGACCAGGGCAAACGGGCCAGCGAACTGGGCGCCCGCCACACCACTGGTGGTGCAGACGAACACGCGGCCGTCGGACGTGCCGCCACCGATGGTGAGGGTGCGCACGTTTCCGGCACCGCCGGTGCAGAGCTTGGCCATCACGGCGGTCAGGGAGCCGGTCAGGGCGGAAGCGCCCGACATGTACATGGTGTTGGCCACGGGCACGCCGAACTGCGAGAGCAGGCTGGCCGAAGCGGGCGCGCAAGCCAGGGCAGCGACGGCGGCCACGGCAAAGGAGATGTTGCTGAGTTTCATGGTGGTGAATTCCGGTAGAGGTAAGAAGATGCGTCCGGCTCAGGCCTGGCGGCGGCGGCGGGCGATGGTGCCCATGAGGCCCAGGCCGGCCAGCAGCAGGGCGTAGGTCTCGGGTTCCGGCACCGGGGCGGCGGACGAATAGATCAGCTGGTTCTGCAGCGTGTCGAACGACCAGGAGCCGGCGTACTTGGTCACGCTGGCTGCATTGGCGGAAGTCGAGCTGGTGTTGGACAGGTAGAAGAAGTTCAGCGGGTTGGAGGCGGAGCCAGGGCTGGTGAAGGACACGGCACCTTTCCAGCTGTCACCACTGCCATTCTGGAAGCTCACGTTCGCTGCGTCACCGGCGTCGTACATGTTGGCGCCCGCGGCGGCAGAGCCGTGCGTGCTGTTGGTCGCATCGGCATTGGCGGCGGTCGTGTACGAATCAACGTTGTCCATGGCAAACACTTGACCGTTAGATGCGGTAAGCGAAGCGGCAGACGAGGTCGAAAGGTAACGATTGGCACCGGCACCAGCAAAGCTCAGCGGGAAACCATCCATAGCTTTGACGTCGAACACCAGGTCGGAAGCCGAAGCCACGGCCGGGGTCGCGAACATGTTGAAGATGCCGCCGTAGTTGATGGCCTGCACCTGAGCGGCCAAGCCGGTCAAGGTTGTGCTCAGGTCGGTGAAGCTGCCGGCACCGTCCAGGTCCCAGACCAGCTTGATGCCCAGGGCCGAAGGGGCCACAGCAGCGTAGAACTGGTCCAGGCGCAGGCCCAGATCCACCGTGAAGGAGGCGGCGTTGGCGGCGCTGTAGAAGCTGCCGAACAGGTCGCCAGAGGTGGCGGTGTTGTCGTTGCTGTCGGCAATCGCTGCGTTGGCAGCGCCGGAGGCGGCCATCATGGCGGCCAGGGCGATGAGTTTGAGTTTCATGAACAAATCCAATCTGAAGTGAGGTAACAAGGAAGGGGGAACTTTTCGCCGGTTGCAGCTCCAAGCCATCGGCTGCACAGAAGGAACTGTAGAAATCCAACGTTGCACCCCGTTGGGGCAGTTCCCGGGTCGGCGTAGTCCGTTCAGGTAGTGAAATCCGTCACGAAACGGATTCGGGCCCTGCGCCCTTCCCTTGCTTGCCTCCTTGCTTCCTCGCCTCAGTTCAGATCGCTGTGCGCCATGAGGCGCAGCGTGGCGCTCTTGCCCACCGCCTGGGCGCGGTTGTTCACGTTGAGCTTGCGCATCACCTTCTGCAGGTGGTTCTTCACCGTGGGTGGGCTGATGCCCAGGATCTGGCCGATCTCCATGTTGGTCTTGCCGTTCTTCACCCAGTGCAACACCTGGATCTCGCGCTTGGACAACAGCGTGACCGGCGTCATGTCGGCGCAGCTGCCACCGCTCTCGCGCATGCGCATGCGGTGCAGGGCCAGGTGCAGGTGGGGCATGAGCAATTCCAGCAGGTAGGCATCGCGCTGGTTGGGCACGTGGTCCATGCCGGCGAACACGAAGAAGCTGCCGTGTTCACCCTGCAACTCGCGCACACCGTGCACCGCCACATGGTTGAAGCCGCAGTGCTTGAGCTCGCTGATGAGCTGGCGCCGGCCGACCTGGTCACCCCCTTCGCTGCTGAGCAGGCGAGGCATGCGTCCACCGCGGATCCAGTCGTCCACCAGACGCGGCAGCAGGCCATCGGTGGCATCGGTCACTTGGGCCTCGATGCGTTCGCTGGTGACGCCGTTGGAGAACGACTCCACCCGGAACCGCATGCGTTCGATGTCGCCGTGGGCGCACCACAGGGCTTCGTGCGCGATGAAGCCCTGCAGTGCCCCCTGGGCCCACAGAAAGAATTGCGAACGGGTCTGGACTTCCAGCGCCCGCTCCATGGTCATGAGCAAGTGCTCCAGATCGCTGGCGTTCAGTCGAACAAACGATGAGGTGGTGTTCATGGGGATCCTGCGGTGACGGGTGAGATGTCGGAAGGGGCAGTGGCGGGCGGCTCGGCCACGAACACCCATTGGCTGTAGGCGGTGGTGCCGCTCAAGCTCGCGTCGCGCGGCTCGTGCGCATGGCGCAGCGGCTCGCCGTCGTGGCGGGTGTGCACGCCGGTGATGCGCCCACCGGGTTGGACCAGCACCCAGTCGGTGCTGTTGGTCATGGGGTCGCGCCAGAGGCGGCGCAGATGCGGCACGGGCTTGGGAAAACGCTTGTCCTGCAGCAGCTCGTCGAGCGTGGCGGGGGTGCTGGGCGAACCTTCGGGGCTGCGGTCGCGGTACGAGGCCAGGGCCAGTCGGAACTGGTGGCCCACGAAGAGCAGTTGCGCCTCCTTCTCGCGCTGGGCGGCGGTGTGCCACACCTGGCCCGCGCTGGCCAGCGAGATGCCCATGGCCGCCAGGGCAAACAGCACCATGAGGTACCCGAAGCCCTGCTGCTGGCGCCGGCCAACAGGCGGACGATCACCACTGGTCATAGGTCTTGCCCTCCTCTTGCGCGCCGCTGCGCAAGTCCCACACCCCGCTGGTGACTTCGGTGGAATCCCCCTCCAGGCGGCTGGGCGGCGGCAGCAGGGCCCAGGTGTCGTTGCGGTCGGTGATCGGATCGGTGGGCAGGCTGCGCAGGTAGCGCTTGTCCACCAGTTCTTCCAGCGTGGCCGGGTAGCGGTCGTTGTCGGCGTGGTATTTGTCGATGGCGTCTCGTGTGACGGCCAGCGTCTGGCGCAACGCGGTTTCCTTGGCGTGCTCCAGATGGGCGAAGTAGCGTGGCGTGACGATGGTCAACAGCGTGGCCACGATGGCCATGACCACCATGAGCTCGATGAGGGTGAATCCGCGCAGCAGTCTCATGGTCACCATTGCCGGTAGGGTTCGCCGTTGAGGCCGGTGCGCCCGGAGCGTGAGTACACGTCGTACACATCGTCACCCTCGGCGGGTGCATCGGGCGGGCTGCTGTAAGCGCGCAGTCCCCAGGTGTCGGCTGCGTTCAGGTTGCGGTCGGTGTTGAACGGATCGCGCGGCAGGCGGCGCAGGAAATAGATGCGTGCGGTCGTGGGGCTCTTGGCATCGGGCACCCCATCAACCAGCTCGCCGAGGGTGCGCGGGTAACCGCTTCCCTCCGTGCGGGCCAACACCCGGCCTTCGTCGGTGGCGCGCTTGTGCGCATCGAGTGCACCACGGATCTGGCGCAGTGCGGTGCGCAGCTCGTGCTCTTTGGCCCGCTGCACGCTGAGCTCCACCAGCGGCACCGCCACCGAGGCCAGGATGGCCACGATGGCCACCGTGACCACCAGTTCAATGAGCGTGAAGCCACGGGCCCGGTGCTTCATGGCGCCTGACCTGCCGGGCGAGCGGGCGCCAGTGGCGCAACCGGTGTGAGCGTGACCGACGAGGCTGGCGCACCGGCCGCCGCCGGCGCCGCCGGCACCGCGGGCGGCTGCGCTGCGGGCACGGCTGCAGTACCGTCCGCGCCGGGTGCGGGATTGACTTCGGCTGGCGCGTCGGGCGTGGCATCGGGTGCCACAGTGGGATCCGGGGACCGGGGTGCGGGCAAGGCACCGGGCGGGCGCGGTAACGGACGCGCGCCTGCGCCGCCGCTGGACATCGACAAGCTGCGCGGCACGGTCCGCTTGAGCTGTATCGGGGGCGCGCCCACGTCGGCTTCGGAACCGGCGGGCTCGTTGAAGGAATTGGCGTCGGGCCGGGCCACGTTGCGCACGATGCGTGGCGTGATCAGCAGCACGATCTCGGTTTTGCTGTTGTTGTCCCGGGTGCTGGAGAACAGCCGCCCCAAGGTCGGGATGTCGCCCAGCCCGGGCAGGCGGTTGGCGCTGCTGCGCTCTTCGTCGCTGATCAAGCCGGCCAGCACTTGGGTTTCGCCATCGCGCAGGCGCAGCACCGTGGCCGCGCTGCGTGTCCCGATCTGGTAGGCCAGTGAGCCAGCGGGGCCGGTGACTTCGCGGGTCACCGAGCTCACTTCCATCTGCACCTTGATACCGACCTCATCGTCCAGGTACACGTTGGGCTCCACGTCCAGCTTCAGACCCACATCCAGATAGGACACCGAGGCCGACACGCCCACGTTGGCGGTGGAGGTGGTGGTGAAGACCGGCAGCTTGTCGCCGATATGGATCTTGGCTTTTTCGCGGTTCTTCACACGGATGCGCGGGTTGGCCAGGGTGTTGCCGTCGCCTGCTTCGCTCCGCAGGTTCAGCGTCAGCGCCGGGTTCGACACGAATGACGTGAGGCCGTTGCGGTTGCGCAGATCAACAAACCCCTGGGCCAGCGTGCCGCCCAGCGTGGTATTGCTTTGCGTCACGCCGTTGTTGACGATGGTGGTCGTCAGATCGGGCTGCAGCCGGCCATAACCGATCTGGTCGGGGAAGCGCAGGCCAAGCTCCTGCAAACGGCTGCGGGTGACTTCGAGCACCTCGACGTCCAGCATCACCTCGGGCTCGGCCATGTCGAGCGATTCGATCAGCTTCTCGGCCAGCCGTACCGCGTCGGCAGTGTCCTTGATGATCACCAGGTTGAGCTTCTCGTCGATGAAGATGTCCTTCGTCTTCACCAGCGTGCGGATCATCGCCTGCGCCTGCTTCACGTCGGCATTGGCAAGAAAGAAGCTGCGGGTGACCAGCTCCTTGTAGTCCCGCGCCTTGGCAGGCGTGTTGGGATAGATCATCAGGGTGTTGTCATTGAGCAGCTTGCGTTCGAGCTGGTTGGTGGTGAGAACCAGCTCGATGACTTCTTCAATGGTGGCATCGCGCACGAAGATGGTGACGCGGGTGTCGGAACGCACGTCTTTGTCAAACACGAAGTTCACGCCCGAAGTGCGGGCGATCACGTCGAACACCGATTTGATCTGCACTTCGCGAAAGTCCAGCGTGATGGGCTTGGACAGCGCGGCGGTCAGGGCGTTCGGTGGCGCGTCGGGCCGCGGCGCGTCGGCGCGCAGGCGGGCCAGCAGGCGGCGCGCTTCGGCCTGGGTGGGCGCCACCGACAACACCTCGCGCAACACACGCTCGGCGGCCGCGCTGTCACCCTTGGCGAGCAGGCCGCGGGCTTGGGTCATTCGGGCAGCCACGCGGCGCTCGTTCTCCAGCGCAATCATGCCGTCGCGCACGCGCGGGTTGTTGCCATCGAGCCTGTTGGCGCGCTCGTAGAGCGCCTGTGCCTCGTCCAGGCGGTTCTGCAAACGCTCGGTCTCGGCCAGGGCCACGAGCTGGGCCGACACCCGGTCGCGCTGGCGGAAATACAGGGCGCGCAGCTCAGCGTTGTTGGCCGATTCGCGCACACCCGTTTCCAGGCGCTGCACGCTTTCATCGAGCCGTCCCGCGTCCAGCAGCGCCTGGCTCTCGCGGATGGCGGGGTGGGTGGCGCAGCCGGCGCACACGCACAGGATCAGCATGGCCGCCATGCGGCTGGAGATGAACAGTGGATTCAAGGGTTGCTTCCAAACAGCAGGCGCTGTGTTTCATTCAAGGGCAGGTAGGTCAGGCGCATGCCCAGCGGAGTGATTTCATCAACGCGGTAGTTGGACAGAAGATCTCCCTGGCGCACCACGCGTGGTTGCTGTTGGGGTCCCTCGGCCAGGAACGCGATCACGCGGCCGTCTTCTTCCATGCGACCCAGATAGCGGTAAGGCAACTCGGGCGCGCGCGGGGGTGGCGCAGGAGCCGCCACCTCTGACGGCGGGGGGGGCGGTTTCCAGCTTTGTGCGGCAAACAGGTTGCCGCCGTCGCGCGCCATGCGTTGAGCCTCGTTGGCCTCGCGTTCCGCGGGCTGGCGGCCCACGGAGTCATCCGGCGCCTTGCTCGCTGAGCCAGACCCGCCCGGTGCGGCAGTTCGAGGCGATGGAGCGCTGCGTTGTGGCGCGGCCAACATCTCGTCTGTGGCCTCGTCAACGCTGGCCGCGTACCAGGTGGCCACCAGCGTGAGCACGAGGGCCCCGCCCAGCATGAGTGATCGGCGGCTGGCCATCAGGGCACCCTTAGGTAGAAGGACCAGCGCACGCGCGCCTGCACCTGGGTCTCACCCACGGCATTGCGCTTGAGGCTGATTTCGTCGAGTGCCATCGACGGCAACTCGTTGAGCACATCGGCCATCCACGCGCGCAGATCGGGGTAGCTGCCATCGGCCGGCAGGGTGATCTGGTAGCGCTGCAGGCGGCCGCCAGGCTCGGGCACCAGACGGTACTCGCCGCTGGCCAGCACCACACCGTGTTCGGCCGCGCTGCGGTGCATGTGCCGCACCGCTTGAAGTGCGGCCGGGGCCTGCGGCAAGCGGGCTTCGAACTCGGCCAGCCCGGTGGCCTGGTCGGCCTGAGGGTCGGGCTGGCGGGCCTGGCGCTCGCGCTGCTCGGCCTGCGACTGTTGCAGGGCGTGCGTTTGCGCGCGGGCGCCATCGGCGCCGAAGTGGGCGAGCGGCCAGGTGAGCGCCATCAGCAGCAGCCCAAGCAAGGCGGGCCAGCCGTGGCGGTGCAGCAGAAAGAACAGGTGGCTCATGGGTGAAGCTTTCACGAGGACTCTCCCCAGGCCATGTCGAGCGAAAAACGGATGACCGGCACACCGTCTTGCATGATCAGTTCGTGCGAGCCCAGCACGACCGAACTGCTCAATGGAGAGCGGCGCAGGCTCTCGAGATAGGCGATCACCTCGGGCATGGTCCTGGCCTCCCCGGTGATGCGCATCTGGCGCGAAGCACCCTGCGCTTCGATGCCCAGCAGGGCGACGCCCGGGTCAGCCAGTTGCTCCAGTTCCCTGAGCAGACGTCCCCAGGGCGGGGCGACCGCTGAGCCCACGCGCGCGCTGGCCGCCAGCACGCCAGAGGCCGGCGCCGGTGCGGCGCTGCGGGGCCGCGTCTTGGCGCTGCGCGCCTGGCGCTCAGCCCGGTCCAGCGTGGACTGAAGTTCTTCGCGCGCCTGCGCGTAATCCAGCGCCGCCACCGCCATGCCGACCACGCCCACCAGCATGAGGGCCCACCCCAACAAGGAAGCCGGCGGACGGCGCCTCAGAAAGTCAATGCGCAGAGGTTGCATGTCTAGATTCCCCACGCCATGCGCTCGACACCCGAGGGTCCACCACCTTCGCCCGCGAGCCACACCACGCCAGCCTCGCGAGGACCGCCCGCTCCGCCGCCGCAGCCCACCAAGTACACCGGTGGTGCCTTGTCGAGCTCGATGCCGCTGGCCAGCTGGATCTGGGCCTGCAAGGCCGGCAGCAAGCTGCGCCAGCCGGACGTGGATGGCTGGGCGTGACGCGCCGATCGAAGTCCCCGCCAGACACCACGATGCAGCAGGCCCAGCGTGAGGCTGCCGGGTTCGATCACGCCAAACCACGCCACCTGATGGCCCAGGCTGCCGCGCCAACGGTCGAAGGCAGCGGAGAAGTAAGGCACCACGCTCGAGACCTTGGTCTGGCCAATGCTGCCCAAGGCCTGCAGCTCCGCGAGCAGGGCCTCGTCGATCGCGCAGGCGGGCAGCGCACGTCCGGGCAGAGGCTCAGTGTGGACCACGCGCCAGCTGTCCGCCGCCGCGCCAAAGGTGGCGCGGAAACGAAGATGCACATAGGCCTCGAGCTCCTGCGGTCGCGTCAGCTGCGGCTGCCACTCAAGCAGTTGCCAGCGCACCAGCTGGCTGCTCAGAAACACATGCAGGTGGGCACGCTGCAAGCCACGCTCTCGCAGCCATCCCGATAGCGCCGCCACAGCGGGCTGCCAGGCCGGCGCATGAGGCGCGGCCAGCGGCAGGTTCAGCACCTCAGCCTTGGGTCCGGCCTTGCTGCGGCTCCCGTCAGTGCTGCCGATCACCAGACAGTTTTCCAGCAGGGCCACCTGCAGCAGGGGACGTTCAGCGAACAACACGGTTGAGCTCCTGCAGAGTGGTTTCGCCATGACGCACCAGGTCCAGGCCGACGTCGCGCAATACGCGCGTGCCCTTGCGGTGGGCGGCCTCCTTGATCCGGCGAACGGGTTCTTTGGTGACGATCATTTCGCGCAGCTCGTCATCAAGCATCAGCACCTCGGCCACCGCCTTGCGCCCTTTGAAGCCGGTGCCGCGACAGCTCGCGCAACCGCGCCCTGCCATGAAGCGGAAACCGCTCACATCGCCCAGCCCGCTTTCGGCCAGCAGCTCGACCGAGGGCGTGTCGTGCACCGCGCAATCGGGGCAGTTCACCCGCACCAGGCGCTGCGCCACGATGCCGTTGAGGGCGGCGACCAGGCTGTAAGGATCCACCCCCATGTGGGTGAAGCGGCCCAGCACGTCGAACACGTTGTTGGCGTGCACGGTGGTGAGCACCAGGTGGCCGGTGAGCGCAGCCTGCACCGCAATCTGCGCGGTCTCTCCGTCGCGGATCTCGCCCACCATGATCTTGTCGGGGTCGTGGCGCAGGATCGAGCGCAGGCCGCGCGCGAACGTTAGGCCCTTCTTCTCGTTGACCGGTATCTGCAACACGCCCGTGAGCTGGTATTCAACCGGGTCCTCGATGGTCACGATCTTGTCGTGCCCGTGGTTGATCTCGTTGATTGCGGCATACAAGGTGGTGGTCTTGCCACTGCCGGTGGGGCCGGTGGCCAGCAACATGCCGTAGGGCTCCTGGCACAGCGCCCGCAATGCACGCATGGTCTGGGGATCGAAGCCGAGCGCCTCCAGCCGCAGACCCGTCACCTGGTCCGACAGGCGCTCCTTGTCGAGTACGCGCAACACGGCATCCTCGCCGTGGATGCTGGGCATGATGGAGACGCGGATGTCGATGTCTCTGCCGAGTGCGGCCACCTTGAAGCGGCCATCCTGCGGCACACGGCGCTCTGCGATGTCGAGCTCGGCCATCACCTTGATGCGCGAGATCACCTGCTCGGCGTTCTCGCTGCCGTGAATGCCACCCACGCTGGCCAGCACGCCGTCGATGCGGTACTTGATGTAGATGCCACCACCGGCGGTCTCCAGGTGGATGTCGCTCGCCCCCGACTTGAGCGCGTCGTATAGCGTGGAGTTGACCAGCCGCACGACCGGGCTCGCGTCTTCGCTGATGCTGCGCAAGGAAATGTCTTCGCCTTCGGTGGCGCCTGTGGCCTGCTGCATCGGGGCCATGCTGTCCATCGCGCGCAAGCTGTCCTCGTGGCGCGCGAGGTAGGCCGCGATGTCGGCGCGGTAAGCCAGTCGCAACTGCTTGGGTTGGCGCACGCGCTCTTCGGCCCAAGCAAGCAGATCGGTGTTGAAGGGGTCGGCCACCACCAGCACCAGATCGCCCTCGCAGCCATCGGCCGCAGGCTCTGCGCGCATGAGCAGGCATTCGCGCTGCAAGGCATCGCCATAGGGCAGCAGCTCAAAGGCGGGCTGCAGCGCGTGCAGGTCGTCCATGCCCAGCGCAGGTACGCCGGCGGTCGCGGCGAGCCGGGCGAGCCAGCCGCCGGGCAGACCCTCCTGGCCCTCCAGCCATGCGATCAGTCCCAATCCTTGGGCCAGCGCGGCGGCGCGCGCCTGTTGCAACTCGGCCACCGAAAACGCCTGCGCCAGGTGCTGCATTTCACGCGGCGCGTTCATTGCACGCTCTCCGCGAGCTGGAAGATGGGCAGGTACATGAGCACCACGATCGCGCCAATCACCAAGCCCATGATCAACATCAACGCCGGCCCCAGCAAACGCGTGGCCCAGTCGGCCCAGCGCGACAGCTCTTCGTCGTGGAAGGCGGCAGCTCGCTCCATCATCTCGCCCATGTTGCCGGTGCGTTCGCCCACCCGCAGCATGCGCAACGACACGGCAGTGCTCAGTCCCTGGGACTCGAAAGCCTGCGACATGGGCTGCCCTTCGCGGATGCGGCTTGTGGCCGCCGTCAACCGGGGTTGCAGCGCGGGAGACAGAAGACCACTGACCATGTCGAGCGCGGGAACGATGGCAATGCCGCCGCGCAGCAGCATGCCCAGCGTGCGGTACAGACGAGCCAGCTGGAACACACGCATGCGCTCACCTACCGCGGGGATGCGCCAGAGCTGCCCCATCAGGCGCAGGCCGAGCCAGCGGCCACCGCCCATCGCGAGTGCGGCCACCAGCGCCGCCATGAGACCCAGCAGCACGGGCCAGTGTTGCTCGACTGCCTGACCCCACTGCAGCATGAGCCGCGACATGAAGGGCAGCTGGTCGCCCATGTCTTCATAGATGTGAGAGAAGCGCGGCACCACGTAACCCATGAGGAACAGGATCACGAGGGAGCTCACACCGATCAGCATGGCGGGGTAGATGGCGGCACTCACCAGCTTGCCGCGCAAGGTTTCGAGCTGGTTGCCGTAGGCGATGTAGCGCGCGAGCGCCTCGCCCAGATCGCTGGTGCGTTCACTGGCGCGCACCGTGGCAATGAAGAGCGGCGGGAAGGTCTGCGGCATGGCCTGCAACGAACTGGAGAAGGTGTGGCCTTCGCGCAGACTTGTCAGGAGGCGCTGCAACACCGCGCGCACAGCCACGCGGCTCTCCTTTTCCGCCAGCGTCTCCACCGCTTCCACAATGCTCACGCCCGAACTGAGCAGGGACAGCAGTTCCTGACTGAACAGCAACAGGGGGAACTCGCTGCGCCCTCCACCCGTTCCCAGCCGGGTCTCACGGGTCAAGGAGACCACTGACTGGCCCAGTGCCTGCACCTGACGGCGCGCGTCTTCCAGCGTGGGCGCCTCGATGCTGCTCACGGTCACGGTCAAGTCGGCCTGCAAGGCCTTGACGCGGTAGCGCATGGCTACCAGCTCACCAGGTCTTCGGCTTCGCCGGTGCCACCGGGCTGACGGTCCTTGCCGTAGGACGACAGGTCGTATTCGCCCTGCTCTCCTGGCGAACGGTAGATGTAGGCCAGGCCCCAGGGATCCACCGGCACACCTTTCTGGAGGTAAGGACCCGACCACTTGGCGGCATCGGCAGGACGCTCGTTCAAAACCGCCAGGCCTTCCTCGCTGGTGGGATACCGGCCCATGTCGATCCGGTACTGGTCAAGCGCCTTGCCCAGTGCATCGATCTGGGCGCGCGCGGTCTTGACTTCTGACTTTCCGATCTGCGCAAAGAACCGGGGGCCGACAAAACCCGCCAGCAGGCCGATGATGACCATGACAACCAGCAATTCGAGCAGCGTGAATCCATGGGACCGCGGTACGCGGTGAGCAGGCTTTCGAAACATGAGGTGACTCCGCGACTGTGATGCTTGCAAGGGGCCTTGCTGTCACACGACTTTAGGAAGGCCGTGTGAAGGACGGGTTACACCGGGACGTTGGGAGGACTGAATTCGAGGACCTCATCTCTTTTTGATCCAAACGGACCATACAAAACCGAACCATTCAAAGCAAAGCTGAAACAGTTCAGCCAGACTGGCGATCAGGACACAGTCAGGCTGTACCCGCTGCCCCGAACCGTGCGTATCACCTGATCCAGACCGGCGGGCAACAGCGCGTTGCGCAAGCGACTGATGTGAACATCAACTGTTCTGTCGTCACCCACAAAGTCCGCACCCCACACGTGGTCGAGCAGCTGACTTCGGCTGTAGACGCGGTCGGTGTGCGTGATGAGGAAGTGGAGCAGTCTGAACTCCGTGCTGCCCAGCGCCAAAGGCAAACCTTTTGCGATCACCGTCTTCGCTGCAGGGTCCAGTACAAGCCCGCCGATTCGCACCACGTCCACTGTGACTTGTGGTGCCCGGCGGCGCAGGATCACTGCCACGCGCGCAATGAGCTCGCGCGGTGAGAAAGGCTTGGTGATGTAGTCGTCGGCACCCACCTCCAGGCCGGAGATCTTGTCGCGCTCTTCAATGCGGGCCGACAGCATGATGATGGGAATGTCTCGCGTGCGGGTCTCAGACCGCAACAAGCGCGTCAGCTCCACGCCCGACATGCCCGGCAGCATCCAGTCCAGCAACAGCAGGTCGGGCAGCGAACGCTGCAACATCTCGCGGGCTTGCTCAGCATCCGGTGCACAGCGCACGAAGTGCCCGGCACGTGTGAGGTTGATGGCGATGAGCTCCTGTATGTGCGGCTCGTCTTCGACAACCAGAATTTGAGCAGCCATGTTTCGTCCGTCGATGAAGTGGCGCGATCGTAGGTGTCCGCAATGACGGTTTGATTGCAGCGGTTGTCCAAACGGATCATGGTTGGTCACAGATCTGACGTACTGGCTACCTAGACTCGCGGTCTCTTCAGTCAACAGGCGTATGTGTCGCATGAAGCTCCACCATCTCAAAGGTCTTCTGATCGCAGCTGGCACAACGATCTGCACCTTTACGGCGTCGGCGCAAGACATCACTGGCGCAGGCGCCACCTTCCCCGCACCGGCGTATGCCAAGTGGGCCGACGCCTACAAAACCACTGCCGAGGTCAAGGTGAACTACCAGGCCATCGGCTCCAGTGGCGGGATTCGACAGATCGATGGACGCACCGTGGACTTCGGTGCAACGGACGCGCCGTTGAAGGACGACGAACTCGCCCGCAAGGGTCAGATTCAGTTTCCAACCCTGATTGGTGGCGTGGTGCCGGTGGTGAACCTGCGTGGCATCAACCCCGGTCAGCTTCGCCTCACCGGCGCCATCCTCGGTGACATCTACCTCGGCAAGATCACCCGCTGGAGCGACCCCGTCATCCAAGCCCTCAACCCGCAACTTCCGCTGCCCGACACCACCATCACGCCGGTGTTTCGCTCGGACGGCTCCGGCACTTCCTTCATCTTCACCAACTACCTCGGCAAGGTGAATGCCGAGTGGAAATCGCGCATCGGTGAGGGCACGCAGGTGGGTTGGCCCACGGGCACCGGCGGTCGCGGCAACGTAGGCGTGGCCGCCATCGTCTCACGCACACCCAACGCGATCGGTTACGTGGAGTACGCCTACGTGAAGCAGGCCAAGCTGAACTACGCCCAACTGCAGAACGCATCGGGCGCCTTCGTGGCACCGGGCACGGATGCATTCCGGGCCGCCAGCACCGGCGTGGACTGGAGCACCTCCCATTCACACATGCTGACCGAGCAACCTGCCGCCGAGGCCTGGCCCATCACCGGTGCCACTTTCGTGCTGATGTATGCGAAGCCCGACAACGTGGCCCACGCCGCTCAGGCCCTGCGCTTCTTTCACTGGGGCATGACCAAGGGAGAAACCATGACGACCGATCTGGGCTACGCGGCCCTGCCCAAGTTCGTGGTGGATTCGGTCGAATCGCTGTGGGCCCGCGTGCGGGACCCCTCGGGCAAGTCTGTTGCCTACAAATAGTCCAGCGCACCGCGCGTCCATTTCTTTCTTCGAGCTCGACATGAATCACTTCAAACGCACCCCCATGGTCACCCTGTTGCAGACGACCGTGCTGGCCTTGTCACTGTCCGTTGGCCTGAGCGCCTGCGGCAGCCAGGACGACAGCACCAAGGCCACGCAGGTGGCTGCCAAGGTGGGCTCCAGCGAAATCTCGGTGCACCAGATCAACCAGGTGCTCAGCCGCACACCCGTGGGCAACGCCTCCAAGGACGAGGTCCAGGCGGCCAGCCGCCAGGTGCTCGAACGCCTGATCGACCAGCAACTGGCCGTGGACCAGGCCACCGAAAGCAAGCTGCACCGCTCGCCCGACGTGGTGGCCCAGCTGGAAGCGGCGCGCCGTGAGGTGCTGGCTCGCGCCTTCCTTCAGCAACTCACCGCCAACGTGGCCAAGCCCACCACCGAAGAGGTGAAGCAGTACTACGTCGCCCACCCCGCGCTGTTTGCCGAGCGGCGCATCTTCAACCTCCAGGAAATCCGTGTGCCCAAGGCCATCGGAGTGGTCGACGACCTGGTCAAGCTCGCCGAGAAGGCCCGCCCTATCGAAGAGGTGGCGGGCTTCCTGCGCACGCGCAACGTACAGTTTGGTGGCGGCAGCGCCACCCGCTCCGCCGAGCAGATTCCACTGGAACTGCTGCCGCGCGTGCATGCCCTCAAGGACGGCCAAAGCACCGTGGTCCAGGCGGGAGACAGCGTCACCTTCCTGCGAATTGCCTCTTCGCAGCAGGTGCCTGTGAGTGAGGCTGTGGCCACGCCCGGCATCACCCAGTTCCTGGGAAATCAGCGCAACACCGAGGCGGTCACCAGCGAGATCAAACGCCTGCGTGAGACCACCACCATCAGCTACCTTGGCGACTTCGACCGTGCACCGGTCAAACCCTCCACTGAGCCACAAGGCCAGGGCGATGCAGGTGCAACAGCTCCCTCATTGATCGTGCCGCCGGCCAATGGCGACAAGCCCGCCCCAAGCCCCGAGCAAAGCGCCATCGAGCGTGGCCTGCAGGGCTTGAAGTGAACCCGACGCTCATGAGCCTACCGAGCATGTTTCGGTCCCTCTTGTTGTTGGCGGCCTCGGCGCTTCTGTCGTTGGGTGCACAGGCGCAGACCGGTCCGGTTGATTACCCGCTCTCCGCCGGTGACACGGTGCGGGTGCAGGTGTTCCAGAACCCCGACCTCACGCTGGAAACCCGCATCACCGAAAGCGGCACCATTTCCTTTCCCCTGATCGGATCGATCCGCCTGGGCGGGCTGGCGGTCAGCGCAGCAGAGAAGAAGATTGCTGACGCGCTCAAGAGCGGAGGCTTCCTGCAAAACCCGCAGGTCACGCTGCTGCTGACCCAGATCCGCGGGAGTCAGGTGTCGGTGCTCGGTCAGGTGGGCAGGCCGGGCCGGTTTCCCCTGGAGACCGCCAGCACCCGCCTGAGCGACATGCTTGCCAACGCGGGCGGGACCGCCCCGGGTGGTGACGACGTGGTGATCGTGAGCGGTCAACGCGCGGGCAAGCCGTTTCGCAAGCTCGTCGATCTGCCTGCCCTCTTCCTGCGGGAGCGCAGCGAAGATGACATCGTGCTACAGGGCGGCGACGTCGTCTACGTGCACCGCGCACCCGTCTTCTACGTGTACGGCGAAGCACAGCGGCCGGGCTCGTTCCGCATCGAGCGCTCAATGACCGTGATGCAGGCACTGGCACTCGCTGGAGGACCGACCGCCCGCGGCTCGCGCGACCGGCTGCAGCTTCATCGTCAGCAAGACGATGGCGGTGTGAAGCTGATCACGCCCCAAATGAACGATCTGGTGTTGCCCAACGACGTGCTCTACGTGCGGGAAAGCCTGTTCTAAAGCCCCGTGCTGCAAGCCCCTACCCATGACACCCCAACAACTCTTCGTAATCCTGCGCGCCCATTGGCTTGTGGTGTTCGTCACCTTCGTGCTGGTGGTGGCTGCCACCGCCACCGCCACCCTGATGTCAGGCAAACAGTACACCGCCAGTGCATCGGTCGTGCTTGACGTCAAGCCCGATCCCGTCAGCGGGACCATGGCCGGCATGGTGGCCACAGGCTATATGGCCACCCAGGTCGACATCATCAAGAGCGACCGTGTGGCCAAGCGCGTGGTGAGCAACCTGCGCATGGACACCAACCTTTCCGTGCAGTCGCAATGGCGCGAGGCCACCAATGGCCGGGGACAGCTCATCGACTGGCTGGCCGCCCTGCTCAAGGGCAACCTGGACGTGAAGCCCTCGCGCGAAAGCAACGTGATCAACATCGAATACGTGGGTGCCGACCCTGATTTCGCAGCTGCCGTGGCCAACGCATTTGCAAAGGCCTACATCGACGTCAACCTGGAACTCCGGGTTGACCCTGCCCGCCAATACGCCGGCTTCTTCGATGAACAGACCAAGGCGGCACGCGCGCGGCTGGAGACCGCGCAGAAGGCTTTGTCGGACTTCCAGCAAGCCAACGGAATCACCTCCAACGACGAGCGAGTCGACTTTGAAACCGCGAAGCTCAACGAGACCAGCAGCCAGCTCACCTCCATCCAAGCAACCACCACCGACAGCCGCAGCAAACGTTCGCGCGCCGACAGCGACACATTGGCTGAGGTGATGCAGAGCCCGCTGATCAACGGCTTGAAGTCCGACATTGCGCGACTGGAAGCCAAGTTGATCGAAGGCAGCGTGAACCTCGGGCGGAATCATCCACAGACACAGCGGGGCGAGTCCGAATTGGCCGAACTCAAGGCGCAACTGGCATCGGAAACGCAGCAGATCACCAACTCGATCAACACCACGTACGAGGTGAACCGCCAGCGGGAGTCGCAGTTGCAGGCAGCGCTGGGCGCACAGAAGTCGCGAGTGCTCCTGCTCAACCAGCAGCGCGACGAGATTCGTGTGTTGCGCGGCGACATCGAGTCAGCGCAACGCGTGTTTGATTCGGTCAGCCTGCGCGCCTCGCAAAGCAGTCTGGAGAGCCAGACCAATCAAACCAACATCGCAGTGTTGAATCCGGCAATCGCGCCGCCGTTTCCATCCGGCCCGCGGGTAAAGCTCAACATTGCAATCGCCATGTTTCTGGGTGGTCTGCTGGGCGTGATGGTGGCGCTTTCGCTGGAGTTTTCCAACCGCCGCGTGCGCTCGGCCGACGACCTGCACGAGCTTCGGGACGTGATCCTGCTCGGCAGCATCGGACCCGCGCGCGGCATGATGAAACCCGCAGCTGGAGCACGGGCATGAACGCGCCTGAACGCCTGAAGCCACACGGCACGATTGGCGACCTGCTAGTGGCGCGCGGCGTTCTACAGCCCGAGCACATCGATCGCATCATCGAACGCCAGCACAGCCACGACGAGCCATTTGGCGAAGCCGCCATTTCGCTCAATCTCCTGCAACGCAGCGATCTGGACGCGGCACTCTCCACCCAGTTCAACTACGGCTACCTCCACGACAACGACACGCACCTGAGCCGCGAGCTGGTCACGGCCTTCAAGCCGTTCTCCAGCGTGTCGGAAGAAATGCGCGCGCTGCGCGGACAGATCATGCTGCGCTGGCTCAACGACGACCGCCGCCGCCGCATGCTCAGCGTGGTGAGCCCACAAGCGCAAGACGGCCGAAGCTTCATCGCCTCCAATCTGGCGGTGGTGTTCTCGCAGCAAGGCCAGCGCACGCTGCTGATCGACGCCAATTTGCGCCAGCCCCGCCAGTCGCACCTGTTTCACACCGGGCACAGCGCCGGCCTGGCAGGAATCCTGGCCGGGCGTGCGGGCCTGGAGGTGATCGAGGCCGTACCTGGTTTGCCCGGTCTGCGGGTGCTGCCCGCTGGATCGTCCCCGCCCAACCCGCAGGAGCTGGTGGGCATGGCCAGTTTTGGCGAGCTGTTGCAGCAGGTGAGTCAGAGCTTTGACGTGGTGCTGATCGACACGCCGGCCTGTGAACGTTTTGCGGATGCGGAAATCATCGCGGCGCGCACTGGGGCTGCGCTGGTGGTCGCGCGCAAGAACCGCACCCCCATGCGCCGCGTGAACGACCTCGCCCGGCGGCTCCAGGACACCGGCGTGGCGGTGGTCGGCTCCATCCTCAACCAGCACTGAGCCTCAAGTCTGCCGAGCTTCCTCATGTGCCGCAACCCACGCCCTCACTTGAATGCGAACCGCGAGCACGACCGTGCCCAGCGCCGCGCCCACCGCGTCGGCCACCAGGTCATCGAACTCGGCGGTGCGTCCGGGCAGGTGCATCTGGCTGAACTCGTCCAGCAAGCCCACCAGCAGGGCGCCAACAAAGCCGATCAGCATCGCCGATGGTCCTTGGCGCCGGCTGGCAAACCCGATGGCGCAGGCCAGCAAGGCGTAGACGGCCATGTGGGCCAGCTTGTCCCAGGGGGCCGGCACCAGGCCCACGGCAAAGGGTTGTGCGCCACCCACCAGCAGCGCCAGAGGAATGGCAAGCACCAGCAAAAAAGCCATCCAGCGCGCTGCGCGTTGAAGGCGCACAAGTGAAAAAAACATGACTGCCACCACCCCTGTTTCTGAAGCGACCAGCGCATCGATGGTGATGCGCCTGGTTCCCTATTTGCCGATTATGGTAGGCCTCGCCCTGCTTTATCTACCCAGTCTCTATGACTTGTTCACCGGCATTTGGGCCGAAGACGAACAGTTCCATGGTCCCATCGTGCTGGCCATTTCCTTGTGGCTGCTGCAGCGCAACTGGGCCAAGATGGAAGCCGCCTCCCGGGGCGAACAAACCAGCGCCTGGGGCTGGCCACTGGTGGCGATCGCGCTGCTCCTGTACGCACTTGGTCGCTCACAAGGCATCGGCATATTTGAAGTCGGATCGGTGATCTGGTTGCTCGCCGGTCTGCTGCTGTTGCTGCGTGGCGGAAGAGCGCTCAAGGCGCAATGGTTCGCTTTGTTCTTCATGCTGTTCATGGTCCCGCTACCCGCGCAGGTGGTCGATCTCGTGACCATGCCCATGAAGATGGCGGTGTCGTATGTGGCCGAAACCGTGCTGTATCACGCCGGCTACCCCATTGGCCGCAACGGAGTGGTGCTGCAGATTGGTCAATACATGCTGCTGGTGGCCGACGCCTGCGCAGGCCTGCACACCCTGCTCACGCTTGAAGCGCTGGGCTTGCTCTACCTCAACCTCGTGCGGCGCGACTCGCTGTTTCGCAACATCGCGCTGGCCGTGCTGATCGTGCCGATCTCGTTCACCGCCAATGTCATTCGCGTGATGGCGCTCAGCCTGATCACCTACCACTTCGGAAACGAGGCGGGCCAGGGCTTTCTGCACGGCTTTGCCGGCATGGTGCTGTTCCTCAGCGCACTGTTGCTGATTATCAGCACCGACACCGCGCTCCAGTTCTTCGAGGGCCTGCGCAAACGGTCCCGCACCCAACCCCAACAGGCCTGACACCATGGTCTTCCCGCTCAAAAACCTGTTGCTGCTTGGTCTCATGGTGGCGTCTGCCGCGCTGGCCGCCGCCATTCGCCCCACCGCCAGCCTGGCCGACGAACGCCCCACCATCGACCTTGCCGCCATGGTGCCCAACCAGTTCGAAGGCTGGCGCGAACAGCTCAACGTGGCCGTGCAGATCGTTGACCCGGAGCAGCAAGCCACCATCGAAGAGATCTACACGCAGACCCTCACGCGCAACTACGTGCACACCGATGGCTACCGCGTGATGCTGTCGATTGCGTACGGCAAGAACCAGAGCGACAACCTGCAGCTGCACAAGCCCGAGGTGTGTTACCCGGCGCAGGGCTTCAAGCTGGCATCGCTCGAACGTGTGCCGCTCAACCTGCTTGACCAGTCCATCTCCACCACCCGGCTGGAGACCCACCTGGGTCAGCGCTTCGAGCCTGTGACCTACTGGACTGTGGTGGGCGATCACATCACCACCACCGGCGTCGACAAAAAACTCACCGAGATGCGCTACGGCCTGCGCGGGCGGGTGCCCGACGGCATGCTTGTGCGCGTGTCGTCGATCGACCGCGACAGCCCGCGGGCCCACCGCATCCAGGCCGAGTTTGCCGCCGCCATGGTGGCGGCCATCGCCCCCGAACACCGCGCCCGTTTTGCCGGCGTCAGCTCCACGAGCGGCGCTCGCGCCACCACCGCACCATGAAAAAGAAAGTCGCACTCATCACCGGCATCACCGGTCAGGACGGTTCGTACCTGGCCGAGCTGCTGCTCGACAAGGGCTACGAGGTGCACGGCATCAAACGCCGCTCCTCGTCGTTCAACACCGACCGCATCGACCACCTCTACCAGGACCCTCATGAGTCCGATCGACGCCTGGTGCTGCACTACGGTGACCTCACCGACAGCAGCAACCTGATCCGCATCATTGGCCAGGTGAAGCCCGACGAGCTATACAACCTCGGCGCCATGAGCCATGTGGCGGTGAGCTTCGAGAGCCCCGAGTACACCGCCGATGTGGATGCCACCGGCACTCTGCGACTGCTGGAGGCCATCCGCTTGCTCGGCTTGCAGAAAACCTGCCGGTTCTACCAAGCCAGCACCAGCGAGCTGTATGGTCTGGTGCAGGAGATTCCGCAGAAAGAAACCACGCCGTTTTACCCGCGCAGCCCCTACGCGGTCGCCAAGCTCTACGCCTACTGGATCACGGTGAACTACCGCGAGGCCTACGGCATGTATGCGTGCAACGGCATCCTGTTCAACCACGAGAGCCCGCAGCGCGGCGAGACCTTCGTCACCCGCAAGATCACACGCGCCATCTCGCGCATTGCACTGGGTCTGCAGAAATGCCTGTACCTCGGCAACATGAGCGCGTTGCGTGACTGGGGCCACGCCAAAGACTACGTGGAAATGCAGTGGCTCATGCTGCAGCAGTCCAAACCGGAAGACTATGTGATCGCCACCGGCGTGCAGTACAGCGTGCGCCAGTTCGTGGAGCTCGCCGCGCTCGAACTCGGCTTCACCCTGGACTGGATCGGTGAAGGCAGCGACGAGGCCGGGGTGGTGGCTGCCGTGCACCGCAAAGATTTGCGCGTGCAGGTGGGCGACGTGGTGGTGCGGGTGGACCCGCGCTACTACCGCCCCACCGAAGTGGAAACCCTGCTGGGCGATGCGAGCAAGGCGCGCACCCAGCTCGGCTGGACGCCCAAGATCACCCTGCCCGAGCTGGTGCAGGAGATGGTGCAGTCCGACTACCGCATTGCCCGGCGCGACGCCATGGTCAAGCTGGCCGGCTTCCCGGCTTTCGAGTTTCACGAGTGAGCCGCGCCATGCACACCGAAGCCCGGATTTACGTGGCGGGTCACCGTGGCCTGGTGGGCTCGGCCATCGTGCGCCAGCTGCGCGCCGCCGGCCACACGCATCTGCTGCTGCGCACCCACGCCGAGCTGGACCTGACCGACGCCGCAGCCACCCGCGACTTCTTTGCGCGTGAGAAACCCGAGCATGTGTTTCTGGCGGCGGCGCGCGTGGGCGGCATCCAGGCCAACCAGCAGTTCCCGGCCGAATTTATTCGGGACAACCTGCTGATCCAGACCAACGTGATCCACGAAGCCTGGCGGACCGGCGTGCAGCGCCTGCTGTTCCTGGGCTCCAGCTGCATCTACCCGCGGCTGGCACCGCAGCCCATGCAGGAAAGTGACCTGCTCACCGGTCCACTGGAGCCCACCAACCGGCCCTATGCGCTGGCCAAGATCGCCGGTATTGAAATGTGCTGGAGCTACAACCGGCAGCACGGTAGCCGTTTCCTGGCCGCCATGCCGACGAATCTCTACGGCCCGGGCGACAACCACAACCTGGACACGAGTCACGTCATTCCGGCGCTGCTGCGCAAGTTTCACGAAGCGCGGGTGATGGCACGGCCCAGCGTCACGGTGTGGGGTAGCGGCGAGCCGCGGCGCGAGTTCATGTACTGCGACGACATGGCTGCCGCCTGCGTCTTCCTCATGAACTTGCCCCAGCCCTCATTTGATTCATTGCTCGGCAGCGACGAATCAGTCAGCGGCCGTTTCGAGCCACCGCTCATCAACATCGGCGTGGGCGAAGACCTCAGCATCCGCGAGCTGGCCGAAACCATCCGCCAGGTCACCGGCTACCAGGGCGCGATTGTCTTTGACCGCAGCAAACCCGACGGCACACCACGCAAACTGTTGGACGTGTCGTGTCTCAATGCACTGGGCTTTCAGCCCACGGTGTCGCTGCGCGAAGGCCTTCGACGTGCGCTGGCCGATGCGCCCTATGCCCAGGCCCAGGTGAGCCTGGCATGAACACCCGGTGGCTCCGCCTCGCACGCGGTGCGCGTTGGTTCGCCGCAGGAGCCGTGACCTTGATTGCGGTGGCGGAACTGGTGAGCCGCACGATCCTGGGCCTGGGCACTCCGCCACTGTACGAAACCGACACCGGCTTTGAATACCGGCTGCGCGCCAACCAGGATTTGCAGCGCTTCGGCAACCACATCGTGGTCAACCGGTGGGGCATGCGCGCCATCGACTTCGGCGAGCACAAGACCCACCCGAACGAACTGCGCGTGATGGTATTTGGCGACTCAGTGGTCAACGGCGGCAGCCAGATCGACCAGCCCGAACTCAGCACCAGCGTGCTGCAGACCAACCTGCAAAACCGCCTGGGCCGCCCGGTGACCGTGGGCAATATCTCAGCGGGCAGCTGGGGACCAGGCAACTGGCTGGCTTACGCCAACCGCTTCGGATTCTTCGACGCCGACTTGGTGGTGCTCGTGCTGGGCAGCGGCGACCATGCTGACAACCCGGCATTTGCACCGCTTGGTGCAAGCCATCCCACTCAAACGCCCACGCTGGCCCTGCAGGAAGCCGTACAGCGCTACCTGCCGCGCTATCTGCCCGAACCTCTGCGGGACCTGCTGACCGAGCGCACGGGAGCCGCCACCGAACTTGGCCCTGCGGACAGCGCCCGAGGTCTGGCCGATCTGGACCAGTTTTTGCGCAAGGCTCGTATGGAAAACCGCAAGGTCATCGTCGTCCACCATCCGGACCGCGATGAGCTGGACAGTGGCGTCTACCTCGACGGTCATGCGCAGATTCGCGAGCTGGTCGCAGGCCTGCCCTTGCCCTTCGTTGAGCTGCGCACACCGTTCACGGCCGCAGGACCCGGCATCTACCGCGACAGCATTCATCACACCGCCCAGGGTCAGCGCGTCATGGCCCATGCCCTGTTCAACGCCGTGCTGCAGACAAGGCCCACGCTCAACCCCGAACCGACTACCGTCGCGGCCGGGGAGCGCTCATGAACATGGCGGGCTTCACTGTGCTGTACCTGGGCCCCAGGAGCGGCACCTGCCTTGACCGGGCCAATGCGCTTCGCCGCATTGGATGCACGGTGGAACACATCGACCTGCGCAGCTTGCTTCCCCAGCGGCGGTGGATTGACCGCTGGGCCTGGCATGTGGGAGGCCACTGGTTCTCGCCCCTCATCGCCAAGGGCTTGGTGCGCACGCTCGGGCACAAACGTTTCCACCTCTGCCATGTGGATGGTGGCGAGTGGGTGACGCCCGCGGTGCTGCGGGTGCTGCGCGAGCACACCGAGCTGGTGGTGAACTACAACATCGACGACCCCACGGGACCCCGCGACGGCGCTCGCTTCACCGCGTACCGGCAGTCGGCCGCGCTGTACGACCTGCTGGCCGTGGTTCGAGAAGACAACGTGGCCGAGCTGAACGCTCTGGGCGCGAACAAGGTGGTGCGCGTGTACCGCAGCGCCGACGAGGTGAACCACGCACCCCGCCCGCTCACAACGAACCTGCAGCTGGCATGGATGTCGGATGTGTTGTTCCTCGGCAGCTGGTTCCCCGAGCGCGGCCCGTTTCTGCGCGACCTGATCCGCCTCGGTGTGCCGCTCACCATCCGCGGCCCGAACTGGCACAAGGCGCCCGAGTGGCCTGAGCTGAGGTTCCATTGGGCCGGAGGCGCCATTGGCGGCGACGAGTATGCATTGGCCATCCAGTGCGCGCGGGTGAACCTGGGCCTGCTTTCCCACGACAACCGCGACCTGCACACCACGCGCTCGCTGGAGATTCCCGCCCTCGGCGGCCTGTTGTGCGCCGAGCGCACACACGAACACCTGGCCCTATACGAGGAAGATGTAGAAGCCCTTTTTTGGAACGACGCAGACGAATGCGCCGCCGCCTGCTTTCATGCGCTGGCCGATGAGCCGCGCCGCGCCCGCATCGCACGGGCAGGCCACCAGCGTTTCAAGCGCGACGACCACCGCAACGAAGCGGTGATGCGGTTTTTGCTGGAAGCTGTGGAGGAGCTGGTCGAATGAGCCGCGCCATGCACCAGCGCGTGATTGCAGCCATGGGCGCCCACTCGATGGGCATGGCGATCTCGGTGGGCATACAGCTCGCGTCACTGCCCCTGTTTCTGGCGACCTGGGACGCAGCAACTTACGGCATGTGGTTGCTGCTCTCCGCCCTGCCGGGGTATCTCGCTATGGCCGATGTCGGCATCGTCACGGCGGCTGGCAACCGCATGACGATGGCCCAGGGCGCGGGCGACACCGCACTGGCCAGTCGGGTGTTCCAGAGCGCACAGATGTTCATGCTGTTCGTCTGCGCGGTACTGGCCGCGCTGGCCTTGCCAGCCATCTGGTGGTCGCCATGGCCAGCCGGCGCGACCGTGGACCAGCGCATGGCTCTGATGGCCCTGACCGCCAGCGTGCTGGTGGCGTTTGCCGGCGGGCTTTCCGAGCAGCTCTTCAAGGCCACTCATCGCTATGCGCTGGGCACCCTGCTGGGCAACATCACGCGACTGGCCGAATGGGCGGGCTGGATGGTGGGCTTGCTGTTGGTGGGCACCTTCAGCGCGGTGGCGTTCACGGGCTTGGCGTTTCGCGCGGTGGGTACGCTGCTGACAATGCTGGTCGCTCGCTCGGGCGACTCCGGACTGCAGTGGGGCTTGCGACACGCCACCATGGTCACGGTTCTGGAAATGGCGCGCCCGGCCGCGGCCTTCATGGCCTTTCCGTTGGCCAATGCACTGAGCTTTCAAGGTGTCACGCTGCTGGTGGGCGCGCTGCTCGGCCCAGTGGCGGTGGCCATCTTCAGCACCTATCGAACCCTCGCACGCACCGCGGTGCAGGTCACGGCCATGTTCAGCCACTCGCTCTGGCCCGAGTTCTCCCGTTTGTTCGGCCAGGGCTCGCTGGCTGAACTTCGGCAACTCGCCGGGCGAAGCAGTTGGCTGAGCGCGTTGCAGGTGCTGCTGTTGTGCGCTGCGCTCTACGCGGTTGCGCCCTGGCTACTCAGCGCCTGGACACACGACAAGATCGCTTTTGACCCTGCGGTGGTGGGCTTTTTGTTCGCCTATGCCGCTGTCAATGGCCTGTGGCATGTGCCGCGTGTGCTGCTGATGTCGACCAACCAACACGGCACGCTGGCCCTTTGGACCGTCTTGGGTGGAGCTGCTTGCGTGATGCTCACGGCCTGGTGGGCGCCACGCGCCGGTTTGACTGGTGTGGGACTCGCCATGCTTTCGAGCGAACTGCTGGTGGCCGTGGCATGCGTCATGTTGGCGCTGCGCGCGCTGGGGCATGGCGGGTCAGCGCAGACGGTGACGCCATGAAGGTTGTACTGTCGGTGCTCGGCAAGTTTCACACCTTCGATCTGGCGCGTGAACTGCACGCCCATGGCGTACTTGCCGGTGTGCTCACGGGGTATCCGCGCTTCAAGCTGCGCGCCGAGCGATTGCCCGATGCGGTGATCCACACCTTTCCCTGGGTGATGGGGCCGTACATGGCCAACCCGATCAAATCCAGAATGCCGTGCAGCTGGATCCACGAGTGGGAAAACCTGGCCGCCACCTCGTTCGCGCAATGGACGGCACACACGCTGCCCGAATGCGACGTGTTTGTCGGCCTGTCGGGCAGCGCACTCAAGGCCGGCCAGGTGCAGCAGGCTCGGGGTGGGCGTTACGTCTGCGACCGGGGGTCTTCGCACATCCGCGAGCAGGACGCGCTGCTGCGCGAAGAGCACAAGACTTGGGGATTGCCGTTTGACGGCATCGACCAGCGAGCCATCGAGCGTGAGGAAGCGGAGTACGCGCAGGCCGATTGCATCACCGTTCCGTCCACCTTCGCATTGCGGTCGTTTGTCGATCAAGGCATTGCCCCCGACAAGATGCGCTTGCTCTCCTACGGCGTCAACCTATCCCGCTTCGCTCCATGTGATGCACCCGATCCAGCACGCTTTGATGTGTTGTTCGTGGGAGCGATGACCCTCCAAAAGGGGGTGCCCTACTTGTTGCAGGCCTTCAACGCTCTTCGGCACCCTGGCAAGTCCCTCACGTTCGCAGGAGCCGTCTCAAGATCGGTCATTGAACGCATGAAGGCGCAAGGTTTGTGGTCGGATTCGATCCAGGTTCTGGGGCATGTGCCACAGCCCGAACTCAAACGATGGATGAGCAAGAGCCACGTGTTGGTGTTGCCCAGTGTTCAAGAAGGCCTGGCCATGGTCATGGCCCAGGCCATGGCCTGTGGCTGCCCCGTAATCGCGAGCGAACACACCGGTGCGCGCGACTTGTTTGACGATGGACAGGAAGGCTTCATCGTCCCCATCCGCGACTCTCAGGCGCTCGCTGAACGGATGCAACGCCTGATCGACGAACCAGCTCTGCGCGCGCAGATGGGCAACGCCGCCTTGGCACGTGTCACGCTCCTGGGCGGATGGCGCGACTACGGACAGCGCGCGCTGGACATCTACAAGCGGCTGGTGATGACATGACCAACAGCCGATTCATCCTGCTCGGCCTCATGGCCTTGGCGCTGCTGGCGCTCTTGGCCCAGATCGTCATCGACTTCTCCGCGGAGAACCTGGCATCGAGCAGCATCGTGTTCGCCTCATCCATGGCCGTCTTGGTGTACATGCTCTGGACCCCCGCGTTGCAGACGCACCCGCTGTCGACATTTGCCGTGTTCGGCTTCTGCGTCACCACCCAGCTCGGTGCTTTGCTGGGGCAGACCGCTTACGGGACATCGCTGGCCGACAACCTGCGCCAACCCATGGTCACCTTCGCAATGCTCGCTGCGTTCCAGTTGCTGGCGATGATTGCGCACACCGGCTACCGCTGGCTCTTGCCACCTCCGGCCGAGAACGGTGGAACCCTGCCGCGCCACTTGTTGCGCAGGACCGGGCTGTACGACACACCCAGCACAGGGGTGCTTTGGTTCCTGGGTTATGTCGGGTTGTTCGCGTTTCTTCTGGGGTCGGGACGCGAGGGCACCTTCGGCAAGGTGATGCAGGGCATGGCGTTCGTCACCTGGGCGCCGTTCCTCATCCCCATGTACCTGATTCAGCTGGGCGAGGCCTATAGCAGCTGGCGCAAGCAGTGGCCCTACTTGCTGTTCTTTTGCGGTCTGGTGGTGCTGCTGGGTCTGGCAGCCAACGCGCGTCAGGTGATGCTCTCGGGCTTCGTCACCATCGCGCTGTTCGCCTTGTTGGGCGCCATCCGCAGCAGCGCTGCGGTCTCCAGCAAACAGGTTCTGAAGATCGGTGTGGTGGGACTCGTGCTGGCCGGCCTGGCCATCCCGTTGAGCGATCTGGCCACGGCGATGGTGGTGGCACGCAAGGTGCGCGGCAACGTCTCGGCGGTGCAGATGGTTAAGGAGACGCTCTACTACTTCCAGCGACCCGACACGCTTGCCGAGCAGAACGAGGAACAACGCAACGCAGCGCTGGGCAAGTACGACGAGTACTACTTCGAGAATCCGCTTCTGGCCCGCCTCGTGGAAACCAAGTTTCACGACAACGCGCTGTATTTCGCGTCCACCTTCACCCAAAGTGATGCCGATCTGCTGGCCCGCACCACAGGTGATCTCTTCTGGGCCATTCTTCCCGACCCGGTCATCAAACAACTGGGGGTGGACATCGACAAGAAGGCGCTCGGGTTCTCTATGGGCGACTACCTCAGTCACTTGAGCCAAGGCGCACCCTTGGGGAGTCGGCGCACCGGCTCCATGCTGGCGCAGGGCGTGGCACTGTTGGGGGTCGGATTCGCAGTGGTGTACATGGCCTTCTGCCTGGTCGCGTTCGCCATGATGGACTTGCTCTCGCTGCGCAACCGCAGTGGGCAGGTCGTGCTGTCGGCCGTGGGCATGCTGGCCGTGTGGAAGCTGTTTCAGTACGGCGTCACGTCGGAATCTCTGCAGGCCTGGGCAAGCACCACTTTGCGCGCCATCCCGCAAAACATCTTGCTGTTTCTCGTGCTGGCCGCCGTGGCTCGCGGCCTGGGCATGTTTTTCGGCGGGGGATCGCGAAGGCCAGCGCCGAGCCGACATACCACTCGCCTGCACGCACAAGGCTGAGCCATGCGCATCGTTCTATTCACCCACCCCTCGTTCATGGCTTCGCAAAGCATGCCGCGGTTCGCAAGCATGCTGCAGCATGCTTACCAGGCGCTTGGGCACGAGGTGGAGGTCTGGTCGCCCACGGCATTGGTGCATGCCTGGGTGCCTACCGGCCGCCTGTCAAAGTGGGCGGGTTACATCGACCAATACCTGCTGTTTCCCTTGTGGGTTCGGCGAGCTGCAGCGCGGGAGCCCGCCGACACGCTGTTCGTGATGGCCGACCAGGCCCTGGGTCCTTGGGTACCGCTGGTCAAACACCGACCACTGGTGGTGCATGTGCACGATCTGCTGGCGCTGCGATCGGCCCTGGGAGAAGTACCGCAGAACCCGACGCGTTTCACCGGGCGTCTATACCAGCGCTACATCCGCCACGGGTTTGCGCAGGCGCAGCATTTCATCTGCATCTCCCAGCGCACGCTTGACGACCTGCAACGCGTGGGTGACGTGGCGCCTGTCACTTGCAAGGTGGTGCACAACGGGCTGAATCAGCGCTTTTCCCGGACGCCTGCACTCGAAGCCCGCGCGCTGTTGCGCCGCGCAGGACTCTCGGTGCCCGACGCCGGGTTGTTGCTCCATGTCAGTGGGAACCAGTGGTACAAAAATGTGGCTGGTGTGATCCACATCTACGCGCAGTACGCGACCAGTCGGGCGGATCCCTTGCCCCTGTGGCTGGTGGGCGTTCCGCAAACCGACGCGGTGCGCGAAGCGCTGGCCGATGTGCCCGCGCAGGGGCAGGTGCACTTTCTCTACGGCATCGATCACGCCTTGCTGCAAGCCGCGTACTCCTTATCGCGCGCGTTCCTGTTCCCGAGCCTGGCTGAGGGCTTCGGGTGGCCCATCGTCGAAGCGCAGGCCTGCGGCTGCCCTGTCATCACCACCGATGACGCGCCCATGAACGAAATAGGCGGCCCCCACACCGACTACCTGCCCCTGCTTCGCAACACCGACGACATGGCCTTCTGGGCAGCCTGCGGAGCGCGGGTGCTTGAAAAGTTGCTGAACGAACCAGCACAGGCGCAGAGCGAACGCACCGATGCCTGCATGGCCTGGTCTCGGCACTTTGAGCCCGAGCGCGCCATTGCGGCTTACCTGCAGATTTATGAGGGCGTGATGGCCCGCCACCCAACCAACGCGGGCCATGCACTGGCCCGGATTCCCTCATGAACATCCTGCATGTGATTTCGTCGGCCAATCCCGCGGGTGGTGGACCCATCGAAGGGGTTCGCAATCTCGGGCAACGGATGCAGGAGCTCGGCCACCACACCGAGCTGGTGACTCTGGACAACCCGGCTGACGCCTGGCTGCAGAACCAGACACACACTGTGCATGCCTTGGGACCCGCGCGCGGCAACTACGGCATGAGCAGTCGGTTGGTGCCCTGGCTCGTGGCGCATGCGCACCGGTACGACTTCGTGATCGTCAACGGCATCTGGCAGTACCACAGCTTTGCCACCTGGCGCGCCCTCACGCGGCTCAAGGTCCCCTATGCCGTGTTCACCCACGGCATGCTCGACCCTTGGTTTAAACGCACCTACCCTCTCAAACACCTGAAGAAGTGGTTCTACTGGCCATGGGCCGAATACCGGGTGCTGCGAGATGCTGCAGCGGTGCTCTTCACCTGTGAAGACGAGCGCCTGCTGGCCCGCGAATCATTCTGGCTTTACCGGGCGCGCGAGCAGGTGGTGGCCTACGGTACGCGCCCGCCACCCACCGACAAGGTCCCGCTTGCCGAGTGCTTTCTGGACGCCTATCCTGAGCTCAAGGGTAAGCGGATGCTGCTGTTCCTGAGCCGCATTCAGGAAAAGAAGGGTTGCGATCTGCTGATCAGCGCGTTCGCCACGGCCGCGTCCCAAACACCCGATCTGCACCTGGTGATGGCCGGGCCTGACCAGACCGGCTGGGTCGCGGCTTTGCAGGCTCAGGCCCGACAACTCGGTGTGGCCGATCGCATTCACTGGCCCGGCATGTTGCAGGGCGACATCAAATGGGGTGCGTTCCACGCCGCCGAAGCCTTTGTGCTGCCCTCGCACCAGGAAAACTTCGGCATTGCAGTGGCCGAAGCGCTCGGCTGCGGCCTTCCCGTGCTGATCTCCAACAAGGTCAACATCTGGCGGGAGATTCAGAGCGCAGGCGCAGGTCTGGTGGAAGAGGACACCACAGACGGCACCCGCGCACTGTTGATGCAATGGCTGGCACTAGAGCCGGCGGCTCGCGTGAGCATGGCCAAGGCAGCCAGCGAGTTGTTCAACGCGCGGTTCACTGTGAGCGCCATGGCACAAAGCCTCCTGCACATCGTGGGACAGCACCAAAAGAAGGCCACCCCATGAACAGAGCCAGCAACTCCGTGGGGCACATCGGCTCTGCATTCGACTGGGGTTGGGAGAACCTACAGTTCCTGCGGATGCGCCTGCAAGGCCTCCGAAGCAAAGAGGCAGACGTGACCAAGCTGGTGGCCGAGCTGGACGACTACCGGTCAATCTTTGAGACATCCACAGGCCTTTCATTCCACAAGTCATCCATCTTCGAAGTGGGATACGGAGCGCGTCCGCTGCGTCTGCTGGCGCTCATCTCGATGGGGCTAAACGCCCGGGGCATCGATCTGGACGCACCCATGCTGCGGGCCTCCTTCTCTGAGTTGCTGCGTGTTCTCAGGGCCAATGGCTGGCAACGCTTCATCAAAAGCACGGTGCGCGCTCTGGTGTTCGACTCACACGAACGCAAGACTCTGAACCGGGTGCTGGTGCGCCGGGGTGCCCGGCTGCGCGTGCAAGCTGAACGCTTTCTGGTAGGTGATGTGGCCGATTTTTCGCTGCCGCCAGCGTCAATCGATTTTGTCTACTCCGAGGACGTCTTCGAACACATCCCCCGCGAGGCGCTGGACGGCGTGTGCGCCAACCTGGCGCAGGCACTGACGCCCCAGGGTCTGGCCCTGATTTCGCCGGCGGTGTTCACCGGCATCAGCGGTGGGCATCTGGTGGAGTGGTACCCCCACACGCTGAAGGCAGACATGGACCGTCGCTCCGATCCCTGGGAACACTTGCGGCAGCACCGGTTCACAGCCGACTGCTTTCTGAACGAAATGCGGCTGCACGATTACCAGCGGCTGTTCGAGCGTCATTTCTCGGTGACCGTGGTGCACAACCTGCAGGCGGGTCACGGTCGCTCGTTCCTGACCGAGGACGTGCGGAAAGAACTCGCCGACTATGGCGTGGATGAGCTCCTGGGGGACAAATGGCGCTTCGTGTTGCGCAAGAAGTCCGAGGAGCTGACGTGATCCTCGAAGGCAACGACCCCGCCACTCAGCCTTCTTTCTCACTGGGCAACCGCTTGGCGCGCGCGCTCTGGGGCGTGAGCTGGCTGCTGCTGTTCAGGCCAAGCCCTAGGCCTCTGCACGCGTGGCGGCGTGCGCTGCTGCGCCTGTTTGGTGCCCAACTGGGTGAGCATGTGCATGTGTACGCCGGTGTGCGTATCTGGGCACCCTGGCATCTCACGCTGGGCGACCGCGTGGGCATCGCCGATGGCGTGACGCTCTACAACATGGCGCGCATGACCATCGGCAACGACTGCACCTTGTCGCAAGGCGCCTATCTGTGCGGAGGCTCGCACGACATCAACTCTGCCAACTTCCAGCTCGTGGCCCACCCCATAACGTTGGCAGACCATGTGTGGGTCTGTGCCGAGGCCTTCGTGGGCCCGGGCGTGTACATCGCGTGCGGCTGCGTGGTGGGTGCACGCGCGGTGGTGATGAAGGACATCAATCAACCTTGGACCGTGTGGGCTGGCCACCCGGCGGTTCAGCGCAAGACACGGCAACCACGGAGCTTGACATGAATGCCCACGCACACACACCCACACACGCCCCGATATCGGTGTTGATCCTGACCAGAAACGAACAGCAGGACTTGCCCGGTTGCCTCCAGAGCGTGGCATGGAGTGATGACATCCATGTCTACGATTCGGTGAGTACGGACCGCACGGTGGAGATTGCCCGGGCGTTCGGCGCCACCGTGACGCAGCGCCCGTTTGACAACTGGGCCAGCCACCAAAACTGGGGCTTGGCCAACCTGCCGTTCAAACACCCCTGGGTGTTCTACATCGACGCGGACGAACGCATGACGCCCGAGCTTGTGGAAGCAGTGCGAGGGGCCGTTGCCGCTCCAGGCAACAACGTAGCGTATCTCCTGCAGAGGCGTGATTTTTTTCTGGATACGTGGCTCAAGCATGTGCAGACTTCGCCGTTCTACATGCGCTTGTTCCAACCCGGGAAAATGCGCTATGAACGACTGGTGAACCCGATCTCGCTGGCCGACGGCCCGGTGGGCGAGGTGACTGGCTACCTCGACCATTTCCCTTTCAGCAAAGGCATGGGGCATTGGTTCGAGCGGCACAACAGCTACAGCCGCCTTGAGGCCGAGCAGATCATCTCCAATCGAAGCAGCCAGACGCCGTTTTCGATTGCCAAGGCTTTTACCGCGAGCACCTTCCACGAGCGCCGTTTCCACCAGAAGGAATTGTTCTACCGACTGCCGCTCCGCCCGCTGGTGAAGTTCGTGCTGCTCTATGTGGCCAAGCGAGGGTTCCTCGACGGACGCGCTGGCCTGCGCTACGCCGTGCTGCAAGCCATCTACGAGTACATGATCGTGCTCAAGGTCAAGGAGCACGAACTGCTGGTGCCATCACCTCCGACGCCCGCAGCGCTCACGCAACCATGAAGATACTGATCTACAGTGCCAATTTTGCGCCCGAGCCCACCGGCATCGGCAAGTACTCGGGCGAGATGGCCGAGTGGCTGGCCACGCAGGGTCACGAGGTTCGCGTGGTGGCCGCACCGCCTTACTACCCGACCTGGAGGCTTGACGAAGGCTACCGCTGGCCGCCGTGGCGGCATGAGGTGTGGCGCGGAGTGCGCGTCTGGCGCGCGCCACTGTGGGTGCCGCGCAGACCGGGCGGCCTCAAACGAGTGCTGCACTTGTGCACCTTTGCGCTCTCTTCTGCGCCAGTGATGCTGCGCCAGGTGGTTTGGTGGCCCGATGTGGTGCTGACCGTAGCACCTGCAATGGTGTGCGCGCCCATGGGCTGGCTCACCGCGCGTCTGAGCGGCGCACAGGCTTGGCTGCATGTGCAGGACTTCGAGGTGGACGTCGCACTTCAGATGGGGCTGCTCAACGGCAAGCGGTTTGGCCAGGCCATCCGCGCGGTGGAATCCGTATTGCTCAAGCGCTTTGATGTGGTCTCGACCATTTCCGAGCGAATGCGCCAGCACCTCTTGCGCAAGGGTGTGACAGCCGAGCGCACACACCTCTTTGTGAACTGGGCCAATGTTGAGAGCATCAAGCCTCTGACACGGCCAAGCACCTACCGGGCCGAGTTGGGCCTTGCGAAGACAACCCACGTGGCCCTGTTCTCCGGAACGCTCAGCGCGAAACAGGGCTTGATGGTGATCCCACAGGCGGCGCGCCTGCTTGTGCACCGGCACGACGTGCTGTTCGTCATTTGCGGCGGCGGCGCGATGCTGCCCGAAATGGAGCGCGCGGCGCGTGAGCTGCCCAACCTGCGTCTGTTGCCGCTGCAGCCGTTGGAGCGCCTGGGTGAGCTGCTCGGCCTGGCCGATGTACATCTTTTGCCCCAGAGCCAGGAAGCCGAAGACTTGGTGCTTCCCTCCAAGCTCACCGGCATGCTGGCCAGCGGGCGACCCGTGGTTGCCACCTGCCGGGCTGACACAGAGCTGGCGGCCGTGGTCGGTCAGTTCGGCCGCGTCGTCCCCCCGGGTGATGCTGCTGCGCTCGCTAGAGCCGTGTGTGAGTTGCTTGCCGACCCCGTAAAGCGCCGTGCACTGGGTGCCCTGGCCAGAGAACACGCGATGCACCACCTGGCACGCGACAGCGTGCTAGACCTGCAGGTGCGTCGTATGCAGGCGCACGCTCCCGAGATTCAAACGAATCCATGAATACAAGCTCCGCAACCCAACCGTTTCCATCAGCTGGCGACATCGTCATCTTCCAGCCGGAGTTCGAGGAGTTCGGCGGTGAAGAACGCGTGATCCTGTCGCTGTCTGCCGGTCTACACGCGCAAGGCAAGGCACACAGCGTGCTTTGTTACCACGACCACATTGGTCTGGCGCGGCACGCGCGACTTCCGCTGCAGGTGTTCGAACTCAAACCATCCGGCGATGGACGGGTCAAAGCAATGGCCCTGCGAGCCGCGTTGGCGCGGCTGCACGCACGGGGCGACCCCACACCCGTGCTGTTCAGCATCCAGTCAGCCCTGCACGCAGGCATGGTCAACCTGCGAAGCCAACTCCCCTACTTCCTGCGCATTCCCGACACCTACAGCCTACTGAACTATGAGACAACCGCCAAGGGTAGGCTTGGTAGGTCGGAACGGCTATCGGCAAGGCACTGGCTCACGCGCCATGGCATCCGCTCAGCACGGGGCTTTGCGACCAACACCGTTGCACTGGCCAACGAAATGCATGCACTGTATGGGCGAAAGGCTGAGGTCGTGTACCTAGGCGGCTTCGGCCAACAGCCGATGGCACAACTGCCGGCGCGTGCTAACGAACCCATCGAGTTTTTGAGCGTTTCGCGGCTGCAGAAAAGCAAGCGGGTGGACTGGATCCTTCAGAGCCTGGCGGAGATCCTTCTGAGTGCCGACGGAGAGCCCGATTTTGTGTTGCATGTGGTGGGCGCTGGACCCGAGGAGGCTGCATTGAAGCTGATGAGCCAGGAGCTAGAACTTGGAGAACGCGTGCGCTTTCATGGCTTTGTCTCGGACGATGCTTTGACCCACCTATACCAGCGATCCCACGTGTTCCTGATGCCCGCATGTCAGGGCTACGGACTGCCCGCCATTGAAGCCCTCTACCGCCGGCAAGGCGTGGTGCTCAACCACGAATCGGGCGTGGTGGAACTGCTGGCCGACTCACAGTGGGCGGTGGTGGCAGAGCCCGGGCCGCTCGGCTACACACAAGGGGTTCGCGACATGTTCAAGCGCGTCTGCGATCCGCGGTTCTTCGCCCATCCATTGCCTTCACTGCCTACCGAAGATGACTGGGCCAAAAAAATCATTACGTTGTTTGGCTGGTAAACCTTCTGCATGACAGAAAGGTGGGCATGAGCATTCAATCCTGGTTTTCGCGCAGCATGGGTCGAGTCCGCGAGGGCACCAAGGCACATCTGGTGAGCTCTGCCGAGCTTCTCGATTTCACGAGTGACGCACTTCAAGCCATGCGCGAAGCAACAGACGAAGAATGTGAAGCCTTGTTCGTTGAACATGTCTCCCGGACTTGTGGGGGCACCGCCGATTGGAGGGAGCATCCACAGGACATCGCTGCGACCCTGGCCGCATTTCTCAGCTCAGACGAAGTCTCTCGGATCCAGACATCGACGCTCAATGATCAAGCAGCGCCTCCGCAAGCCATGCAGGGATTCGACGAATCCCTGCATGGTTCACCGAGGGGAGTTCGAGCCCTGGAGTCGTTCGGAGATTTCTACATCGTGCTGGTCTTGCCACGCCATCTGCTGCCGCGCTTCGATGAAATCAACAAACATTGGATTGCAGCAGGAGTCGCATGATCGGCGTCACGGCTTCTGGGTCTTGACGATCACACGCCCCGGCACATCGGCGGTTCCAGCCGCCGGCGCAGGTTCGCTCAACACCTCTCTGACCCAGACTGCGTGTTCCCCCAGCACCACGCCGCCGCCACCCGTGCCCGGCAGCCGAGGACTTGCGGTGGTGGCACCGAAAGAGATGTTGAAAGTGTTGACGCCGGCGAGATACCACCGACCATCGACGTGCACAAAGGCCGCACTGCCCGAGTCGCCGTTGGCCAGCGTTGCCTCTCGATCAAGCCCCAGGGTGCCGTTGGCGGGCACTGCGGGTCCGAGGCGGTTTGTGGCGAGGTCGGGGCCATCGAAGTCGAACAGGTAGGTCGCCGGGCGCCCGAGGAAATCGGGAAAGACAAGGTCGGCGCGGTTCTCCCCGGTTGTAAAAAGCGTGGTGCTGCCGCCGTGGCTCACAAGGGCGAGGACGCGCCCCAGCACAGGCCCGGTGAACAGGCGTGCGATCGGCATCTTCGACGGCGCGGGTGTGGCCAGCCGCACGATGGCCAGGTCGGCATGCACGGAGGGATCGCCCGGACTGTTGTTGGCGCTGCTGCCGGTGTAGCCCGGGTGCACCCGCACCGAGGTGCCTGCACTTGTAAACCCCTGTTCGGCCGCGCTGCGAAAGCGGATGTGCGCCGGATTGGCGCCGGCCACCACATGAGCTGCCGTGATCACATGCTGCCGACCGATCAAGGTGGCACTGAACAGCCGCCCACCCACGTCCAGGCTGCCGACGGCTGCCCACGCCGGGTCCGCCGGCTCCTCGCTTGGGCCAGCGCCACCGGTGAGCGCATGGGCGACGCCCATGGCCAGGCCAATGCACGCGCAAACGCTTCGCAGCAGCCATGCCCGGGACGCACGGGCACGCTCCGCCCGTCGACCGGCAGTCAACCTGCGCGCACCACCATCCAATCGGACCATGTCAGCACCCCTACCCAACGTGAAACGAACAAACAACCGCGTCAGCCTCCCCGCAAAATCGGAAGCTCGTGGCTGACTCACGTGGTGACCATACCCAGGCTGGTGTGACTTTGCTATCGCTTGTCAGTCTTTCATTTGTTGGCACCGTCCCGTTGCAATCCCGGGGCGATGAAAGGTGATCACCATGTTCCGTTTGAAAACCCTCTGCCGGGCCGTGTGCTTGGCCACCGGCCTGATCCTCACAGCTGGCTCCGCATCTGCGGCGACGCCTCTGTCCGCCCTCGGTGGCACGTCCACCGACCTGCTCAGTTCGGCTGTGTCGTTCAACCCCGCCTGGTATGACGACGTATCGTCGTTCGCCAGCCGCAGCGCCGGCAGCTTCGACCTGAGCTCGATGCTCATGGGCGCTTCCCTGCTGCTGACGCAGCCCGCCAACGTCACATACACGCTGATGGGGTTTGAAGCCGGCTTCAACAACGCTTTCGTGTCAGGCGCCGAACAACTGATCAACCGCAGCGGCTCAACGTCCCGGCTCGGCAGCTCGTTGAGCTTCAGCAATGTCACGGCTTCCCCTCTGGACTTCGGTTTCCTGTCCAACGGGAGCGGCACGCTGTTCGCCAATGGCAGCTCGCGCACGGGCCTGGTGATGTCCAACGATGGCCAGAGCGCGCTGATCCTGTTCAACGACATGTACTCGGGCGACATCGACTTCGACGACATGGTGATCCGTGTGTCGATTTCTGCGGTGCCAGAACCCGAAATGCTCGGCATGCTGCTGGCCGGCCTGGGCCTGGTGGCAGCAGGTGCACGGCGTCGGTTGAAGCGCATGGGCACGTTGCCTGTTTGAGATGTGATGCGGGCGGCCGGTCTGGTCAGACCGCCGTCACGCCGCCATTTTTCTGCCGGCGGCGGATGTAACCCCCCATCAGTCCGAGACCGGCCAGCATCAGTGCATAGGTTTCGGGTTCTGGCACGGCACTCACGCTCACGTTGTCGATGCGCATCTCGCTGGTGCCCAGGTAGTCACCGATGTCGGCAACGCCAATGACGAGCGAAACCGCGCCGTCGCTGGCAGCGGTGTAGGTGTAGCTGTTCTCGGTGAACACCCAGCTGGCCACGCTGAAGTCACCAAAATTCCCGGTGAAGCTGCTGACCAGAGGGCTGCTGGCTGTGTTTACGAAGCTGACCACGGTGTCGTTGATAGCGATGAAGCCGAAGTCGGCATTGACCGTGTCGGACGACAGGAAAGCCCAGTCGAACTTCACGGTGATCTGCTGTCCGGCGGTGGCCATGAAACTCTGACGCAGGGCCGAACCTTCGTATGCGAAGCCACCGATGTCCAGTGAGCCCACGGCCACACCGGCGAGGTTGTTGTTGAAGGAGAAATCAACCGCTGCGGTACCCGAATTGTTGTTGAAGCCGGCGCCCAGGGGGGCGTCGTCCTCAAAGTCCAGCGAGGCGGTGGACAGGATGCCGATCTTGCGGCCACTGGTGGTGACGAGCACATCACCATCGGTCGACCAGTTGGTCAGGCCGGATTCGAAGCTGCCGTTCTGGAAGGTGGTGCTCTGGGCCATAGCCGAAGCGCTGGCCAGTGCAAACACGGCGGTGGCAGCCAGGCTGCGAGGGATCGATTTCATGGGAGGCCTTTGTTGAATGAGGAAGGATCAAGAATTTCAGGGAACGACGGGGACCACCAGATCGCGACCAGGCGCCATCTGCGCAGCGGTCAGGCCTTTGAGCAGGACGAAGGGACGCGCCACGGCGGGGCCGGTGGAGCCATCTGTGTCAATGGACAACTGCACCCCACCGATCACATCGAAGAACGCCACGTGGCCGCTGGCCACACCGTTGCCTGCCACGCCCAGGCTGCTCAGCAGCGGGGTGAAGTCGAGCTTGTCGGCATAGGGCGTGAAGTCGGTGATGGTGTCGCCGGCATCGCGGGTGCTGGTGAAGCGGAAGACGTCACCGCCAGCCCCACCCGTGAGCATGTCGGCACCAGCGCCGCCGATGATGATGTCGTCCCCTGCGGTACCCACCAATGTGTCGCGGCTGGTGGTACCGGCGCGCGTGACGCCGGGCGTGGCCTTGGCGACGGCAACATCGATCAAGCGGCCGTAGGAGTCGAACGCGTTTTCTTCGCCGTACATGTTCACGGTGATTTCGTCGCCATCGGCCGGACTCACGCGCTGCAGGCCACCGGCTGCCTTGGGCGCCTTGATGAAGTTGGCCAGAGCTTCCTGGTAGGTGATGGTGTTCACCGTGTTGTTGAACACCACGTTATTGGCCGCGAAGGGGTAACCGTCGCCACCGTTGGCGGTGAAGTCGATGGTCGCGAAGGAGAAGACACGCGCCGACACGACCACACCGTTGTCGACCAGCAAGGTGCCGTCGTCGAGCTTGATCTTGCGTATGCGCTCGCCAGTGCCCAGCGTGGAGCGGGCCGTGCGGGTGGTGTCGTACGTCACCTGCATGCCGGAGATCTGGGCGAAGCGGCCTTGTGCCGACCCACCGGGCGTGGACGCGGCCACCGAGTGCTCCATCAGATCCTTGAGCTGAGCCGCATTCATGACCGGTGCGGTTTTCACCAGGTTGGTGAAGGGCAGCACGTTGAAGGTGTCACCAGTGGTGACGTTGCCCGGGCCGGCAATGCTGGTGCGGATCCCGCCGCCGTTCTGAATGCCCACTTCGGCGCCACCGGCAAAGCGCATCGCGTCGGCCACGAGGTTGCCCAGGCCGGTGTCGGCGTTGCGCACGCCCTCGGTGTATTCGCATGGCAGCGGCGTGCAAGCCACCTGGGTAGGGCCGTTTAGCTGGGTGGCGGTCGTGCCGATGATCTCGGCGTTGAGGGCCGCAATGAAGTTGGAGACCGGCGTGATCACCGAAGCCTGCAGGGCGGGGTCGCCGTTGACGCGATCGGCATCGGCGGCAGCACCGGAGACGCGGATCATGCGGGTGGCAAGCACGGCGGTCACCGCACCGGTGGTGTCATTGATGTCGAGCTGGACTTCACCCACGTAACGGTTGCCGAAGTGACTGGTGACCATGGGCACGGGTTTGCCGGTGGCGTCGTTGCGGTAGGTGGGATGGGTGTTGTAGGACGGTGCCACGCCGCCATTGATCAGCAGGTCGTCCGTGTCGACCATCAGTTCGTGTCCACCGCCCGAGATGACCATGTCCACGCCGCTCAGGGCAGGGATCATCACATTGAGTTCATTGGCGGAATTCTGCAGGTGGCTCATCACGATGATGGCGGTCACACCCTGGTTGTTCCGGAGGTCATCGATCTCGGCCTGCACCAGCGGCAACAGGGCCTGGATGTTCTGCAACTCGCTGTTGCTGGCACTCCAGTTTTTCATGATGCCGGCCGGTGGCGATGAAATGCTAGGCAGCAGGGGCGTGGTCACGCCGATCACACCAACCTTCTTGCCCGCCGCGGTGGTGAGGATCTTGGAAGCGCGCACCTTTTGCAGGGCGGCCAGATTGGCCAGCGCAGGGGTGACGCTGAAGTCGAGGTTCACCGACAGGTAGGTGGCGCCCGAAACTTCGGCGAAGCGCGCTGCCACCGGGCCGGTGTTGTCAAGGTCGAACTCGTGGTTGCCGAAGGTGGTCGCATCAATGCCGATGGCGCGGTTGGCGATGGCGTCGTAGAAGTCCTGGCCACCGTCGGCCGCTGCCGTGGCGAGGTTGGTGAAGCTGGCGGTCAGGCGCGGACCCGGCAGGAACGAGTCGCCGGCGTTGAGCGTGATCACGGTGCTGCCAGCGGTGGCTGCAGCGGCCTTGCGGGCTGCAACCACACTGGCCAGGCGGTCGATGCCGCCATAGAACGAGATCGCCTGCGCGGCGTCGTTGCGCAGGTTGCCCTGAGCCGACAACAACCAAGACTCTTGGTCACCGATGTGCAGCACGGTCAGGGTTTCGGCCCAGGCGGCGTTGAAGCCGCTGGCCAGGGCGAGCGAGACCGCGAGGGTGCAGGCGCTGCGGCGCAGAGGGCTACGGGTTGTTTTCATTTGTAGTGGCTCCGGGGTTGGAGTTCAGCTGAGTTGGAAAGGGTGCGGCGGGTCACAGGCCGAGGTCGCGTGTCGGCACGATCTGGCTGGCCGAGACGTTGCTGAGCGTGACCAATGGCCGACCCACGGCCGGGCCGGCGTTGCCATCGGTGTCGATCTGGACGACCAGCCCTGCGGAGCTGTCGACCAGCCGCACGATGCCGTCGGCGATGGCGTTGTTGCCGGTGTAGCCAATGCCCTGCAGCAGCGCGCTGATGTCGATGCGATCGGTGGCTGGCGCAAAGTCGGTGATGCGGTCGGCAGCATCGCGGGTGCTGGTGTAGATGAAGGTGTCGGCTCCGGCGTTGCCGGTGATCACGTCGGCGCCAGCACCACCGGTGATGTGGTCATCGCCGGATGTGCCCACCAGCGTGTCGCGACCCGTTGTTCCCTGCATGTACTTGACCAGCGACAGGCCCAGCAACACGGCGTCGTGATCGGAAGAGCGGTACACCGTGGCCGTGTAGTAGTCGGGGCCGCAGGTGGCACAGGCGGGCTGCTTGAACTCGAGGTTGTAGTCAATGATCGACGGCTCGTCGGCATTGATGTGCCAGTGCACCGCGCCCGTGACCAGAGGGCTCAGGCTGGTGGTGGTCAGACCATGGTCGAGGTAGCCCGCTTCGCCGTCGAACACATACGAGTAACTGTCGGCACCGCGCCGAGCGATTTCGTCCACCAGGCCTTGAGTCGCCAGTTCGAGGATCGGGTCTTCCTTGCCGTAGGCGTTGAGATCACCCACCACCACCACATCGGGGTCGATCGCCTTCAAGGTTTCGATGAAGCTGCCCAGGGCACGGGCCTGATCCACGCGGGTCGCGTTGAAACATCCCTGGCCATCACCTGTGTCCAGATCGGCAGCGTCCGAACCGGCTGCGCAATTCTTGGACTTGAAGTGGTTGACCACGACGGAGAACCGTTCGCCGTTGGCAGCGGCAAAGGTCTGCGCCAGCGGTGGACGGTTGTGCACCGGGTCGGTGTCGCTGCGGGCCTGACCCACCAGACTCAGCCGGCCGGGCTTGTAGATCATGGCCACACGGATTGCGTCGGTGCCGGCACCGCCCACAGGCATGGCAACGGTGGCGTAGGCGCCGGGCCCGGCCACGGCGTTCAAACCGTTGACCAGGTCCTGCGCGGCCGTGTTGCCGTTGTTCTCGATTTCCATCAGACCCACCACGTCGGCATTGAGGCCGAGGATGGCGGGAATGATCTTGTTGCGCTGGCGCTGGAACTCGGCCGTGCTGTCGGCACCGCGGCAGTCTGATCGGGTGCCGGTGGGGTAGCAGCTGGCACCGGACTGGTCGATGGTCGTGAAGTAGTTCAACACGTTGAAGCTGCCCACACGCACATTGCCGCCCACCGAGGGTGGTGCGGCCAGGCGCGGATTGGCGCGCGTGAACACGACCGGCTCGGTCGGGTGGATCTTGTAGTCGCTCAGGCCGTCGACGTTGTTGGTCGCCAGTCCGTAGTCGATGACACCGGTGATGCCGCCCGGCAAGGTGTCGCCGGCGCGCAGTGTGCTGTCGGCGCCCATGTAGGGAGTGGGGTTTGGATTCTGCAGGCTGGTGCCGTCGTCCAGGATGATGCGGCGGCGCGCGTTCTCGTCTGCCAGCGCGATCGCTTCGACCGAGCTGGCCGGGTGCACGTTCGTGGGCTTGATGAGACGGCCGTCAGCGCCCAGCGTCACCTGCCCGTATCGGCCCTGGAAAAAGTTTTGCGCCGCTGTCAGGGGCGTCTGGATATAGACCACCATGCCCTCGTAGCGTTCGAGTTCACCGTCAACCACCTCGGGCAGCGTGATGACGGTGGGGGAGATGGCGTTGCCGCTGGAGACCACACTGATCACCGGCGAGGTGAGCTGCGTCACTGGCTTGTAAGCGGTGTTGACGCCGGCGGGTGCAAATTCACCCACCGTGCCGCTCACGCGTACATCCTGACCCACCGCCACCGTGGGCGCGACATTGGTGAACACGAAGATGCCATCGGAGGTGGTGGCATCGCCGTCACCCTGCGGGTCCTGCATGTAGAAGCCGTTGTTGAGCAATTTTGTAACCACGCCCTGCGTCGCCACGTTCTGCCCAACACGCGGACTGAGGTCGCCGTTGCCCTGGATCTGGGGAATGCTCACGACCCCATTGACCGTGACGGTGAAGTCACAGGCGACCGATTGCAGCTCGTTGTTGGTAAAAGTGACCTGCACCGGATAGGTGCCCACGGGCACGCTTCCGTTGACCTGCACGGACGTTGTCGCCTGACCGCCATCGCTGGTGGCCGAGCTCACCGGGCCCAGGGAAATACCGGCCACCGCGGTGCTGGTCATGCTGGCGCCATTGACCACGCTGTCGGCATCGGTGGCGCTCAGGTTGACCACACCACCCACACCGGAGTCGAACACCGCGGGGGCCGGGCAAGTGGCGGAGATCGGCAGGTTGACACCACCGCCCAGTGGCGAGCCAGTGATGGCGATGTCGTCGATGCCGATCCATTCGTCAGAGCCAGCCGCATCGGTCGTGATGATGCGTACCTGCACTTCGGCCTGGTTGTCGGCAGCGGCCGGCAGGACCACGGACACAGGGAAGATCGCACCCGTCAGGCTGGGGCCCTGGCTGGCATCGGCCACGAAGCCGGCCGGCAGGTTGATGAAGTTTCCGCTGTTGCCGACTCGGTATTGCAGCGCCACGGGCTGGATCGCGTTGTCGGTTGCGCCGTCCACATCGCGCAGCACGTAGCTCACCAGCACGGCCTGCTGTCCGCTCGTGTTGAGGTGGATGACGATGTGAGGGGCCTTGGCCGTGCCCGAGCCTGCGAGCGCCAGCGTCGGTTTGGCGATGGCGAACTCCGTCGCACCGCCGGTGGTGAAGGTGTTTGGATTGGTTTGGTTGGCATTGACGTCGACCAGGAGGGTGCCGACCCCGACAACCGTCTGGGGATCGGCGCCCGTGCCGCTCACCATGCCGTCTCCGCGGTATCCCACGATGCCTGCAACGCCAGCCCAGTCGTCGCTCACCGAAATGAGACCGGCGTTGCTCCAATCCTGGGAGAACGGAAGGGTTTGGGGAACCGAGTCCGCCCAGGCAGGAAATGCCGACAACACGCCCAAGGCCACCAGGCAGGCAGAAAGACGCTGAGGAGCCAGCGACAAGCGGGGGGTGGTCGAGCGCGAAGTGGTCATGAGCATTGTTTCGTTGGAAGAATTCGGAGGCGAGCAAGGCAACGCCGATGTGCGATGGATCATGCAGAGCGTCGATCACGGGATTGCGATGCCCCACGCCGGGTTTACTGGTCCGAACGGATCACGGGTTCCCACCCGGTTGAACTTTCCCGCTGGCTTGACGATGAGCCGCGCGCGTGCTTGTGTTCAGTGCGGCCACGGCTTCGCACAGGCGAGTAGACCCACCTCGCGTCAATGCGCGGGGTGGGTCAAACTAAACGATGGGGGAGCGGATGGCCCGGTAGCGGGCACCTGCCGGTTACGGCTGAGCTCGATCGGAGAACATGATTTCGCGCCGACCGCCCAGGGTGACGCGTCCCAGCAAACCCCCATCCAGCGTGGGCGATTCCAGGAGCCAGATGCCCGGCTCAACTCCCAACAAGGCGTCAATGGGCCGCTGTCCCGGGCACACGCTGAGCGTGCCCATGAAGAATTCCCCAGCGGGAGGATGCAGCATCTCCAGATGTGCCAGACGACTGTTGAAGAAGTTCATTGGGTTCCTGACGGGCCGGCTTGATGCAGCAATCGAAGTTTTCAAAGCAACGGTGCGCCGCCGTCAAAAAATTGGCTGGACTGGTACGCGCAAGGCTCAGTCTCGCCAACTTTCATTGCAGTGGCTTGACGGTGATCGACGCAAGAATGAGCCGAACGGCCATCTGCGCGAGCGTGCCCGCGCCACCACGCTCAAGCAGGACTGGGAACAGATCGTGCGGCAGGTTGAGGGTGTGTGGCAGCAGCTGGTGGCCGCGCGCCTCACGGGCGCGCGCGCCTGATCAAGCGGGTTGCGGCAGTTCCCGCGTCGGGTGGGCCACCTTGTGATGGCCGCGTCGCCCGATGCCCTGGTAGACGAAGCCCAGCGCATCCATCAACGCCGGGTCGTAGAGGTTGCGGCCGTCGAAGATGACGCGTCCGCGCATGCTGCGGGCCATGGCGTCGAAGTCCGGGTTGTGGAAACACTTCCACTCTGTCAGCACCAGCAGCGCGTCCACGTCGGCCACTGCGTCGAGCGGGGATTCGACGAATGTGAGGCCGTCCACTTCACTCACAGGTCGCTCCAGATCGGCACTGAGCGCGCGCTGTGCCTCGCTCAAAGCCACCGGGTCGTGCACCAGTACCTCGGCACCCCGGTTCAGCAGCTCCGGAATCACGATGCGGCTGGGCGCGTCGCGCATGTCGTCGGTGTTGGGCTTGAAGGCCAGACCCCACACACCCAGGCGCAGTCCGCGCAAATCAGATCCGAAGTGCGCGCAGACCCGATCCACCAGAACCTGCTTCTGCTCGTGGTTCACCGACTCCGTGGCCTCGACCACACGCATGCGCAAGCCATGCGCGGCCGCTTCGTGGATCAGTGCGCGGGTGTCCTTGGGGAAGCAGCTGCCTCCATAGCCCGTGCCGGCGTAAAGGAAGCCGTGGCCGATCCTGCTGTCGGATCCGATGCCACGGCGCACCCAGTCGATGTCGGCGCCCAGGGCGTCGGCCAGATGCGCCATTTCATTCATGAACGAAATCCGCGTCGCCAGCATGGCGTTGGCGGCGTACTTGGTCAGTTCGGCGCTGGCCACATCCATCCACAGACTGCGCTCGTGATGGCGGTTGAACGGGGCATAGAGCCGGGTCATCAGGCGCCGGGCGGCTTCGCCGGCGGCTCCGGTGGGCAGGCCGATGACGATGCGGTCCGGGCGCATGAAGTCGTCCAGTGCAGCGCCCTCCTTGAGAAACTCCGGATTGGACACAACAGCGAAATCCAGCGGCTCAAGGCCGCGGTCCGCCAGAGCGCTGCGCAAGACCTGCTCCACGCGCGCTCCGGTGCCCACCGGGACGGTCGACTTGTTCACCACCACCTTGAAGTCGGCCATGTGCTGACCGATCTGCGCGGCCACAGCCAACACATGCTGCAGGTCCGCCGATCCGTCCTCCTGCGCAGGCGTACCCACCGCGATGAAGATCACGTCGGCATGCCGCACCGCAACCGCGATCGACGCGGTGAAGCGCAGACGTGCAGCATTGAGGTTGCGCTGCAACAGGTCTTCAAGACCGGGCTCGAAGATCGGCACACCGCCGGCTTGGAGCACCGCGACGCGGCCGTGGTCGCGATCCACGCAGATGACGTCATTGCCCAGCTCCGCCAGGCAGGTCGCGGTGACCAGCCCCACATACCCCGCACCCACCACTGCGATCTTCATGGCTGTTCTCCATTGGCTGAAGAACATGTTGCAAGCCCAACATGAAACTGCCTTGGCGAAGCGGTGACAGAGGCGTGAAACGCCGGCACTTCATGCGCCAGCCTGTCAGCGCTGACGAAGCTAACGGAGTGCGAGAGAGAGCGCGGCGAGTGCGGCGCCCAGCAGCAACGGCGAGCCCGGTTCGGGCACCTCCACCGTCGCTTCGGCGATGGTCAACACCTCATGGTGGGGCAGGTCAACCCATAACTGATGTAGGTGCCCTGATGGTCGACGGGGCCAACGAATGAATAAATGATCGAGATGAGCGGAAACCTCGCCAGCTTGTTGCGGTCGCGGCAGTCAAGTGAGAAAAGGTCCGGCTAACCTACTGGCATGAAGCGCACGCACCGGGATAAATGCTGCTCTTGTCACCGTGCATGGAGGTTATTCCGACGTCGTCTCCCGGGGTCGAGCCCACCGAGACCAGCTGCGCAGGCATCAATTCAATAAACGTGAACGAGTGCTAAGTTTCCCGTTTGCGCCAGTTGCCCTATGAAGTTCCGAAGTCCCTGAACCACAATCCAGAGTTCCCCAAGCTGTCGCTGCCTCTCAGCGGGGTCAGAGGACGCCTTCCAGTAGACCTGAGCGGCCTCAATGTCATGGATGCAGTAAGCCGCCTCCAGCGATTGGAACGTCTGTGCATCGAGGAACGCGGCGACCTCTTTCGACTGTTCTGAAGTGAGCAGGCGGGGCGCTCCATGTCCCAGATCTGGGCCTACTTCTTGACCCCCGGACATGATGAAGGTGGCGGGCCATTTGCCCTCTTCGGTGCCCCCAGTGAAGAGATAGTGAAGTATGTGCCAAGCCTGATTAAGGTTGAACGTATCTTCCTCGCCGACAGGTTGCAGTTTCCGGCTTGAAGAAGGCACTTCCTTTGGAGACTTTCCCAACACCTTGGCGAGAAAGCTGACCCTCGGAGGGTGTGGCGTGTAGCCCAGCAATTCGCCCGCCGCCTCGGGGAAATTTTGTACGTTTTCGGCTTCTTCTATGGTCAGACGATACAGACTGCACAGCATGCTCATTGCGGTTGGTTCCCGAAAGGTCTTGGTGGCTCCAGACGTAATGTAGCCCGCACAACAGCGGGGAAGGCTGGGCGGCCCGGCGAATTCTTGTCGCGTCGTCCTTTCCAAAACTTGAATCCCGCCACCCTTCTTTTATCTCTATATGACTTCCTGGCTGATGGCGGAGACCGTCAGGACTAGCTCCAGCGTTGCGATCTCAAAAAGCGGCGAGGTTGTTTTCGCTATTCGTTGTCAGCTAAAGGCCGAAGGTGTGTGGAGACGCCGCTGGCACGCCAGTATTGCCGATCCCTTGCTCCAGGCGGTGTTCATAGGGTGCTTCGCTTCAATGCAGCAATCGATGCGGCACCGCGCCGTTCTCATCCGCCAACAACACCTCCAGCGGCAGGTCGCTCACCTCCACCCTCCCCGCTCCCGGCTTACCCTTCCCTGCCCGCCTCACGGCCGTTGCAGCTGCTGTGGCGGTGGCCTGATAGATCTCCCGTGCACTCAGGTGCGCCACCGCTGCAATGAATCGCCGGTCCGGTGGCTCGCTCCAGTTGATCCCCGAATCCTTGATCGCCTGCGCCACCACCGAGGTGGCCACCAGGAGCGACTGCTCCGCCGTGGGCATCTGGATCAGGAACTCCTTCAGCCGGGAGCGCAGCGTGGGTGCGACCAGCCAGGGGTAATTGGCCGTGGCAATCCACGTGATCAGGCTGGCGTCCAGTTCAATGTCCACACTGATGTCCCGTACCCGAAGTGCCGAGACCGGCTCCAGCAAGGAGTGCAGTACTGACGTGGGTGAGGTGAGGCTGCCGCTGGAGCTGTAGTTCCGGCCCGCCTTGTCCAGCTCGTCCAGGATCACCACCGGGTTGGCGTGGTCGCCCAGCGCCAGCAACTCGAACACCAGCCCAAAGCGGGTGTTGCCCCAGGACAGGTCGGAGCCCGACAGGGCTGAGGAGGTCTCGGCCTGGTCCATGGGATGGCGGCGCACCGGGACATGGAGGACGGCTGCCAGCGCTTCACAGAAGTGTGTCTTGCCCACCCCCGGTGGTCCGAACAGCATCATGGGAGGCAGACGCACCGGACGGCGGCTGAGCTTCTGCATGGCGACGCGGTCGGCCACGAACTGGATCACCTCCGAGAAGTGAGGGTGGGAGCGCTCCAGCGCCAGCACCGCCTCAATGCTGCGCGCCACCCCCACCCGCCGGTTCGGGCCCTTGGGGTTGAGTTGTTCGAAGAGCTGGGCGTTGCGCTTGTGCACTTCGGAGTCCACGCTGCCCGAGCCCTTCTGCAGTTTCTTGAGAGCCTCCGCGCTGTAGACCGCCAGCCGCTTCTTTGCGGGAAGTGCCGCCACCTGCTCGCAGAAGCAGGTCGGGTTCACCGTGCTGGTGATCTCGGCGGCGCGGTGAGAGCGTGTAACTCGCTTGCCGACCTGCTTGCCAGGAGCCTTCGCCTCTTCCTCGGCTGGCTTGGCCTCCGTGGGCTGTCGAGAAGATTTGGTCCTCTTCGCTTCCTCGGCTTCCATCTTGGCGAGGGCAAGGGCGGCGCGCTCCGCCCTGGCCGCCTCGTATTCCAGGATCGCCTGCTCCTCCAGCTCATCCCTCAGGTCGATCGGCAGCAGGATCCTGCCGGTGTCATCGGTGTGCGAACCCAGGCTGCGCACCGGTGCATGTTCACGGGATGCGAGCCGTCCCCGGCCGGGACGGGGTGGCGTCTGGAAGCTGCGCGGTGCACGTTTCTGGGCAGGTGGCTCATCAGGTGGTGATGACGCTTCCGGCGAAGCTGGCAGATCCAATGGAGCCGACGGAGCTGATGGATCTGGCTCAGCCGACGGAGCTGGTTTAACTGAAGTGGCTTGCTGAGCCAGCTGATCAAAGGCCGCCTCAACATCGGCGCCACAACCCAACTGGGGATGGTCTTCTCGGGTGAAGTTCATCTATGGCCTCCTCACTTCAAGGCGCGCAGCTTCAGGTAGTGCGCCACGCGTACCGCCTCCACCTCGCGCGGCACACCGTGTGGACCGAAGCGCCGGCTGATCTGGCCGTTCAGGCAGAACGAGATCGCCACCTGTGCCTCCGGGCGTTTCCTCACCAGGCAGGCGCGCAGGCGCCGGATGACGAGCAGTGCACGCGGCCCCGAGTAGTTCAGGGTGTAGACCTGCTTGTTGTGTTCGAGCTTGCGCTTGACAGCATAGATCACCCCATCCACCCCCACGCTGCGGCGGAAGTGCTCCAGCGTCTGAAGGCAGTTCTGGCAGACGGAGACGGTGAGGCGGTAAATCGGGTTGCGATCTGGGTACGGCTGCTTGACGATGGCGATGCATCCGTCGCCATCGAGCATGCCGGCCGCCCACTCCAGGCTGGGTCGGGGAGCATCGTCTGCTTCATCGAAGCACTCGAGATCGAAGCGTAGAGCGTCCGGGCTGGGAGCGAGGGAAACCATGGAATCAGGAAGCACGCTCAGGGCGCTGGTTCCTGTGCTGCCCTCTTCGTCATCCTTGCCTTCTTCGCCATCCTCGCCATCCAGCGCACCCATGCCATACCCGGCGTCCTGGGCTTGGTCGGACCCTAGGCCAGGATCAACAGGAGCCGGCTCCTCGAACTGCGAAGTGTCACCTCGTCCTTCTTCTTCCACTTCCGCCTTCTGCTCCAGCCCACCGACACCCTCCTCCACCAGCTGTGGAAAACCAAGTTCAACCTTCCCCCGCGCTTCACCGCGCATGGCCACCCTGGCCTGTGACAGCGCATCGCCCATGGCACAACCCATCCGTGCCAGGACCGGGTCCGCAGGGCGACTACTGAACGGCCCCCCTTCCTTGCTGCCGAGGCGAAACGGGCGGTGCGCTTCTTCACCGAGCAGCCCGAGCAAGTCAGCTGCGTCTTGCGGCTCCAGTTCTGCGAAACGGCCGAGCAATGCGCCGAGGAAGGTAGCGGTGTGCGGGTGCGCACGGCGTGTGTCGGCTGCGTTCGTCCCTTGGGCGGGCAGAAGATTGCCCTGACCGCCGGCTTCACTTTGCTGGTCAGAGGAATTCAGCGCACCCAGGTCACTGATCAGGCAGGCCAGGCGCGCCAGCGACGACTCATCACGATTCAGGTCCAGGGTGCTGAGCGCCATCGCTGCGCGGATGCCACAACTCAGCGTATGCGCCTCAGGAACAGCGTCCGTCGTGTTCGAAGGGGCACCGGGCGCCGAGAGCTTGTGCTCGATGTCCGGCCGGCTGATCGCTCCCATGAATACCGCCTGGTGCACCGGTCTCATGCTGGCCAGCACCCTGTGCAGATCAAACTCCAGTGTCTCAGGCAAACCCAGGTGATCCAGCAGCCAGGGTGTGGCCGCAGGGCCTTTGCGGGTCACACCCAGGCGGTGAACCATCAGGGCATCCACCGGGGTGTTGGGCACACGGCGCTTCATGAGCTTCATCTCATACACGCCAGACCTGGGCAGCCAGGTGTTGGCGTGCTCAGTGGGGAACACCACCGCCTGGTCCCCTGATCCCAGGCGAGCGATCGACATGCAGGAGCGGCTCACATCCCAGAGTTCACCCTGGGCAGTCAGGCTCGGACCGGTGAGACCACTGGCCTGGGCAGCACTCACATGTGCGGTGACGCGAACCACCGACCAGGGATCGGCCAGATGGCCCAGGGCGTTGGTGCATTCCTCCAGCGGGTTGGGGATGTAGAAGCCTGGCTCGGCGCCAGCTTGATGGGATGCGGCGCTCGAACTGGTTGGACCTGTGGAAGTTCGGGCGCGCAGTTCGGCCGTACCGGCTTTGACTTGTTCGTCGAACTGGCGGATGTCGGCAGCGAGTGTCTGGAAGATGTTGAGGTTCATGGGTCGTTTCTGTGTGGTTCGTTGAATGAAAGATCTGAATCAAGAGGTCGTGCGTTTCGTTGCGGCAAAGCTCCGCCCACCCCGCTCGCTTTCGGTTTGCGAAAGCTGGGCAGGAGGTCAGGTCTGCGGTGGTGTTCTGGCTACAGCCAGTGGCTGATGGAGGCGCGTACGGGCTGCGTTGCTGCAGCTAATGGCGCGCACCTCAGCCAAGGCATCGGCGGCGGCTGGGCGTCGGTGCCGTCCGATGGGAGGGACGACCTGGGCAGCAGGTCACGACTCAGGTTGCCGGGCGTGGAGCGCGCACCAATTCCCCGGGGTTTGGGAATTGGCATGGCGGCGGCCTGGTTCACGGGGACGTAAAGGTCCGGACCCGTACGACGTGAGAGCAAGGGCTTTTTGCTTGAGGACGTTTTCGTGACAGATCCGGACGTGGGCGACGGCTCGTAGCGGACCAAAGGACCGTTCTCGAACTGGTTGGCCAGCAGCCGCTCCATGGCACTGCCGTCCTGGCGCGTCATGTTGGGCACGTAGCGGCTGTACGTGCGAAACAGCATCTCGGTGCTCGTGTGGCCGAGCTGGCGGGCCACGAACTCCGGCGCTTCACCCGAAGCCAGCCACAGCGTTGCTGCCGTGTGCCGCATCTGGTACGGGCGGCGAGGCTCGTAGGCCAGATGGCGCAGCAGCGGGTACCAGATGCGGTTGGTGAAGTTGGTGTTGTCCAGTGGCTCACCCAGCAGGTTGCAGAACACGTAGTCCGAGCGGCCGAACGTGATCTCACGCTGGCGCTGCAGCGCGTCGAACACCGGCTGGCTCATCTTGATTTCGCGCTGGCTGCCATCGGTCTTGGTGTAATCGTCCTCCCCGAGCACGTGGGTCTCACGCACCAGGATCAGACGGCAATCGAAGTCGATGTACTTCCACTTCAGGCCATTGACTTCGCCCGTGCGCATCCCGGTCAGAAACCGTACCTGCAAGTAATCACGATAGTCTGGACGTACCGTGGACAGGATCGTCTGCATCTCAGCCAGTGAGAAGGGCTGGACATCGGTCTTGCGCACTCGCAGGCGTTTCACGTTCGTGACCGGTGATGTGAACTCCAACCGGTCGGCTGCTTCTTCCAGGATCTGCTTCAACGTGCCCATGATTTCGTTGATGCGTTTCGCGGACAGGCCGGCCCTGGCGCCACGGCCTGGTTCCTTGCCTAGCGCCGCGCGGTATGCGAGCACATCGGCTTTCGTGATGCTGCTGATGGGTTTTTCGCCGAAATGCGGGTACAAGCGTCCTTCGATCGTGGAGAGCAGCGAGCGGATGTGGCTGCGGCGCCATTCGATGCTGTGTTCCTGGACCCACTGGTCTGCGAAGGTCTTGAAGGTGGGTGCAGTGCTGACCTCTGCAACAGCAATCGGCGTTGAAGCGAGCTCTTCGGCTTTCTCCGAGAGTCGAGCCGCAACTGTGCTGCCCGGGAAGAAATTCGAGTAACTAAACGAGCCCTTCCTCATCTCTTGAACTAAGCGGTCTACGACGCCTTGCACCAGCTTGCGGTTTTTGGGCGAATCATCGAGCGCGGTCTGCTCGCGACACCGAATCCCTTTGTAGGTGAAGTCAATCACGAGCTTCCCCGTCTCTTTTCGGGTGACGACTTTAGCCATGAACGAGTGCTCCGTTCGCCATGGGGATAGCCGACATACCAACAGGCGAGTGGAACGACGGAAGCATCATGTCCCGCTCGATCGCCTCCCAGAGAAAAAGGATCTTGCGCCCGCCAAAGGGCCGGAAGTAATGAACCCCTTCAATGAGCACGCTGTCCTTAAGTCGCTCCCTGATGGTCCGGACGTCGTATTTGATGCGATCGGAGAGTTCATCTGTCGTGAGGTAAGTCTGTTGCGTCAAGAGGTACTCCTGTAAGATTAAGAGATCAAGTGATAAAAATATTTATCGCTTGATGGCTATCTTACGCAACTACGCTCACTTTTCAAGTCTTTTGATAAAAATTATTATCACCTGACGCCAAAAAACATCATGATCAGGTTCAAGCTCGGGGAAATGATCGAGAAGAAGCAGTTCTCCGAAGGGCGACGGATCACGATCAACGAGGTCGCGGCGGCAACTGGGCTGAACCGTATGACGCTTTCGAAGATTCTGAATCTGAAGGGCTACGGAACCGGAACAGAGACCATCGACAAGCTGTGCAGCTATTTCGGATGTCGAGTGGAAGATCTGATGGTGCACATGGACGACGTTGACGAATCTGCGGTGTAGGACTCACATCGTTCGCACCGGTCTCACAGATGCCGGCCTTAAGACCAGCTATTGATATTGCATGCAAAGCGGAACGTGGGCTGCACCGCGTATTGGCATCAGTCGAACGTTGATTTGTGCCCCGATGACAGGTGTGCAGCGTGAGCGGTCCACCGAATCGACGGGCGCGAATGACCGCAGGTTGCTGACCTCGACCTTTCGAAGCGCCGTCTCACTTTGACCTGCACTCGCATGGCCTAAAGGCTTCTGGATGCACATGCAATATTGGGTAAGCTTTGGGCTTCAAACTTCAGATGGCAGAATCAATTGCTGAAACATCATGAAACCGCTCGACTGGCAATACGAACTGCACGTCCTCGGCACGTCGAAGAGGACGCTGTCGCTAGACGACTTCGCCGACTTGGCGAAGAGGCTCGCTGATCTACTCGGCGAGCAGGAGCGTGTCCATTTCGCTGCCCTGAAAGATGGCAGCGCCCGGATTTTGGCAAAGGTGGAGCAATCTGCCCGCCAGGATGTTGTGGTGCAACTCGCAAAGATGCGGCTCGGGGTTGCCCCCGCGAAGATCACCAAACTGAACGACTACCTTGGGTCGAAAGGGTGGCGGGGCGAACTGAAGAATCCAGAGGGTGGCGTGATCATCGCCTTCCCGGGCACCTCCCAACATAAGCTGGAGCAAGTTCAAACGGTCTACCAGCCTGACTCCCTGATCGGTCAAGTGATCAAGATTGGAGGCAGGGACGACACTGTACCGATGACGCTCAAGACGCAGGATGGCGCTTTCGTTGATGTGAACGTCAAGGGTCGAGACGAAGCGAGGAAGCTGGCCCATCATCTGTTCGGTGAGGATATAAAGGTCAATGGGAATGCGACCTGGACCCGAGATGAAGAGGGCCAATGGACTTGCAGCGCCATGGAGGTGCTCTCATTCGAAAAGACTGATAACACGCCGTTGGTGGACCTCTTTGAGGCTCTGAGGCGAGTGCCAAACAACCACTGGCATCAGGTGGAAGATCCGATCGCCGAGTGGGAAAAGAAGCACCGAGAGGACCACTGATGAAGGTGCTAATCGACACGAACGCGCTGATCAAGCTGCTGGATCCCCGAATCGCATTCGGAGTCTCGGCTCGTCTAAAAGGGCTGTTGGAAGACATCGATCGGACCAACGGGCAATTGATCATCCCGGTTCAAGTCGTCGGCGAGTACATAAGTGGCGCGGATCAAGCAGGGCAAGAAGTGCTGGCAAAGCTCTTAGGCAATCGCCGGATCAAGGTCGCGAGTTTCGACCATGTAGCAGCAGTCGAATGCGCCATGATGGACAAGGCCGCCATCGCCTCCGGCGATAAGCGGGCGCCACTCACCCGAGAGGTCAGCTGGCAGAAGGTCAAGGTCGATCGCCAAATCGTCGCGATCGCCAGAGTGTTAAGGGTCGATCGAATCATCTCGACGGATGGTGACATTCCGAAGATTGCTATGGCGGCAGGGATGCCGTGTATCGCAGTTGAAGATTTGCCTCTGCCTGCATGGGCGGCTCAAGTCCATATCGATGAGATTCTTTCCGCCCCGGCTATCCCAGTTCAACCGGGCGCCCGGCGGACTAGGCTCGCAGCTAGGAACCAACCTCCAGCGTCAAAGTAGGACGCCGGTAGCTAGGAATCCGCTAGCCTCCAGCTTCCACATACCCGGAAACCCGAGCTGCTTCCTCACGGTTCCGTACCATTTCTTGAATAGACCGACTGAAAGACGTCGCTGGCAAGGTCGAGTTTCGGCGCGAGAAGCGACCTAGTGGATACCTAGATCACACGTCCGCAATCAATCTTCAACGGACACCCAATTCCAATATTGCCCTGGTCAAATTAGACCATTCAGCGTTTTCCACCCATAGATAGCACTTCGTGTGCCTCGAAGATTGACTTGGCAACCTCCTCCGTTGTCGATCGCGTACTCATGGCTTTTTCTCGAATGAGATCGTAAGCCTCAGTTTCGGAAAGGTGATGGGTTTTCATCAAGATCACCTTGGCGTCGGCGATGTGTCGAACACCTACCAACTTCGCCTCAACCTTGCGCAGACGCCTTTGAAGTCCACGGTTCTCCTTGTGAGATTCGCGCGCAAGCACCAAGGTTGAAAGCAAGCCAAATGTTCGAACGGGCGACGGCAGCACGGCCTTTGCACCCAAACCCAGCACCACCTCCACGATGGTGGGGTTTTCGTAGTTGACGACAGCGATGACCGTCGGCGCATCCTCGGAACGCGCCCAGTCCATGTTCAAGTTGAGGATGTCGGGGCGTACAGCAACAAATGCCACATCGACGTCTTTGGGAATCGAATGCACCGGAGGCCAAAACGCCTGCACCTTGCATCCAATGCGCTGCAGTTGTTGCGTGAGCTGGCGTCCGTCCGCATCGTCAGGGTGGATCACCGCAACATTCAAGGTCCGCAGTTCTTTGAGTTGCTGGGGCGTTGCCCGCAACGAAGAGCGGTGTTCACCCTGGTCGCTCATCAGCACTCCAATTTGTCGAGCGTGTCCAACCGCGCAGCCCAGTCGCCCAGAGAATGGGTCACGAGGTAAGGGTCCGGGTACACCGATCGGCGGGCCTGGCGGACGATCGTGAACTGCCCGTCAGCATTGACCCGACCGATGCGCGGGTAAAGGCAGGTGTGGTGGTTGGTTGGATCGATCTTCACCCGACCCTGAGGCGCATCAAACTCGCTGCCCAGGATGTACGGCATCAGCGTCGAAATGTCGTCGCTGCCTGCGTGTCGCATCGCGTTGGCAAAGATGTGCATCTGGAAGTATGACGCCTCCCAGCACAGGTTTGGCACGCACGAGTCGCCGAACCGACGTCGCAGATTGATGAGGCAGCGCCGATTGGCCTCAGAGTCGATCGACTGAAAATACGGGGCCGAGGTGTAGTGACCTGTCGCAAGGCCCCGGTCCATCTGCGAAATCTCCGCTTCAGAAGTCGTCAGACTGGCGATCGGCATCGTCTTCGGGTCAAAGCCAGCATCTGCATAAGCCCTGTACAACGACGCGGTGGAGTCGCCGACCACCGTTGAAAAGATGAAGTCTGGCCGCTTGCTATGGATGTCAGACATGATGACTGCGAAGTCGCGTTCTGTGGCGTCCAGTGGCACGTAACGCTCTGCCAGTTTTTCGCTGCCTTGGCGCTGCAGGACCAACTCACCCATGATCCGGTTGGATTCATACGGATAGATGTAGTCGGATCCGACCAGGTACACACGGGCGCCAAAATTCGACGTGATGAATTCGGCCAGCTGCACGCTGTTCTGGTTGGGAGCAGCCCCGGTGTAGATCACATTGGCGGAATACTCGAAGCCTTCGTACAGCGTGGGATAAAACAGAAGCTTGTTCCATTTTTCGATGATCGGGATCACCGCCTTCCGACTGCTGGACATGTAACAACCAAAAATAACATTCACGCCGTCGCGGTGGATCAGGCGTTCTGTCAACTCCGCGTAGCGAAACGGATTGGATTCTGGGTCGTAGTGCACGGGCTGCAGCTCCCGGCCATCTATGCCACCCGAGTCATTGATCTCATCCACTGCCAAGAGAGCGCCGTGCAGCTGAGACAAGCCGATGGTTGACGTCACACCGGTCGCAGAAAACAATATGCCGACCCTGACAGGGTCTTTGTTAGCCATTCGGCTCCCCTTTGCGGCTCACGCCGCACCCGCACCGCTCGCGCGGCAAAAGCTTCCTTCGCATGTTTGCGAACTCCCTCATCTTGACAACAAATCCCGTGGCAGCGCAGTTGACGACTGCTTCATCCTCTGACCAGTCGGGCATAAGCCCGTTGTAGTTGCGTGGGCAGGGACGAAGCGTTTTCGGCAATGCAGTAATCCCGCCATCCAAATATTCGGCGAACGTAATGGTCGGCCTGGGCATCCACAGCAATGCAAAAAACCCGCACGCCAGCCACGCGAGCTTGCATCACCGCCACCCGCGCATCCTCTGTGAGGTACTCGGGGTCGAACACGTCCACATCCGCAGGCGCGCCGTCGGTCACGAGCAAGATCGCGCGTCGATTGTCCCCTTCATCCTGCAACAAAGCGCTGGCATGGCGCAGTGCCGCTCCAATCCGAGTCGAGTGGCGCCCCGGCACCGAGGCCAGGCGGGATCGGGCTGCGCCTTGCAGTGGCACGCCGAACTCGAGCATCCGGTGGTAGTCCACCTGCGCCCGCGTGTTGGAGCTGAACCCATGTATGGCAATGCGGTCGTCGGTGGTGGCGGTCGCATCAGCCAGCATGAAGGCCGCTTGCTTTTCCAGATCCAGCAAGGTCTGACCCGACGAACCGCAAGCTTCGTTGGTCGACTCGGAAAGATCGAGCAGCACGAGAATGCTGGAGGCTCCTGTCTCCCGCCCTGCCCGCATGAACAAACGCGGCTCAGGCTGAAGGCTGAGGCGACGATCAACCAACACTTCGATGGCGGCGTTCAGGTCGATGTCATCGCCCTCCCACTGCCGTCGCAACCGGTGCCGGCGGCTCAATCGCCTCAGGCGACGAAGGGCCATTGGCTTGAAAGGATGGGCAGCGGCAATGCCACCCTGTGAAGGACCCTGAACCGAGCTGCCTGGCAGCTTTTCCAGCACAGTGCACCAGTCGTGACGCCAGAGATCCAGCACGTGGTGCCACTCGGGGTACACAAACCTGCCGAGTTCTACCTCCTCCTGGTCGTCGTGCGGCGATGTCGAACCGTCCCCGTTGGTGAAATCCGCCATGCGGGGGGCAGCGGCCTGAGGCGAGGAAGTCGCCTCATTCTGGGCATGGTTGTTTTCAGGAAAGGTCCACAGGTAGCTGTTGTCATCCCGATAGGGCGAGGGCACGACGTGGTGCTGCGGATCGAAACGAACGCGCATCTGGCCCAGGTCATTGGCCAAGATGGACGCGATCGCACGAAACTCGTCGTAGGCATCCAACCCATGCACCGCGGCCACCTCTTCGAACAGTCTTTTTGCCTTGTTGACCCAATGGTTGTCGTCGCTGTATCCAGGGTCCAGCAAGATGCGGTCCATGCGTGAGACGAGGGCTTCAAAGCTCAGGTCTTCGGGATCGGGCACCGGGGCCAGTTGCTCCAGAAACCAAAGACGCACGCCAGGGTGCCTGCGCCACATCAGGCGCTCAACCCGGGCGTCTTCAATCGCTGACACCACAGCGATCCCCAAGGGCTTCAGCGTGTGCGTCGGAAGGGCCGGGCGCGAGAACCGACGGTGCGCCACGGCATGGGCCACCGTCGCGCGCAACAAGCCAAACAGCCGCGCGGGCAAGGCAGGCTTTTCATCCGTTGAGCGGCTGGTGAGCAAGAGCTGGGTGGATGTAAGCACAGCGCGCTGTGTCCGACCCGTCCCGCCGTTGTCCTCCACTGCGATCTGACCGTTGCTCAACCCATGCGCCAGCAAGCGCACCGCCGGCAGCAGACCCGACAAAGGCTCAACGCCCGACAGCTCGGAGCTCACGTGAGGCAACACGGTCATCCAAACTGGGCTGTGACGAAATGGCGGATGGCCAGCGCCATGTCGGGATCGTCGGTCAGCGGGCGGATCATAGTCATTTCGCAACTCTGGGCTTCCGACATGCCGTCCCGGATGAGGATGCCGGCGTAGATGAGCATGCGGGTTGACACGCCTTCGTCCAATCCCTTTTGCTTCAGTGCGCGGGTGCAGTGAGCGATGGTGACCAACTGCCGGGCCAACACTTCGGACAACCCGGCTTCATGTGCCACGATGCCCACTTCCTTGTCCTCGGGTGGGTAGTCAAATTCCAACGAAGCGAACCGTTGCCGCGTTGATGGTTTCATGTCTTTGGAGCTGCTCTGATAGCCCGGGTTGTACGACACCACCAACTGGAAGTCTGGGTGCGCCTTCACCACCTCGCCTTTTTTGTCCAACGGGAGAATGCGGCGAGCGTCGGTGAGCGGATGGATCACCACCGTGGTGTCCTGGCGAGCCTCCACCACCTCGTCGAGATAACAGATGCCACCGTGGCGCACCGCGAGCGTCATGGGTCCGTCGTGCCACGCAGTTCCATCGGCATCCAAAAGGTAGCGCCCGATCAGATCGGAAGCAGTCATGTCTTCGTTGCAAGCCAGCGTCACCAACGGGCGCTGCAGCTTCCACGCCATGTATTCGACGAAACGCGTCTTCCCACAGCCGGTAGGACCTTTCAGCATCAACGGCATCCGATGCGCGTAAGCGCGCTCGTAACACTCGATCTCGGGGCCCGCAGCCTGGTAGAACGGTTCGGTGCGGATGAGGTACTCGTCAAGTGCTGTAGACATGCAGGGATCCTGAAGATGGAGAAGACGCGTCTCGGGCTCAGCGGTGCTTGGTCGCGGCGTTGGGGATGCCTTCGATCGGGCATTCCTCCGTACCCACAGTGGTGCGGGTGAACGACTCCACCATTTCGCGCGTTCCTTCCGGGTCGTTGATCCAGTTGGCGTAGAAGTTGTACGGGCAGGCCGCCACGCCTTTGTCGCCATCACCCGAGTTGATCAACCCGGTGTAGCCCCGGTGCACCAGTTTGAACAAGTGGTTCTGCGATTGCCCGTTTTTGCGAGCGTCACGGATCAGGCTCATGGAAAGTTCGGCGTACTGGATGCCCATCTCTTCCTCACCGCACTCACCCAGCGTGCGGCCATCGAAGCCGATCACGGCCGAGTGGCCGAAGTACGAATACACCCCGTCGAAACCAGCCGCGTTGGCCACCGCAACGTAAGTGTTGTTGAGGAAGGCCATGGTCTTGGACACCATGATCTGCTGTTCCTTGGCGGGATACATGTAGCCCTGGCAACGGATGATCAGTTCTGCACCGCGCATGGCGCAATCACGCCAGATTTCCGGGTAGTTGCCGTCGTCGCAGATGATCAAGCTCATCTTCATGCCCTTCGGACCTTCGGAGACGTACGTGCAGTCGCCGGGATACCAACCCTCGATGGGCACCCAAGGCATGATCTTCCGGTACTTTTGAACGATCTCACCCTTGTTGTTCATCAGGATGAGCGTGTTGTAGGGCGCCTTGTTGGGATGTTCTTCGTGACGCTCACCCGTCAAGGAAAACACGCCCCAGACATTGGCCTTGCGGCAAGCCTCGGCAAAGATTTCCGTCTCAACGCCTGGAACGGTCGAAGCGGTCTCGTACATCTCTTTCGAGTCGTACATGATCCCGTGCGTTGAATACTCAGGAAAGATCACCAGGTCCATGCCGGGCAGTCCCTTCTTCATACCGACCAGCATCTCACCAATGGCGCGCGCATTGGCCAACACCTCTGCTGTGGTGTGAAGGCGGGGCATTTTGTAGTTGACGACCGCGACGCCGACACAATCGTTGCTGCTGGAAATGTCACCATGTCTCATGAAAATCTCCTGGGAGGGGTTAGGGTTAAACGGTCAGGAACGACTTCACTTTTTCCTGATTGAGCTCAGCACGCATTTCTTCGTGCACGATCCGCCCGCGATCGATGACCAGAAACCGGTCAGCCAGATCCAGGGCAAAACTGAGTACCTGCTCAGACACCACGACGGCAAATCCCCGCTCATGGCGAAGAACGTTCAGGGTCTGCGCAATCTCTTTGATGATTGAAGGCTGGATGCCTTCGGTGGGTTCATCAAGAATCAAAACTTTAGGGTCTGACACCAGGGCTCGCGAGATGGCCAGCATTTGCTGCTGACCCCCCGAAAGATTCCCTGCCTTGCGTTGCTTCATGTCCTTCAGCACCGGGAAGAACTGGTAGATGTAGTCGGGTACCTGCCGGTACCCGGAGTGCTCGGTACCGCAGAGGATGTTTTGCTCCACCGACAGAAAAGGGAACACCATGCGGCCTTGCGGTACGAAGGCCATGCCGTGTTGCACGCGGCGGTAACTGGGCTGTCCGACCATCTCGGCTCCATCCAGCCGGATTGCACCCGAACGCGCAGGCAACAAGCCAATGAGGGACTTGAGCAAGGTGGTCTTTCCCATCCCGTTGCGACCCATGATGGCCACAGACTCCCGCGGCCCCACCTTGAACGACACGTCGTGGATCACATGGGATTCGCCGTAGGCGACATTGAGTTGAGAAATCTCCAACATGCTGTTTCCTCCTCAATGACCAAGATAGACGTCGATGACACGGGGATCCTGCTGGACCTCGCTCGCACTGCCTTCGCTCAAGAGCTTTCCCTGATGGAGAACGGTGACCTTGTGGGCAATGCGCTTGACGAAGTCCATGTCGTGCTCGATCACGATCACAGACTTGCCGGCCGCGATGAGGCTGAGCAAATCACCGGTCTGCTCGCGCTCCCGGGGACTCATGCCCGCCACGGGTTCGTCGAGCAGCAGCAGCGAAGACTCCTGCATGAGCAACATCCCGATTTCCAGCCACTGCTTTTGTCCATGGCTGAGTTGACCGGCGCGGTTGTGGATGGCCTCGATGAGGTAGATCTTCTCGGCCATCGCATGAATGCGGTCCATCACGTCGGGCGTTCGCCGGAAGGTCAGAGACTGAAAGACACCGTGCGTGCGCGGTAGGGAAATTTCGAGGTTTTCGAGCACCGTGAGGTCCTCGTAAACCGAAGGCGTCTGAAATTTGCGGCCCACACCCGCCCGCACAATCTGGTGCTCGGTCAAACGTGTGATGTCCCTGTCGTTGAACACCACCCGCCCCGACGTCGGCTTGGTTTTTCCGCAGATCATGTCAAGCAGGGTGGTCTTGCCCGCACCGTTGGGCCCGATGATCACGCGCAGCTCGTTTCGGTCCACGGAAAGACTCAACGAGTCCACCGCCTTGAAACCGTCGAACGAGACCGTGAGGTCTTCGACGACAAGCACTTTTTCACTCGCCTGGGTAACCGTTTGAGACATGGGATCTGCACCGTTGTGTGGGACTCGTGGAAGAACAGCGCTGACATTCATCACGCAGCCCTGCTCCGACGGCGGTTGGACCACTGGTCCATGAGCCCCGCCAGCCCGTTGGGCATGACCCACACCACCAGGATGAAGACACCTCCCAGGAAGTACAGCCAACCCTCGGGAAATGCCTCTGACAAATACGACTTGAGAAACCCGATGAGCAAGGCACCGACGACGGCACCTGGCACCGACATGCGTCCTCCCACAGCGGCGTAGATCACCATCTCCACCGACGCCACGACACCGATGACGCTGGGCGCAATAAGACCCACTTGAAGTGTGAAGAATGCGCCGCCCAGGGACGCCAGCAAGGCTCCACAGGCAAAGACAAACGCCTTCATGTGCGCAGTGTCGTAGCCACTGAAACGCACCCGGTCTTCGCGGTCTCGGATGGCGATCAGGATCTTCCCGAAGCGGCTGCGCACCACCGCCAGAGATAACAGCATGGCCAGCGACAGCACCGCGGCTTCGACGAAGTACAGCGTCCTCAGCGAGTGATCGGACAGGATGTCCATGCCAAGCAAGGTTCGGAAATCCGTGATGCCGTTGGCACCGCCCGTGTCTCCCTGCTGCCCGATCACCACCACGGTGAGGGTGAGCGCCAGGGACAGCGTCACGATCGCGAAGTAAACGCCGCTGACCCTGCGGCGAAAGATCGCGTACGAGAACACGTAGGCCAATGCAGCGGGAATCACCACGATGCACAGCGCTGTGAGCCCCAGGGATTTGAAAGGAATCCACCAGGTCGGTAGTTGCTCCACGCTGCTCCAGACCATGAAGTCCGGGAGTTCAGGTGCCGAAGCCTCGAGCTTCAGAAACATCGCCATCATGTAACCACCCAGACCGAAGAACACACCCTGACCCAGGCTCAAGATGCCTCCGTAGCCCCAGGTCAGCACAATGCCGAGTGCAACAAATGCGAACGCCAGGTACTTGCCGATCAGGTTCAGGCGGAACGGGTCCAGCACGAGTGGCAGCACCACCACCAGGAGACCGATCAAAAGAATGGTGGAGATGAAGCTGCGCTTGTGTTTGTTGTCTTGCATGGTTCAACTCCGGGTGCGCAAAGCAAATAGGCCATTCGGTCGGAAGTAGAGAACCACGATGACAAGCAACAGGATGGTGGCTTTGGCCATCGATCCGCTCATGAGGAATTCCAGCCATGTTTGCGTCTGGGCGATGGCAAAAGCAGAAAGTGCTGTGCCCGCAAGGCTCTGCACGCCACCGAAAACCACGACGATGAAGGAGTCGACGATGTAGAGCTGACCGGTGCCCGGGTTGGTGGAGCCGATCATGGTGAACACACAACCGGCGATACCGGCCAGACCCGAACCGAGCGCGAATGTGAGGGCGTCAACCCGCTGGGTGTTGATTCCTGTGGCGCCGGCGATGGCGCGGTTCTGCGTTACGGCGCGAACCTTCACGCCCCAGCGGGTCCGGTACAACAACATGTAGACCGCCACCGCGACCGTGATCGTCAGACCGACGATGAAGATGCGCGTGATCGGCAACTGAATGCCCACCACCGGCTCCCAAGCGCCGGCGAGCCAACTGGGCAGCGGCACGCTGACCTCTTGCGCGCCGAATACGGTGCGGTAGGTCTGCTGCATGATGAGACTCAGGCCCCAGGTGGCCAGCAGCGTGTCCAGCGGACGGTTGTAGAAAAAGCGGATAAAGCCGCGTTCCAGCGCGTAGCCAAACGCAAAGGTCACCATGAATGCGAAGGGTATGGCGGCGAACAGGTAAACATCCATCCAGGCTGGCGCCCAGCGCTCGAAGGCCAGTGATGCCACGTACGTCATGTACGCACCCAAGGCCATCAATTCGCCATGGGCCATGTTGATCACGCCCATGAGTCCGAATACCACGGCCAAACCAATCGCCATCAACAACAGAATGCTGAACAGGCTGACCCCGTTGAACATCTGCATCACTGCAATATCGAAACTCATCCTGCCGCTCCTGCTGCGTTGGAATGGCCGAGCGCCAGCGGCGCCCGGTCATCGGTCCTGCTTCGTCAGATCTTGGGGAAGGGATTGGGCTCAACCAACGCAGGGGCTTCCCACACGATGTCGAATTGACCGTCAGGGCGTGCGCGTCCAATGCGCACTTTCTTCCACACATGGTGGTTCGTGGCGTGCATGCGCACGGTGCCTTCAGGGGCTTGCAGCTCGATGCCTCCCGAGGCGGCAATCACCTTGTCCACGTCGAAGGACTTGGCCTTCTCCACAGCCATCTTCCACAGGTAGACGCTGTTGTAGGCCACCTGCATGGGGTCTCCGATTACCCGATCCTGTCCATACTTCGCTTTGAAGGCTTTCACGAATTTTTCGTTGCCGGGCGACTTGATGCTCTGGAAGTACCCCATGCAGGCGTAGTAGCCAGCCGCGTTGTCCTTGCCGATGCCTTCGATTTCGTTTTCGGAAACCACCGTGGACAGCAGCACCTGCTTGGAGCCATCGAGGCCAGCGGCGCGCAGTTGCTTGTAGAAGGCCACGTTGGAGCCACCGACCACCGTGCTGTAGATGCAATCGGGTTTGGCGGCTTTGATCTTGTTGATGATCGAAGAGAACTCGGTATGCCCCAGCGGAGCGTATTCCTCGCCCAGCACCTTGCCGCCTGCCTTCACGATGGTGGGTTTGGCAATCTTGTTGCAGGTGCGCGGATAGATGTAGTCGGAGCCGACCAGGAAGAAGGTCTTGCCCTTTTCACGAGCGAGCCACTCCACAGCGGCGATTACCGACTGGGTGGCCTCCTGCGATGGATAGAAGACCTGTTTGTCCTGCTCTTGGCCTTCGTAGTAGGTCGGGTAGTACAGCAACCCTTTGGCACGGCCGAGTGCAGGCAGGATCGCTTTTCTCGAGGCGGAGGTGTAGCAGCCCACGATGGCAGCCACTTTGTCTCGCTCCAGAAGCTTGCGGGCCTTTTCTGCGAAAACCGAGTTGTCACTTGCACCGTCTTCGATTACCGCTTCGATCTTGCGTCCCATGACGCCACCACTGGCGTTGATCTCCTCGATGGCGAGCTTCTCGGCATCGACCAACGATGCCTCAGCAATGGCGATGGTGCCCGAGAGCGAGTGCAAGAGTCCCAGCTTCACGGTTTCTTGCGCAGATGCGATAGCAGGCACCCCGCCGGCTGCGCCCAGGATCAATATTGATCCTCCAGTTTTCATGATGTCGCGGCGATTCAGTTCAGTCATGGTCAAGCTCCTGGCAGTTGTGTTTACGGAAATGACGACCTGTGATCCAACTGTGAAAAAGTCAGCCTTAGACACAGAAGATCCCCCGACAAGAAAACGCGACAACCCAACCGAGTTCCGAACAAGCAAAGCTCCGCCCGCCGGATGAGGTTGTGGCCCCCGTCCGAAGCAAAGTTGAATGACAGAAAACGAAAAAGCCCGAACCGGAGCTATTCCGGTTCGGGCTTTTTTGCCCAACATCTAACTGGCAGCACTGGCAGTCGACGTTGAATGAGAGGTGACGATTTCTCGACAGACGCATTGTTGCGCGCCCGTCAAATCTCGCACCATAGGTAATACCCTTACTACGTCGAGAGGAAATAGGTGAAGCGATCTCCGGACGACCCGGTCTGGAGCTCGCCAGCCCGCACCGCTTGCAGAAAAGACATGTTCCCTCGGGTCGCCACGATCGCCGGCTAACTGAAAGGTGACCATACCTGCACTGCCCGAGCTGACTCTCCGGCGAGACAGGTCACGTCGCCACAGGGCATCGAAAAACTCAAAGTGCTTGAACGCAGCCCCAGCTCGGCGTACCAATGTTGGAAAACTGGTCTCTGCATCTGCCAAGCCTAAGAGCTTCGTCAACTCGTGCAGATGTCAGTAGACCTCAAGCGACTCCGATGATTCGGAAGGCCCTGCTATTTGCTGGCGTTGGAATGACGGTTGGTGGAGGCGCTGCAGCCATTGAAGTTTTTAGTTTCCTAGCGAGGGTCCTCAACAGTCCAAAGTTTCAGGTCTCAACTTCGAACGTTCGCGATCAGTCTTGAACGGCCCTTAGGATCTGAGCTGAGCGCAGTTCGCAGCGTACTCGGCCAGCGATGGGTACAAGGCGGAAGCGACCTACTTGATGCGGCTCTGCACGACTTTCACCGGTGACACGCTCGTGTCTGAGCTCTCGATTTGATGCCTCTTCACTTGGGCCGTCGTCGAACCGGTCTCTGCCGTATACCGATAGCGCTTCGATACATAGTACGGTGGGTACTTCCGGAACTGTGCATCGACTGGTGGCACGATCAGAACCTCTAGATGCGCAGCACCAAAATCATAGTTGACTGGAGAATCACCTTCCTTCGTAGTCGTGAACGGGCCACAACTCGTCATGGTGAAGGAGGACGTGGGATAACCTCTCGAAAAATCGTACACGGGTTCTACGAACGCTCTTGAGGGCGGGCGGATTCTCTCCACTCCAGTATCCGGATCAAAGAAGAAAATGGCATTGAACTTCGTTCGAGCCCGCGCCGCAGCCCATCGAATTTGATTCATTACTCCAGCATCCGACGGGTTGATCGAGCTACTGCTTTTCTCAATGGGCGAGTGGATCAAAAGATTGATCTCGCCCTCGGGGAAGTTCCTTCGGTATGTACGAAAGTCCCGCTGTTTTTCTGCGATGGCTTCCGACACCCAGATGTGCGCCTCTTTAGGCCAGACTACCTGGATCGAACGAGCCTCTCCTCTTTGAGGAGAAATCTGCTTGAACCGAGTTTTAGAGTACTCAAACACTCGGCGTGGCGGGATCTGCACACACTCATAAGCGGCGGGATTGCCATCTATGCTCAAGCGCACATCCGGTCGGTCTGAGAGTTGAAGATCGGACACGGAGTGGCCTTCGCCCTTCAGAAAATCAACAATGGCGAAGCTGCAGGCCACTTCCGCAGGCGTGGGGAGTTTGCGGGACATTTTCCAACCTCCAATCTTGCGTAGCCTTGGCAGATCTCAGGACCCAAAGGCATACGTGGCAACTTGAGATAGTCACCACCCCGCAATATACATAGAGATCGACCAAGCGATTCTCCCCACTACTATCAGCTTTCCTGCGAGCGACCCTCCGATTCCACAAGGACGGCTCAAGACTGGTCTCGGTCTTTCGTTGTCGAGGCGCGGACTCCACAGGACGTTGCCTTCCGGTCATTGCAGCAAGCGGCGCACGAACGGCGGCAGGTCCTTCGAAACCTGCCGTTGACCGGGCTCGGTTGACTGGGACATCCGAGCACGGCTTGCGACGAAGGCCCACTGCGGCGTGCGCCGCAACTGATCAGATCTCCGTCTGCTCGGAGATCTCAAGTGCGTCATCGACCTCGATGCCGAGGTATCTCACGGTCGACTCCAGCTTGGAATGCCCGAGAAGGAGCTGGACCGCACGAAGGTTCCTGGTGCGTTTGTAGATCAACGTCGCCTTGGTTCTGCGCATCGAATGGGTCCCGTAGTCGGCGCGGTCCAGCCCAAGGTCATCTACCCAGTGACCGAGGATTCGAGCGTACTGCCGGGTTCCGAGGTGGGGCGAATCGTGCAATCGACTGGGGAACAGGAAGTTCTCCGGCTTCAACCCAGCTTGCTTGATCCAAGCCTGCACGGCCTCTCTGGCGGCTGGCGTGATTTCAAACTGAACCGGGCGCTGAGTCTTGAGTTGCATGACGGTGGCTCGGGTCGCGACTTGGTCGCCGTGACACACATCCCTGACCTTGAGGTTCACGAGATCGCAACCGCGCAGCTTGCTGTCGATTCCGAGGTTGAAGAGGGCGAGCTCGCGGACCCGACCCTCCATCTGCAGGCGCACGCGCAGCGCCCAAATGTCCTTGACCTTGAACGGTGCCTTCTGGCCAACGATCTTGCCCTTGTTCCACGGCTCGCGATGAACACCATTTGCTGCGGTTTCCATGATGGTCTCCCATCTAGTTGAGGGCCGTAAAGCATGCGCTTGGAATCCGCAGATTGGTGGTTCAACTTACCCCATTTGGAGTGGACACAACTCTTGGCGAGAACGTATCCTGCTCCCATGTAGCGCTGGACTGGCGCTTTCGGCCAGGGACAGTCATTCAGCCAGCATTGATAAACGCCAGCTTCATGACGTAAAGCTGTCGTCTGGGAAGGACGACTGAGCCCATGCAACTGCTGCTGAGCGGCGCCGAAGTCGGTAAGTACAATGACGCGGTGCAACATGCCCTGGCGACCTCTCTCAGAACCCCGGCGACCTACCCGGGCTGGGGTCTGCCTCGCGGGTACTTCTGCTCGGTGACTCCACCGTAGTTCTCCAGGGCCGCCACGCGCCCTACGTGCTTCGCCTGACCAGCGTCAGTTGGTCACACCCCTCTTGCCGAGCTTTCCGCCTTCGCATCAACGCGAGGGCCATCTTTCTATGTCACTTCAAACGCTACGCCAAGACTGGCTGTCCAACGTGCGCAACGACCTCCTCGCGGGACTGGTCGTTGCCCTCGCACTCATTCCCGAGGCGATTGCCTTTTCCATCATCGCCGGGGTGGACCCCAAGGTGGGCCTGTACGCTTCCTTCTCCATCGCCACCATCATTGCCTTCACCGGTGGCAGACCTGGGATGATTTCCGCTGCCACGGGGGCCATGGCGCTGCTCATGGTCTCGCTGGTGAAGGACCATGGCCTGGAATACCTGCTGGCCGCCACGGTGCTCACCGGGGTCCTTCAGGTCATTGCCGGGTGGGTCCGCCTGGGAGCCTTGATGCGGTTCGTGTCGAAGTCCGTGGTCACCGGCTTTGTGAACGCCCTCGCCATCCTGATATTCATCGCCCAGCTTCCTGAACTCACGAACGTGACGTGGCACGTCTATGCCATGACCGCGGCAGGCCTTGCAATCATCTACGGTCTGCCCTACCTCACGAAGGCGGTGCCATCCCCCCTCGTAACCATCGTCGTGCTCACCGGGGTCGCCATCGCGCTGGACCTCGACATCCGCACCGTGGGCGACATGGGCGACCTCCCCGACAGTCTGCCGATGTTCCTCATCCCGAACATCCCGCTGACCTGGGAGACGCTCGCCATCATCTTCCCGTACTCGCTCACCCTCATGGTCGTGGGCCTGCTGGAATCGCTGATGACGGCGACCATCGTGGACGACCTCACGGACACGAAGAGCGACAAGAACCGCGAGTGCGTGGGCCAGGGCGTTGCCAACATCGCCACGGGCTTCATCGGCGGCATGGCGGGCTGCGCCATGATTGGTCAGTCGGTCATCAACGTGAAGTCGGGCGGTCGCGGTCGCTTGTCCACGCTGACTGCAGGAGTGGTCCTGCTCATCCTGGTCGTGTTCCTGGGGGACTGGGTGGCAAAGATACCCATGGCCGCGCTGGTGGCCGTGATGATCATGGTTTCCATCGGCACCTTCAACTGGGGTTCCATCAAGAGCCTGCGCGAGCACCCGAAGAGTTCCAGCGTGGTGATGGTTGCCACCGTGGTCGTCACCGTGGCCACCCACGACCTTGCCAAGGGGGTGCTGACCGGGGTGCTGCTGTCGGGCTTCTTCTTCGCCCACAAGGTCGGACAGATTTTGCGGGTGAAGTCGCAGAGCGAGGACGAAGGGCGCACCCGGACCTATCAGGTCATCGGGCAGGTCTTCTTCGCCAGCGCCGACCGCTTCTCCAACGCCTTTGACTACAAGGAAGTCATCGACAAGGTCCGCATCGACGTGAGCCGCGCCCACTTCTGGGACATCACCGCCGTGAGCGCCCTGGACAAGGCGGTCATCAAGTTCCGCCGCGAGGGAGCGGAGGTCGAAGTCATCGGCCTGAACGAGGCCAGCGCCACCATGGTGGACCGCTTCGGCATCCACGACAAGGATGGCGCGGACGACATGCTCATGGGCCACTGAAGGAGAACACCCGATGAACGACGACAAAAAAGTGCTGGCCTGCGTGGACCAATCGAAGTACGCCGAGAGCGTGGCGGACTACGCCACATGGGCAGCGAAGCGGATGCAGACGCCCATGGAACTCCTTCACGTCATCGACCGGCATCCCCGCCTGGAGGCCGTGCAGGATCACAGCGGGGCCATCGGCCTTGATGCGCAGGAGAACCTGCTCAAGCAGTTGAGCGACGAAGACGAGACGAGGACACGCGCCGCCCGGGAGGTGGGCCGGTTGTTCCTCAACGGGCTGCGTGAGCGGGCCATGGCATCGGGTGCGTTCGTGGTTGACGTGCGGCAACGCCATGGCGAGCTGGAGGCCACGCTCCCAGAGCTTCAGGGGGATGTCCGCCTGTTCGTGCTGGGCCGTCGCGGCGCTTCGGCCCAGGCCACCCAACGAGACCTGGGCCGTAACTTGGAGTGGGTGGTCCGCTCTGTGAACAAGCCGGTGCTTGCCGTGCCTGATGAGTTCCGCGCTCCCAGCCGCGTTCTGTACGCGTTCGATGGCTCAAGCGTGACACGCCAAGGCATCCAGATGATTGCTGGAAGTCCCCTGCTCAAGGGCCTGCCCATCCACTTGCTCATGGCGGGGAAGCCGCAAGTTCAAGGGCCGAAGCAAATCGAGGAGGCCCGCAACGTGCTGGAGGCCGTTGGCTTCAAGGTGTCGATGGAGGATCACCTCGGAGACCCAGCGACCGCGATTGCCGAGGCGGTGAAATCGCAGCAGTGCGACCTGCTGGTCATGGGAGCCTACAGCCACTCGCCTTGGCGAACCCTGTTCCTCGGCAGCAAGACCACCGACTTGTTGCGCTCGGCTGCGGTCCCAACGTTGCTGTTGAGGTGATAGCTACCCGCAGCGACTGATTGGTTCAAGGCAGCCGCCCAGCGGGTCTAACGTCTGTACCGCGCACAACATCGGACTTTCAAATCGGCGAGTTGCAATGGTTGCCATGACAACATGGGAGTTGGCACCGACGACGACTCACCAGCGGCGGCTTTCGCTGTGGTGCCGTCGTGCACAAAGCCTCGTCAAAACTCCGCTCAGGGCCCTGAACCGACATCCACGGCCCTGAATCCGGCGTCACGAAGCGGTCGGATCGGTACGCCGGCCGCCCCGTGGAGGGCACACACCGGTAGACGGTGGTCAGGGCGATAGAGGCGCAGCGCGCGGGTTGAGACCGTGCGGGCTAGCCGCCCGCTTCCAGAGGCGGTTTGTGGCTGGGACTACTTCGTCGCGGCCACCGCCGGCAAGCGCGGTTCAATGGGGATCGCTTTGAAGGAGCGGCCCACGAGGACAGGACCTCTTCATCCCTGTCACTCAAGCCATACGGAGCTTCACCTTCGCCGCCGCGGTCAGCTCGTCAGCCAGGCAATTTCGCCGCCAGCAGATCGATCTTCTCGATGTTTGGCGGTGTACTGAGCAAGGCGGCTGCGTTCGCCATCAACGCGGCGGCGATCGGGCCGTGCAGGTGAGCCTCGCGGCCGGCCTCGTCCGCAAAAGCGTCAAAGACGCCGAACGTCGATGGGCCGAACTTCAATGCGAACCAGGCGGTGGTGCCCGATTCGGCGTTGGCGAGCGGCAACGCGCTTCCCAGAAAATCGGCAACGGCGGCTTCCTGGCCAGGCTTGGCTTCGAGGCGGACGAACAGGGCGAACTTGGTCATGTGGTGATCCTCTGGTTGAACGGTTGACAGTGTTGGCGAGTCCGAAGTCTCTGGTACGACGGCAATTTCCGCGAGTGGCAGGAATGCCAACATTGATATCATTTTTGCCATGAATCTACATCTTCTTGTTCTTGATGGCGTGTTCGACCTGGGGTTTGCTGCACTCATGGACACACTGAGCACGGCCAATGAACTGGCGGGCTCGCTCGCACAGGCGCCGCCGCCCATCGACGTCACGGTGGTCGGCGTTCGGCGTCGCGTGCGCACCGCGCACGGTCTGGCGGTACCGGTCGTGCCAGTGCACCGCGTGCAAAACCCTGACGTTGTTCTGGTGCCCGCGCTCGGCGCCAAGATGCCAGACGCGCTCGCCGCGCGTCTCGCGCATGCGGACGTGGCCGATGCGATCGTCGCGTTGCAGCAATGGTCAAGCGCCGGCGCGGCCACTGGCGCCGCCTGCACCGGCACCTTCTTGCTGGCGGAGAGCGCGCTGCTAGATGGCCAGCGCGCCACAACTTCGTGGTGGCTGGCGCCAATGTTTCGGCAGCGCTATCCGCAAGTGGCGCTCGACGAGTCCCGCATGCTTGTGAATTCGGCCGGCTTCACCACGGCCGGCGCCGCCTTGGCCCATCTCGACCTGGCATTGAGCGTCGTGCGCAGCCGTAGCCCGGCGCTGGCGGCTCTGGCGGCGCGATACCTGCTGGTAGAGTCCCGCAGCTCGCAAGCTGAGTTCGTGATCCCCGATCACCTAGCCCATGCCGACCCGGTGGTCGAGCGCTTTGAGGGCTGGGCCAGGCAGCAACTCGCGCACGGGTTCTCTCTCGCCGATGCGGCCATCGCAGCGGGCGCCAGTGAACGCACCTTGGCGCGGCGCGTGCAAAGCGTATTGGGCAAGACACCCCTCTCGTACTTCCAGGATCTGCGCGTCGAGCGTGCGGTGCATCTGCTGCGAACCGGCAGCGAGAGCGTCGACCAAATCGCCGCACAGATCGGCTACTCCGACGGTGTGACCCTTCGCGCCTTGTTGCGACGCAAGCTGGGCCGCGGCGTGAGGGAGTTGCGCGCACGTGCTTGATCGGCGCCGCGTGGTGCAGGTCGATGAAGTGCCCGAATGCTGCCGGTACTGAACGTCTGCAGATGGCCGATCGAAGAAGTCTAGCCATCGCAACACAAGTCGCTACTCAGCCGTGAGTACAGCATGGATAAGCATGAGCTTTCCGCGAAGCACCATGCTGAAGCACCTAGCACTTTTGAGTTCTGCGAGCGGTACGGGTGGCTGCCCCTCGATTGCTGACACTAGTTGCTTGTGCGCGATGGGTGTGAGGCCTGTGACTGTTCCACTGCCGATAGCAGAGGCCCACTTCTGCAGAGCTAAGCCGATCGACCGGGCACGTACCTGCCCAGCGTAGGTTCCTCCGTCGAACTCCGCGATGACGGTGAAAAGGGGCATGAAACGAATGTGGAGGGGTGCGATTACGGATAGCCTAGCAGGCCGCCTTTCCTGTGGGTCGAAAAATGCGAGCAGGTCATTCAAAGCGTGGTTTGTACGCCGCAGCTTGCCCTTCAAAGAATGTCTGTACCAGCGCCACGAGCAGACTCTCATTTCCTGTTATCGAAGGCCTCTGGATGACTGCAACGTGGCCAAGAACGCGGACTCGTTACCTCAGCCCACCGTCGGCTATCGCTGCACA
>JAZKHH010000024.1:0-4516 GCA_040385465.1 Pseudomonadota bacterium | reverse complement strand
GCCCTGCTGGCGGCGGTGCGCGCGGGGTTCCAGACCGAGGGCGGGCGGCAGTTTGCGTTGGAGGCCAACGTCATCGAAGCCGCGCTGGTGGGCGATTTGTCGCAACCCGTCGCGCGCGCGGGTGGGGTTCAACCGCGCCGCCGGCTGACCGAGACCGACGCCAACGCCGAGTTCGATGCCACGTTCAAGCCCGGCGATGAAGTCCCGCTCGAGCAGTGGGCGCCGGTCGAGCGGATCTTGCGCGCGCTGGCGGAGAATTCGCCGGACTTCCGCAACGTCATGGCTCGGGCCCGCAGGTTCACCCGCGGCCGGCCCCTGCGGATCGTTGTCAACCCAGAGGTGCGCACCGCGCGGCTCTTCGCCCAGGACGCCGTTATCGAACTCAACTCCCTGGCCAATCCGCAGCAGGCGGCTTCGGGCATTGTGTTCGAGACCAACAACGGTGCCCAGCTGGACAACTTTTCGCAGCGCGTATTGAATGTGAGGCAGCGCGCGGAGTTCACACCCGCGCAAGCGGCCCAGCTTGACGTCATGGGTGCGCGCATTCTGTCAGGGGGTCTTCGACGTTTTCCGCCAGCCCTGCTGGCGTATGTTGACCAGGAAATTCGCCGCCCCGAGACGTTGCAAACCTTGAGAGGCTATGTTGCCGAGGAGGCCGCAGCGCATCCCGATTGGACGGTGATGCGGCAACGGCAGCGGGCGCTGACGCGGCTTCGCCTTGAAATCGGACGCGAGGCGTTGACGAATCCAGATTCGTTGTTGCCCTATCTCGAGAGAACCTACGACACGCCCGCCAAGCGCCTCGATTTCCGCGCCGCGGTGGAATATGCGCACGACATCGAGGCCACCGAGATGAGCGCAGCCGTCAACCACCACCTCATCTTCGACAACCTCACGGCCGCTCGTCGCACACAGCCCCTCACCCCGGATGCCGAGGCATTGCTGTCGGAAGAAGCACTGGTGTCCATGGACCGCTACCGCGAGATGCTGCACGTGCGCTTGGGCACCCCAGAGGCTTTCTCGCAAGCCATCGAGGTGCAGATGAGGGGAGGGCACAGCATCATCTACCTGGAGCAAGGGCTGCAACACCGCGGCCAACCGCCCCTGGTGCGAAACACGCCCACAGGACTGCCGCCGGCCGGCACGCCGAATGTGGAGCCCGACGTCGTCATCGACTCGCTGTTCGAGACCACCGGCACCGATGCCGGCTTGCGCAGCCGGCTGGCGGTGGAAGCGGCGGTGGAAACGCACGGGTCGACGGGTGACACAGCAGCGGCGCGGGCGGCGGTGAAGGCGTCGCTGCGCGAGGAGAGCCTGGGCTTGGCCGAGCGCATTGTGTCGTCGCCGGAAATGGCGGGGGTGGTGAAGGTGCTGGGCAAGGCAGCGGCCGCAGCGATGGTGGCGCAACTGGCCGAGGCGATCTACACCGACGTGTCCAATGGCGACCACGAGGCCCACGCCACGCGCAAGGTGCTGGCGGAGCTGGCCGGCGGGCTGGTGGGCGGGGAAATCGGTGCAGGCCTGGGGGCGTCTGCAGGCGCAGCGATTGGCAGCGTGGTGCCGGGGGTGGGCACGGCGGTGGGGTTCTTCGTGGGCGGGCTGTTCGGCAGCCTGGCGGGCTTTGCGGTCGGTGCGGTGGCGGGTGACGCGGCCTACGGGCTGACGCGGAAGCCGATCGACGCGCTGATCGACCGGCTGATCGCCGACGGTGGCCCGTCGCCAAGCGCCGGGGTATTGGGCAACCTGCTGGACCACCCCGAGCGCCATGCGGCGCGGCTGATCACGGCGGGCTCGAGCGGTGACGCGCAGGTCAATACGGGCGAGCTGCGCAAAGGGTTGCAGGCTTTCGGTTACCGGCTGGATGGAAACGACAAGGCACTGGGACGACTGATCAATGCATATGACGCTGGCGGCGACGGGGCCTTGACGGCGCAAGAGTTGGCAGCCGTGATCCGGGACAAGGCGCTGGTGGTGCAGCCCGACGGGCAGGTCACGCTGGACGCCGCGTGCCATGTCAGCCGCCCGGGCGAAGCGCGTTGGCGCACGCAGGCTGGCCACATCGCGAACCGGTGGATCGGGCTCGACACCGCCCGGCACGAGGGCGCAGGCGACGGGCGCATTAACGCGTCCGAGCTGGCCGACAGCCTGCATGCCAGCGGCTACCGCTTGGCCCAAGGCACCGACGAGGTGGCGCTGTCACGCGTGCTCAACGCCTACGACCGCTTCGGCCAAGGGGCCGTGGGCCAGGCGGACCTGACGAACGCCTTGAGCGATGGGGCGCTGGTGATCGACGCCGAGGGCAGGGTGTCGGTGGACGGCAGCCGCATCCACGGCCTGACCGGCGGGCAGGCGGCGAACATCGCACTGCGCCTGGTGCAGGCCGACGGGCAGGGCAGCGATCGCGACGGCTGGTTGAACGCCCGGGAAGTCTGGAAGTGCTTGCATGCCGTCGGCTACGACCCACGGTTGAGCGAGGCCGACTGCAAGGCGCTGGTGGCACGCTTCGGCGCCGACGGCCTGATCGGCGTGAAAGGCTTGCAACAAGCCATCGACACGGGGGTGCTGGCGTTGGGCGCTAACGGCACCGTCACCCTGTCGCCGCCAAGGCCTCAATAAGGCCACAAGGTGAACTGGGCATAATCGACCTTTGGCGGCCGCCCGGCGCGGCCCGCTGTTTGCCCAGCCGCTCACCTATGGAAGTTTGCATGACACAGGTTGCCCCCGCTGAAGACAAGCTCACCGTGCGCCGCATGGCCTCGGATCCCGCTGCGAAAGACAGCGCCACCCAGGCGGCGCTGCTGGCCTGGATGCAGGGCATGGTCTCGGCCATTCCCGACGAAAGCCCGCCAGGCCAAGCGCAGGCCCGGGGGGCCTCGGTGCGACTGCATGCCAGCGCCACGGGCCCCGGCCTGCCCGAAGGGGGCGAAGACAGCGCACACGCCGCGGCGCTGGCCGCGCGCATCGATGCGGAGATCAAGGCCGACAGCGGCACCAGCGGCTTGCCGTGGGATCCCCTCGACCCCACTTCCTCGACGCCGCTGCAGACGCTGCTGGACGAGGCGGTCAACGGGTTGCCGCGTTCGGTGCTGCTGGCCTCGCCGTCCTTGCTGGCGGCGGTGCGGGCAGGGTTTCAGACCGAGGGTGGGCGGCAGTTCGCACTGGCCGCCAACATCATCGAAGCCGACTTGGTTGGCGACCTGTCACAACCGGTGGCGCCCGTGGGCGCGGTGCAACCCCGCCGCCGGCTGACCGAGACCGATTTCAGCGCCGAGGTCGACGCCACTTTCGTGCGTGGCGACGGGGTGAGCGAAGAGATGTGGGCACCGGTGGAGACGAGGCTCAAGGCGCTGGCGGCCAATTCGCCCGATTTCCGCAACGTCATGGCCCGCGCCCGCACCCTCAACAACGAGCGCCCTTTGGTGGTGGTGCTGGACCCCAGCGTCAGCAGTGCTCGCTTCGAAGGGCTGCGCGGCACCATCCGGCTGCAGTCGCTGGCCGATCCGCGACAGGCGGTGTCGTGGATCGTCTTCGAGTCAAACAATGGCGCCCGCAAAGACCTGCTCAAGGAGAACGTCCAGCGCCTGCGGGAGCGTGCGGAGTTTTCGCCCGCGCAGGCCGCCGCCTTGGACGGCGCCGGCGCGCGCATCATCTCCGGTGGATTCCGCCGTTATCCGCGGGCCTTGAACGCTTACCTCGACAGGGAAGTCAGGCAGCCGGAGGTGGTGAGGACGCGGGTGCTGCCCGCGTTCAACCGCCTCAAGGCAGCGCATCCGGACTGGTCTTTCGAGCGCTTGCAAGGCGCCGCTGTGCAGCAGGTGCGGGAGTCGATCAAGACAGAGGCACTGGAGCGCCCCGCCTCACTGAGGCCCTTCATCGACGCGATCTACGACACGCCAGAAGCGCGGCATGCCTTTCGCGCCTCGGTGCTGCTGGCCTACGACCACGAGCGCACCGAGCTGGCCGCAGCCCACAACCACCACCTCATCTTCGACCAACTGCGGTCGGACCGCCGGACGGTGCCGCTCAGCGCCGAAGGCGAGGCGGTGCTGCAAGACGCTGATCTGCTGGCCATGGACGCCTACCGCGATCTGCCCACTGTTCGGCGTGGCCTGGCCGCAGGGTTCACCGAATCGATGGACTTGCAGATGCAGGATGGCCACACGGCGCGTTACCTCGAGCAAGGGCTGGCCTTGCAAGGGCAAGTGCCGCTGTTCGGGCCCGAGGCGCTGGGGTTGGCCGATCTGGGCGACGTGGTGGTTGAGGCCCCGCTCGCCAGCGCGGGTGCCGAGGCCGGGCTGAAGACGCGCTCGGCGGTCGAGGCGGCGGTGGACGAGCACGGGTCCAAGGGCGATCCTGTGGCGGCGCGGGCGGCGGTGGAGGCGTCGTTGCGCAAGGAGAGCCTGGGGCTGGCCGAGCGGATCTTGGCGTCGCCGGAGATGGCGGGCGTGGTGAAGGTGCTGGGCGAGGCGGGCACGGCGGCGTTGGCGGTGCAGCTGGCCGAGGCGATCTACACCGA